>JBCBBY010000031.1:0-37887 GCA_038531195.1 Pseudomonadota bacterium
CCGGCGGCTTGCGAAAGGGCGCTTACGTTGAACGGACCGCGCGTTCGGTTCAGTGCATCAATCACGCTTTCAGGTCCATAGCCCCAACCCAGACGCAATGCCGCGAGCCCGTGAATTTTAGAAAAGGTCCGGGTGACTAAGACATTGGGCATCTCGCCCGCCAATTCCATCCCGGCGCTATAATCATTCTTGCGCACATACTCCGCATACGCCCCATCCAGAACGAGCAAGACGTTTTCTGGTAAATTGGCGTGGAGACGCTTAACGTCCGAGTACGGAATATAGCTTCCGGTCGGATTGTTTGGATTGGCGAGGAAAACAATTTTCGTGTTCGCGTCGACCTGTTCGAGCATCGCATCGACATTTGTCGTGAGATCCGTTTCAGGCGCGCTGCGTGTCTCTGCCCCCGATTGTTGGGCAATCAGCCGGTAAACAAGGAAACCGTGTTGGCTCTGCACGATATTGTCGCCCGGCCGCAGGTACGCTCTGCCAAGCAATTGAAAAATCTCGTCAGACCCGGCGCCACAAACAATGCGGTCGGCATCGATTCCATATTTCGCCCCGATGGCCTCGCGCAGTGCCGAGGCTGAACCATCCGGATAAAGCTCCATATGTGCCGCCGCTTCGATCACCGCTGCCTGCGCCGCTGGACTGCACCCAAGCGGATTCTCATTTGACGAGAGTTTGTGCGCGCCAACCAGTTTCTCGCCGCCTCTATAAGGGGTGATTTCGAGAATGTTCGGCAATGCTTTTGGGCCGGTCATCGAGGTCTCCATGGATTGAGCCTGGTGACCTGCCGGGAACAGCGCGGAAAATCAAGTCTTTGGAAGCGTTAGAAGCGAATCAGCAAGCGCTGAGGCGCTGCGATAGGCCGCCTCTACTTTGCTTCCAAGACACCAGTCGCCGCAGGCTGCAAGTTGTAACCGCTCATCCAGCAAATAAGGCACGCCCGCGGGTTGCGGCGTCGCGGCATAGCGCCAGCGGTGCAGCACTTGGTGCGTGGCCGCGGAAAGATCGGCACCTGCAAGCGCGCTCGCGGCGGCCAAAAGTGTGGCAGCGACCTCATCTTGTGGATCGTCAATATGCGCATCCGCCCAAACATTATTCGATTGGACGAGGAGAGAGAACGCGGCTGTGCGCCCAGGCTTGTTTGAATTCACGGCCATCCAGCCAATCGGTGGTTTTGCCGATTTGAGCGCGGTCCATTGCAGGTCGAGCGGCTCATCAAATCCCAACATCAAGGCGTAACAGCCCGCCATCTGGACGTGTTGCAATCGCTCTTGTCCGGCAAAGGTGATGGGCATCAATTGCGCCGTTTGCACCGATGGCGCCGTCGATATGACCCAATCAAATGGCCCGAGATGCGGTCCACTCTCAAGATGGATCAGCCAACCTGACGGTGTTCGCTCTAACCGGTCTGCCCGGGTTTGCGTGCGAAGGTCCAATCGCTCTGCTAAGGCTTTGCAAATCGCATTCATGCCCGGCTGCGCGACATATTTCGGCTTGTCTGAAACCCTTGCGCCTTCGGCGAGCTGGATTTGATCCGGCCAGATCGCAATCTGATCCTGATCTAACAGGGTCTGGATATGAGCTTGAAAGTCTCGGGTCTCCGCTGTGAAGTATTGCGCGCCATGGTCGAACGCAAACGGCGCCGCGCGCCGGGTCGACATTCGTCCACCAGGTCCTCGCGCTTTCTCCAAAACGACAATCTCGTGCTTTCCAGCCAAACGACTGGCCAGGATCAGACCGGCCAACCCCGCGCCAATTATAGCAATTTTCATGAATGTTCTCTGCAGCCTTGAGCCCGTGAGATAAGACGCGGAGCCCAGCCGCCTAGACAGAATCTACAATTTTTTCAGTCGCGCTTAAGTACCGATCGCTTGCTCGTTGCGCTCGCCTGTTCGGATCCGAACGATGGATTCAAGATCGGTCACAAACACTTTGCCATCCCCAATCGTACCCGTATTGGCAGCGGCGGTAATCGATTCGACCACGCGATCGGCCTGCGACGCGCCGCAAGCGACTTCGACTTTCACTTTCGGCAGAAGACGCACTTCATATTCCGCGCCACGATACACTTCAGTCTTACCTTGCTGGCGCCCATAGCCACGGACTTCAGACACTGTCAGACCTGATACGTCCGCCTCGCCAAGTGCATCAATCACGGCGTCGAGACGACTTGGTTTGAAGATTGCTGTCACAAGTTTCATTTTGACCCGCCTCCAATTGCAGTCTTAATCATATCCGTATCGGTTTGGTTTGTAACGTCAATTATCACTTTTTTGCGTTTTTTTACTGCCGTATCGCGTGCTGCGTTTCTAGGCATGACCGGTTTTGGCCTGCTCGCCTTTAGAGCTTTTGTGACAGGTGCAGCGGCGCTACCACTCGGTTTTGAATAAAGACGCTTCACCGCTTCCACCAGGACCACGCCGCCCATGGCAGGTAGCGCCAATTCACCAACGCGTTCCCACGAATTCGCGGCGCCCGTGATAATCCGCCAGTCGAGTGGCGGCATATGGACCGCAGTGGTCGAGGCCGTAACTTGAAACAGGTTGTCATCCAGGAAGCGAACCATTTGTCGGCGCGTCCAAGGCCGGCCATGCCCAAATGGCTGACTATCGACCAATGACCACATGCTCCGCCGGTTGGTCACCGCCACCACGATCCGTCCCTCAGGAGCCAGAACACGCCAGGCTTCGCGCAAGAGTTGGCGGGGGCTGTCAGCCTCCTCCAGCGCATGCAACAAAACCACGCGATCAAACAAGCCTTCTGGAAATGGCAGTCTCTGCTCTGGCGCGAGACATAGCGTCTGACCTCGCTCGGATGCGAGCCGCGCTTCACCAATCTCTTCCGGTACAACCCCGATACAACTCGCCGCGTCGTCCTGCCAAAGTGGCAAAAGCGGCCCCGGATAGCCGACGCCAAGCACCCGCAAGCCCTCACATGATCCCCATAATGCGGTCATCCGCTCAGACATTAAACGACGCGAGGCTTGCCCCAAGCGGGACTTATAAAAGGCTTCAAGGGTTGCCGCGGGCTGACGCATATGGCTCTTATCTCACGAAGACAATCGACCCGAAAGAGATGGGATCATGCTGACCATACATCAATTCCCCTGCCTGAATGATAATTATGGGTATCTCGCCCATGACACCGAATCCGGCGCCACCGCGGCCATCGATACACCAGACGCTGATGTATATCTTGCCGAAGCGGCAGCAAAAGGTTGGACGATTACGGCGATTTGGAACACCCATTGGCATCCAGATCATGCTGGTGGAAATCTCAAAATTAAAGAGGCAACCGGCTGCGACATCATCGGCCCACAAGGTGAAGCAGAAAAAATCCCTGGTCTCGACCGCGCGGTTGGCGGCGGGGACACTGTGTCTCTTGGCGGATTGCAGGCGAACGTCATTGATGTTCCCGGCCACACATTAGGGCATATCGCGTTTCATATCGGCGCCGCGAATACGGCCTTTGTCGGCGACGCTGTGTTTGCTCTTGGCTGTGGACGTGTCTTTGAAGGCGACATGCCGATGATGTGGTCTTCGATGCAGGCGATCAAAGCCCTGCCCCCTGAAACGACGCTTTATTGCGCGCATGAATACACCCAATCTAATGCCCGGTTCGCTGAAACCATCGAAACCGAGAACGACGCGTTGAAGGCCTATATTGCAGAGATTGACGACAAGCGCGCTCGGGGGGAACGCACCGTTCCCATGGGCCTCGCCCGCGAACTCGCGACCAATCCATTCTTGCGCGCCGATGTTCCAGAACTCCAAGCGGCGATGGGCCATCCCGGCGATGCTGCAGCGACTTTTGGGGAAATTCGTGGCCGCAAGGATCAGTTTTAATGGCGGCTATATCGGGCGACCTTGGGGCCAATGAGATCATCCGCCTGCTCAACATGAAACCGCACCCAGAAGGTGGTTATTATGCAGAGACCTATCGCTCAGAAAGCGGCGGACGCGGAGATTCAACGGCGATCTATTATCTCCTAAGTGCGGATGAAGTGTCAGCCTGGCACCGCGTCGACGCCGACGAGCATTGGCTCTGGCATGCCGGTGGGCCGCTTTCCCTCACTCTGTCGCCGCCCGATGGCAAAGGCGCGAAAGCCTATACGCTCGGCCCTGATTTGCGCGCTGGCCAACGCCCACAATTGGTCGTCCCCAAGCACCATTGGCAAACCGCAGAAAGTCTCGGCGGGTGGACCTTAGTGTCTTGCGTCGTGGCGCCAGGGTTCGAGTTTTCCGGGTTCGAACTCGCACCCGATACATGGCGGCCTGACGTATAGGATCAGGAAAATATGGTGATGGAGCGCTCCGAACATCGCATCCATCGCTCGCCACAGAGTAGCGGTCGCGTTGCGGCAGACCTTGCCAACGCGAATGACCCCCGCCAAACCTGTTGGAAAATATCTTGGGAGGCAAGCACATGATCAAACAGGCACTGTTTGGACTAGGCGGGATCATAATCCTGCTTGTCGGCATCATCCTGGTGCGGACGTTTAATTATGGCGGCACCCCACAGGATGTGCGCGAAATCGTACTCCCGGACGTCCCTGATTTTGATATGAACGTTGCAGCTGAGCATCTCAGCGAAGCAATCCAGTTCAGGACGATGACCGTCGCGCCGGGCGACCCTCGTCCTGGTCAAGAGGGGCCTTGGTTGGACATGCAAGCTTGGATGGAAGAAACCTATCCGGCATTTCATGCGGCCGCGAACAAAGAGACGATTCCAGGCGGCTATAGCCTGCTCTATACTTGGCAAGGCAGCGACCGATCGCTCGACCCGCTTTTGCTAATGGCCCACCAGGACGTTGTGCCCGTCAATATCGGCACCGAGAGCGATTGGGATGCGCCACCCTTTTCCGGCGCGATTCAAGATGGCTATGTCTATGGTCGCGGCGCGATCGATGACAAAGGCTCGATGGTCGGCTTATTCGAAGCGCTCGACGCCTTAGCGAAAGAGGGCTTCCAGCCGAAGCGCACAATCCTACTGATGCTCGGTCATGATGAAGAGGTTTCCGGTTCTGGCGCAAGTTCAGGTGTGGAATTGCTCAAGTCGCGTGGTGTCTCCCCCATCATGGCGTTGGATGAGGGTTTCATGGCGGTGGAGAACAATCCCCTCACCGGTGGCACGGTCGCCTTCATTGGGGTCGCCGAAAAAGGCTATGTCACCTATACGCTGACCGTGACGGCCGAGGGTGGACATTCGTCAACACCGCCGCGCAACAGCGCAACCGTACGTCTTTCGCGGGCATTGGTCGCGCTCGACGAGAACCAAATGTCGGCGGACATGGACTATCCGCTGGTCTCCGGTCTGTTCAAAGCAACGGGCCCCGACATGCCATTTGTTCAGCGGATGGCCTTCGCCAATCAATGGCTGTTCGGCGGATATCTAAAAGGCGTGCTCAGCGCGGAACCTGCGGCCAATGCAATGATCCGAACCACGACGGCTCCGACCATGCTCACAGGTTCAGCCAAAGAGAACGTTCTGGCGCAGCGCGCGACAGCAATTATCAATTTCCGGATTCATCCGAAAGACACTGAAGAAAGCATTCTCGCCCACATCAAAGAGGTGACGAAGGATATTGAGGGATTAGAGGTCTCACTTGGTCGAAGCGGTATTCGTGGCACAGGCGCTTCGCCTGTTAGCCCGATGGATAATCTCGCTTTCGGCGTTTTGTACGCGGTGGCGGCGGACTCTAGTCAGTCGCCCGTCGCACCGGGATTGGTGCTTGGCGCGACAGATGGGCGTTATGCAACGGCGATCACAGACAGCGTCTATCGCTTTATGCCGGCGGTCATGTCGCCCGAGGACCTGACCGGGTTTCACGGGACGAATGAGCGGCTCACGGTCCAGAATATGGGACGGCTCTCGAAAGGCTATGCGCAGATCATTCTTGCAATGGATGCGAATGATGAGTGACGCTCGTTTTGTCCCGCATTGCCAACGAAGGTTGGCACCCATGGCGGCTGGCTGAAGACTTTTAAAATTTTCTCGACCGCCTTGGATCCTGACTTGCGGCAGGAGGTCGGACTTACAAAGCAGCGATCACTGCATCACCCATCTCTTGGGTCGATATTGTGCCACCGATGTCTCCGGTGCGCGCGCCGCCCTCGAGAGCCCGGCCCACCGCTGCAAAGAGCTTGTCCGCCGCATCCGCCCGGCCGAGCGACCAGCGCAACGCCATTTCCAAGGACAAAATCGCCGCGCACGGATTGGCTTTGCCCTGCCCCGCAATATCGGGCGCCGATCCATGGACGGGTTCATACAAGCCGGGCTTGCCTTCATAACTCAAGGACGCGCTCGGCAGCATGCCGATCGACCCGGTCAACATTGCCGCCGCATCTGAGAGAATATCGCCAAAAAGGTTGCCCGCCAGAATCACGTCGAACTGCTTTGGGTCGCGAACCAATTCCATTGCGCACGCATCGGCGAGAATATGGCGCAATGCCACGCCCTGTCCTTCCGCCTCATGCAACGCGGTAACCATCTCGCGCCAGAATAAGCCGCTTTCCATAACATTCGATTTTTCCGTTGACGCCACTTCGCTCCGTCGCCCTTTCGCAATGTCGAAAGCAACGCGTGTGACCCGGTCAATCTCGCCTTTGGTGTAGCGTGACGTTTCATAACCGAAACTCTTATCGCCAATGCCGCGTTCAAAACCGCGCGGTTCGCCAAAGTAAACGCCAGAGGTCAGCTCACGGACGATCATGATGTCGAGACCCTCAACAACCTCACGCTTCAAGCTAGAGGCATCGACCAAAGCCGGAAAACAAAAGGCCGGGCGCAAATTGGCAAAAGTATCCATACCTTTGCGCAATTGCAGGAGCCCCATTTCGGGTCGCAAGTGCCGCTCAACGCTTGTCCATTTTGGGCCGCCTACGGCGCCCAGCAAAACCGCATCGCTCGATTTCGCTTTGACCAGAGCATTGACCGTCAGAGGTTCGCCATGCGCATCAATCGAAACGCCCCCCACGAGGTCTTCATCAAATGCGAGATCCGGCGCCAGGACTTCCGCAACGCGGCGGGCTTGTTCGGTAACTTCTGGTCCAATCCCATCACCGGGCAGCAAAAGCAAAGTCTGGCTCATAAGATCCTCTAACGCGCAAATCTGATTTGGCGCCATAGATCAGCTTGCGATGCTTGAGTCTACTGCGACAGACACGCCGAACGCTTAGACAGGCAGAGGCTCTGGCTCAGCCTCATACATGCGCACTTCCAGCTCTTGCGGTCCGACGGCGGCTAAGGCCTGGCGAAACTCAGCCATATGCGGTTCCGCAAAGTGACTGACCAAGGCTGCTTTGTCTCGCCAGCGCTCAATGATGCGCAAGAGATTAGGATCGAGAAGGTCGCGGCTATACGCGTACTCGATGCAACCGGGTTCGGCGCGGCTCGCTATGATCATTTTTTCCATTGCTGCCACAGCTTGTGGCCATGCATCTTCTGGAATGCGCGCGCGACCCTCAACAACAATCATTCAATCACTCGGATATCTAGAACCAACGTTTCCGCCACATCTTGCGGCGAGCGCTCATAAGAGAGCTTAAGCTTCGACTTCCCGGTCGCAAGCGCTTGGAAGACAAAAAGCTGATGGCCACCGCTCCCAACAACGCCCTCGGGCGCTGCCTCCGCATAATACTCATTGCTCAGCTCATCGAGCTGCGACGCATCAATGTCTTTGAGATACCAATAATACCCAGTGGTCGGATTGCTATCGAGCTTCAAATTGAGCTGCCCATCTGGGCGGAGGGTAATGTCGGTGCCATTGGCTGGATCGGTAAACGTTTGCACCGGCGCAGCGCCCTCAAGACCCTGAACTTCAGGCTTGGTGTTCATGATATCCGGAATACACGCCGCAAGAAGGAAGGCGCCGAGCCCTGCCGCCAAGAAATGTCTCATCAAGCCGTCTCCAACCAGGGTGTTGCCAGTTTGCGCTGCGTTTCAAAGGCACTGATTGCGTCCTCGGCTTGCAGGCTAAGAGCGATATCATCCAGTCCTTTCAGCAATTTCTCGCGGCGACCCTCGTCAAAATCGAAACTGTGTTGCTCGCCATCTGGGGTCGTCACAGTTTTCGCTTCTAAGTCGATTTCGAACACACTGTTGCTGCCGCCCGCTTGCGCCGCCAAAGCGTTGCAGATTTCAATTGGCAGAGCGATGGCGAGAATGCCGTTCTTGCCACAATTATTGTAGAATATATCGGCAAAACTGGGCGCGATGACACAGGTGACCCCTTGGTCCAAAAGCGCCCAAGGTGCATGCTCGCGCGACGAGCCGCAGCCAAAATTCTCGCCCGCAATTAAGACGCCAGCACTTTGATATTGCGGCTTATTGAGCACGAAGTCGGGATTGGGAGATCCGTCCTGAAGCGTCTTCAATTCGTGGAACAGGCCTTCCGACAATCCGTCTCTTTCCGTTGTTTTGAGGAACTGTTTTGGGATGATCATGTCGGTGTCGACATTAACCATCAGCTTGCCTTTATCCATTAGGGGCGCAGCGGTGGAGCGGAGGTGTGTGAAGGCTTTCATATTAATCCTTTTAGCGCGGCGAATGGGCAATGAACAGGGTCGGCACACCTTGGGTCCCATTGCGGACAGTGAAGACTTCTGAACCAGGCTTTCGCCCCGTGCGACATTCGCTGACATCGAGGCCAGCTGCGCTCAAGCGAGCGTGCGCCGCGGCGAGATCATCGGTTGCCCAAGTCAGACCCCAAATCGTGTCATCGGCGTCCGCATCATGCGCCTCGCCCAGGCGGTGGATAACCTCTAAGGTCAGACCCCCAAGCCGGAAGAATAGGAACCTTGTTTTCCATTGCTCTGCGGTTCGATCGAGCGCAAATCGCAAGCCGAGGCGTGCGCCATAGGTTGCGACCGCCCGCTCCGGATTCGGTGTGTTGATCACTAAATGATCGAGTGATGTGACAGCGCCAGGCGCCGCGATGGATGGCGTAAGAGGTGTCTCTGGCTGCAAGACAAATGTCTTGATCCCGGCCATTTTCTCATCCGGAATACGAAATCGTTGCCAGGTGCGCTGCGCCCCGGTTTCTGTGTCAGTACTGGTCGCATCCGCCATTTCAGATGGCGACAATCCACGGCGTGTCATGACATGGTGATCGCCTGCGAGGTCATCGCTGCGATAGACCAGAGTGGTCAGCCGCGCCCCGTCGCGGGTCATATCGCGCAGCTTGTCCGCGGCTGCCCCATCGCGGGTAGGGCCCATAAATTCAAGCGCTGTGTTGCCGACCGCAAACACAGCTGTTCCGACCCCATCAGCATCTGCGCGCCAAGCCGGATCGATGCCGAGGAGAACGCGGTGCTCAGAGATTGCGGTCTCCAGATCCGGGCACACTATTACGAAATGATCGAGTGCGGTAATCATGGTCGAAAGCTCTCAAGCCGCTGTTTCTGCTGCCCAGCTGCATCGAAATTCGACAGGGCGAGCCAAGCTCCAAATGCTGTCTTCAGGCTTGGCCAATCGTCATCGGTCATCGCAAACCAGGCGGTGTCGCGATTCTGTCCGCGCACCACCATGTCATTGCGAAATACGCCTTCAAACGCGAACCCAAAGCGGGTTGCCGCGCGCCGGGAAGCATCATTCTCATTGTGGCATTTCCATTCGTAGCGGCGATAGCCAAGCTCATCGAAGATATGGCTGGCCATCAAATACATAGCCTCCGTCGCTTCTGGGGTGCGTTGTAGATCACGCCCAAAGGCCACGCAGCCAATCTCTGCGCTGCCATGTTCTTCTCGAATGCGCATATATCCTGCCATGCCGAGAACTTTGCCACTATTGCCCTTGCGGATGACAAGCGTTTCCCAACCGAAATTCGCGCAGACATGATCGAAGATTTCGTGAAATTGCTCAGCGCTCTTAAACGGGCCAAGCGGCATATAGTTCCATATGTCTTCGACTTCGGGCGCCGCAACGGCTTTGTACAAACCATCGAGATGCGCATCCCAATCGAGCGGCTCGAGCACGACGCGTGCGCCCGTGAGCGGCCATTGTCCCGGACGCTCGCGGCGGCTCCAATCTGAGAGGCTCATCCCCCGATCACCCCAGTAATCGCCGCCCGCGCCGCTAGATGAGGACTCATCAGATGCGTGCGTCCGCCGCGGCCTTGACGGCCTTCGAAGTTTCGGTTGGACGTTGATGCGCAGCGCTCACCCGGCGATAAGATGTCTGGGTTCATGCCGAGACACATGGAGCACCCCGGCTCACGCCATTCAAATCCCGCCGCCTTCAAAATTTCATCCAGACCTTCAGCTTCAGCTTGCGCGCGTACTAGACCGGAGCCGGGCACAACGAGCGCCCGAACACCTTCCGCCACACGCCCCTGTTTGGCGACCTCTGCGGCGGCGCGGAGATCTTCTATCCGAGAATTGGTACATGAGCCAATAAACACGCGCTGCACGCTGGTTCCAGCCAGCGGTGCGCCTGCTTCTAAGCCCATATATTCCAGCGCGCGCGTCGCCGCAGTCTGCTTTACCGGATCGGTCATCTGCGCGGGATCAGGGATCGCAGCCGAAAGCGGAATGGCTTGCTCTGGGCTCGTGCCCCAGGTCACTGTCGCTTCAACATCCGCCCCGTTGATATGAATAACCTCGTCCCAGACGGCGTCATCATCTGAGTATAGCGTCCGCCAATGTCGCTCAGCGATTTCCCAAGCACCTGCTTTTGGTGCTGCTGGGCGGCCCTTCATATAGGCGAACGTTGTGTCATCCGGGGCAATCAAACCCGCCCGCGCACCTCCCTCAATCGAGAGGTTGCAAAGCGTCATCCGCGCTTCCATCGACATGGCGCGGATCGCTTCGCCGCGATATTCCATAACGGAGCCAGTGCCCCCGGCTGTGCCGATTTTCGCAATCAAGTGAAGCGCAAGATCTTTAGCTGTCACGCCCTCGCGCAAGGTCCCGGAGACTTCAACAGCCATGTTCTTCATCTTGCGCGCGCGCAACGTCTGCGTGGCTAAGACGTGCTCTACCTCAGACGTCCCAATGCCATGTGCGAGCGACCCAAAGGCGCCATGTGTTGATGTGTGGCTGTCCCCGCACACGATTGTCATCCCGGGCTGGGTCCGGCCTTGTTCCGGACCGACGACATGGACGATGCCATTATTGATATGCCCCATTGGGAAGTACTCGATGCCATGCTCAGCAACGTTGCGGGTCAGCGCAGCCAATTGGTTTCGCGCAGCCTCGTCTTTGACGCCTTCTAGACCGAGGGCTTGGCCTTCGGTGGGCGTATTGTGGTCGGCAACTGCGAGTGTCAGATCAGGACGACGAACCGTCCGGCCCGCCGCTTTGAGCCCTGCAAAAGCCTGCGGCGTGGTGACTTCGTGAATGAGATGGAGATCGATAAAGAGGAGCGCTTCACCCGTGCCGGCATCTTCATGCACAACATGTTGGTTCCAAATTTTATCGTACAGCGTTTGTCCAGTCATCTCAGTCTACCTTTCCAGCCGGGTGTATCAGCACGCAGCGCCGATTTCCGCAAGCCGCCAGGCGAACAAAAAGGCGCTGTGAAGAATCACAACGCCTTCTCGTAGCAATCGGCCCAAATTCATGAGCCTGGAGAGACGAGCTGGCAGCGCATCACTACCAGCCCGAACTGGGCAACCTATTTACAGTTACAAGAGTCCCCGATGTTCAGAACCACCAAGCTTGCGCGCACGGTTTCATATCGGGTTGGGTTTGTGACGGTTTCGGTTTTCGCATTCATCTTCCGAACTTCGATCGGTTGAATGATGGTGCGAACGACCGGCTGATAGATATCGCGCTGAATGACCGCCTCGAAATAGGTCTCAGAGCGCTCTTCCTGATATTCCTCAGTCAGTTGCGGGATGTAGTTCACAACCGTGTCTGGGACGCGAACGCTCTCGACTTTACCTGCCAGGGTTTCAGTTTCATAGCGGGTGGCCCGCGTTTCCGTTTCGGTGCGACCGTTCAGAACTTCGTTCACAACAGGCTGGATCGTGGTGACGACAACAGGCTGAATGATGTTGCGCGTGACATTGTCGATGTACACATCTTCAACTTCGAGAACCGTCCGCTCGCTAACTTGTGGGATGATGTTCTCCACAATGCGCGGCGCATCTTCAGTTTCGACACGGAGCGGCAAACGCTCTTCTTCATAGCGCGTGGCTTGCGTAATGGTTTCCGTCGTTCCGCGAAGGATTTGACGTTCAATCGGCTGGATCGTGGTGATCGTTTTCGGCTGATAGATGTTACGCTCAGAGACATATGGAATGACTTTCTCAGTCATTTGCTCTTCGGTCACCGTGGTGACATCTTCGGTCACTGTTTCGATCGTATCCGGAATGACCACTGAATTCCGCTGTGTTGGCGCGGTGCGCGTTTCGTAGCGGATTTCATTGGTGATGGTTTCCGTAACCGGACGCACGATGCGGCGCTGAACCGGCACGATGGTCGTGCGTTCAACCGGCTGGATGATCTCGCGGCGCGTGACCACGTCATAATAAGTTTCGGTGATCTCATCACGCGTTTCGGTCGTCACTTGCGGAATATAGTTTTCTGTGACGGCGGGTACGTCATCCCGCTCATACCGCGTCGCAAGACGATTGGTCTCGTAAACGCGGTCTTCAGTGATGTCTTCGACAGAGCCTTGCAGGACTTCGCGCGTGATCGGTTGGATCAAAGTACGCTGGACTGGCTGAATGATGTCCCGGCGCGTGACCGTATCGATGTATTCCGTGGTCTCTTCGATTTCCGTGCGCGTTTCGACTTGCTCGTCGACATTTTCGCAGCACATGATCGTTTCGATGGCCTCAACAGGTCCACCAAGATAGCGAACGTCTTTGTTGGCACCACTTGCACCAGACTTCGCGATAATATCACGGATCTCCTCGTCGGTGAGTGTGCGTTCTGCGGTCGTCGCGCCCGTCACGCTGTACCGTTCTCCGGCGGCTTGTGCGTCGTAGTTGGTTTTGTCGCCATCAGCAAAAGCTGACAAAGGCAACAGAATAGCGGCCGTCGCACCGATCGTGATCGATTTAAACAATTTCATTTTTGTACCCCTTTTCAAGCCGCCTATTCAGCGGCCTGTGATAAAGCCATCATTTCGGTCCCGATCCATTTCGGGACATTTGGACAGCTAGGCGCAAATTCCGCGCCATTCATTTCGTATAGGGAATGATACCAAATAAACCAATTGGATTCGCGCAATGCGAGAGTAATGTCGCTGAAATTACCGACACTTAGCGCAAAAAGCTCGACAGCGGTCCCACCAGGTCTGCCTTGAGCCTTGAGCATAAAACGAAAAAACCCCGCTCGAAAGCGGGGTCTTTAAACTGTTGAGTTCGAATTACGAACTAAGCCTCAGCGTCGCCCTCTGGGGCGGCTTCTGCCTCAGCAGCAGCTGCGGCGGCAGCTTCCTCTGCGGCTTTCGCTTTGGCAGCGGCTTCACGCTCTTTGGCAGCTTCTTCGCGGCGCGCCACTTTCGCGGCATCGCGCTGACGGCGAAGTTCTGTTTTAGAGGTTGTGATCTCTGTCGTCTCCATACCGTGACCGGTAGTCCGCTCAGCGATACGCGCAGACTTACCGCGGCGATCGCGCAGATAGTAAAGCTTGGCGCGGCGCACGCGGCCCTTACGCTTCACTTCAATGCTTTCAATCATTGGCGACACAACTGGGAAAACCCGCTCAACGCCTTCGCCGAACGAAATCTTACGCACGGTGAAATTCTCGTTGAGGCCTTGTCCGGCGCGCGCGATGCAAACGCCTTCATAGCGCTGAACGCGCTCACGGTCGCCTTCTTTAATACGCACGTTGACAGACAGCGTATCACCTGGCGAAAATTCTGGGATGGTTTTGCCAGCGGTGACGCGGGCAACTTCTTCAGCTTCAAGCTGTTCAATCATGTTCATCGTCCGTCTCCGACGCTCGCAATTTGGGTCCATTTCGGGAAGCCGCCCATAAATCGGGTCGGCGATGTTTTGTCAATGCCTCACTCTGCTGATTTCTCCAGGCTTGGACAGCTTTGTGATCGCCGGACAAAAGGACGTTTGGCGTGGGTCGTCCTTCCCAGTCTCGCGGCAGTGTATATTGAGGGTATTCAAGCAGGCCGTCGCTGAAACTTTCATCCTCGACCGACGCCTGATTTCCAGCGACGCCCGCGATCAGCCGCAAAACTGCTTCTAACATCGCCATGGCTGCGACTTCGCCGCCGGCCAAAACAAAATCTCCGAGGGAGACTTCGAGCATCTCGCGCTCTTCTATGACTCGCTGGTCTAACCCTTCAAACCGCCCGCAAAAGAAGATCAACCCAGGCGCGATCGCCCACTCCGCCGCAAGCGCTTGGTTAAAGGGAATCCCGCGTGGGCTCGGATAGATGAGCGGCCGCTTGTCCCGCGGCACGCTATCGATCGCCGCGGCTGCAACATCAGGGCGGAGCACGAGACCTGCGCCGCCACCTGCAGGTTTCTCATCCACTTGGCGATGCTTGCCCAAACCAAATTCACGCAATGAGACGAGGTCGAGCGACCAAAGTTCATCTTGTCGCGCTCGGTCCAGAATTGAAACTCCGAGCGGCCCCGGAAACGCGTCCGGATAAAGTGTGATAAACGTGGCGGCAAAGCTCATGACGGGCCAACAGACATGGCGAGGACGCGTGAAATCACAGCGCGCGGCTGTGCAGATTGATCGTGCCAGGTCGTGATCGCAGTATCCACCTTTTTAAGCGCTGTCTTACTGGTCGCACTTGGCTTATCCAGCACGCCTTCTCGAACAAGCGCCGCGCAAACATCTTTCGATGTAATCCAAGCATCATACCCTGAGAACCGGAGGAAGTATTGCGCGGTTGCACCGCCCAAGCGGCCACCATGTTTGCTCAAATGCGCAAGAAGCCCAGCCTGGTCTTCATTTGGCCAAAGATTCAGAAACGCGCCAAAGCTGCCATGCGCCTTGATCGTCTCAACCATGAAGCGGGCATTATTGATGGTCGCCGTGACTTTTTGACCATTGCGGACAATGCTCTTGTCGGAGAGCAAACGGTCCATCTCCTCATCCGCATAGAAGGCGACGCGATTTGGCTGAAATCCATCAAACGCCGCCTCAAAGCCCGGCCATTTTTGCCGGATGACTTTCCAGCTAAACCCAGCGCTGAACACCGCTTTGGTCATTTCGGAAAGATAATGCGCGTCGCTTTGAGCGGTCAGATCAGCAGCTGCGTGTTCATTCGCGGCGGCCGTGAGGACAGCCTCCGGCGTGCCATGATGCGTGGCTGCCAGATCCAGGATCTCCTCAAACGATCGCATATTAGGCGTCTCGCTCTTCGTGTACCGGCATGACTTTCAGACCCGTAATCTGATTGCGGCTCTTACGCGCAATGTCGAAACGATAGCCATAAAAGGCAAATCGCTGACCCGGCTCGGGAATTGTCTGGGCTTCATGGATCACCAAGCCGGCAATGGTCACCGCTTCCTCGTCAGGGAGTTCCCAACCCATAGCTCGGTTCAAATCGCGGATCGTGACCCCGCCTTCCACATATACAGAGCCGTCCGATTGCGGTCGGACCCCGCGAACGACCACGTCATACTCGTCTCGGATGTCACCAACGATCTCTTCAAGAATGTCTTCCAGCGTCACCAGCCCTTGCAGCGCGCCATACTCGTCGACGACAAGCGCGAAATGGCTTCGTTTCTTCAAGAACAGATCAAGCTGGTCTTCTGCGGCAGTGGTTTCGGGAATGAACCATGGATCGCGGCAGATATCGAGAATATCTAGCCCCGCCGTCTTACCATTATTACCCACAACGGCCCTGAGTAGGTCTTTCACATGCAGGATGCCGACAATCTCTTCCTGGTCGCCGCGGAACAGTGGCAGCCGCGTGTGCGGACTGGCGAGCGCCTTACGCACGATCGCATCTGCGGTTTGATCGGCGTCGATCATCGTGATGTTCTTGCGGTGGATCATCACTTCTTCCACCGTCATGTCTTTTAGATCCAAGGCGCCGACTAAGCGGTGGCGCTTTTGGGCGTCGAGACCTTCTTCGGAATGGTGTAGGTCAATCGTGCCGCGAATGTCTTCTTCCGCCGTGACCCCATCATCTGGCGGTTTCACGCCGAGCAAGCGCAGCGTCATATTAACGATCGCTTGAATTCCAGCGACGATCCAGCTCGCGACGGAGACAAACCAAGAGATCGGCCGCGCCACGGTCATTGCCATCGCGTCCGGACGGGTAATCGCATAGGTCTTTGGCAAAACTTCTGCAAACACCAATACCAAAACAGTCATCACTGCGGTCGCGACAGCGACGCCGCTGGGTCCAGGCATGAGACTTACGAACAGGCTGGTCGCCAGCGCCGAGGCGAGAATGTTGACCAAATTGTTGCCGAGCAGGATCGCGCCAATCAAGCGTTCGCGGTCAGTGATCAAACTGTTCACCAGACCGGCACGCTTATCGCCGTCTTTTTCCAATTGATGGATCCGCGCGCGGCTCGCTGCGGTCAGGGCTGTCTCTGATCCTGAGAAGAATCCAGACAGGCTAATGAGCACCAGGATGGTGACAATCGTGCCGATAATCATCAGCTTTTTTGCAGCTCCTCTTGTAAGAATGCCTGTACGTCTGACAGGTCTGCATCGGGGTAGATAAACGCTTGGCCGAGGCCCTTGGCCAAGATTAACGGCACGCGGCCAGCGCGCGCCTTTTTATCTTGTTGCATGGCGGCGACCAAAGCGTCTGCGCGATAAGGTCCACCGAGCAATTGAGCGACCTCAGCGGTTAAACCAGAAGCCGCGATCAATGCCGCGCCTTGTTCTGCCTCTTCCGCCGTCATCAAACCTAATCGCGCCGAGTATCGCAGAGCGAGAACCATTCCCGTGCCGACCGCTTCACCGTGCAACAGGTCTGGCCGATAGCCATTCTCTGCCTCTAGCGCATGTCCAAACGTATGCCCGAGATTGAGCAGAGCCCGAACCCCGCCTTCGCGCTCATCTTGTGCCACAATGTCAGCTTTCGCCTGGCAAGAGGTCGCGACGGCTTCAGAAATCGAGCCTGGGTCCAATTCAAGGACTTTATTACCCTGAGCTGCGAGCCAATCGAAGAAGCGGCGATCATTGATCAGCCCATATTTGATCACTTCCGCATATCCGGCACGGCGTTCGCGGTCCGGCAGAGTCGCAAGGACATCGGTATCTGCAATGACCAAACGGGGTTGATAGAAGGCGCCAACCAGGTTCTTGCCATGGGTGCTATTCACCGCCGTCTTACCGCCGACAGAGCTATCAACTTGTGCCAAAAGCGTCGTTGGAATTTGCACAAAACGCATCCCGCGTTTCAGCAATGAAGCCGCAAGCCCCGTCAAATCGCCGATCACGCCGCCGCCAAAGGCGATCAAAACGTCGTCGCGACCCGCACCATTTTCCAGCAGCCAATCAACGGTTTCACCTAGCAGGACCCAGTTTTTGGTACCCTCGCCAGGTGGCAGGGTTTTCTCAAGCACGCTCAGCCCAGCAGCGCCCATCCCGGCAATTAGGCGCTCACCATGCAAGCCCCAAACGGTCGTATCGCTCAGCACAAACACCCGTGATTGGCCAGTAAACGGTTTTACCAGCGCCCCCGCTTGCGACAGCAGGTCGGGACCAATCAGAATGTCATAGCTGCGGGACCCCAGCTCGACGCGGACTCGGTTCGGCTCGGTTATGATTGCGGCGTCCATGACTCCAAGGCCTCGATAATCGCGGTGACCGTCTTTGAATGCGGCCCATCCACACTGTGGACGGTTAAATCCGCGAGCTCATATATGGGCCGCCGCTCGTCAAACAAGTTCGACAAGACTTCTTTCGCATCCGGCCGGCGCAAAAGCGGCCGGTGATTGCGCCGCGAAACGCGCTTCCAAAGGGTTTCAAGATCCGCATTAAGCCAGATGGTCACGGCCTTTTCGCGCATTAATGTGCGTGTCTCTTCATTCAGATAAGCCCCGCCGCCTGTCGCCAGCACGTGCGGCTTAAGATCCAAGAGGCGCTTCAGAACCTGATGTTCCCCGCGGCGAAACTCTTCTTCGCCATGCAGAGAGAAGATATCCGCCACCGAAAGCCCTGCCGCTTTCTCAATCTCATTATCACTGTCAAAGAAGCTGCGGCCAAGACGATCAGCGAGCCGGCGACCGACCGTTGACTTTCCGGCCCCCATCAACCCAACAAGCGCGACAGTACGACCGGCCCAAGGCGCCTCATTTCTGTCGCGTTTTAAGATACTAGTTCGGTCTTCAGCCATGGTCTTTTCGGATCTTCACAACTTGTCCTATACAGACGAAGCGGTTCCGGCAATCTTTGACCATCGCGGCAGTGTGCGAAAGGCAGATTATTCATGCGCAAATGGCTTATCATATTAGGCGTGATCATCGTGGGCGTCCTCGCGGTGATCTGGTGGCTCGGCAATTCGGCCAATGCTCACAAACCCGAGCCCGGCGAGGTGCGCATGGAGATTGAGCATGTTCTATAAAGCTGCACTGGTCAGCAGCTTACTCATGGGTCTTTCTGCAGTGGGCGCTGCGTCCTCACAGATCGAATCCGATAGCATGGACGATCTCGGCGCGTGGGGGCAACGTTACCTGTCGTCGAACGAAACCGAGCTGCCGACGACGCTCTGGCGCAATTCGAATGATGAATTCTTGCTCTCTTTGCTACGCGACTTGGACGCCCGCGAACTCGGTCCAGCGGAGCGACGCCTGCTCCGCCGCATCGTTCTATCTCCCGCCACACCGCCGGTTGGGGCGCGGGCCGAAGACCTGCTAACCGAGCGCGCCCGTCTTATGCTCGAACTCGGTGAAGCCCGCGCCACCGCGGCGTTGGTCCCGCAATTGGAGCAGGCTGCACCTGGACTTGACGCCGAAACGCTTGCTGTGGACCTTGATCTTGCCAGCGGCCAAGAAGCGAGCGCTTGCGGGGCTCTGGAGGGCGAAGTTCGAGACGGCGACTATTGGTGGAAGCTCCGCGCCGTCTGCGCCGTATTGCGAGAAAACTATTCGAGCGCTCAGCTCGCGATTGAAGTCGCGAGCGCCCAGGGCGTCGAGGATGAATGGTTGGTTGAAGCCATTTTCGCAGCCTCTGGTGATACGCCGAACCCGCCCGGCGCGAAATTCGACTCTGGGCTCAATATCGCCCTCTCCGCCAAAGCCGTGCTTGATACGACCCGCGTCACCTTAGCCGCCGATCGCCCTGACCTCGCCGCCGCCGCCGCGCAGCGTCCCGGAGTCCCGGTTGAATTGCGCGCACGATTTGCGGAAATCGCCAGCTCGCATGAACTCATAAGCGCCGAAGATCGACGTGAGATCCTCGTCGCGCGCTTTGAAGAAGAAGAGTTTGCGCCAGCATCTGCGATCGAAGATGCGCTATATGCTTTGCAAGACCCGCTCACGCCTGACGAGGACCGGGCCGAAAAGCTCGCCAGTGTGCTTCGAGCGGCCGCCGACGCCTCCTTCATCGAATATCGGACGACGTCAGAACTGTTTCAGCCAGATCTTGAAGCGGTTGCGCAAAATGAAGCGACGGCGCCATACGCCCTCGATTTTGCGCGCGCGGCTTTGGCGGCAAATAATGCCGACCTCGCTTTATCGTGGTTAGATGCAACGGCGACGGAGGAAGACCAAGCGCCCGATCCATATGCCGTCGCTTTGGTGCAAGCGAGCAGTATCATTGCAACCGTGGACCCATCGCCGTCCGCCTTGAGCAGCGCTGAAAAGCGTCTGACCACATCGGTTGATTCAGAGGGGCGCGAGGCCCAAGCCGCGCAAGTCTTCACGGCATGGACTGGACTCGGTCTGCCGCTCTCACCAATCGCCCGCGACTTTGTTGGCGGCGTGCCCGATCGCGGCGAACGCGTGGGTCAAGGCCAGGTCACCAGCATGAAAGCTGCGCTCTTTGGAGATGCTATCGCCGAAGCAGCGCTGATGGTGCTGGTCACAACGAATGGGGAAGCCGAACGCTTAGCACCGTCTGATTTGTCAGAGCTGCTCGAAATTCTCAGCATGCTCGACGCGAAGGATATCGCACGAGACTTAGCGCTGGAAACCACTGAATTCTGGAGCGCCGCTGAATGATACGAATGATCGCTACGCTTTGCGCGGGCATGGCATTGGCTGGATGCGCTACGCCCACGCATACTCATTCAGAAACTGAAACAATGCGTCCGCCGCCGGGCTCTAACCTTATGATGCGCGCACCGATCACGATTTCGGATGATCTGGAAGTCATCATCTCAGACGTGGTCATTCCACCGGGCGCCACAGTGCCCCGCCACTTTCATCCTGGTGAAGAGTTTCTCTACGTGATCGAAGGCTCCGCGGTGCATGTCGAAGAAGGCAAGCCCGATCAAATTCTGAGCGCGGGCGACGCTTATGTTATTCCGCCAGAGGCCGAGCACGCACCACGCGGCGGTCCAGATGGCGCCCGCGCGATTGTCTTCCGAGTGCATAAAGATGGCCTGCCCGAACGTGTCAATATTGGCGAGGATGGGCCGATACCAAACGTCCAGGAGTTTAAATACCTGGTAGAGAGCGATCGCTTATTGACCTTGATGGACAATATTGAATCGCGCGGAGACTATCATTGCCATCCGATGGCCCGCCCAGCGCGAATGTGTCATCTGGAAAACGGGCGAGAAGTCTATGTTTTCACAGAGCCTCAATCCGGCGGCCATATATCGGTGCTATTCCGCGGCTTTGTTCGCGGTCATGATAGCGAACCGATTTTGCTCGAAAGTGGTTGGTCAACCGGCGAAGAGGAGGAGGCTCAGGCGTTTTTCAAATCGATCACCGCGTGGCCGGAAACGAGCGCAAAGGGGAACTAGACCTCAGCGCGCAGCCGCCAAGGCTTCTGAAGGTTGCAAATCACCATCGTAGAGCGCACGGCCAAGGATCGAACCAGAAATCGCGCGGACACCCTGATAGGCGCGCAAATCATATATGTCCTGAACACTCGCCACGCCGCCACTGGCAATAACGGGGATCGAGACCGCATCCGCGATCGATCCGGTGAAGCCGACATTGACGCCCGTCTTCATGCCGTCACGTGCAATGTCAGTAACGACCAGGGCCGCGACGCCGCAGCCTTCGAATGCTTTGGCGAGCTCAATAGCGGGCATGTCAGATGTTTCCGCCCAACCTTCGACCGCGACCATGCCATCCTTCGCATCAATGCCGACAACGATTTGGCCTGGAAGCTCGCGCGCCGCGGCTTTGACTAGCTCAGGATTGCGCAAAGCCACTGTTCCTAGGATGACACGGGACAGCCCCGCATCGAGCCAGGCATCGATCTGCGCCCGGGTGCGAATGCCGCCGCCAAGTTGAACCGGCACATCGGTGGCTTTGAGTATAGACTGAACCGCCTCGCTGTTCGCGCTGGCACCTTCGAACGCACCGTTTAGATCGACCACGTGTAAGTACTCAAACCCCATCGATTTGAAGCGTTTGGCTTGGTCGGCAGGATCGGGATTATACTGCGTCGCCTGATCCATTTCGCCGCGCAGGAGGCGGACACACTGGCCGTCTTTTAGATCAATGGCGGGATATAAGGCGAAACTCATTTGGGGTCCCAAAGTACAAAATTAGAGAGAATTTGCAGGCCAACGCGCTGGCTCTTCTCGGGGTGGAATTGTGTGGCGAACATATTGTCCCGCGCGACGGCCGCGATGATCGTTTCACCATACTCGGTAGTCGCAGCGATGTCCGACGCGGTTGGGTTTCGATAGGCGTAGGAGTGCGTGAAATAGACATGCGGATCGTCACCTAAACCCGACAAGATTGGGTGCGTTTGTTTCAGATCGAGCGCGTTCCAACCCATATGCGGAACCGCAAGATCGCCGCCGGGTTCAATCCGATCGATATCGCCGGGGATCCAGTCGAGGCCAGGCGTTTCACCATCTTCCAATCCGCGCGTCGCCAGCAATTGCTGGCCAACGCAGATGCCAAAGAATGGCACGCCGCGATCGATCACCGCCTCTTTTAAAGCTTCAACCAAGCCGTCTCGCGCCCGCAAATTTTCGGCGCAGTCGGCAAAGTGGCCAACGCCCGGCAAGACAATCCGGTCCGCATAAGCAATCGCGCTCGGATCCGCCGTAATGCGAATCTCACGCGTTTTCTTGGCCGTGTTCGCAGCGACCCGCAGCGCGCGCGCCGCGCTGTGCAGATTGCCAGAGCCATAGTCGATGAGCGCAATCGTCTTCATGGGTGCGCCCGTAGCGGAGATAAACGCTAAGGGGAAGAGACATTTCGCGACGTGAGCCTGGTCATCGCAGGTCAGGGTTGGCAGGAGAGGCGTATATCAGAATCTCAAATCTTCGGAGGTCCCCATCATGTCTTTGCCCGATACTTATCTGCAAATGGTCTCAACCGTGACGGAAGCTGGCGAGCTGCGCATGGAATTGGTCGAAAAGTCCATGCCGACGCCAAAGCCGGGTCAAATCGTCATTCGCATCGAAGCGACCCCGATCAATCCATCCGACCATGGCGTCATGTTTGGTTGGTCGAACATGGCAGCTGCGACCAGCTCAGGCGCCGGCAAGGACACCGTGCTGACCGCTCCGGTGCCAGAACAAGGCATGCGCGTGATGAAAGCCCGCATCGGCCAAGCGCTACCGGTCGGGAATGAAGGCGCTGGCACGGTAGTCGCCGCAGGCGAGGGTGATTACCCGCAAAGCCTGATGGGTAAGACTGTCGCGGTTATGGGCGGCGGCATGTATGGCGAGTACCGCGCGGTCGATGCGATCATGGCGCTGCCGCTGCACGATGGTGACACCGCGAAGGACGGCGCCTCTTGCTTCGTGAACCCGCTCACAGCGCTTTGTTTCCTCGAGACGATGCGTTTGGAAGGCCACACCGCGATCGTTCACACCGCCGCGGCATCTAACCTTGGCCAGATGCTCAACCGGATCTGTCAGGCCGACGGCGTGGATCTGGTCAACATCGTCCGTAAGCCCGAACAAGAAGAAATCCTGAAAGGCCTTGGCGCGAAATACATCGTCAATTCGAGCTCAGAAAGCTTCATGCCGGACCTCATCGACGCCATCCACGAAACCGGTGCAACGCTCGGCTTCGATGCCACGGGCGGCGGCAAGCTTGCCTCAGACATCCTCACAGGGATGGAAGGCGCTGCTGCGCGGACGCCAGGCGCCTATAGCATTTACGGCTCTGTCGCGCATAAACAGGTCTATCTCTATGGCGGACTCGACACGTCGCCAACGACGCTCACCCGCGGCTATGGCATGGCCTGGGGCGTAGGCGGATGGTTATTGCCGAACTTCCTCGCCAAAGCCGGCCAAGATGTTGCGTTACGTCTGCGCAAGCGGGTTGCCGATGAACTGAAAACCACTTTTGCCAGCCATTACACGGACGAGCTCTCGCTGTCAGAAGCGCTGCAAGCCGAAAACGTCGCGAAATACAATGCGAAAGTGACCGGACAGAAATACCTGATCTGTCCGCAAAAACCGCTTTAGAGGCTGCCTTTTGTGCTGGCGGGGGCCCCGGCGAGTTTCGCGTCCGGGGTCACCGCCATACGCAGCGCCCTCGCGACCGCTTTGAAGCAGCTCTCTGCGATATGGTGATTATTTTCGCCATATAGGTTCTCAATGTGCAGGCACATGCCGCCATTGCCCGCGAGCGCTTGGAAGAACTCTTTGAACAATTCGGTGTCCATGTCGCCAATCTTGTCACGGGCAAAATCGACCTTCCAAATGAAGTAAGGTCTTTTGCAAAGATCGACGGCTGATCGGCTCAGCGTCTCATCCATAGGCAAATAGGCGTGTCCATAGCGGGTGATTCCAGCAAAATCGCCGAGGGCCTGCTTAATCGCCTGACCAATAACAATCCCAGTGTCCTCGACCGTGTGGTGACCATCAATGTGCAGATCGCCGTCCGCTTTTACCGTCAAATCCATGAAGGAATGGCGCCCTAGCGCGTCCAGCATATGGTCAAAGAAGCCAATGCCAGTGGCGATATCCGTCTTCCCCGTTCCGTCCAAATTAACGGTAACAGTAATGTCGGTTTCTTTGGTCTTGCGCGAAATAGTGGCGATACGATCGGTCATGCGGGCCCAAATAAGGTTTATTTTCCGTGTGCGCTAGCACAGATCTGTTCACGACTCCCTAAACAATTGCCGTCACAACAGTCTCAGAGGGATGAGTCGGGCACAAAAAGGCAGTTGCGTTGAAACCTATTCGGGCCTTTACGAGATCGCTGGCGAGAACCAGCTTTGCGAGCGTATTGTCACTTGCTGCGGCATTGCTCGCGCTGCTCTTGTCGAGCATGTTCACCTTATTCTACTTCTCAAAAGCCTGGGACGCCTATCAGGTCAGCGCCAGTGATAGCGGCGCTCAGGTCGCCGAATTGATCAGCAGCGAACTCGCTTACAATGAAACCCGAGCGATTGAAGTCGCACTGCAAAACACGCTCGCCGAACGCGCCGTAATTCTCTCGCCAGATGGCACAACCTTCATGGGCGAGCTTAGCGCAGACGCCCAATCTCGCGCTTTAGACTTCCAATTGGAGCATAATGGCGAGGCCCTTGGCACACTGCTCTATCTGCCAAGCACGAGCTTCCAACCCCCTATCCCTTACTGGGCGGCGATTTCAATTTGTATCGCCATTACCGTACTCGCCTCACTGATCATGGGCTTCTTCGCGCGAACCGTAGTCGGCTATGTCGGACAGGTGACACGGCTGATCGGTGATTACAGTCTTGTCGGCACCAGCCGCCGCAAAGTGTCAAAATTCGCTTTCGCAGAGTTTCGCCAGCTTGCTTTAGCCACCACCCGCGCCACACGCCGGGTCGCCAAGGAACTCGATCATCTGCGCGCAACGGCTCGCCTCGACGAGCGAACCGGTCTGCTCAACGAACCTGCCTTCCATCAGGAAGTCAAAGACGCGCTACAAATGCTGACCTCAACCTCGCAAGCGGTGTTGATTACGATCGAATTTCAAGCTCAAAACGCCAATGCCGATGGCCCAATTCAGCTGCTCTCTAACGACGCTTATATCGAAGCGGCGCATCGTCTGCGCGAATTCGCGGAGCAAGCGGTCATCAAGCATGGCTATGAGCCGAGCGATTGGGTCTTGGGCAGCCTGTTCTCGGATCAGTTTGCGCTCCTGATCAAAGCCAACACCACGCGTGACGACGTCGCAGGCGTCATTCGCGAACTGCTTGGCGAATTCCGCATCCCGCTCAATTGCCAACAGCAATCGGTCCATGTGTCGCTGAACGGCAGCATCGTTCTGATCCCACAGGACGGCGACAGCTTGCAAAAAATTCTTGAGCGCGCCCAAGCCACGCTGGACGACTTGAAAGCGAAGTCTCGCAGCGGCTTTGCGTTCTATACGCCGAAGCTTGAACGCCAACGCGACGCTAAGGTGAAACTCGAGAGCGAACTTCGCCAGGCTGTCGCAGAAGACCGCTTCATTCCGCTCTTCCAGCCAAAAATCGATCTCAAGACCGGTCGTATCACGGGCGCGGAAGCCCTTGCGCGCTGGCAACTCGACAATGGCCGCCTGGTGTCTCCATCCGTCTTCATCGAGCTCGCAGAAGAATGCGGCCTGATCGGCAAGATCGGCAATCAGATCATGCAAAAGGCCTGTGACGAGACTGCGAAATGGACACGCGAAGGGTTCCCGATCAATCTCGCGGTCAATGTCTCACCGCGCCAGTTTGAAGATGAGCAGCTCGCGGAGACCATTCTCGACGCCCTCGCCAAGACGGGTCTCTCGCCGCGCCAACTCGAAATCGAGATCACTGAGAGCCTGGCGATTCAACAACCGGACCGTGTTCGCGCTGTTCTGGAACCCCTTCGCCGTCTCGGCATGAAATTGGCCATGGATGATTTCGGCACGGGCCACTCAAACCTCGCTGTGCTGACACAAATTGACTTCGACGTGTTCAAGATCGACCGACAGTTCCTCACCGGTACGCCGCAAGACGAGCAGGCCAATGCGATTGTCGACATGATCTTGTCTATGGCGAGCTCGCTGAACATGACGATTGTTGGCGAAGGCATCGAAACCGAAGAGCAAGCCGCATTCTTGACCGAACGCCGCTGCGATATTGGCCAAGGCTTCCTCTACAGTCCGCCCGTTGCGGCTGCGGCGTTTGAAGAAATGCTGAAAACTCAGCCCTTTGTAGACCGCAAACTCTCTGCCTAATCTGCCCTCGACACAGTCAGGGCTTGAAATTTTCGGATTTCTTAGGCATCTAGGGTTTTATGATAAACGATAAATCTTCGTCGCCGGATTGGCACGGCACGACCATCTTAGCAGTTCGCACAGACACTCAAGTCGCAATGCTCAGCGATGGCCAGGTTTCGATTGGCCAAACCGTGATGAAAGGCAATGCCCGCAAAGTGCGCCGGATTGGCGGCGGCGATATCCTGGCCGGGTTCGCTGGCGCGACCGCTGACGCGTTCACACTCTTCGAACGTTTGGAGCAAAAGTTGGAGCGGTTTCCCAATCAGCTACAACGCGCTGCTGTCGAACTTGCCAAAGAGTGGCGCACAGAACGCCAGCTACAAAAGCTCGAAGCGATGCTGATCGTCGCGGATAAAAGCACAACGCTGGTCATCACCGGCGCCGGCGACGTTTTGGAACCCGAATATCCGGTTGTCGCGGTTGGCTCAGGTGGGAACTACGCGCTGTCCGCGGCGCGCGCTTTGATCGACTATGAAAAGGACGCCGAGACACTCGGCCGCCGCGCCATGACGATCGCAGCGGATATTTGCGTTTACACCAATTCCCATTTCACTGTGGAGGTTCTTGATGTTTGATCGAACAGATCTTCGCGCCGCCGTCGGGGCCAATGTTTTAAGCGCTGATCAAGCGTCGCGGCTCGAAGCCTTTTTGCTATCGCGCAAAGATGATGGCGCGGGATCAGAACAGATCGGTCAGGAAAATTTGCGGTTCTTGGCCAATTTCAATGACATCTTCATCACGCTTGGTTTGGGGATTCTCTTTGTCGGCGTGATTGCACTTGTTGGCACAATGTCAGGGCCCGCCATGGCCTCTGGTAACTTGCTTGCAGGCGTTCTGTTCTCTCTTCCGGTCGCCGCCTTTGCTTGGGTATTGATGGAGTATTTCTGCGCCCGGCGCCGATTGCTGCTCCCCAGTATGGCCTTGTCGGTTATATTTGTCGTGTTCTGCACCGCGGCGGCGATGTCTTTTGCTGCAAGCATTATCGGTGCAGATATTGAGCGGCTCGATTTCAGCGAGATGTATAGCACGACAGGCGTCCTCGGCGTGTTTGTCTTTCTCGCTGCGCTGGCGGCCTCGTTGACAATTTTCCTCCGTTTCCGTCTGCCCTTCGCGTTGGCGTTGAGCGCGCTTTCAGCCGCGGGGGCTGTCTATGTTGGTGCCAGTTTCTTCGGTAATATCTCACAGGTCGTTGGTGGCCCGCTCCTCGTCCTTATGGGGGGCGTGACGTTGGCGATCGCGATCTGGTTCGACATGAAAGATCCTGAGCGGATCCGCAAAGCCTCAGACAATGCGTTCTGGCTCCACCTCGCTGCTGCACCGCAACTCATCTATGGCATTAGCGCATTGGTCACTGGATCGAACATACTCGGCGGCTCAACCAGCGGGGCAGACGACGCGTCGCAGGGCATAACGCTTCTGGTCGTTTTGCTCACCATTGGCATCATTTCCTTGGCGCTCAATCGGCGCGCATTGATCGCAGCCAGCTTGCTGACATTCATCATTACCTTGGTCTTTGTCCTCAATCGCGTTGGTCTGGGAGGCTTCAATATTTTCATCACCGTCACGATGATTATCGGGACTGGGGTGGTGCTCTTAGGGGCTGGATGGAAGACCGCGCGCAGAGCTGTGCTTGTATTTTTCCCAAAAGGCGGCACATGGAGCCAGGTATTTCCACCTGAACCTGCTTAACCCGCTGGACCGCGCATGACTCAATTAACGCCCGCTGAGATCGTCACCGAGCTTGATCGCCACATTGTCGGACAAAAAGACGCCAAGCGCGCTGTTGCGTTGGCCCTACGCAATCGCTGGCGCCGTAAGCAAGCTCCAGAAGGCCTACGCGAAGAAATCACGCCGAAGAACATCTTAATGATCGGACCCACGGGTGTCGGCAAAACCGAGGTGTCGCGGCGTCTGGCGAAACTCGCGAATGCACCCTTCCTCAAGGTTGAGGCCACCAAGTTCACCGAGGTGGGCTATGTCGGCCGGGATGTTGAACAGATCGTCCGCGACTTGGTCGAATCGGCGATCGGCATGCTGCGCGACCAGAAACGCAAAACCGTCGAAGACCAAGCCCGCGATACCGCCGAAGAGCGTCTGCTCGATGCTTTGGTAGGCGAAGATGCACAATCATCCACCCGCGAAGTTTTCCGGCGCAAGCTGCGCGACGGGGAGCTGGATGAGAAAGCCGTCGACATCGATCTCGCGGAGTCGAGCAACCCGATGCAAATGATGGACATGCCCGGCACTGGATCGATGAGTATGATCAATCTCGGGGATATGCTCGGTAAAGCAATGGGTCAGCGCACAAAGCGCGTGCGAACCACGGTGCGAGAGGCCTATCAGCCGCTAATCGATGAGGAAGCCGATAAACTCATTGATGAAGATGCGATTGCTCGCGAAGCCACCCGAGCTGTTGAAGAAGACGGCATTGTTTTCCTCGACGAGATTGACAAAGTCGCGGGCGCAGCAGGCCGGACTGGCGCCGATGTGAGCCGCGAAGGCGTACAGCGCGACCTGCTTCCATTGATCGAAGGCACGACGGTTTCGACCAAACGCGGGCCGATCAAAACCGATCATATTCTCTTCATCGCCTCCGGCGCGTTTCATGTTTCCAAGCCGTCGGATTTACTGCCAGAGCTTCAGGGCCGCCTTCCGATTAGGGTCGAGCTAACGGCCCTGACGCGTGATGATATGCGCCGAATCTTGGTCGAACCCGAAGCTTCACTCATCCGCCAACATCAGGCGCTCATGGAAGCGGAAGGCGTGATCCTTGAATTTGAAGAAGCCGCAATTGATGCGCTCGCAGACCTCGCCGTGAAGGTGAACAACTCGGTCGAGAATATCGGCGCGCGTCGATTGCACACCGTGATGGAACGCCTGCTCGATGAGATCAGCTTCTCAGCATCTGATCGCAAAGGCGAGACCGTGACGATCACCGAAGACTATGTCACAGCGCAATTGTCCGACCTGGTCGGCGATGCCGACTTGTCCAAATTTATTCTGTAGGTGGCGTCAGGCTAACAAGGCCAGACGAGACCCCCATAACGTGGAAAATCTCGTTTTGATCCATCACACCGCGCACGAGCTCCGATCCGGGACCACTGGCGAAAATCGCCACATCTTCACCGGCATGCGTTTCAGAACCCATAAAGACGAGCGCCTGCTGACGGAAGTCTTTCCCGGTCGTATCGACATCGCTTAGGTCCATCCGCGCACAGCTCGTTTCGCCGTCTTCCAATCGCCGGCAAGCCGATTGACCATTGGCATAACCGAGGGTCGTATAGGGCAGGCCATCATCGCCGCGCGCCACAGCGCCGGTCTCATAGATCACTTTGCCGAGGATCGGATTGTTGCGGCGCGGGTATCCCGCCATTGTCATTGTGTGGCTGTGATCAGCGGTCACGATGATCAGCGTATCTTCATAGCTGGTCATTTCGAGAGCGGCAGCGATCGCTTGGTCGAAGGCATCGGTATCCTCTAAGGCCCGCGCGGCATTGACGCCATGATGCGCATGGTCGATGCGCCCGCCTTCGACCATCAAAACAAAACCGTCTTCATCGCGAGACGACGGCCGCTTCGGCCTTTTGATAGTACGGATCCGTGGCTTGGCTGGGAACCGCCGCGCGCTCTATAAAAGCCGGCCCGCTTACACTTGCAGGCCCGGACGCTGTGGTCGTGACAGCAGCGCAGGCGGCCACGATCGCTGCAGCGGACCCTAAAAATACCAAACGCATCGGACTGCTCCCCAAGAAAACTAAGTGTCGGCAGGCTTAACGAGTTCGTGTGACGGTTTTGACTCCGTCCTGCATTGCGAGACGAATATTCCGACCAAGATGAGTAGACCGCCCACCGCCTGGATCGGTTCCAATGGCTCTTCAAAGAGCTGCCAAGAAATCGCTGCGGCCACAACGGGTTGGATAAGGATCAGGACGCCCGCAATGGCTGCAGGCGTATGCCCGAGACCGGTGACGATCAGACCTTGGCCACCAATATGCACCACAAGCCCAAGAAAGAGCGGAACCACAAAACCGGTCCACTCAGATGGAAAGAAGTTCTCTCGAAATCCGACGACCAAAAATGCGGCGACGAGCACCTCCACCGCCGTCAGCCAAAAAATCGTATCAATGCCACTCAGCGATCGGCGCGCCACTTTCGACGCCACGATGTAAAGTGACACCAGAACAGCCGCACCAACGGCCATCAGATCTCCGCGTAAATCGGCTTTGCCATCAACGCCGCCACCGAGGGACAAAGCCGCCGCTCCGACAATCGCAATAAACACGGCCGGGAACCACATTCTCGAAGGCCGGTCTTTTAGGAAAATCCACGCGGCCAAGCCGACGCCAATATTGCCGAGATTGACCAGGAACGTTGAATTGGCGACGGTTGTGATCGTCAATGACCAATGCCAAAGCCCCATCTCTAGGCCAAACAAGATGCCCGCGATAATGACAAACCGGTTGGGCTTGGCCGGCAAACGCCGTTGCATGCCAATCGCCAAAACAAACAGCACCGGAAGCGCAAAAGAAAAGCGCCAAAACGCGATGCCTTGAGGCCCCAGGTCATCGAGTCCTAAGCGCAGTCCAATCGGCGCGAGGCCAATACAGACCCCACCCGCGAGCACCATCAGAGGCCCGTACCAGGTATGTTGCTCCTGGTGGTCTTTGGTCGCTGACATACTAGCCGAACCCCAAACGTGTTTTGATTTGATCTGCGGTCATACCCTCGTGCCGCAGGCTCGCAAGCGTGATGCTTTTCTGTCGCTTAGAAAGCTTCTTGCCTGCCTGATCATAGACCAAAGCGTGATGGTGATAGATAGGTTGCGGCCAGTCCATAAGGGTTTGCAAAACAGTTTGGATATGCGGGGCATCGATCAGATCCTCACCCCGAACAATATCGGTCATACCTTGCAACGCGTCGTCATGCGTTGCCGCGAGATGGTAAGCGCTCGGACTATCTTTGCGTGCGATGACAATGTCGCCATGCAGCTCTGGTTTGGCCCGGCGGGTTTGTAAGCCTTCGGGTGTTTGCTCCAAATAGCTGAGCGACGACCATTCTGATCCGATTGCATTGCGCGCCCTTGCGAGCCACAATCGCCAGGCATACGGCTCGCCTTGCTCGAGCCGCGCTGTTTCATCCGCTATCTCGTGCGGTCCAGGTTGCAATGGGTTTGCCATCTCCGCGAGCTCCGTTCGCGTCCGGAAACAGCGATAGGCGAGCCCTCTATCGTGCAGATCCGAAACGCAGGATGCATAGGCATCAAAGTGCTCTGATTGCACCCGTACAGGCTCCGGCCAGTCGAGACCCAGCCAATTTAGGTCTTCAAATATCGCCTCGGCATATTCTGGTCGGCACCGTGTCGTGTCGATGTCTTCGATTCGCAGCAAAACCTGACCGCCCGCGTCCTCGGCCGCGCGCCAAACGTGGAAGGCCGAGGCCGCATGTCCAAGATGTAAGAAATAGGTGGGCGAGGGCGCAAATCGCGTGCGAAACACTGTCATAGACGACCTTCCCTCCCGCGTCGTGACCGAATTCGTGACCTAACAGTCATTTGGCATTGCGAAAATGGCTGTCCGTGCGGTATTTAGCGGACCCCCGTATTGTACCAGGCCAAAATCATATGCCCGCACAGGTCAGTTCTTTCATTGAATGGTTCTACGTCAATATTGCTGGCTCCATCATCTGGAGCAGCATCGGCCTCGCCGCAGCCGTGCTCGCGGCGCTGGTTTTCGCATATTTGATCCTCAGAGGCATCGCTGGCCTGATTACAATGGTTGCGACGACCCTTGCCAGCCGGAAACGTCGCTCGAGCCAAGGATTCGGCATCGCGATCGCACCGATCATGGGCCCAAAGGGCATGGCGCAAACCAAGCAGATTATTGCTGCCTTGGAAGAGCATCTCGATCAATTCACATTCGGGTCGCCCTTCGAAATCGTCCGCGCCCCACAAATGCGGGCCAAAGGCGCAAAAGGCCTCCGCGCCGCAGCCACGAAATGGCTCGAAAAGTCGTCCACAGATCTGGTCATTTGGGGGCATCGCAAAAGCGGAAAGACAGACCCTGCAAGAGTTGAGGTACTCTCTCTCGGCGGATCGCTCAAACCGAATGATGCGATGCATTCTGAAGGCCTGCTTCCCTATATTCACGAAAGCAATGTCGATGTGACGGGCCGTGTCGTAGCCTATCTGGTCGCGCGCGCGCTTCAGCCTGGCCTCGCCGACGGCAGTGCGTATCGCCCAGAGAAACTGGAGCCCGTGGCAACCATTCTCATGGCCTGTCTACAACATCCGGGCGCGTTGCCTGAGCAAACACAGCTCACTTTGGAAAGCGACTTTTGCTCCATGGCCTTGGCGATCGGGACACGTGACTATGTCGCCCGCGTTGTCGAGTTCCGCCGCAAGCGTCTCGCCGGTGAGGCACAATTACCGCCGACCTTCGAAATTGGCGCGCGGATCGATCTCGGCCGCGCCTTACTGGCGCAGGCCCAAGCCAATTTCGATCCCGTTCGTGTGCGCGAAGCAATGGACCATCTCAAAATCGCGGTTGAGCGGTTGAAAGTCGACCCGATCCTGCAGCTGGCCCAAGCGACCAATCAAGCCGTCATGCAAGGACAGGAAATGCTATCCAACCGCAAACGCTTTTCGGTCACTGGCGGTTCGACGCTTTAGTCGAGCGCGTGCGCCCCTGGCATCGGGCACGTCACGCCTGTGCCACCAATGCCGCAATACCCCGCCGGGTTCTTGGCCAGATATTGTTGATGATAATCTTCAGCTGGATAGAAGGCATCCAGGGCTTTGATCTCAGTCGTGATCTCGCCGCGACCCGCCGCTCTTAGGGCCTGATTGTATGCCGCTTCACTCGCTTTCGCCGTCGCGAGATCGGCGTCATCATAGGTGTAGATCGCTGAGCGGTATTGCGTGCCAATATCATTACCCTGGCGCATGCCTTGGGTTGGGTCATGGCTTTCCCAGAACAGTTTGAGCAAGGCGTCGAGCGATACAATGGCTGGATCATAGACCACGCGAACAACCTCGGTATGCCCAGTCTGACCGGAACAAGTCTCTTCATAGGTCGGGTTCGGCGTATAACCGCCCGCATAGCCAACTTGCGTGAGATATACGCCATCGGCTTGCCAGAACACGCGCTCAGCGCCCCAGAAACAGCCCAATGCGACGACGATTTCCCTCATGCCGTCAGGCGTTGGGGCGTTCAAATCACGGCCATTGACGAAATGGGTCGATGCCGTCGGAATGGCCATACCGCGTCCGGGCAAAGCGGTGTCACGGGTCGGTAGAGCCAGCGGTTTACGAGAGAAGAGCATGGGGCGCCTCTTGTTTTGGTTCGAGACCAATATGGGCCATATGCAGCCAACTGCAATGACATGTCTTGCGATATCGCTCACCTGAAGTATACAGCCCGGCTCACGGTGAGGTGGCCGAGTGGTCGAAGGCGCACGCCTGGAACGCGTGTAGGCGGTATCCCCGTCTCCAGGGTTCGAATCCCTGTCTCACCGCCAGAATTTTGATATTCTCTGCGCAATTGGTTCCAGACGGATTGCATCCATCTTAACCGCTCAACCCGGACCTGATCCGGGATCTGGTGCCACGAGTCCGGGCCAAGATTGCCAGAGATCCACGCCTGCGCGGTTATGAGCGGGTTTTGTATCCGACCGAGTTCGCACGCTGCTATTCTCTGCCCCATGATCAACCACCGCTATCACTTGCCGCATTACCAACAGGTCGCCGTCTATTTCTGGCCGATCCTGTTCTTTGAGTTATGGCGGGTGGACCTGTGGCAGAATGAGACTGGGCGACGCGCCTTTGTCAGACCCGACAAATATGGCCGCGCTTGGGTGCCTTACTTTGAAGGTATGAGCCAGAAGCCGCATGTGAATGGGGTCTATGTTCAGGCATACAAACCTGACGATGTTGATACGCTCTGCCCAGGCTGGTTAGACGGCACGCTCTCTCCCCCGCCGACGCCAGCGGAACGCTGCACCCGGCTCGTTCGGGTGGCTGGGGTCTAAGGGCCTCAATCTCCTATCTTGCTTTAGGAACGTTCATGCCATGGACCCCAGCCACCCAGTCAAGCTGGGCGCAACGTTGCGCTGGCGTCGGCGGAGATATTGCTCATCTCGAGCCGGGCTAGATCTGTCATCCCGGAAAATGCGCCAACATTTATCCGGGACCCAGACCCTATACTAGGTCCCGGATATTTCCGCTGCCGCGAAAATTCCGGGATGACAAGCTTCAACCAAAATCCAACTACCCACTCCTCCGCCCCGCGCCGAGGAGGCGCAGGCGCTGGTTCTGCCCACAAAGCGTCGATTCATCGCAAAAAAGATCGCGGAACTTTGCATTAGTATTGGCCATCCCAAATATACGCCTTAAATCTCCCATCCGAGTAGGACTGGTGGGACATTGGGAAAGACAAGCATGCACCTCGAAACAGATTATCTCGTGATTGGCGCCGGTGCAGTGGGCATGGCGTTCGTCGATACACTCCTTACAGAAACCGACGCGCACGTCGTGATGCTTGACGATCGCGCCGTCCCGGGCGGCCATTGGAACGAGTCTTATCCGTTTGTTCGCCTGCATCAATCTGGATCGACTTATGGCGTCAACTCGAAAGCCTTGGGCAAAAGCCGGGTCGAGACCTCTGGGATCAATGAGGGTTTCGAAAGCCTCTCGTCAGGACCTGAAATCACCCACTATTTCCACGAGCTAATGGAAGAGACCTTCTTACCCTCAGGGCGGGTGACTTTTCTTCCGCTGACGCGATACGAAGATGATGGCCGGATCTGGTCGACACTGTCCGGCGAAGAGCACACGATCAAGGTGCGCAAGAAAACGGTGTTCGCCAATTACCTGACCACCAGCATCCCTGCCACCCATACGCGAAACTACACCGTCGCCGATGGCGTGACCTGTGTGCCGCCGAATGACCTACCGCTAAAAGCGCCGAAGCATGAGCAGATCTGCATGATTGGTGGCGGCAAGACCGCCACAGATTGCATCATTTGGCTACTCACCCGCGGCTATGATCCTAAGCGGATCCATTGGATCGTTCCGCGCGACTCTTGGTTCCTCAACCGTAAGAATTTCCAAACCCTCGACAATTCCTACTTCGAGGACACAGTCGGCGGTCAAGCCAAGATGATGGAAATCTATGCCGCGGCCGAAAACGTGACCGACCTGGAAGATCGCATGGAAGCCGAAGGTCTTTGGCAACGGATCGACAAAAACATCCGTCCGACCATGTTTCACGCTTCAATCGTTGCAGAGCGCGAAATTGAAGAGTTGCGGAAGATCAAGAACGTGATCCGTAAGGGCTATGTCAAAAGCATCGAGTCCGGCAAACTCATCATGGACCAAGGCGAGGTCGAAATGGCGGACGACACGCTGTACATCGACTGCACCGCCAGCGCGTTCAAAAAATATGTGAATGTCCGCGAACAAGTGTTCCAGCCAAACGAAATCCATGTCCAAGTCATCCGCCAGTTCCAACCATGCTTCAGCGCCGCATTGATCGCCGCGATCGAGGCGCGGATCCCTGAGGATGACAAGAATAATTATGCCCGGCCTGCCCCTGGCATCGACACAACCGAAGACATCCTTTTGGTCCTCGCGGCGGCGATGGAGAACACCATGATGTGGATGTCATCGCCTGAGCTCGGTGAATGGCGCTCGGCGTGTCGGCTCGATGGCTTTGCCGGCATGGTCGATCAGGCGGACATGAACGATCCTAAAATCATGGAAACCTTGATGTCGATGCTGACCAATGGCGAACCCGCGATCAAGAATTTGCGCCGCATCGCCGCCGAGGCCGGCGTTGAGGCCTAACCCAAAACAAAAACCCCCGCGCCGAGGCGCAGGGGTTTCGAAACAGCTTTTCGAAGGTTCGCTTAAACGAGACCCTCACGCTGGGCGCGCTTCCGAGCAAGTTTGCGAGCGCGGCGCACAGCTTCTGCCTTCTGACGAGCCTTCTTCTCAGACGGCTTTTCAAAATAAGTGCGGGATTTCATTTCACGGAACAGGCCTTCACGCTGCATCTTTTTCTTCAATGCGCGCAGGGCTTGTTCAACATTGTTGTCGCGAACGGTAATCTGAATAATGGTCAACTCTCCATAAAGTCGGGGCAGGATGTCCTGCAAATGTGCGGTTGTGGCCACTGGAGCCGAAAACAAGCCGCGCCTATAACATGAGGAAACCGACTTGCCTATCCCTGGAGTCAGATATGACGACACCCTCTGAAAAGCTCCGTGAACGCTGGCTCGAAGCGCTATTGCCGCTGGTGCCTGACATGGGTTGGACGGAGGTTTCCGCCAAGCAAGCCGCCCGAAATGCTGAAATCTCTACCGGTGAACAAGCGCTTGCCGCGCCGAACGGTCTGACAGACCTTATGAATCATTTCTTCGATCGCGCCGCCGATGGGATGTTGGAGCGACTGGCGTCCGAGAATCTAGGCGCCATGCGCACGCATGAGCGCGTCGCTGCTGGCATCCGGGCCTGGTTGGACGGACTGGACCCCCACAAAGAGGCCGTCCGAAAAGCCGCCGGGCGGGGACTCTTGCCATGGGGAACGGGCGCTGCCGTGAAGCAAGTTTGGTCAACCGCCGACGCCATCTGGGAGGCCGCGGGCGACACGGCGACAGATTACAATCGACAAACCAAACGCGCCCTTCTGAGCGCCGTTTTACCCCCCCTCGTTTTACATTGGCTGGATCAAGACGATTCTGCCGAAGTTGATCGATTTATCGCCGCGCGGCTTCAATCGGCCATGAAACTTGGTCAGACAGGCAGTCAATTCGTCAAGCCATTCTTAGACTTCGCAGAACAAATCCGCGCACGTCAAAAGCCGCGCAATTCGCAATAAAAGTCGCAATATCACAAGCATCTATTGCAAACCCATAACAGGTAACGCTACACGTAGTTGCCGTGATATTTTTCGGGGAATGGGAGAGACGATGCCACGGCCGGCTGGGGTAAGAAATCACGATTTTGAAGCAAAACGCACCGCGTTGCTCAACACGCTATCGGAATTTGCCCTGAACGATGATCTTCGTCGTCCGTCCTTGCGCCAATTCGCCATTGCCGCAAAAGCCTCTGAACCCACACTAAGACACTATTTCAAAGACCGCCAAGGCCTGGTGATCGCCATCCTGCAGCACATTCATGACCGCGCCATTCCGCTCTGGGATGTCATCGCGACCGGCGCGCCGAACACCGCCACTGCGGTGGAAGAATATTTCCGAGTGACCGAAGCCGGCCTCACGCATGGCGGCTTTGCCCGCGCTCATGCCTTTGGGATTATTGAAGGCATGGCGGATGAGAAAGTGGGCCAAGCTTATCTTGAATATGTGCTCGACCCAGCCCTGGAGGCGGTGTCCAGCAAGATGGATGCAACCCCGGGCAAACCAGAAACAGTGAACGAACGACGCGCCTCTGCTTTTATGATGCTGTCGCCAATCTTGGTCATGACGCTGCACCAACAATTGCTCGGCGGGCAGCAAGCATCACCGATCAATACAGAAAGCTTCCTCAAATTGATGCAGAGCTGGCTCGCCCGCGGCTTAAGCTAATAGGTTCCGAAACGCTTCAAGGTCTGCGGCAGGAGTCTCCCAAGAGCAAACAAAGCGATAAGATCCGCCCGGCCACGGATAGCATTTCACGCCGGAGCTCGAGGCGAAGATCACCA
>JBCBBY010000032.1:0-37703 GCA_038531195.1 Pseudomonadota bacterium
GATGAAAAAAGACAGCGCTCCCTAAGGAAGAGACAACCGGGTCATCATTATGCGCAAGCTCTACAATCGCCCCGTGTCTTTACCATTCGAGGCCAGTCACGAGCAGCTCTGGCGCGAAGATCATGTCTACGACCTTATTGTAGAGCTTGCGCATAATGATGACCCGGTTGTCTCTTCCTTAGGGAGCGCTGTCTTTTTTCATCTCTCACACAATGATTTTCGTCCGACGGCCGGCTGCGTCGCCATTCCGCAAGACTATATGCTGTCGGTTCTCGAACAGGCCGATTCAAACAGCTTCATCGAGATCCGCTACTAGATGAACCTCACACCAGAAATCTGAACACATTCCGGCCACAAGAATCACCGATCCGTTAATCCGGCGGGGCGGTTTTGTAAGGAGGCTGCATATGTTTCAGCTGACTGAGTTTTCGCCGGAGCGTCCGGATTGTGGCGCCTATTATTTGGTCTCAGAAACGGGCGAACACGGCCCCTATGAGACCTATGATGAAGCCATCGACGCGGCCGAACACCCACAGCCGGATATGATCGGGTTTAACCCCCACCGGGGTTATTTCGTCGTCGATCGCTCAGATCCGGACGTGAACTAAGCTAGCTCCTGCATAAATTCCTGCAGTTTCATCACTGACGGCACGGCATTGTCGCGCAGACGTTTCATAATCGCTTTCTTTTCGGCTTCATCTTCTTTGATGCTCGCCGCGAGTTGCGAATAGCCATCTAGTCGGTTCTCCAGCAACCACTGACGCAAGTCTTTTTCCTGAGACCACGTATACTGGTTCATCATGAAAGCAGACTGCATTCTAATCCAATCCGTCGCGTGATTTGGCAGCGGCACGACCTGGCAAATTCGGTTCTTTTCGTCTTCCGTCTCGCGGGTCAACTCAATGTGCGCGATGAAGGCGGCGCTAAAGACAGGCTGCACCGTCCGCACCGTTTGCAGTCGAATTGTATCACCGGCGAAAATCGGCGCCTCTTCAGCATTTCCGACCGCACACGCGGAGCAATCGACGTAAAGCGTGTTTGGATCACTCGGTAGCGTTCCATCATCTAAGACAATCTGATCGACTTCGATCCGCTGAATACGCCCCTTCCGGATGACATTCTTGACCCGCCGAAGTTGCTCTAGTTCAGGGTCCGAAATCGTCGCGCCGTGGAACATTGTTGGCGTGACATCAGGATCGATGCGGGTGAACATGCCGATGGTTTCGAGGCGCCCAAACAGGTCATCGATCGAGTCAGCGGCTGCAATCGCTTCCATTTGGGCGGCTTGTGCGCCCATTGTCACTTCGAAGAATTGCGCATCAGGCTGCGTGGTCTCTCGCCGCATGAGCCAAGCATCACGTGGACGGACCCAATGGATTTGATCCGGGTCGACATGGTTTTCCAGCAACCAAACGACTGCATCAATTCCAGTTTTGCCACCGCCCACAATGACATATCGAGACGGCTGTTCAGCCACCTTCGGAAGGTCATTGAGCGGCATCAGTTTCACGCCATCGGCGACTTCGAAGTTCGGCGTGTGGGTCGATGGTACTGTGGTCTTGAGCCATGTGCCATCAACAATCTTCTCTCGGACTTTGACCTGATATGATTTGTCGGAGGTCAGAGCGCTGATTTTTCCGTCGCCCTGATACTTGCACATTGGGAGGTAGGTGACGCGCCCGGTCGGTAAGAATTGGTAGCGCATCACTTCATCAAAATAGGCCATAATCTCTGGGCCGGACGCCAAGTCCTGAAGGCCCTTATTCAAGCCGATCGTGTCGATAATACCTTTTGAGAGCTCCTTCGAACTCACACCATAATAGGCAGACGGCTGATGCAGTGTAACGAACGGATAAGCATCATTCCAATGACCGCCAGGCTTCTGGTGCATGTCGACGATCAGCACCGTTTTATCGCTTTCCGTTAGCACAATATCGGCAAACGCCATGCCCATGGCTCCGGCGCCGACGATCAGATAATCAACCTCAATGGTCTCTGAACTCATCTCTTTCCTCCAAGTGCGCTTTGCGCTTGATAACAGTGTTATGGCCTGCTAATAACACTGTTATTACAAGTCAAGCGATTTCTTCTATGAGCCCATCTAAGTCAAAAATCCTAACAGCCGCTTCCGAGATTTTCGCCGAAAGCGGCGCAAGCGGATTGAGCGTTCGCGCCATTTCAGGACGCGCTGGGCTCTCGACGATCGGAATTTACAATCACTTCAATGGCAAACAGGGCATTCTGGATGCGCTTTACATCGAAGGGTTTGAACGGGTGATGGCCGCCATCGATTTTGATTTGGACGACCTGTCTCCGCGCGAGGCCGTCTTGAAAGGGTTGGCCAATTATATCGATCTCGCAGACCAGGAGCGAGGTCACTATCAGCTCATTTTTGGCCGCGGAGATCCAAGTTTCCAACCCTCATCGAGCGCCACCGCTGTGGGCGAGGAAGCCTTCAACCGGCTGACCCAATTGGTCGGACGGGCATTGCCTGATCACCTTTCTGGACGTGAGAGACGCGAGTCTGCGTTGCAATTGTGGGCCTTGGCGCATGGCTATGTGAGCCTTCAAGATCACGAGGCGACCGATTTGATTCCGATGACAGCTTGGCGCGATCTCACCATGAACGCCGTTGCGACGCTCCTTGATGCCATCATTGCAAAGTCTGCGCGCTAAGAGTCGCGCGCCCCGAAAAGCGCGGTGCCAACGCGCACATGCGTTGCGCCAAGGCGAGCTGCGAGGGCATAATCACCACTCATTCCCATACTCACCACCGGCAAATCATGCGCATCGGCCAGGCGTTTGAGCAGCGCGAAATGAGGCGCAGCGGGTTCTGCAGCCGGCGGGATGCACATCAGCCCCGTCACGCGACCCGGATATGTTTCGCGCGCTTCGTTTAGAAGCGCTGGAAGTTCAGTGACCAAAACGCCGCCTTTTTGAGGCTCTTCGCCCGTATTCACCTGGATCAACAGATCTGGCGGCGGCGTACCCGTTTTCTCAATCGCCTTGATCAGCGCTTTGAGCAGTTTGGATCGGTCCAGCGTCTCAATGACGTCAAACAATTGAACCGCGTCTTCGGCCTTATTGGTTTGCAATGGTCCAATCAAACGGAGCTGTAACCCAGGCACCTGCGGCTTTCGCGACTCCCAACGGGTTTGAGCTTCTTGGACGCGGTTCTCCCCAAAAACGATTTGTCCGGCGTTTAAAGCCGCTTCAATTCGTTCGTCAGGCTGCCGCTTTGAGGCGGCCACGAGCTGCACGCGATCACCGATTTCAGATAGAATCCGATCACGGGCTTCGCAGATCTCGAGGGTCTGTGTATCTAAACTCATGATGAGGTTGAAACACCAAGCCGACGCGGCCCGCAAGTGGCGCACCGCCATCCGTCGGGTGGAATATCACTTTCCATCTCACTTGCCGCCATTGATGTTCCTAACAGACCCCGATCGCGCGCCAGACGCAGTTTCTCGCCTGGCTGAACTCCCAAAAAAGGCGGGGATCATATTTCGGCACTTCGGCGCCTCTGATCGTTTCGCGCGGGCCAAGGTTCTCGCGCACCACTGTCTGCGTCAACGGCGTCCATTCCTCATAGCCGCCGACCCGGAGCTCGCTCTGTCAGTTGGAGCAACGGGTGTTCATTGGCCTGAATCCTGGCTCGGCGCCGCGCGGAAGTGGCGTGGGAGGTTCTACATTCAAACCGCCAGTGCGCATTCTCGCCGCGCCGCGGTTCGCGCCGCACAGATGGGAATGGATGCCGTTTTCTACTCGGCCATATTTCCGTCTGATAGCCCAAGCGCCGGTCAGCCGGTTGGCCCTACTAAGTTCAGACTCTTTGAACTTCACGCGCCCCTGCCCGTTTATGGACTGGGCGGGGTTAACTCAAGGACCGCCGCGCGAATCGCGTCTCATTCCGGACTAAGCGGTGTTTCTCTGTGGTAAGTGTTTAACTGCGGCGCGTGACTTCAGCGGCCAAAGCATCTCGAAACGCGTCCATTTTTGCTTTGAACGCGGTTAGGCGAGTCCGGGTCGAATCTAAAAATACCGCCGTGATGAAAAACTGGCGTCTAAACTTTGAGTCCTGACACACCGTCGACATCGGAACCGCGAATGCGATCGCCGATGGATCGTCATAACTACCGAGATTTGCCGTTACGTGCGGATGCTTTATGACGTGCTGATCCCATCGCAGGCCTGCATTGAAGGCCAATTGGTGCTGTTCCTCAAGGATCGCATTGGTGTACACGCCAATTTCCAATCGGAATTCTGAGGAAAGCAATTCCAATATCGGGTCGCGGCGATTCAATTGCTCGAGCGTTGTCGATGCCAATAAAGGAGAAAAATCGCCGGTGAGCTCCTACAGAACGGCTTTCATGGTGAGCGAATAAACCGGACTGTCATCGCAGGTTTCCAATGCTTCAAACGCCGTGGCGCGCTGATCATCGCTATTTCCGATCCGATCCAACATACTTTCAATAAGACGATCGTTCAGATCCAATTCGGCTTCCAAACGATCGAGCATTTCTGTCAGCGCCACCTGGTTCCGGTTCACCGTGTTCCAATTGTCGAACTGCAAAGCGATGACGACGCCAGCAAAGACCAAAACGAACTCGATACAAACCACGACCCAGTCTTGGCGTCGAATCGCTGAGGCAAAACGGCGTATGATCATGACAGAGGCCTCAGTGCCTTGAAAACACTAGGCTACGGCGCGAACGGCATCAGCGACGGTTTCGACCGCGGAGTCCATTAAGTCTGCATCCAGGGCCTCCGCCATAACGCGAATCAATGGTTCGGTACCTGACTTACGAATCACCAGTCTTCCTTGCTTTCCGAGCCGCTTTTCTGCGTCAGCGATCGCTGCTTTCACAGACGCTTCTTCCAAAGGCGCTCCGTCTTTAAACCTCACATTGACGAGCTTTTGCGGCACCGGATCAAAGACATGCGCGATTTCTGAAAGCGGCTTCTCTTTCTCAACCATCACAGCCAAGACCTGCAGCGCTGCCATCAGTCCATCACCGGTGGTCGAATAGTCTGACATGACAATATGTCCGGACTGCTCGCCGCCTAGATTGAATCCGCCCTCACGCATTCGTTCTACAACATAGCGATCTCCAACTTTGGTGCGTTCCAGCGCCAACCCCATACTCTCCAAGTGTTTTTCTAATCCGAGATTCGACATAACGGTCGTGACAACACCGGGTTGAGCCAGCTGATTGCGAGTCTTCCAATGGGCCGCGATCAGACCAATCAACTGGTCTCCATCGACAGTGTCACCGCGTTCATCAATTATGATGCATCGATCTGCATCCCCATCTAGAGCGATACCGATATCTGCGCGATATGTTTGAACCGCCTCTTTTAAGGCCCGAGTATCGGTTGAGCCAACCTCTTCGTTGATATTGAAGCCGTTTGGTTCGACACCGATTTTGAACACTTCTGCGCCGAGTTCATAGAGCGCAGACGGTGCGACCTTGTAAGCCGCTCCATTCGCGCAATCGACGCAGATTCGAAGGCCTTTCAAATTCATGCGCCGGGGAAAGCTCGCTTTCACAATCTCGACATAGCGCGCTTGCGCGTCATCGATTCGGCGCGTCCGTCCTAGGTCTTCAGAAGATGCGAGTTTATCGTCCAACGCACGATCCATTCGGCTTTCGATTTCAAGCTCGATTTCATCTGAAAGCTTGTATCCATTTGGACCAAAAAGCTTCAAACCATTATCTTGATAGCCGTTATGACTGGCTGAAATCATGACCCCTAAATCCGCGCGCAACGACCGGGTCATCATCGCAACACCTGGGGTTGGAAGCGGTCCAAACAGCTTCACATCCATCCCCACCGCGGTGAATCCTGCCACCAAAGCCGGTTCCAGCATATACCCTGAGAGGCGCGTATCCTTACCGATTACAACGCTGTGACGCCGCGGACTCGTCGTTCGGAAGTACTTACCAGCCGCCATCCCGAGCCGCATGGCGATCTCCGGCGTCATCGGATGTGTGTTCGCAGTGCCACGGATTCCGTCAGTTCCGAAGTATTTCCGATTCATAATGCTCTAATTCCTTGCTTCGTACATTTGAACGGGCTTTTATTGTGCCTGCAGGCGCCATGCCACACTTTTATAGAAGATTCCAAGGCAGCTTTTAGGCTTTCGTGGCATATCTTCTGCAAGGTGTACGGCGTTGGGGATAAGAAGAGGAACGCAAAATGCGTATTAAATCTATTCTTGCGGGCAGTATGCTCGCGATTACACTTGCAGGATGCGCGACCGGGCTTCCTTCGGATATGACGGTTTCGGAATACTGCGCAAATCCAGACAATGCGGCTGAAGACGTATGCCGCTTGAAAGTCGAGATTGATGGCAATGCGACCGAACTCGCCGCCACCAATATGAGTTTGCGTGACGCACGCCAAATGGCCGACAGCGCAATGACAGCCGCAAGTTCAGCGCAAGCAAGCGCCGACGCCGCACAGAGCCGCGCTGACCAAGCCTACTCATTAGCGACGCACCTGTCCGAAAAAGATCTCGATTGCAAAACGACAACCGTACAGCAGTCGAACATCGGAACATGTGAGCCGGGCTATACCGTGATGGGCTGCGTCCAAACGCGTTACACTCACCGCGCGGGTGGTCTATCCTTCCTGCGTGAGCTGACAAACGAGCAATGCCGTTTCAACAGCCAAGTGCTTGAGATGCAGGTCCGTTGCTGCCGGGCCGCGACCGAGGACGGCGCTATAAGCACCGGCTCTTAAGTCGAATTTACTTACATTTTTGTATGATTGATCAAGGGGATCCCATTGGGGTCCCCTTGTTTTCATACGCTCGACATAATCCGAAATAGGATGTGCAATGACGACTGGCCGCAGACCGGTTTAGGGGTGCCAATGACGTTAGGCTCAGGAGTGGAGTAGAAATTATGTGCGGGATTATTGGCATTCTCAGTCGCGACGGCTCGGCCGCAGACCGAGCGATGGAAGCTTTGCGTCGGCTCGAATATCGCGGCTATGACAGCGCCGGTGTCGCAACGCTGAGCGAAGGCAAACTTGATCGCCGCCGGGCCGCTGGCAAGCTCTCGAACCTGCAAAAAGCACTAATCGACCACCCTATTCCCGGGTCCGTCGGAATCGGTCACACGCGCTGGGCCACGCATGGGGCAGCGAACACCCAAAATGCCCACCCTCACGTCTCTGGGCCAGTATCCCTGGTTCACAACGGGATCATCGAGAATTTTCGCAGCCTCCGCGCTGAGCTCCAAGGCGCAGGACACGTGTTCGAGACGGAGACCGACACGGAAACGATCGCTCATTTGATCAGCGCAAAACTGAAAGCAGGATCCGACCCAGTCGCAGCTGTGCGAGACTCTTTGAGTCAGCTCGAAGGCGCATTCGCCCTGAGCATTTTATTCGAAGGGCATGATGATCTCTTGATCGGCGCACGAAAAGGATCTCCGCTGGTAATTGGCGTTGGCAGCGATGAAATGTTCCTCGGATCGGATGCGCTTGCCGTGGCGCCGTTCACCAATCGCGTGGTCTATCTTGAGGAAGGCGATTGGTGTGTGCTCAGCCATCAGTCTTACACCATTTACGATGAAAGCGGCGCGGAAGTCCGACGCCCACAATCGATCGTTCAAGCCGCCGGCGCGACCGTCGAAAAGGGCAATTATCGCCACTTCATGCAGAAAGAAATTTTCGAACAACCGGATAGCACCGCCCGTACGATCGGCGCGTACGTTGACGCTCTACAACAATCGATCACGCTTCCTAAGGGCGACGATGCGATCGATTGGTCGGCCATTTCGCACATCCACATGGTGGCTTGCGGAACAGCTTATTACGCGACCTGCGTTGCCGAATACTGGTTCGAGCAGATTGCTGGCATTCCCGTGAAAACGGATATCGCGTCTGAGTTCCGTTATAGAGAACCAGCGCTCCCAAACGCTGGCGGCCTTGCTTTCTTTGTCAGCCAATCGGGAGAAACCGCAGACACTCTAGCAGCGCTGCGATACTGCAAAGACGCTGGGCTCAAAACGGCGGCGGTCGTCAACGTCCCGACCTCAACCATCGCGCGCGAAGTGGACCTCGTTCTGCCAACGCTGGCCGGACCAGAGATCGGGGTGGCTTCGACCAAAGCGTTCACAGCGCAGCTTTGCGCGCTGGCAGCGGCCGTGATCGCGGCCGGCAAAGCGCGTGGCACGCTGACCCGAGATCGCGAAGTCGAGCTCGTCGATGCGTTGAGCGGCATTCCGCGCTTGATCTCTGAGAGCTTCGCCCTCGACGCGCCGATTGCGGAGATGGCACGCGACTTGGCCAAGGCCCGCGACGTGATCTACCTGGGACGCGGCGTGCATTTCCCGATTGCGATGGAAGGCGCGCTGAAGCTGAAAGAGATCAGCTATATTCATGCTGAGGGCTATGCCAGCGGCGAGCTGAAGCACGGTCCAATTGCCTTGATTGATGAGGAAACGCCGGTTGTCTTCGTAGCGCCTTATGACAGGCTGTTCGACAAGTCTCTGTCCAATCTACAAGAGGTCGCGGCGCGGCGTGGGAATGTACTTTTGATCAGCGATAAAATGGGAATCGAGGAGGCGGGTGATACGCCTGCGAACGGAATCGAACTGCCTGATTGCCATCCTTTTGTGGCACCGATTCTGTATTCGCTGCCGGTGCAGATGCTTGCCTATCATATCGCGGTTGAGAAAGGCACAGATGTCGACCAACCGCGTAATCTCGCGAAATCTGTGACCGTCGAATAGCGCCGCGTTTAAACGGCGATAGCCCGGCCTGGGTGTGACACAGACCGGGCGCTAGAGCCGCATTAAACGACTGTTCCGAAAAGACCTAAGGTCAGGACCGCGCCGAGCATGGCGAGCGGCAGAGAAACAGCGGTGGCGATGAAGTTCGTACGAGCTTCAGTTGGGGAGGAAACACGCATGGGATTTGTCCTTCTTTGCGTTTTGAACAGCGACTATTCGCTGTCCATGATCAGCATGTAGGGACCAAGTTTTGAAATTCAATGAACAAAATGAATTTTATTCAGCGTTCAATTTCTCATGTATTTTGATAGGAACGCTTAACCCTGCCAGGATGATGTCCATAACGCCCTGAAGTTCGCGCTCCAATTTCGGCAACGTGAGGCGCGAGAAAAGCTGGGGATATCGGAACTTCATTGTCGCCGACTGCATCATTTCTGCAATAAAATTAGGGTTTTGCATCGGAGCGAATTCGCCCTCGGCAATCCCCTGCTCCAGAATTTGCACCAAATAAACGCGCTCTTGAGCCATTTCTTCATTGGCAAAAGTCGGACGCTCGCTCGACAGAACTTCCGCCACTTCGAGAATTTTGGCGTCCTTATCAAGTTTCTCAAACGTCGTGGTCAATGCATTGTGATGGAAGCGGAGCATTTTTTCCGTCGCCGTTCCTGGACCTCGCACCAAAGCCGCGCTTTTTGCAGCAATCTCTGTATTGAGTTTGCGCGCCATGGCTTCAGCAATATCTATCTTCGACGCAAAGAATCGGTAGATATTCCCCGCAGACATCCCGCAATCGCGGGCGATCTCGGCCATTGTCGTCTTGGCGTACCCATAGTGCATGATACGATCCATAGCGGCCTGGAGAATCTGTTCGCGGGTGTCGAGTTTTTCGTTCATAGCCTTAGAATAATGGAAAAGTGTGAATGATCAACAAATTGTTCAATTTCACATACAGCAGAAAGACTTTGTTGTGACAGATATCACGCGGGTGGGCGTCCTTGGCGCCGGCGCTTGGGGCACGGCTCTGGCCGCCGCCATGTACAATAAACCCCAAAATGGGCTCAGTGATGTCCCCGTTTGGGCGCTTGAAGACGAGGTCGCAGACGCTCTGAGCCGAGGTGCGGGAAACCCCGCCTATCTGAGCGGCGTCGACCTGCCCAAGATGAAGGCCAGCTCCAAGATCGACGTTTTGGAAGGGTGTGATGCGATCCTGGCGGTTGTTCCGGCTCAGTTCGCCCGCAAAACGCTGACCGAGCTTGGCCCTCTGCTCAGTGCAGGCACGCCGGTCCTGCTCTGCGCTAAGGGCATTGAGCGCAGCACATTGAGCTTCATGACCGACGTGCTGCGAGAAACCGTGCCCCATGCTGTCCCAGCCGTCCTGTCGGGTCCGAGCTTCGCGGCAGATGTCTCGCGCGGGCTGCCGACGGCGGTCACCCTGGCGTGCGAGGACGAACAGCTCGGCCAAGCCTTGATGCAAGCCATCGGGCAACCCGCCTTTCGGCCTTATTGGACCTCGGACTTGATCGGGGCCGAGGTTGGCGGCGCGGTGAAGAATGTGCTGGCAATTGCGTGCGGCGTTGTCGAAGGGCTCGAACTTGGCAAGTCGGCCCACGCGGCTCTGATCGCGCGCGGCTTTGCCGAAATGACGCGGCTCGGTGTGGCGCTTGGCGGGAGAGCGGAAACCTTGGCGGGTCTCTGCGGTCTCGGCGATTTGGTGCTGACCTGCTCTTCGCCGCAATCGCGGAATATGAGTTTCGGACTGGCTTTGGGCCAAGGCCGCGCCGCTGACGACATTCTTGCCGAACGTAACGCTGTGACCGAGGGCTATGCCACCGCTCCTGCCTTGGTGGCCTTGGCGCAGAAAATGGGCATTGAAATGCCCATATGCGAAGCGGTAAACGCGATCTTGAATGAAAACGTAACGGTCCCAGAAGCGATGACCGCTTTGCTGGCGCGGCCGTATAAGGGAGAATAAAATGCCGCTCTTTTTGATCAATGCTCGGGATAAAGCTGATTCAATCGACCTTCGTTTGGCCAATCGAGAGGCCCATTTGGCCTGGGCCGGCAATTTTGGCGACCGCATCGCGATGGCGGGGCCCGTCCTCTCCGAAGATGGCGAGACCATGATCGGTTCAACCTTTGTAATCGCATTTGACAGCCTATCAGAGGCGCAAGCCTGGGCCAGCGCAGATCCGTACGCCAAAGCCGGCTTGTTTGATCGTACTGAGATTATTCCATTCAAATGGCTCATCGGCGATGGCCCCTCAAATGGCTGAGGCGACAAAGCCGTTCTGGGAGACGAAACGGCTGGAGGAGATGTCGAGCGCCGAGTGGGAATCGCTGTGCGATGGCTGCGCTAAATGTTGCTTGATCAAACTTGAAGACGAAGACACGGGCGAGATCGCGCTGACGCGGCTGCATTGCAAACTCCTCGATGCTGAGACGTGCCGCTGCAGCGACTACCCTAATCGCAAACAGCACGTTCCCGATTGCGTCATTCTCACCCCGAAGGATGTGTCTGAGCTGCGCTGGATGCCATCATCCTGCAGCTATCGACTTATACACGAAGGCAAAGCTCTGCCGGATTGGCATCACCTTATCAGCGGGGACCGCGACCTCATTCACCAGCGCGGCGCCTCAATTATGGGACGCACGCTGAGCGAGGACACGCTGTTTGATCCAGACGATGTCGAACAGATCGAAGACTGGATCGTCGATTGGGAGGGCAATGAGCCCTGATTGAGACCGCTTATGGCCCTTCGATCTCATAACCTTTATCGCGCAGCATTGTGATGACACTATCAGGTCCGGCTAGGTGCCCTGCCCCCACCGCGATGAACACATTGCCTGGCGTTTCGAGCATGGCTTCAATTTGTGGCACCCAAGCTTCGTTTCGTTTCACCAAGAGCGACTCATACGCCTCATCGGTGAAGCCGTACCCGTCTGGGTTGGCGACGAGTTTCGCGATGCCATTAATGTCGCCATCGGCCCATTCCTCGACCAAAAGATCGAGCATTTGCGGCGACTCATCGAGCAGCAGCGCCGTCTCATAGAGCATGGTGATTTGCTCATCTTCCGGCAGCAAGTCAAACGCATCTGTTTGCTGAGAAATCTGTTCTAAGAAGCCAAAGCTTTTGCCCGCTTCTTTCGCCTCAGCCTCGATCACGGTCTCGACGCCGGACGCTGGATCATATCCATCATTGACCAATTTCATCACACCGAGGTTCACAGACGCCATCCAGGGCTCAAACGTATTCATTGCGTCGAGCGGCACACCGAGCGAATCAAACGCCGCGCTAATCACCGCCTCATCGTCATCATCCAGCACCTCTTTCAGGGTACGACCGTCCTCGAACATACCGCGTTGCAGGAAGTCTGTGGCAACCGCGCGCTGCGCTTCTGGGCTATTCATGTCGACTTCGAAGACAATTGTATCCGCATCGGCAATGGCCTGGTCGAGCGTATCTGAGCGCCACTCCAATTCAGGACGCAGCAAATGCACCGTTCCAAACACATGGATCGTTGTATCATCGTCCGCCAATCGCCAGAGCGCCGGGCTTCCAGGGCCTTCGGACGCGCGCGCTTCTTCAAGCGCAGCATCAAAGCCAGCCAAAATCTCTTCTTTTGAGGGGCGTTCCGGAGCTTCGGACGTCACCTCAGTTGTTTCTGTGGATGCAGGGGCATCGGTCGTATTGGATTCGCTGCTTCCGCAGGCTGAGACGAGGAAAGCAAGGCCGAGAATCGAGGCGCCGACGCGCAATTGAACTTTGTTCATAATGGTCCCTTTAGTGACTGGGTCTATCTAGCCGATAAAAGGCAGATCTTGCAAAGCCCTTACCCGCATTCAGCAGATTGCATCCATGAGCGGGTTCGCGTATGAGGCCCCGTAACGCACCTATAGCTCAGCTGGATAGAGCGCTGCCCTCCGAAGGCAGAGGTCAGAGGTTCGAATCCTCTTAGGTGCGCCATTATTTCCAAAAGCGCACGATAGAGTTTGAAACGGCTTGGTCTTAATGAGGCGGGCCCCGCATCACAGCGTCTCGCGCCAATTGGTCGAGATAGAGCAGCATGTTTTGCCGTTCGGGATCGAGCCGCCTTTGCCGGCGAGAGGCACCCGGCGGCCATCCGACCCGGAACGGGTGAGGTTTGCACGGCCTCGTCTTACGGCGCGCGGCGGCCCTCGCGAGCCAACGCGCAAATCGTCTCACATGAATTGCGGGTGCAGCGATCACGGCCCCGAGCGCATCGATGCGACGTTCTAGGGTTTGGAGATTGAGAGCACGCGCGGGTGCGTCTGTCTTGGGCAGATCACTGCCAGGCGCATGCGAGAGGAGATAATAGCCAGGTTCACCATCTTGCTCAGGCTGATAGATGAAGACCGGGCTGCGGGGGTCGCGCTCATTGATCGACAATTTCGCGGTTTGAGATCGATGAGATCGAACCGGCGGTGACGTCTTGGAATAGTGTCTTTGGGTCGGCCAATGTCCTTCCACGCACGCCTGAAGCACGAGCCAGCGCCGCACCATGCTTTCGGCGACCCGGGTCAGATGCAAAAGGCGCCAGGGGTCTTTTGTGTTCAGACATAGAGTCGGGAGCCGCACCTGCAGCAGACTGATCAGGCGGTAAAGGATCGTCCAAGCGCGATCGAGGCAGGCACGGTCATGATTTGACATGCCGGATATTATGCATGCGGTTGTACTCGGTCGGATTGAATCGCTACGAACGCCTTATTGGGGGCAACAAAATCCGCGTCACCCTCGACAGCCGCAGGCTGTCTGAGGGCCCATCTCGTACTCGTGCGTCTTGCGGGAGGATTTGGTGATGGATCCTCAGACCGCGATGCGGTCGAGGAAGACGCGTCACACGTAGCGCTTGACGAACACGCCATTTCCGGGCGTGAAAGCCGCATGGTCGAACATACCCTCATCTTGGGCGGTGCCCGCTCAGGCAAAAGTCGGCGCGCCCTGAACCTGGCGGAAAGCCATGGCCCCAACCGCGCTTTCATCGCAACCGCGGAGGCGCTTGACGCAGAAATGGCAGATCGCATCACCCGCCATCAAGAAGAACGCTCTGAGGGTTGGCAAACCATCGAGGCGCCGCTGGATTTACCGGGCGCCCTCGCCGAGGCTCCCCCACTAACCGATATTTGTTTGATCGACTGCCTCACGCTCTGGCTCTCCAACTTGATGCATCATGGGCGAGATGTTGAAGCCGCGACGACCGCGCTTGGTGATGCGCTGATCACGGCGTCAATGCCGGTCATTCTTGTGTCAAACGAAGTCGGGCTCGGCTTGGTGCCTGAGACGCCGCTTGGGCGCGCGTTTCGAGATGCGCAAGGACGACTGAACCAGACCATGGCGGACCAGTGCGACCGGGTTGAATTTATCGCCGCTGGATTGCCCCTTACGTTAAAAGGCTGAACGCACGCTGAAGCCGTTCGGCTTCGGCATCGTTGGCTGGCAGTCCAACGCGCAAATGCTTTGGCGACTGCGCAAACCGGCGTACATAGAGACCATGCTCAGCGAGGTGCTGCCAGACCGCATGGGCATTATCGATATCCAAATAGCGAAACAGAGATGTGCCGCCCACGACCTTCACACCGACCGTTGAAAGACCGTCATCCAAGTTCGCGGCCGCCTTCGCGAGCTGTGCGCGCATTTGGGCCTGCCACTCGACATCTCGATACGCGCGTGTCCCGATGGCGAGCGCGGTGGCCGAAATTGGCCAAATCCCTAGACGCTCCGCCAAGAGCTGTCTCACGCCATGGGGTGCGATCACGGCACCAAGACGCAGCCCCGCGAGGCCGTAGAATTTTCCAAATGAGCGGAGCACAATCAATCCACCCCTGCCTGCATGCGGGGCGATGCTTAAGCTGGGGTCGAGGTCGGCATACGCCTCATCCACAATCAACCAGCCCCCGCGCGCAGCGAGTTGATCTGCCGCTGCCATCAAATCTGCCGGACGAAACGTGCGGCCGTCCGGATTGTTCGGCTGACAGACGATAACGATATCTGCTCGGTCTGTATGCGCGAGCGGATCTCGCGTTGAGATCATCTCCGCGCCCGTGCGTGACCAAGCTGTGGTGTGATCGCCGTAAGTTGGCGTGAGGATGGCAATGCGCTTGGCGGGGAGCAGATCGGGTAAAAGACGAATGAGCAATTCGCTGCCAGGGCTAAGGAGCAGCTCTCCCGGCGGCGCACCAAACGCATGCGCCATAGCTGATCGACAGGCGTCATTCTCGGCGCGCGTTGGCAGGTGCGCCATGGCGCCTTGTGCGATCTCAGTCCGCGGATAAGCCCACGGGTTGATGCCCGTCGAGAGGTCGATCCAGGGCTGCGGCGCATTGGGAAATTGCGTCTGAATCACATCCAAGGCGCCGCCATGCTTTAAATCGTCTAGGACCATAAAAACCCTCCGAACGTGAGCATACCCAAAACGGCTGCGGCGAGGCCGAGCGCGCGTACGCAAGCGCGCAGACCCTCAGCAATATACACGGCATCTGGATCGCGCGCGTCGGTATTGAGCCAAGGTTCTTGGCTGATATGGTCGGCATAAGCGCGTGGTCCGGACAGGCGGATATCCAACACCCCCGCCAGCGCAGCTTCTGGCCAACCGGCATTCGGTGAGCGGTGATGTCTCGCATCTCGCCAAGCAACGCGGAAGGCTTGGGCGGATAGGTTGCTGGTCGCAATGAGAAACGCTGTCAGCCGCGCTGGAATGAGATTAGCGAGATCATCGAGCCGCGCCGCGAAGCCGCCAAAGGCGGCGTATCTGTCATTGCGATGGCCAATCGTGGAGTCGAGCGTATTGATCGTTTTGTAAGCGGCAAGACCCGGCAGCCCGCCAATCACGCCCCAGAACAGAGGCGCGACAACGCCATCAGACAGATTCTCCGCAAGGCTCTCCAAACTGGCTCTCGCGATCCCTGCTTCATCGAGTTGATCAGGATCACGCCCAACGATCTTGGCGACCGCTTGACGCGCCGCGGCGAGATCGCCTGAGACCAATCGTGTCGCCACCGCAGCGACATGAGTATACAGACTGCGCGATGCGAGGAGGCTTGACGCGATCACAGCCTCGATCGCCATTCCCCAAACTGTGTTTGGCAAAACATACGCGATCAGCATCGCGCTCGCGCTGGTCACCGTGAGCGCAACGAGCGCCGTCATCACCCCAGCGACATAGCGCAGGCGATGCGACCAGTTCGATCGGTTAAGCGCCCGATCTAAAACAGAAATCAAGGCCCCGATCCAAACCACCGGATGGCGAATGCGTTTGAAAAACGCGTCCGGCCAACCAAGCAAGACCTCGATGCCCCAAGCAAGCAACATGAGCAGCGCGCCGCTCATGCTCGCGTCGCCATTAGACGGGTCCCTCGATGTCGACATGCACACCGTCAACCTTGGCTCGAACGCCATAAACGGCTTCGAGCCGCTCGCTTGTAAGCGTGAGTTCGGGCGCGCCGTCGGCAACGATCTCACCATCCTTCATCCAGATCAGGCGAGAGGCGTAACGCGCGGCCAGAGCGATATCATGCAGCACGACCAAAGCGCCGCCGCCACGCGCGACATAGTCAGCGATGAGATCGAGAATACGAAATTGGTGGCGCGGATCAAGCGCCGCGATCGGTTCATCCGCCACCAAGAGCGGCGCTTCGCTTGCAAAGGCACGGGCGCAGTGCATGCGCGCCAGCTCGCCACCCGAGAGCGTATCTGCTTGCCGGTCCGCGAGCGGCCCGAGATCACAGGCTGCGATCGCTTGATCCACCGCAGCGGCATCAGCTCCTTTTAAACGGCCAAGGGCAGCGCCATGACTGAACCGACCAAGCGCGACGACGTCACGCACCACGTTTGGCCAAGCGAGCTGACGAATTTGCGGTAAGTAAGCGATGCTTCGCGCCCGCTCGATGGGGCTGAGACGTGTGGTGTCTTTGCCCGCAAGTGAGGCCGCCCCTGAGGTTGGCTTCACGAGCCCGAGCGCGCTGCGGATGAGGCTGGTTTTGCCGGCGCCATTTGGGCCGAGTAGCACTGTGAACTCGCCGGGCGACAGACTGAAGCTTGCCCCTTTGAGCAAGGTGGCCGACTTGACCTGCAAGCCGAGGTCTTTGGCGATCAACTCAGTCATGAACCGCCCGCCTCTGCATCGCGATCCAGACAAAGACCGGTGCGCCGATCAAGGCCGCGACGACGCCCAGTTTGAGCTCATTGTCGGTTGGGATGACCCGAACACCAATGTCGGCCACCACCAGGATCAATCCAGCCAAGAGCGCCGACGGGATGAGCGAGCGCGCGGGGTCGTGACCTACAAAGGGCCTAATGACGTGCGGTGCGACGATGCCGACAAAGCCGATCGCGCCGGCCAAAGCGACCGAAGCGCCTGTGGCGAGCCCGGCGCCGAGCACGGTGAAAATTCTTTGATTGCGGAGGTTGAGACCAATCCCGTCCGCTGCCTCTTCGCCGAGGGTCAGCGCTGAAAGCCCGCGCCGCGTGATGAGGAGAATAGCCGCGCCAACCACCATGAAAGGCAGCGCCAGTGCGATCTCATCAAAGCTGCGATTGGCCACCGAGCCGAGCATCCAATTGATCATATCGGCCAGCGAAAACGGATTGGGCGCGAGGTTCATTAAAAGGCTCATCGCCGCGCCTGCGAAGCTCGACAGACCCACGCCGATTAAGATCAACGTCACCACAGAGCGCGTCCGGATCGCGGCGAGCGCGAGCAGCGCCGTGGCCACGAGTGCGCCAAGAATGGCCATCAGCGGTAAGATCCATGGATTTAGCGCAACCAGGCCATAATAGATGGAAAAGGTCGCCATCAGAGAGGCTGTCGCAGAGACACCGAGCACGCCCGGTTCGGCCAAGGGGTTCCGAAGCAGGCCTTGCAAGGCCGCGCCGCTTAAGCCGAGCGCCGCGCCGACCAGGAAGGCGGCCAAGGCCCGTGGCAACCGGATGGCCCAAACGACCAGACGATCTCCCGCTTCGCCCCCGCCGAAAAACGCGACCAATAAGCGATCGATCGGCAAGGCTGTCGAGCCGAGCAAGCAGGCGCCAAAAATCGCGATAAGGCTCAAGAGCGCAAGCACTGGGGTCAGCCATCGATCTGCCATCAGTCTGCCGCTCCAGCCGCGAGGGCCTCAACCGCTTCGATAATGTACCAGCCGCCACATGCCAGCCAGGCGCCATCCAAATTGATCCGGTCCGTTTCTGTAAGCTCACGTTTCGCTACGGGGTGTCGTGCTGCGCTCCAACCATGCTGGTGATTGGTTTTGGCTCCATAAAACCCGGTTGCGACAAGGTCCGGTCGTTCAAATGCCAAGCGTTCGAGCGGCAATGCGTGCCAACCTGGGCGGTCCGTGAAATTGGTGAGGCCCGCAGCGACCATGGCTTCATGGATCAAAGAATTGCCGCCAGAGGTCACACCAGCGGGCGTCATGTACAGTGCCGATTTCTCACTGGCCATGGCTTCCACTGCGCCCATGCGCGCGAGATAGTCTTGGACCAAGGCCTCGCCCCGGTCCGCATGACCAAGCCCCGCCGCGACGTCTCTGGTGATGCGCGGGACAGTATTCATATCCTCGCCATGGATCGAGGACGACCATCCAACCTGCAGAACCGGGATCCCTGCCCGCTCGAAAAACGCGCCCGCATTCGGACCGCCGCCATAGGACCGGATGACCAAGTCAGGTTTTAAGATCAGGACGTCTTCCGCAATCGGCCTGACCGTGGGCATGCCAACCGCCGCTTCGCGCATGTACGAAAATGCCCGCGTTGCGTCTGGTGAGAGTGCGAGAATTTGCTCGCGATCGGCGAGCTGCAGGAGATACTGATCCGAGCAAAAATCTAGGCTGATAATCCGCATCGGCCGGTCTGACGGAGACGCGGCTGGTTCAAGCCCCTGACCGCATGCGGCGAGGACCAAACCCAAGATGAGGACGATCAGCCTAGACATATTCTAGTATCTTAGACGGATGCCGAGATAACCGGAAAGGTCTGGCGTGCCATACGTCAAAATCTGTTGATAGTCCTCATCAAACAAGTTTTCGACTCGCGCGAACACTTCGACTGTCTCGCTAACATCATAGCTGCCTGCGAGATCCACGCGCGTCCAGCTATCAACACTCGTGGTTGCGCTGTTTGGCTCCTCATCATTGTAGCGAACGAGAACAGATCCGGAGAACGGACCATCCGGATCAATCGAGACCGTGACATCGCCTGAATGTTCAGGAATGCGTCTGAGCGGATCCCCATCCGTATCTGTTGCATCAATATAAGCGTAGCTAAGATCCACGCTTGCCCAATCGGTCAATTGTACCCGACCGGCGATCTCGACCCCAGTTGTTTCAACCTGCGCTTCGTTGAAATATCCAGAAAATGCGAAGCTGATCAGGTCTTCAATATCTGCATCAAACGCTGTGATGCTTGCTTCATACCGTCCGTCAGGTGAACGCCAATCAATTCCCACGTCAAAGGCTTCTGACGTCTCTGGCTGTAGGTCTGGATTCGGCGCTGCGAAGCCGCCACCTGACAATTGGAACAATGTCGGTGCCTTAAAGCCCTGCCCCCAACTTGCGCGGAAGGTCCATTGCGGATTGGGGTTAAAGGCGACGGCGAGCCGCCCTGTGGTCTCGGTTCCAAACGTATTGTGATCATCAACGCGAAGACCACCCGTCAGGGTGAGCGTGTCCGTCGCTTGCCACTCATACAAGCCAAAGAGGCCATCAATAGAGCTTCCATCACCATCGACCTCGGTTTCTTCGCGCTCAGCCCCAAATGCAAGCGTGTTGTCGTCATTGATTGAGAGCGTGCCCTGGTAGCGATAGATTTCACGATCGCCGCCCGTGTCCAGTGGAAAGGCATCTGCGCCGCTATTCATGCGGTCAATCTCGGAAAACCCTAAGACGAGTAAGTTGTCGAGCATGCCATCGAACAATGCTCCTGTCAGCGACACGTTGCCAGACAGCTCTTCGGTGTCGGCGACCGCATCTGCATCTGCAAATCCAGTCGGGCCGAACCCATCGAATTCAGAAGACGCATCCGTCCAAATTATGTCAGCAGATATCCGAGCGTCTTTGGCAAAGTTAATCCCGCCTTTGGCAGAAACGGTCAGCGACTCGTAAGAGTCATCTTCGGTATTGCCATCATCTTCATCGGCTTTGGAAATCCCATCCGAGCTGGTGCCCGAAACCGCCAAACGAAAATCGCCCATGTCGGCGCCATTTTCAATCGACGCGCCGCCTCGGAACGTGTTGAAGCTGCCATACTCACCAAACGCTGTGCCCCCAAACCCTTCTTCCGGGCTCTTTGTGGTGATCGAAACCACCCCGCCAATCGCGTCGGTTCCCCACAATGTGGATTGGGGACCTTTGAGCACTTCAATGCGTTCAATGTTTTCGGTGTCGACACGGGCGAAATTGAAGCCGCCGCCCGGCGATGATGGGTCATTTACGGGAATCCCGTCGACCAGTACGAGCGTTTGTTCGCTTGCGGCGCCGCGAATCCGAACGCTCGCCTGACCACCGAACGCACCATTCTGATTGATCGTGACACCTGGGGCGGCTGCGATGGCATCGAGCGCAAAATCAAAGCCGAGACGTTCAATGTCATCAGCTGTGATGATCGAAACGCTCGAGCCGACTTCGGTGGCTGTTTGATTGAGCCGTGAGCCTTCAATGATGACCGTGTCCATGACGGTCTCATCGGAGCTGTCTTGCGCCAAACTCGGCGACAAAAGTGAGAGTGAAACAGCGCCCAATAGCGCGGTTTTGTAAAACATGAGGTTACCCCTCAGCGCCACGCCGCCCGAACTGGCGCACTGATGACGACACAAGGCCTTATGGAATCCATATGGGCGGCCTGGCCTTAGATTCATGTCGTTTCAAAGGAGAGGTTCTAGACCTTCCCGACCGCTGAGACTCTTCCCGGTCTCCGGACGAACGACGCGATGGCAGGTCTCCTGGCTCGCCGATCAATGCTTCAGGCCGTCTTCCCAAGGCGGATGCCTCAGTGACATGGTGGCCTGTCGCTCCTGGCTGACAGTTGCGGGTACAGCGCCGGATTCACACCGGTTTCCCTCTTAGCCCCCGATAAGGGAGCACCATCTGGGGCTGCTCATGCGGCGATGAGGCGGCTTTGTCAATTGCTCATGTAAGAGGTCGCAGCGTGGCTAAACGCTCAAAAATCTATCCCGCGTTGCGCTTTGATCCCGGCCTTGAATGGGTGTTTGATCTCCCGCATCTCGCTGACCAGGTCGGCATAATCGCACAGGTCTGGTTTCGCATCGCGGCCGGTGAGAATGACGCTGGTGCGTTTAGAGCGATCGTTGAGGCCCGCAATGACCGCCTCGGTCGTGAGATAATCGTAGCGCATGGCGATGTTGATCTCATCCAGAACGATGAGGTCGTATTCGCCGCTCTTCATCATATCGCAGGCCTTGGCGAAGGCAGCTTCTGCCGCCGCGATATCGCGGTCGCGGTCTTGGGTGTCCCAGGTGAAACCCTCTCCCATGGTGTGCCAATCGACGCCGCCTAAGCGATCGAAGAATTGACGCTCGCCGGTGATCCATTTGCCTTTAATGAATTGCACGACGCCGACAGTCTTTCCCCAACCGAGCGCCCGAATGATGACGCCGAAGGCAGAGCTCGATTTACCTTTGCCATTGCCTGTGTGGACGAGAATGAGACCGCGATCTGGGTCGGTGGCTTCATCTGTTTTGCGTTTTTGTTCCGCCTGCAGCTTCTGCATATCGGCTTTATGGGTGTCGGTGTCACTCATCCTGAAACTCCTCGGTCGGCATAGAGATAAAGCCGCCAAAATCGATTTGGGTGTTGAAATGGTCTGCCGTGTCCCCTTTGGCAAGCGCCGCGCGGATCACGCCGGAATGGGTGACGATGAGAATGGGCTCAGGCGCGTCGCTGAAAGCCGCGAGCGCAGACACGACCCGCGCGCGCAGCATGGCAACACTCTCGCCGCCATGTGGTCGGCCGTGCAGGAAATCACCTGCCCATTGATCAATGTCTTGGCGCGGGATGTCGGACCAAAGTCGGCCTTCCCAAGTGCCGAAATCCATTTCCGTGACGTTTGGCTCGATGGTGACGGCCAGCCCTCTCGCCTGCCCGACGGCATCCGCCAATCTCCGGCATCGCTGCAATGGGCTGCTGACGATCTTGGCGATTTTTGGAAGCTCCGCGATGACTTGCTCTGCTTCTTGCTCAAATGTCTCGGTGAGTGGCAGATCGGTCCGCCCATAGCACGTCCCTTCGGCGACAAGCGGTGTGGTGTGCCGAAGCAAAATTAGAGGCATGCGAGAATGCCGAGATAGAAGCCGATCTCGCTTATCTGTTGAACCGCGCCGAGCGTGTCCCCGGTATAGCCGCCAAGCTTGCGCTCAAATATAAGCCTCATGAGGACATGGCCGACAAAGAGGCCGAGCATGCCGCAGACAAATGGGTCGGGCGCGCGATACAAACACCAGCCGACGCCGATCGCAACACCGGTCGCGAGCACGAAGACCAAGCTCAATATGGGAAGATCGCGGGCCACCGGTTTGCCGGTGCCTGCTTCGCGAACATAATCGCTGGTGGCGATCACCATGACCGCCGACAGGCGCGATAGACCGTGCCCCGCGACCAGCGCGGCAATCACAAGCGCTGCAGGCAATGCGGCGAGCGTGGCCACTTTGAGCGCCAGGGCAGCGACCAAGGCAAGGGTGCCATAGGTACCAAGCCGCGAATCTTTCATGATTTCGAGCGCGCGGTCCGGGCTCTGCCCCCCGCCAATCCCATCAAACGTGTCAGCCAGGCCGTCTTCGTGAAACCCGCCGGTCATGAGTAGGCCCGCGGAGATCGCCATCAAAATAGCGATGATCTGTGGGAAGAGGAGTTGGGCAGCGATAAACACAAGCGCGGAAACGCCGCCAATGAGCAACCCAACGAGTGGGTAGTAGCGGACCGAGGCCGCCATCCGCTCTGAAGTGTAGATCCCGTCAACCAAAATTGGGACGCGGGTCAGGAATTGCACCGCGAGGAGGAAGGCCGCCCATTCGTGTCTCATGCCGGACCGCTCACACCCGCATCGGCGAAACTCGCCATGTCACGGAGCATCGCCGCAGCGGACTTGATCAGTGGAAACGCTAACAGAGCCCCCGTGCCCTCCCCAAGGCGCAGACCGAGGTCCAAAAGAGGCTCAGCTTGCATGGCCTTTAAGACTCGCGTGTGCCCGGCTTCGGCCGAGCTATGCGCAAAGACCATGGCACGTCGAGTATCCGGCTCGAGATGAGTTGCGCACAAGGCCGCGGCGGTCGCAATGAACCCATCGACGAGGACGACTTTTTTGGTCTGAGCTGCGCCGACCATTGCACCCGCCATCATGACGATTTCAAAGCCGCCATATTCGATCAGGGCTTCACGGGCGGCGAGTGTGTTAGGCGTTCGGGTGGCGGCGCGTTTGAGGATATCCGTTTTGCGCGCCAGCCCAGGGTCGTCGACCCCGGTGCCGCGACCGATTAACGTCTCGACAGGCACGCCCAAGACTTTCGCGCACACCAAAGACGCCGATGAGGTGTTGCCGATCCCCATCTCGCCGCAGCAGATCACGTCAGCAGAACTGGTCTCGGCGAGCCCGCGGCCTGCGTCAAAGGCGCTATCAAATTGCGCCGCGGTCATAGCGGGATCGGTCAGAGCGTTCGCCGTGCCAGGACCTTGTCGATGGCGCAGCAATCCTTCTGCCTCAATCGGATCGCCCGCAACGCCGGCATCGATGACGTGCACGGCGGCACCGACGGATTGCGCAAAGACGTTCGCCGCGGCGCCGCCGGCCAAAAAGTTCAAGACCATTTGCTGCGTCACCGCCTGCGGAAAGGCCGAGACGCCGGCATGCGCTATTCCGTGGTCGGCGGCGAAGATGAAGAGATCGCATGTGTCCGCGCGCGGCGTCAGGGTGCCTTGCACGCGCGCGATGATCGCCGCCAAGGCCTCAATCCGTCCTAAGGATCCCACCGGTTTGGTTTTGTTATTGAGGGCGGTTTCGAGGTTTGCTTCGAACGCGTCAGTCTCTGAGGTCATGCGCCACGCCTTTATACGGGCTGCACGATTTGACAAGCAGACTCCCGTCTCACGCTTTCGGGCGCGGGAGCAAGTCGCGGACTTCGAAATAGCCAGGTGGGTTGGCCTCGCTCATCGGATCTTACGCGAGCGGCAGACGGCGCGCGCCTTCCATGCGAACGCGCTCTAATGTGGGATAGCCATTTACGGCCATCAGCAAATCCGCCTCGGCGAGCATACACTTCAAGACGTGCGCCGCCCCTTCCGCGCCGCCGAGGGCGAGGCCGTAAGGATAAGGCCGGCCAATCCCAACGGCTGTTGCGCCGACCGCGATGGCTTTGACCAGGTCAGTGCCTGTGCGAATGCCGGAGTCGAACAAAACGGGTGTGTCCCCTGCCCCGATGACCACACCCGGTAGCATGTCGATGGCGGCGATCCCACCATTGGCTTGGCGACCGCCATGGTTGGAGCAATAGATGGCATCGACGCCGAGATCGACAGCCTTGCGCGCATCGTCCTCATGGCAAATGCCTTTGAGGACGATGGGCAGATCGGTGCACTCGCGCAGCCATGGGATATGTTTCCAAGTCAGCACTTCGCCAAAGACACCGGCCCAGGTCAGGATTGCGGTTTGCAAATCTTCTTCAGGCGGTGTCGGCAGGAGGCTTCGGAACACAGGGTCTGAGAAATAGTTTTCCAGGACATGGCCGCGCAATTGCGGGAAGTTCGACGCGGTGAGGTCGCGCGGTCGCCAGCCGGTGACCCAGGTGTCGAGCGTCACAACAATCGCTTTATAACCAGCGTTCTCCGCGCGAGAGATCAAACTCTCGGCGAGCTCTTTATTCTTAGGTGTATAGAGCTGAAAATAGGCTGGTACGTCGCCGCAATGTTTGATCACCTCTTCAAGCGGATCATTGGCGAGCGTGGAGGCGACGAAAGGTACGCCAGCAAGGGCTGAAGCTTTGGCCGCAGCGATATCGCCATGGCCGTCTTGCGTGCACATGCCATTGACGCCGATCGGCGCCATGAAGGCGGGATTGGGCAGCGTGTCGCCGAACAGTTCGACGGTCAAGTCGCGCTCAGCGCAATCCACCAACATGCGCGGGATCATCCCCCAATGTTGGAAGGCACCCACATTACGATCTTGGGTCAGCTCATCGCCGCAGCCGCCTTGCACGTAGTTTAAGACGTGCGGCGGCATGGATGCCTCGGCGCGGGCAACCAGATCGCGAGGATCAATTGGATAGGTCGGAAGTACGCCTTGTAAGCCGCCGAAATAGATCTCGTTTTGGTAAGCGCCGTAATTCGGGCTCGTGACCTTCTCGTCCTCTTTTGCCATCTTTCTGCTCCACAGTGTTTGCGCATGAGTGTCAGGCATTTTCGGACGCTTGCCAATATTGAGCATGGGAAATTCGCAATATCGCTGACAGTCAAATTTCTCGATTCGGTCCGATGTTTTCTTGCTGCTCCGATGCGCGGATTCCCCACGCGAATACTCTACTGAAAGCAGATTACGAGACTCAAACGAGGGGCCCAATAGCTTGTTATTGCAGATATTTAACCCGAAAACTCACAAACTAACAAAAAATTAGGGCAATTTTTCTATCGCAAGTTGAACTAGAATTTACCAACTGCGAGATTCCGACCCATGAGCAAAGACGCTTCCCTCGAACAGCTTGAAAATATCTACACCAATCGCGACCAACAAGGCCTGATCGATGCGATCAACCAGTCGCACATTCTGATCGAATTTGAATTGGATGGCACGGTGATCTCCGCGAATGAGAACTTCCTCTCAACGCTTGGCTATGATCTGGACGAGATTACCGGTGAGCATCACCGCATGTTCTGCGACGCGACGGATGCGAAATCAGCAGCATATAAGAAGTTTTGGAAGCAACTGGCGGCGGGGGTCACGCAATCTGGCGAGTTTAAGCGCGCGTCGAAGTCTGGTGATACAATCCAACTCAAGGCGTCTTATACCCCCATCTTCGACAATGATGAGAAGCCTTACAAAGTCGTGATGCTTGCGACCGAAATCTCGAGCGGCGATACCGCATCGGTCAGTACGTTGCACAAGCAAACCGCGTTTGAAAATTCGTCCGCCGCGATGATGAGCGTCGATCGCGACTTCGTCGTCCAAGAAGTCAACCAAGCGACCAAGGACCTGCTCGCCCGCAGCGCGGATGTGTTTGCCGAGATCTGGCCTGGCTTCGATACAAAGAACATTATCGGCACCAATATCGATATCTTTCACAAGAACCCAGCGCATCAGCGCAAGCTGCTCTCAGATCCAGCAAACCTTCCCTTCCGAACCGATATCACGATTGGCGATTTCAAGTTTGCGCTGAATGTAGGCGGGATCTTTGATGAGAATAACGAATATGTCGGCAACGTCCTTGAGTGGGATGACGTCACCGAAGCCCGCATGAATTCAGGCGTTCTGGATGCGCTCGATCGATCTCAAGCGATCATCGAGTTCGCGACAAACGGCCGAATTTTGAACGCGAATGAGAATTTCCTCGCCGTGACCGGCTATGACCTATCCGATATTGTCGGCAAGCATCACAAAATATTCCTCGATGAGGAGTACGCAAAATCGACCGACTATAAGGCCTTCTGGAAAGAGATGGCGAATGGCAATCCGCAAGAAGGTCAGTTCAAGCGATTTTCTAAAGATGGTTCGGAAATCTGGATTCAGGCGACCTATAACCCAATCCTTGATGGCAATGGGAACGTCTTTAAAGTCGTCAAATTCGCAACAGACATCACCGCGAGCAAAAATGAAGCCCGCGCAGCTCTGCGTAAACAAACGGCGTTCGAAAATTCATCGGCGGCGATGATGAGCGTCGATCGCGACTTTATCGTGCAGGACATAAACAAAGCGACGGAAGAGCTTTTGGCCCGCAGCGCCGATGCCTTCGCAGAGATTTGGCCTGACTTTGATGTCGGAAATATTGTCGGCACGTGTATCGACATTTTCCATAAGAACCCGGCCCATCAGCGCAAACTCTTGTCAGATCCCAGCAACTTGCCATGGCGCACCGACATCACGATTGGCGATTTCAAATTCGCTCTAAACGTTGGCGGCATTTTTGATGAGTCCGGCGACTATGTCGGCAACATCCTTGAATGGGATGATGTGACGGAAGAGCGAATGAATTCTGGCGTTCTGAAAGCTCTGGATCGATCTCAGGCGATCATCGAGTTTGCGCCAGACGGTCGGATTCTCAACGCCAATGCCAACTTCCTTGCGGTCACGGGTTACGCGCTCGACGATATTGTCGGTCAGCACCACAGTCTGTTCGTCGAAAAAGATTATGGCGCCTCGGACGAATACAAGACGTTTTGGAAAGAGCTGGCGGCTGGCAATGCCAGTGAGGGTCAATTCCGACGCTTCGGCAAAGGCGGCGCCGAGGTTTGGATCCAAGCGACCTATAATCCAATTCTCGATGGTAATGGTAAAGTCTTCAAAGTCGTCAAATTCGCGACTGACATTTCCGAACAAATCGAGATCGCGAAGACCGCGGAAACGCTCTCGCTTGTGTCAAACGAAACCGACAACTCGGTCATCATTACAGATGCCCGCGGCTTGATCGAGTACGTAAACCCTGGCTTCACGAAGCTTACGGGTTACGAACTGACCGAAGCTATTGGCAAGAAACCGGGAGACATCCTGCAGGGGCCAATGACGGATCCGGATACTGTCAATCAAATCCGTGAGAAGCTCGATGCCCGCGAGCCCTTCTATGAGGAAATCCTCAACTATGACAAAGAAGGCGAAGCCTGCTGGATCGCCCTGGCGATCAACCCGGTGTTTGATGAGGCTGGCGAGCTGACCAAATTCGTCTCAATCCAAACCAATATCACCGACACCAAACTGGAGCAGCAAAGCTTTAACTGTAAGCTCGATGCGATCTCACGCACCACGGCGGTGATTGAATTCACGCCGGAAGGCATCATCCTCGATGCCAACGATAATTTCTGCGCGGCAGCTGGCTATCCGCTTGAGGAGATTAAGGGTAAGCACCACCGCATCTTCTGTGAGCCAGAATATGCGCGGTCCGCAGAATATGCCGGCTTCTGGGAGAAGCTAAGAACCGGTGAGTTTGATTCTGGCAAATATAAGCGCTTCAACAAAGCCGGGGACGAGCTTTGGCTGCAAGCCTCCTATAGCCCGATCTTCAATGAAGCGAATGAAGTGGTTCGTGTCGTCAAATTTGCGACCGACATCACGACAGAAGTTGAGCTTGAAAAAGAAGTCTCACGCATTGCCAGCGATTTCGCAGATCAATCCACCATTATCTCCGAACAAGCGGGGAGCGTTGCTGAAGGGGCGCAATCGCTCGGCGCAACCACTGAGGAAATCAGTGCCTCGATCGAGGAGCTCTCCGCCTCAATCGACTCAATCGCCCAGAACAGTGGCGGGGCGGATGAGATTGCCCAGAACACCAAGAAAGAGGCGGATGCCGGCGCTCAAGCGATCGATAAGTCAATCGAATCGATGGAGCTGATCAACGCCTCGTCTGAAGAGATCAATGAGATCGTCAAAGTGATCAGTGAGATCGCAGCGCAGACCAACCTACTCGCCTTCAACGCGGCGATCGAAGCGGCGCGCGCGGGCGAACATGGCCTCGGCTTCTCAGTTGTGGCCGACGAAGTTCGCAAGCTGGCCGAGCGGTCTTCGCAAGCAACCAAAGAGATCACCAAACTGATCAATGAGTCGGTCAAGCGCGTCGCGCAAGGCAGCCAGATCTCTAAGGAAGCTGGCGAGGCCTTTAAGCGGATCGTCGAAGGGATCGCAGACACGACACGGTCGATCTCTGAAATCTCGATTGCGGCGCGCGAACAGCAAACCGCTGCGCGGGATGTCACGGACGCGGTCCAGATCATCGTCGATGCCTCTGAGAAAGCCGCGATTGCGTCTGAATCAATCGCCTCTTCGACCGATCAACTCTCGGCTGGCGCCGGCGCGTTGAAAACCGAAGTTGCGAAATTCGCAAGCTAATCGCTGCCCCGCTTAAGAGAAAGACGACCCTAAATGACTGAACGTCCCATCGACGACAATTTGAGCGAAGCTACGTTTGCGGAGCTGATCAAGTTTACGCATGACCTGACCGGCATTACGATCCAGCCGAACCGCAAATCGATGCTGGTCAGCCGTCTGCGGAGCCGCTTGCGCGCGACGGGTAGCCCAGATTTCAAAGCTTATATGCGCCTGCTCAAATCCGATAGCAGCGAGACCGAGCATTATGTGAACGCGGTCACCACGAACAAGACTTTGTTCTATCGCACGCCGCGCATCTGGTCTTACCTCATCGACGATTTTGTTCCGGCTTGGATCAAGGCCGGACACAATCGTCCGATGGAAGTTTGGTCAGGCGCCTCTTCGACCGGCGAAGAGATCTACACGGCGGGCATGGTGCTTGAGGAGTTTCGTAAGAAACACCCAGGCTTTGACTATCGCATTGTCGGCACAGACGTCTCAGACCGCGTCGTCGAGATTGCTGACAAAGGCGTCTATAGCGGCCGCATCATCGACATGTTCAAAACCAGCTCGCCAGACCTGTTCGCCAAATATATGGTTGGCAATGATGCTGACGGTTACAAGGTGAATTCCGACATCCGGTCACGGATCAAATTCCAACGCCACAACATCTTTAAGCCGTTTCAAACGCGCTCCAAATATGACGTCTCTCTGCTGCGCAACGTGCTGATCTATTTCACGCATGAAGACCAAGAGCGTGCCGTCGCCAATGTCGAGCGGTCTTTGCGCCCAGATGGCGTTTTGATCATTGGCGAGTCGGAATCGCTATCGCCGCTGGAGACAAACTATGTTTGCGTCGCGCCTTTGATTTATCGCCACCGTGACCTCAAGGTGGAAAAAGCTGCATGACACCGGCCAATGAGCATCACGCGCAAATTGGACAGGTCAAAATTGGACGACCTGGCGAATATCTACACGCGCTCTTGGGATCATGTATTGGGATCGGGGTCTTGCATCCCGATGAGGAAGTCTATGGCTTGGCGCACTGTCTGCTGTCTGAGTCGCCTCAGCCGATTAAGAAGCTCGGCGCACGGCATGTCGATCAAGCGATATACTCTTTGATGAAGCTCTTAGACATTCATGAAGAGAACCGGCGACGGGTGAATGTGTTCATCGCCGGTGGCGGGAATATGACCCGCCAAGCCGATGCTTCGCCAGACAAATTGGTCGGCTCTGTCAACGCAGAGTTCGCCAAGAAAGTTCTGCGCGAGAAACGTTTGCGCGTCATCCATGAAGAAGTAGGGGGCTGCAACGCCCGCAAAGTCATCATTGATTGCGCGACGGGCGAGTTTGAGATCAAGAGCATTCCGAGATTGGGAGCGGCCTGATGAGCTTAGACACTCCAAACACTGCGCCGATTTCGAACGAGGATTTGCCGCAAAATCTGTCGGCCATGGCACCAGAGTCTCCGCCTGTTGCTCCGGACATTTTCGGGACCTTCTTTGTCGGCGAGAGCGAATTCGCCGTCTCGGTTGAAGCCATTCAGGAAGTGGTCAACGAACCAGAAGAATTCGCAGACATTCCGCTCTCTCCCGCCTATCTGATCGGCTTGTTCAATCTTCGCGGCGTGATCATTCCCGTGGTCGACCTACACACGATCTTCGGGTCCGCGAGCGAAGCCGCCGAGATGGAACGTAAGATCGCAATCATCGAGCATGGCGAACATTGTTTCGGCTTGCTGGTCGATCGCACGGGCGATGTCTTCAACACGCGCGATGCCGAGCAAAGCCTGTTCAGCCGCGTGCAAGGCGACCTGCGCGAGACGATTGTCAGCGGCGTGTTCAAACTGGATGACGGCGCGCGGCTGGTCCAGATCCTCGATCCGTTCGAGCTGTTAAATCTGGAGCGGCTGCCGCGAGTCACAGGCGGCCTGCGCTCAGGGCTCAGTCGGCGCAAACGTGGCCCCCGCCATCAATGCATCTCGTTCAAAGTCGGCACCGCCACCTGTGCCTTCGATATGGACAGTATCAAAGAGATCGTCGAGCTGGAAAAGATTGACGACACCACGCTGGCTTCAGAATGGACGCTTGGAGCGATTGATTTGCGCGGCAATACGGTCCCGGTCATCGACTTTCGCGTTTACTTGAGCAATGTCGACGCCGAACCGGTTGAATCGCTGATCGAACGGAACTGCAAACTGATCGTGATGAAGATGGGAGACAATCTCATCAGTCTTCTGGTCGATGAGATTGAGAATATCATCTCTTATTATGACGATGATCTTTTGCCCTTCCCGAGCGTTGGGCTGCATCGCGGCGAGATGTTCAAAGGCTGTCTTGGCAATGATGATGATAAGATGGTGCTCCTCCTCGATCACCAGCTGGTCTTTAGCGATGAGCAAGTCGCGCAAGTCACGCGCGGGCACAGCGCCCTCTTCCATGAGAAGACGGAAGCCAAAGAGACGCACTCGAAGAATAAACGCAATCGCCGTACGCTGATCACGTTCCGCATCAATGCCAATTTCGCCTTGGACATTGAGAATGTCAGCGAAGTCATTGGCTTTCCAGACGCCGTCATGGAGCCGCCAAACTTGCCGGACTATATTGAAGGCATGGTGAACTTGCGCGGCGCGCTAATCCCCATCATCAATTTGCGATTGCTATATGGCCTGCCCAGCGTGTCGCGGGAGCAAACGAAACTCCTGATCTTCGCCCAAGGCGATCAGAAATACGCGATCATGGTCGATGCTGTGGAGTCCATTATTAACGTGGATGATAGCAATTCTGGGCTCCTTCCGCGACTGTCCAACGCAGCGAGCGAGGACGGGATCTCGAAGGATGTGAATGAAGCGATCCTCTTGCAAGACGGCGCTGCCGAACAAAGCTCGCTAATGGTCTTGGACTTGGCTGCTGTTGCGTCGCGGGTCGGCGGATTGGCTACGCTCGCCGGGTGATGCTGGCGGGCGATTTAAGAAAATTCTCAGGCGAAGCAGCCCCTGCCGGGGCATTCTCCACCTATTTTTGATCCACTGGATCAAAAATTCAGCTTTGCTGACCGGTTGAGAATGGTGCCCTCGGCCGGACTTGAACCGGCAAGCCCAATAATAGGCGGCGGATTTTAAGTCCGCTGTGTTTACCAATTTCACCACAAGGGCACGCGACAGCCTGACTAGCCGGGCTCGCAGCATCAGACAACCTAGTTTTCACTGCAAAATTTCGCTTAACCGTCCGCCAATTGGTATTTGTTATGCATAGGGACTGTTATGCCCAGACCTATGCAGAAAAAACGATACAATGCGCTGCTCGTCACCCTCGTGTGCTACGGGCCGCTTTTGGTCGTGTTTGCGGGCATACTTTGGTGGCTACTGAGCTAATCGCTGGACCAGCTTAGCCCACCAAGAACAGCGAAATACTCGGAATATATGCCACCAGGATGAGGCAGAAAATCAGCGCCATATAGAATGGCCACATGGTTTTCACCGTATCTTCCATTCGAATTTTCCCGACCGCGGAGCCCACGAACAGGACCGTTCCGACCGGCGGCGTGATGGTGCCGATGCCCAATGCCAGCATCATAATGATGCCGAAATGGACCGGATCGACCCCAATCGACTGCACCACCGGCAAGAAAATCGGCGTCACGATGATGATCAAAGGTGCCATATCCATGAATGTGCCCAAAACGAGCAGACAGAGCAGCACCAAGGCCAAGATGATGATCGGCGAGTCCGTCGCGCCGAGGATCAATTGAGACATCATCATTGGCGCTTCGAGGAGCGCCAGCAACCAGCCAAAAGACGCCGCCGCGCCAATGATCAGCATGATCATAGCGGTGGTCTTGGCAGAGCTAATCACCGCCGCCTTGAACTCTTTCAGGCCGAGGGAGCGATAGACGAAGGCACCAATGGCAATCGTATACACAATTGCAACTGCCGAGCTTTCGGTCGGCGTAAACACGCCGCCTAAGATACCGACGACAATGATGACAGCGGTCAGCAATCCTGGCAGCGCACCAATCGCCGATAGGATCAGCGCCTTAAAGCCAGGGAACGCCCCTTTGGAATAGCCTTTGATCCGTGCGAGAATGGAAACCGCGATCATGAGCGCTAAGCCGCATAGGAGACCGGGCAAGATGCCAGCGACGAACAAGTCGCCGATCGAGATCGAGACGCCCGCTGCCGCGGCGTAGATGATCATATTGTGGCTCGGCGGAATGATCAGGCCGAGAACGGCCGCCGAGCAGGTGACGTTGACCGAGAAATCGCGGTCATAGCCCTTCTCTTCCATGATCGGGATCATGGTCGAACCGATGGCTGAGACACTGGCCACAGCGGATCCGGAAACCGCGCCAAACATCATGGACGCGCCAACATTGACGTGACCAAGCCCGCCGCGGACGCGGCCAAACAGGCCTTCCGCAACTCGGATGAGGCGGGCTGCGATGCCGGTTTGCGTCATTAAATCCCCGGCGAAGACAAAGAACGGGATCGCCATCAGCGTGAAGACATCGATCCCCGCGGACAGTCTTTGAACAGCGATAAGCGGGTTCAACCCGATCAGGGCAAACACCAGCATGGAGGAGATTAGCAGCGCAAAGGCGACAGGCACGCGGATCGCGAGCAGCCCCATAAGGCTGACGAGAAGGACGATAAGTTCCATTATGGCGCCTCCTCATTGCGCGTCGTGATGACCTCAAACAGGTGATATGAGGAGAAGAGTGTAATCAGCAGACCCGCGGTCGGCAGCGGCAGCAGGGCTAAGCCGCGCGGCAGTCCAAGCGACGGAATGTTGAACGACCAGAGCGTCGTGGTGAGCTGCCATCCGGCAATGACCATCACAATCCCTGCAATCGCGACGGCCGCATGGGCTGCGACGTCAAAAACGAATGCGACCGGCTTCGACATCGCATCGCGGATCGCGTCAATCCGGATATGGAACCGCTCATGCACGCCAACCGCGGCGCCGAAGAAAACAAGATAAGCCAATAGAACAAGCGACAGACGCTCAGACCAGGCGGGGCTATCATTGAAGAAATAGCGGGCAATCACCTGGTAGAAAATGATGGTCGTCATCACCACGAGGCAGGTGGCGCTCAAAAAGAGCGACGCTTTGCTTAGAGCATTCAGGATCTTTTTCATGCGCCCGCCTCTCCTATACGATCAATTTCTTCGAGGTATGGCGCCAGGTCTGGGGTCACGAATTGCTCGTAAACGGGGCCCATCAAATCGCGGAATGGATTGGTGTCGATATCGGACAGGATGCTTCCACCGCTCTCGAGCAAGGTCTTTTTGGCATCCGCGACGCGGGCATCCCATAAGCTGCGCATCACGCCGACGGACTGGCGCGCCGCCTCTTTCACAAGTGCGCGGTCTTCTGGGGTAAAGTTCTCCCATGTCCGCAGGCTCATGATCAGCATGTCTGGCGTCCGAAAATGCCCCGTTTCTGAGAAGAAGGGCGCAACTTCGTAATGGCGCGTGCTGATATAGCTCGGCCAATTATTCTCGGCGCCATCAATGACGTTTTGAACTAGGCCTTGATAGACTTCGCTGAAATTCATCGGCGTTGGATTGGCGCCGAGCGCCCGCATTGTCGCTAGGAAGATGTCGGAGTTTGGCACCCGGATCTTCATCCCCTCTAAGGCAGAGGGATGCGGAATCGCGCGATCGGTGGTGTAAAACCCGCGTCCGCCCGTGTCGTATATTGCAAGACCGCGCAGACCATAGGCTTCTAAGGATTCCAAAATCGCTTCGCCAATCTCGCCATCGGCCACGGCGCGTTGGTGCTCGGTCGAGCGAAACGCGAAGGGCAGACTGAACAGCTTGGTCAGAGGTGCAATATTGTTGAGTGCCGCCGCGAAGGTGCGGGTCATGTCGAGCCCGCCAAACATCGCAATCTCGAGCGTGCTGCCTTCAGAGCCAAGCTGACCACCTGGATAGGATTTCACGCTCAAGCGACCATCTGTCTTTTCCGCCAGATACTCGCCCATGAACTTCACGGCTTCGACGGTTGGATACCCATCGGGCTGAGAGTCTGTCGAATAGAGAATTCGGTTTCCACCCGCGCCCGCGTCAGAGCAGCCTGCGACGGCGAAAGAGCTGCCAAGGAGCAGACCTCCAAAGCCGCGTCGGCTGAGGCTAATTGTTTTATCTTTGAACGCCATTTTATTGCCTTTTCCTCCCGCGGCTGCGCTTTCTATCGACGCAACCGACCTGGACCCTCGCTGTCCATCAGGGCCGTGACCTCTTCGACGGTCACAACATTTGTATCGCCGACGATGGTGTGTTTCAGCCCATTGGCCGCGGCACCGAAATTGACCGCACGCTCTTCCGGCATGCCGGTCGACAGGCCATAGATGAGGCCTGCTGCGAAGGCGTCACCGGTGCCGACGCGATCGACGACATTGTGAAGGTGATACTGCTTCGAGAACATCGAGATTGTTTTGGAGCGGAAATGCGCCGCCCATTTGTGACAATCGGCAGAGCTTGAATTGCGGATCGTGACCGCCACACGCGATAGATTGGGATAGCGCTGCATGACATCTGCCGACAGCTCTTCATACCATTCATTGGTTGACCCATCGCCGTCCGGAGAGAAGCCAAGGCACGCCGCGCAGTCGCCGCGTCCTGCGATAAGTGTATCGGCATAGACCGTCAGCCGGGGCATGACTTCAGTCGCGTCTTTGCCATACTGCCAAAGGCGCTGTCTGTGGTTTAAGTCGAGCGAGATATGGATGCCGCGCGCTTTGGCTTGCGACAAAGCGGCTTCGCAGAGAGCCAGCGAGGCTTCGGATATTGCCGGCGTGATGCCACTGACATGGAACCAGCCGACCCCATTGAAGGCTGCATCCCAATCCACTTGATCGGCGGTCAGCGCGCAGAACGCTGTATCCTGTCGGTCATAGATCACACAGCCAGACCGAATATCTGCGCCGTCTTCGAGAAAGTAGACTCCCATTCGGCCAGGCAGGCGCGTGACATGTTTGACGTCCACTCCGCTCGCCCGAATAGACCCTAGCGCTTGCTCGCCAAGTTCGGTTGGCGGCAAAGCTGAAATTAACCGGCTCTCTAAACCGAAATGAGCGAGGCTTGTCGCAACATTCACTTCCGCCCCGCCATGACAAACGTCGAACGAATTTGTCTGTCGCAACCGAAGCTTACCCGGCGGCTTAAGCCGCATGATAAGCTCCCCAAGCGTGGCAAAAACTACTTTTTCTGTCACCGTAATAAACCCTCTCAACTCCCCAAAGCGTGGAGTTTCTCCACGCTCAATCTTCGTTGTTTATTTTTTTAACTCGACGAAATAGTCATATATTTCAGGGACATTCCCATCGCCCATGCCTTTGTCAACTGCGGCTTGCAAACTGGTTGATGTTCCCTCAGCAACCAATGAGCGCGTGCCCAAATCTGACATCATTTGCACAAAATAGCGCAGATCTTTGTTGGCATTGTTCATGGAGAAACCGAGGTCACTCACACCGTCCACGGCGTAATTCTTACAGAATTTCATGAATGGCGAATTCGACGGTCCAGATGACATAATGTCAAACAATTGCGCGCGATCGACACCGGCCAATTCAGCCGCAGCGAAGGCCTGCGACATCGCTGTCACAGTCGTCATGCCCATAAAGTTGTTGATCAGTTTAGTGACGTGACCAGATCCGAGCTTGCCGAGATAGAAGACATTCTCGCCCTGCTCTTTCAGCATTGGCTCATACTTGTCGAACGTAGCTTTATCGCCCGCTGCCATGATGTTCAAAAGCCCATCTTTCGCGTGCGCAGGCGTCCGACGATGATGTCGAGGTCTTCTTCGCTGAACTTGGTGCGAACGATCCCGATCATAATCTGCGCCATGAGCAAGCCTTCATCCTGCGTACGCAAAGTGACACGAGCAATTTCGTCTCGGTCTATGAGCGCCATGGCCGCTATGACTCTGATGAAGAGGTCACAGTCTTTGATGGCTCCTCCATCGCGGATATCGCGATCTCAGAGAATAGCGGGATCACGGATGTGACCATTACTCCGACAGAGGGGGCGCCGGTCACGTTCCGGTTGGCTGAGAGCGGCCTGACGCGCCAGCCTTTGCAAGTCATTCGTCCCGAACCAGAGGCAGAACAATGAGCGCGCTTCTCAAACATGATGACCTCTTTCGGTACGGCGCTGAATCGCAAGCCGAAGATGTCGCGGCTGGGATCAAGCAAGTTGTTCTCAGCGCAGACTCTCAAATCATCCAATCCAAGAGCTGGTTCAATCGCGGTGCGGTGCTCGGCGCACAGGCGAACCCGCGGACTTTGGTGAGCTACGTTCTAGATGGCTTCTTCGAAGTTAAAGTTGCCGGCCGGTCTCAAATTCTGGGGCCTAGCGGATCCTTCATCGTGCCCACTGGTGCGGACTATGAAATCGCCTGTCTCGAAGATGGCGTCCTGTTGGGCGTGCTCGCCTCAGACACTCCGGTCAGTCGCGTGTTGGAGACAACCGCATGACCACCACTCGATTAACCGCGTGGATACTGTCCGCGCAAACCCTTCAGTCTTTAACACACACACTTCAAAGAAATTAGGAGCCACGAAGAATGTCTAAACCAGTAATTGGTTTCATCGGCCTCGGACTTATGGGCGGCAATATGGTTGAGAACCTGCAGAAGCGCGGGTTCCATGTGAACGTCATGGATCTCAACAAAGACGCTGTTGCGGCTGTGCTTGCCCGCGGCAATGCGACCGAAGCGAGCTCACCAAAAGAGCTCGCCGCGAATAGCGACATCGTCCAATTGTGCGTGACAACCTCTGAAGTCGTCGAAAAGCTCGTCTATGGCGAAAACGGAATCTTGGAAGGCATCAAGCCGGGCTCGGTTCTGATCGACTTTGGTACCTCAATCCCGGCCTCGACCCAGAAAATTGGCGCGGATCTCGCCAGCAAAGGCGCCGGCATGCTGGACGCACC
>JBCBBY010000033.1:0-36049 GCA_038531195.1 Pseudomonadota bacterium
CCGAGATCCTGGGCGAAGCCATCATGCTGTCCGCACTGGTCGGATCCGGAATGAAATTTCAAGGAAAAGTCTTGGCACAAGCCGAAGGTGATGGTCCCGTCAACATGCTCGTCGGTGAGTATACTAAGGCTGGCGGTCTGCGCGGCTATGCCAAGCATGAACCTGAGCGGTGGGCTTGGCTCAACAAGGTCAACAAAGGTGAAAAGCCACACATGCCCCAGTTATTCGGCGCGACCGGACGATTGGGCCTGATTATTGTCTATGACAATGACAGGCTGAAGCCATATCAAGGAATCGTCCCGCTAGCCAAAGGGTCTCTTGCGGTCTGTGCAGAAGACTATTTCCGTCAGTCTGAACAGGTTGAGTCGCGTTTGCGAATGGCGGTCACGAAAGACGAGAAAGGCATCTGGCGCGCAGGTGGCATGATGATTCAGAAGATCGCTGGCGACGATGCCCGCGGCGATACTGAGGACGGCTGGCGTGAAGCCGAAGCCTTGTTCTCTACCTTGACTGAGGAAGAGCTCACAGATCCCGCATTGCCAGCAACCGACCTCGTCTATCGGTTGTTCCATGAAGGCGGGGTGGCTATGGATTCTGATGCGCAGCGTTTAGACGATGTTTGTACCTGTAGCCGCGATCGCCTTGTCGGCACTCTGCAAGGCATGGCGGACGAAAGTTTGCGCGAAATGGTCGAGCCAGACGGCACTTTGCAGGTCGACTGCCAATTTTGCGCGCGGAAATATTCGATCGCGATCGAAGAAGTCACCAACGCCGCGAATTAGGTCGCGACGCGAGAATAGACTATGCTTGGAGAATCAAGCCGCTAAACCGTATATTCACGTTAGGGATCGCATATACATTCGTCTTCGAGGAGGGTTTGCATGACCGAAGAACAAGCGCTGAAGCTCGATGGATTCCTACCCTATCGTTTATCGGTCCTCTCCAATGCGGTCTCTAGCAAGATTGCCAAAATTTACGAACAAGAATTCGAACTCTCCATCTGGCAATGGCGTATTATCGCGGTGCTCGGGGAGCGTGCAGGCTTAACCAGCACCGAAGTGGCGCAGCGAACGCTGATGGATAAACCGACAGTTAGTCGGGCCGCCGCCAGTTTGATCGAACGGGGTATTCTCGAGCGACATATAGATCGCGACGATCGACGACGCGCCCCGATGCGCCTGACCGATGAAGGCGAAGCGATCTATGCCGCAGTGAAACCGCGCGCCTTAGAGAGCGAACGGGCCCTGCTTGAAGCGCTGTCGGCAGAGGAAATTGCAACTCTGCACGGGCTCCTCAGCCGACTGGCGACGGTTGTTTCTCCAGAAAAGCCACTTTGGGGTGACGAGACTTAAGACCGAGATACGGGAACGAAAATGGCAAACGCAATCACCGACGCGATCTTTGCTGCTCTGGTTGAGCAAAGACCAGAATTCAAAAGTGCGATGAAAGTTTGGACCAGCGTCCTCGAACCCGCACTCGCGGAGCGCGAGACCGAGCGCCGTGCAATCATCTCTAAGGCCCGCAAGCGAACCATTCAGACAGGCTTAGCGATCGGTGCGATCGCGATTCTGATTCTCTTCGTAACCGGCGGTGCTGCCCCGGTCTTCACGCTGATTGCTGCCGGGGCTGTCACGGCCATATCCAGCGGCGCAGCGTGGATTCCGCTGTTCTCCGTTAAGTCAGAAACCAAACAGCTTGTCGTTGGCGCGGCAGCCGAGTCCTTTGGATTTAAGTATGACACGCTACATCCAGACGTCAGCGGTATCTCAAACTGGCGCTCCGCTGGAGAGTGGATCAAAGCACAAGCCTCGCAGTCTACCGCCGCAGCGCAGCTGTTCGGGAAAGGCGACGATTCAGCACCCCCAACGCCCGCCTTTGACGTGCTGAAAGAGGCGCGTCTATTGCCTGGCTACGATAATCGCAGATTTGAAGATCTTATCGAAGGTGACCGCGCCGAAACGCATTTTTCGCTCGTAGAGTGTAAACTTACAGAAGAGCAAGGCTCCGGTAAAAACCGACGAACCGTGACCACCTTCCAAGGTCTGTTATTCCATATTCAATATCCGGATCGTTTTTTAGGTCGCACCCTGATTGCACGCCAAGGCTGGTGGAAGGGTTTTTTCGGCGACAAGTCTTTGCAGAAAGTCGACTTAGTCGCGAAAGAGCTTGAAGACAATTTCACCATTTACTCCGACGACCAGGTCGAAGCGCGCGCCCTTCTGACGCCCGACCGTATGGAGCGATTGATTGCTCTCGAACGTCATTTCAAGGGCGGAAAACTGCGCGGCATATTCGAAGGCGATCACCTCACTTTGGCGCTAGAAGCCGACGATCAATTTGAAGCCGGCTCTGTCTGGAAACCGCTGGTCGATCCTGAGCGCTATATCAGTGCATTAACCGAGATTGGCCTGGTCTGCGATGTCATCGACGGCTTCCTGACGCGGGAATGGGTGAAGGACAAGCTGTAATATTTCAGCAGCCCATTCTCTTATTAAGCGAAAAACGGTCCCTGTTTTGCATGACACCGCGCGGATGGGCACGGATCGGTCTCGTATCAAGGGTACGCAACCGATCTTGGGAATATGAGGTAAGTAGATGTCCCCGGGACCGCTACAGCAATTGGAACGCCGCGCTATGCCCGCGCAAAGCGCGGCATCGTCTGTGTCTCAGACGCTCCTCACACCCGCAAATGATAGCATAAATGTCGAATCTGCGCGACTACCTGCACGGCGTATTCGCCTCAGCCGTGCGAGCCTACGCGAGCTTTTGAAAATTGCGGATATCTTGCTTGCAATTGCCATCATCGTCCCGTTTTTGATCGTATCTGGCACTGGGTTCATGTCGGCGACGGTGTATCAAATTCTACCGTTCGCGCTGATTCCGCTCGTTGCCCATTGGGGGTTGAGAGCCTCCTCAGCCTATCAATTCCTGCAAAAGCGGTCATCGGTCGATCACATCCTCGCAACCGCCTACGGCTCAGGTCTCGCATTGGCGGGTCTCGGTCTAGCGACTCGCGCCTTTTATGACTCAGACCAGTCGCAATGGGTGATCAGTGCGATCTTTTTTGCGTGGATCGGGCTGAATGTGTTGCATGGCATTGCTTTGATTTTAGGAGGGCGATTGGTCCGATCCGGCTGGCTGAGTGAAAATGTAATTATTGTCGGTGCGACTCCGAATGCGCGTCGCTTGATTGAGCGCAATGCAAGAACGCGCCAGCTCAACATTGTCGGTATCTTTGATGATCGTCTTTCTCGCGCGCCACGCAATTTAGACGGGGCACCATTGCTTGGCCGACTTGATGACCTGTTCGCTTGGGAACGGTTACCCGAGATCGACCGTATCGTCGTAACTGTCACGTCAGATGCACGCGATCGTGTGCGCGATATGGTGGAGCGGCTCAAGATTTTGCCGCAGCGTGTTGTTCTCTTGCTCGATCTGGATGGGTTTGATCCGGAAACGGAAAGCCTGGCCGAGATCGCCCACTCGCCCGCTGCTTATGTCTCTGGTCGTCCGCATGATGCCCGGCGAGCGCTTTCGAAACGCGTCTTTGATATCGCGGTGGCTGGCACGCTGCTTCTCGCGTTTAGTCCGTTCATGGCGCTCTTGGCCTTAGCGATTAAACTTGAGAGCCCAGGTCCCGCAATTTTCCGACAGAAGCGTCACGGCTTTAACAATCAGATCATCAAAGTCTGGAAGTTCCGATCGATGCGCGACGACCCGGCAGCCGCCGAGCGGATCTCCTTGCAAACGCGCGCTGACGATCCTCGCATCACCCGTATTGGGCGCTTTATTCGTCAAACCTCACTCGATGAACTCCCTCAATTGATCAACGTCTTGAAAGGTGAAATGTCGATTGTCGGGCCCCGACCACATGCCGTTGGGATGACGGCAGAGGAGCATGAAGTTCAAAACATAGTCGGCGATTATGCGCACCGCCACCGCGCCAAACCAGGCATCACCGGATGGGCACAGATCAATGGGTCTCGTGGCCCGGTCCATACCAAAGAGCTGGTCCGCGAACGCGTTCGTCTCGATATGGAATATGTCAATCGTTCTTCGCTATGGCTGGATATGTATATCCTGCTCATGACCTTGCCGCGCTTGCTCGGCGATGCAAAGACGATCCGCTAACTATGTCCGTTCTTCCTCAACCCGCTGCGCCCCGATCCGCGCCCGATGCACCGCACATTGGTGTGACTGATGCCGGCGAGGAGGTGATTTCAAACGGGCGGAGCGGCGATGCCCGGATTAGCGTTTGTATTCCCACATGGCGTGACAGTTCCGATGCCTTACTCGGCAGTCTTGTGCGTATGGCGGGGGCCGATCAGTGTACGTTATTGATCTTTGATGACGGCTCTCACGACCCTGCTTTGACCCGGCAACTCACCCGGCAGATTATGCGCTTCCCGGGACCTGCGCGCCTCGTCTGTGCGCCGAGGAATTGTGGCCGAAGCCATGCCCGCAATCGCCTTTTCGCCCTCGCAGAAACAGAATGGGTGCTTTTCCTCGATGCCGATATGCAGCCGGATGATGCAGACTTTCTAAATCGGTATTTGGATGCCATTGACGCTGAACAGGCGCCAAGTCTCATCGCCGGCGGTTTTAGTCTCAGGCATGCGCACCCGACAGACGAAACAAAGCTTCACGCCGAACAATCTCGCACCTCTGAATGTGTCCCAGCGAGTCTGCGGGCCGACGCGCCTGGGCGCTATGTGTTTACCTCGAACATTCTTGTCCATCGACAGGTCTTAGCAGACATCGCGTTCGATCCTGAATTCCAAGGCTGGGGCTGGGAAGACGTTGATTGGGGGCTGCGCGTCGCCGAGCAATATCCGATCATCCACATCGACAATCAAGCCACGCATCTTGGCTTGGATACGGACGAAAAGCTGCTCTCCAAGTATGCTAACTCGGTCGACAATTTCCTGCGTCTCGTGGATCGTCACCCAGATGAAATGTCGCAATCCCCACTCTACCGCGCTGCCCGCCAGTTGAGTCGTTTACCGGGCCTGCGCGCTATATCACGCACTATGCGATTCATCGCAGGCGCGCAGAGTGTTCCGATCAAAGTTCGGCTGTTTGCGCTCAAAATCTATCGCGCGTCGATCTATGGGACGCGCTTATGATCAGCGTCATCATTCCGACATTCAATCGTCCAGACGGGCTCAAGCGCGCCGTTGAGAGCGTGTTTGCCCAAACACTCACGGCGAAAGGATTTGAACTGATCATCGTCGACAATACGCCGGCCGCGACCGCAAGCGATACAGTGGCCGAGCTCTGCGCTGCCTGCCCAAATACGATCGACTTCATCGCTGTGCATGAGCCCGCCGCCGGCGTCGCCAATGCCAGAAATCGTGCGATGCAAGCGGCATCATCAGACCTTGTCGCGTTTTTGGACGATGACCAATCTGCGCCCGCCGAGTGGCTCGAATCGCTGCTCGCGGCATACCAGACCAATCCAGCGACAGTCACGTTTGGTCCGGTCCATACCGCGCTTCCAGATGGACAGCGTCGGCACCAAGCCTACTTCACGACTTTTTTCGCACGCGACCCGGGTCTAGAGACAGGCTACATTGAGACGTCATTTGGGTGCGGAAATGCCCTCATCGATTTTTCATTGGTGCCAGGATCACAGCCCTATTTTGACACCGCGATGAACGAAACAGGCGGCGAGGATGATGTTCTGTTCGACCGCATCCGAAAAGTACTTGGCCGCTTCGCCTGGGCGGAAAAGGCCTGCGTTTTGGAGCATCCAGACCCCTTTCGGATCACTTTGCGATATACCTTACGCCGCGCGTTTTCGTACGGCCAAGCACCAATCACTTTGGCCCGCAGAGAAAAGCGTGCTAACCCCGCTCTCATTGGTTTTTGGATGCTGGTTGGCGGCGCAAAGGCCATGCTACATGGCAGCGTCTGGCTTGGCCAAAGCCTGATCCGTCATCCCAAGCGGGCGTTTCATTTAGATCAAGCGGTACGCGGTATTGGGAAGCTCTTTTGGTGGATCGATCTTCACTTCTATGGCGCTGCGGTCTTGAAGCGCAAAACCTCTACCCGCGCGCATTCATCGTCGCCAACGCTCTCGACAGAGGCTGAACAGGTTTAACCGCGATAATACCTTTAGGGCGCGTGGTCAGCTTGGCTGCGATGGCCACATAAATCAGCCAAACAATAGAATTCTGCTGCAGCGACGCACTTTCCGACATGCTGAATAGGAAGAATTGGGCGCAAAAAGCTAGGGCAAAAATGCCGGTCCACGTCCCAATAGATGCCAGACTGGCACGCCAGATCGTCATCAAAAAATCAAGCAATAAGAAAGCGCCCCCAACAAATCCGAGCGCCAGCGTGACCTCTAGCCAACCATTGTGCGCGGTGGGGGCGTCCCACTGTAAAGCTTCGCGCACCCAATTTCCAGGATCGCTCTCGGGCGCCCAAAACGCGCCATAGCCGTAGCCGAGTAGCGGGCGTTGATCGATATAGTCACTCAGGACGATCCAAATGTCGGTTCGCCCTGTTAAAGTGGCATCGCGGCCAAGCAGCTGAAAGACAATTTCAGGCGCGAGCAAACCGACCGCAAGCGCGGCGCCAGCGACGATCACGCCAACCCAAATCGTCAGGAGACCAACTTGAAGGCCCTGCTTCATCCAAGCGCCGACCCCTAATATTCCCAATCCCACCAAGAGCCCTAGCAACGAACTTTTCGACGTGGAGAGCAAAACGAGGGCTATGCTTAACACGAGCATGCAGATCCAAGGCCATCTGAACCGGCGATCCATGATCGCGAGAATGCCTGCGAAAATCGCTGCACGCGCCATATGTCCGCCAAGCTGGTTCTTTTCAAAGTAAAGCCCTTGCCAAGCACCAACATGAACCTCTTGCATCCGCCCAAAGGACGGGATCGCGATCGCGACCACAAAGCTGATAAGCGCGACTACGAGCCATGCCACCGCTAGGCCTCGTAACAGGGTTTGCCAATTGTACCGCGTCCCAATGTAGAGCCCCGCGAGCGTCGTCATCAGGATGGCAAAGCTGCGGCGCATTGAGAGCGCCGGATCGATCGACCAAAGGAATGATAGCGCGCAAACAGCCAAAAGCCCCATCAAAAAAGGTAATCGGATGCAAACCGCCGCGATGTCTCTGACTTTCCAAAGCGCGCCTGCCAACGCCATAGCATAAATCGGCAACCACAAGAATCGCAGCAGCGGCGAGCCATCGACGGAGTCTTCACTCGACAAGAGACGCGGCAGAAGGCCTTCACTGAAGACCAAGAGAATGAGGACCAAGAGCACGAACTCCGCGCGCCCGACAGGACTGTAGGATGACTGGGCCCCGCCGCTAGGCGCTGAAGCGTTGTGCAAGTTTTGCATCGCCTCTCACCTGATTCATGACGACTCCCAGCACCCGTCCGCCCTTGGCTTCTAGTTCCTGCCGCGCCGCTTCAATCTCTTGCGCACTGGTTTGGTCTGCTGTCACCACAAGCACGATACCATCGACGGCTGGGGCTATCGTCAACGCCGCTGAAGATCGTTCAAGGGCGGGGGCGTCCACGACGGCCCAGCTGCACATTCCGCGCAAAGCTTGCCACCATTCCGGCGCATGATGGGTTCGAACGCGTTGGCCTGATTTTAGCCGTTCGCCGCGAAACCTCGTCACCAATAAAGGTAAGCCATCGACATCATGGACCGTCAAAAGTTTGTTCTGCTGATGGCCCTCAGAGGTTGGCATAATCTTGTAGAAAGGTGTTTGGCGAAGCGACGCATCATACGCCCGGCCGGGATGACCCACATCGCGCGCAAACCCCTGCTCGAAGCGTTCAAAGAGCGGGTTCCGCCTTAAATCCAAATCCACCAACCATACGGGTTTATCCGAGCGACGCGCGCCCATGCACCCGAAACTGGCGGCCATGCTTGAAACGCCTTCACCGACGCGCGCGGCCGTGAACATCACGACCCGGCCCTCAGCGGACATAGCCGGACTCAACCGTGCCATCGCACGCCAAACAGGGTCCAGGTCTTCGCGAAGGTCGCGCATGCAGGTTGTTATCCAAGTATCTCGCGTTCAGCGCTATCATGATCTTGGTTAACGGGATTTTGCAATCCTGTAACGATTAGGCCCGCCTTACAGCGCCCAAGACAGGCAATCCGACAGTGTTTTCCAACGATTTTGGCGTTGCGAATCCGCGGCGCGAGTAAGCTCGAAGCAGACCATAAATCAGCGCCGTGAACCCCGCGAAAAGAACGGAAAGCAATGCGACTGGAAGTTTCAAACTGCTACCTTCGATTGGGATCGTTGGCGGCTCCGTCATCTTCACGCTATCAGCAATCTGCGCCGTGATGCCCGCGACCGTGCCTTCGCGCTGTTCTCGTTCGGCAATCGCCCGAACGCTGGTTTCAATCAAATCGCGGTTCCGCAACAATTCATTCCATTCCGGTTCCAGCACCGTGAAGCGATTGAGTTTATCCTCTACCGCTTGCAATTGCCGCTGCAGCTCCGCTTCTTGGCCACGCAGGGAGTCCGCTTCCGCTTCGAACGTGTTCAGTGAGGTTTCGAGCGCCTGGTAGGTTGGATTCGGGCCGCGGCGCACCGTGCCGACCGGGGTCTCCTGCGCCGCGAGGAAATCTCGCAATTCAGCGATGCGGCGATCAATCTCTTGAACTCGTCTGCTCTCAGGCGTGTAGTTCACCAAAGCCTGATTGCGTTCAATTTCGAGTTCTCGAAGCTGCTGCGCGCTTGAGTCTTCGACATAGAGATCGAGGTCTGGTGCCGTTTGCCCAAGCTGCGCCCGCGTTCTCGACAATTGTCCACGGACCGCGCTGGCGCGCGCTTGAACGCCGTACAACTCGCCAGATATGACTGAATACAGGTTCTGCGCTGTCGAGCGCTCACTCCCGAAATCGCGGATATTGTTCGTTTCGAGAAAGGCAGCGATCGCGGCTTCTGCGTTTAAGAGTTCACCTTCGACCCGTTTGCGTTCGGCGCGAAGTTGGTCGACGGGACGACTGCCAAACAGCTCGGCGCGGCGTTGCAAATAGACCGCGAGCGCCGCATTCAAAATCTCTGCCGCCACCTGCGGGTCTTCGTGTTTGAAGCCCACTGATATGATATTAGAATTCGGAGACGCCGCCGCCCAAAAATTATCTTGCAGCGCCCCGACGCCTTTTTGGAAATATTCGAACTCGATCGCTTGGCTGGAAGCCGCTCCTGGGTTTGAAAGGGCGCGGTTTTTCGCATCCGCCAGCTCTGGGTAAATGCGGTTGAGCGGAAACCTCGCCAAGGTACGCTCTGCGACCAATTGGGTTTGCAGAATTTCCAACTCGCCTTGAATGATCTCCTGGACGCCAGGCCCCGGATCGAAGCTCGGATCGCTTAGGATTGAGCTCGATCGCACCTCGTCGCCAGAGGTCACATATAACGCGGAATGGGATTCATAGATTTTCGGCATCTGGAACGCGATGAAAACACCGAGCGCCATAATGGGCAAAGCAATCAGCATCATGCCCCATTTAGCGCGCCACAATTGCAGAATTATATCGGCCACGCCCAATCGTGCCCGCGCCGGCACATAGCCAGCGTCGGCCTGAACGATCCCTGACGGACCCCAGTCTGCAAGATCGGCCATTCTCTCTGGCTCCGAACGCGCTTTCGATTGAATTTCTTCTTACCTGCTTGATACTTCCTTAAACATTAACGCGGACGGTCTGGTCACCCAAATTTCTCGTTGAATCGCGCCATGAACCGTCTGTTCTACCTTGCTCTGCTGCCCCTCATCATTGCCGGGTGCCAGTCTTCTGCTCCGGTCGAGTCGGAGGTGTTCCCGCAAATGGAATGGCGGCATGAAGATGGCGCCGATGCATTTTACCTTTTGGCGCCGGGCGATCAATTGGACGTGATTGTCCACACGGCCCCTGAGCTCAGTCGAACGGTAACCGTTGGCCCGGACGGGCGGTTTAGAATGCCCTATTCACCTCCCATTTTGGCCGCTGCGCGCACTGTCGACGAGGTTCGAGCAAGCGTCCAATTTGCGATGGCAACAGAGCTTAACAACCCTGACATAGACATCCTGTTGACGGGCACGCCTTCGCAGCGCGTTTTCGTCGGCGGCGAAGTCACCAATCCAGGCCTATTTGATATGCCGGGCCTCATCGACCCTCTTCAAGCGATCATCCTTGCCGGCGGTGTTACAGATGAAGGCCGATCGGACACGGTCATCTTGATGCGTCGGCTGCCCGGCGGCGAGCAAAAGACCGCAGTGTTCGATCTGAAAGCCGGGATCTATGACCCAAGCCTCGCCGCTTGGGCGCCGCTCCGGCGGTTCGATGTGGTCTATGTTACGCGGAAACCGATCGCGAACCAAAACCTATTCGTGCGTCAGTATATTCGTGATGCGCTGCCAATTGATTTCTCTTTGTTCTACGATATCGCGGGGTCGAACCGCTAATCAGACCTTTTAAGGCTGCTGATAAGCGCTTATGGCCTGAGGAAATTCATTGAATGGAGCATTCCCTATGGCTGACGCCGAAAACACAATCATCATGGAAACGTCAAAAGGCACGGTGACCATCGAACTGCGCCCAGACCTCGCGCCAGGGCATTGCGATCGTATCAAAGAACTCGCCCGCGAAGGGTTTTATGACGGCATCATTTTCCACCGCGTGATTGACGGCTTTATGGCGCAAGTTGGCTGCCCGAATGGCACTGGCATGGGCGGCTCTGACAAGCCAAATCTCCAGGCTGAATTCAACCCAGAGCCACACGTGCGTGGCACCTGTTCAATGGCCCGCACCAATCAGCCCCACTCTGCCAATAGCCAATTCTTCATCTGCTTCGAAGAGGCTGGTTTCCTCGATAATCAGTACACGGTTTGGGGCAACGTCACTGACGGTATGGACGTGGTCGACCAGCTGCAAAAAGGCGAACCGCCGCGTAACCCAGATTCCATTGTCTCTATGAAAGTCGCTGCAGACGGCTAAAGTTCAGGTCGAATCAACGAGACTGGACGCATGGCTTCGGCAGAAAATAGGCGGAAAATGAGGTGGTGGAGCGGGCGCTTGCTCGGATCACGCATCGCACGCCTGATTTTTGCGTCCAATCTCGCAGGCCTGATTGTCCTCATCGTTGGGGCGATGGTCCTCAACGAAATGCGAGCGACGTTTGTCATCTCGAAAAAGCAGGACCTGGTCGGTCAGGCACAAATCCTCTCTGACCTGATCGGCGATGAAGCCGCTTATGGCGAGCCGCAACCGGTCCTCGACAATCGCTTGGCCAAAGACGTTATGGCGTCTTTGTCCTTGCCGGCGACGATGCGAGGCAAAATTTACGATCCAGACGGCAATCTGGTCGGCGACAGCTATTTCCTGTCAGATCGGGTGATCGTTGAGAATCTCCCCCCCTTGCAGGATCCCGATCGCCTGACGGTGTGGAGTCGCAGCGTCTCCGATTGGTCGGTTTCCGTCTTGAGCTCATTCCGGCCCTCTGAGGGCGACGCCGCCGTACGCGCGATCTCATTTGAGCAAGAATTTGCTGAAGCCCTGGTCGGGAATGAAGCGGCCAGTCAGCGCTTCAATGATCGTGGGCAAAGAATTATTTCGGTGTCGCTGCCGATCCAGCATGTGACCGCCGTGGTTGGCGTTTTCACGCTGGAGTCGAACGATATAGATGCCATCATCCGAGCAGAACGGGCCGCGCTCATCCCCTTCATTGCTGTCGCCATTTTGGTCGCCTTGATCACATCAGGCCTGCTCACAATTGGGATCGCCAATCCGTTAAGACGGCTTGCCAGCGAGGCCGATCGGGTCAAAAGCGGCTCAAGCAACAAGCTCGACCTCGAGAAAATCTCCAAGCGCCACGACGAAATCGGCCATCTGGCACAATCTGTAGAAGCAATGACCGAAGCGCTCTTCGAACGGATCACAGCGAATGAGTCATTTGCCGCGGATGTCGCCCATGAGCTCAAAAATCCGCTCACATCCATTCGATCCGCCGTTGAGACCGCGGAAATGGTGCAAGATGACCCTGTTGCCCGTGAAAAACTTCGCAAAGTCATCGCACAAGACGTCAAGCGTCTGGATCGCTTGATCACGGATATTTCTAACGCCTCGCGTTTGGAGGCCGAAATCACCCGGATTCCAACCGAACAACTGGATATTTCGCGGTTTGTCCGAGACGTAGTGCGGACCTATGAGGGCCTAGAACACCAGCGCAATGTCAAAGTAAGGTTCCACGACGCAACTATGGATGCGGGCCTCTCTGTGCGAGGGCGCGAAGGCCCGTTGGGACAGGTGTTGCGCAACTTGGTTGATAATGCGCGATCGTTTTCACCCGAGGGTGATGAGGTGCTGGTTACCTTGCAACAAGGCCGGCAAGGGTCTCAGACAACTGCTCAAATCCTTGTTGAGGACAATGGGCCGGGCATTCCCGACGACAAGCTCGAGAAGATCTTTGAGCGTTTCTATACCGACCGGCCCGCCGGCGCCGCGTTTGGGAATAATTCTGGGCTTGGTCTTTCCATCGTCGCGCAAATCGTAACGACGCATATGGGTACAGTTGTGGCTGAGAATCGAAGTGAAGGCGGCGCCAGATTCACCATAGAGCTCCCAGCCCATTGAGCTGTTTACCTTTTCTACATGAGAATTAACGCCGCCTATTGAGAATACTCTTAAGTTGTGGTATACAATTCTGTCACAACACCATATCCGAGCCATGCTTATGTCGGCAACTACGAGAGATTCTCGCCGGCAACGTGGCTCGTTTGCGTAGAAGAAGAGGTCTCCCACATGGCAACAGCAGATGCGGCAACGAAACTAGATTTCGCAGAAGGTCAAAAAATCGTCTATCCTGCTCACGGCGTTGGCACTGTCACCGCGATTGAGCAACAGCAAGTCGCTGGCATGACCCTAGAAGTCTATGTTGTCTCGTTTGATCAGGACAAAATGATCCTGCGTGTGCCCACCAATCGCGCGATTGCCTCTGGCATGCGTGCGCTGGCGGGGTCTAAACTGGTCGAAGACGCGCTGAAAACACTCGGCGGCAAGGCTCGTATTAAGCGGACCATGTGGTCGCGCCGGGCGCAGGAATATGAAGCCAAGATCAATTCAGGCGACCTGATCTCGATTGCAGAAGTCGTGCGCGACTTGCACCGCATGGAAGATCAGCCTGAGCAATCTTACTCTGAGCGCCAGCTCTATGAAAGCGCTTTGGATCGGATGGCGCGTGAGCTCGCGGCCGTTGAAAGCATCGACCACAGCACAGCCATGGATCGGCTGGCGGAGTCGCTTGCAAAAAAGAAAAAAGCCGCTTGAAAGACGAAACCTGATAGCGGCGTAAAAGGTTAACGAAAGCCCCGTCCGAGAGGACGGGGTTTTTGCTTTTGAGGCCCAAACCGACGTTTTAATATCACCTTTAAGCGCTATTGATCGGAAAAATCAGCGCCGCGGCTTGGTTATAGCGCTTTCGCCGGGGCCACGAACGTGTTGACCGTAAGACGCCCATCTTCGGGATCCGCCGAAAATCCAAAATTGTCAGGCACACCAACCGCGTGAATGCTGATGCCGCGATACAAAACAAGCCGATTATATTTCGCGTCAATTCTATAGATCCGCTCAAACATCTCCGTATCACCCGCCGGATAGTCGGCCCTTGGGACCCCATATTTGTTCGCATCGCGCATAACCGAGCGCCGGTATTCTTGAAATCGGCTCTCGGAGACAGATTCGAACCCAGAAGACCGGTGACGATAAAAATAGGTCCCGCCGGTCTCATGCGCACTGAGATAATGCAAAATCGCAACTTTCTGATCACCGACCCCATCGAAGTGCGGCAAACGCTGCATTGGCTTAAGGGCCTCCGGCGAGGTCGTCAGAAGTGAAAAGTAGCACTCCTTCAGATCCGCGCCGTGTTGATAGTCAAACATATCGCGCAAGATGATTAGGACGCCGGGCATAATCTGCGTCAGGTAATCGTGGGACGCCTTGGCACGGAGGCCGGGATAATGCGGCGCAAGTGCTGCAAAACTTTGTCCAGCCGCCTCGCGCCGAAACTGCTCAGGCGCCTCGAGCACATTATCTATGATCACAACCGGATTCTGCTCCACGCCAATCCGTGTTTCCGATATCTCCCAATGCCCAGGAATAGTTGCGTGGACTGAAACCATGGTGCGGTTCTTGATTGAATTTTCTTTCCTGGCAAGCGCTTTGGGTGGACAATCGCATGGATGAAAGCAGCTTTGCGGAGGTTACTTAGGCCGTTGCGTTGCGTCGCAATATGACCGGGGCCGTGAAACCGAGCACAACGCTCGCGGCCACACACCACCCGCTCATGAAGAGCATCTGCGTTGGCAGGGCAACTCCAGTGTCGATCAAGTAACCGGTGAGGCCTGGGCCAATTGCCGTCGCCGCGACAGAGGCCGCCACCGCAATGGCGCGCACGGATCCAAGATTACGCACACCATACACCTCCGGCCACAACGCCCCCACCAGGGGGGCTGTGAAGCCGTAGCTGACACCGACCAAAAACATAAACGCGTATATGCCCCAGAGCGGTGTCAACAATCCAACCGCCAGACAGGCACAGCAAAGGGGCACCAAGTAATATGGTAAAAGCCGGATCGCGCCAAATCGGTCGATCAAATGCCCGCTGACCAGTGAAAAACTCGCTGTTGTAATCGCCATAACCGGAAACGCCGCGGCAAAAGCCAGCGCATCATAGCCGCGCAACTCAATCAAATAGTCCTGGTGAAAGAAAATCGTGGTCCCAATAAAAGGGGGCGCGAGGACTCCGACCAACAACGCGTAAAAGATCGGGTCCGCAGCCACTTGAGCTACGGTCTTATCCGGGCCGAGGCGCGCACTCGCTAGATCGGGGTCTGTTGATTGCGGTTTCCGCTCAACCTGCCAAAGGAACATAACCGTTGGCAGCGCGAAAAACAGCAACATCGTGGCTCCGATGACCCATCCCGCGTGCCACCCCAGCGCCACAGCCACCAATGTGAATGCCATGGGTAGGAGTGCTTCCCCCGTTTGATGTCCTGGCACAATCAGCGAGGTCGCCCGCCCGCGATTGGCCACGTACCACCGACCAATCTCAGTATATGCCGTATGGGTCATCATGCCCTGACCGAACAGTCGCACCAAATAGAGCGCCAGGACGAGCAAAACGACCGTCGGCGAAAAGGCCAGCAGCAGGCAAGCCCCAGCAAGTGCTGGGATCACAAATCTCGCGACTTTCCAGCCCGGCATATGGTCCAATACGCGTCCTAAAAATGGCAGCGTGAGCGCGCTGCCAATCGTCGCGATCATATAGAGACCGCCGAATTCACCATCCGTGAGATCAAACTTCGCACGCAATTCTTCGCCTGAAAGGCCGATGAAAAAAGTTTGTCCAAACGAGGAAAAGAAGGTCAGCAGAAAGCCGCCTGAAATCCAGCGCAGATTGGTTTTCAAAAACGCGAACATGCTGCGCTATGAGCGAATTCCGGCAGCAGGGAAAGCCCTATTTCAAGGGCTTTTAGAGCATACAAATATTTTTCAAGATTTTTTTTGATCCGGCGCAGGAAACCGCTCGTAAACAGTCATGAACACACCCTTAACGGGTACGGGAGGCAGAATGACAACCACGAGCCAGTCCGGTGGAAACCCAGATCGCAGTTTTGTCCGCAAGGCGATGAAAGCGCCCATGCTGGAAGCCGAGCACGAATTAAATCTTGCACGACGATGGCGCGACAATGAAGACGAACGCGCCCTGCATGAACTGACCACGGCTTACATGCGACTTGTCATCTCTATGGCCTCTAAATTCCGACATTATGGTTTGCCGCTGGCCGATTTGGTGCAGGAAGGCAATGTCGGCTTGATGCAAGCCGCAGCTAGATTTGAACCGGCACGCGAAGTGCGCTTCTCGACCTATGCGGCATGGTGGATCCGCTCTTCAATCCAGGACTATGTGCTCCGCAATTGGTCGATCGTCCGGACCGGCACAACAGCCGCACAAAAGTCGCTCTTTTTCAATCTGCGCCGCCTCCGCGCCAAGATTGATGACACAGGCGATGCGGTCATGACCGCTGAGAATAAAAAATGGGTCTCTGAGCATCTCGGCGTGCCAGAACGTGATGTCGAGACCATGGCCTCCCGCCTCTCTGCGTCAGACCGCTCGCTCAATGCACCTCTCGCCACAGATGGCGATGCGCAATGGCAAGACCTCCTCCCAGATGAAAACGCAACGCCGGATCAAGTGGTCATGGAAGAGCGCGACAATGCCAAACGCAAAGAGTGGATCGCCGAAGCGCTCAAGGTCCTCAATGAACGCGAGACGCTGATTATCTCTGAACGCCGCCTAACCGATGACAGCGTCACGCTCGAAGTGCTCGGCAAGCGTCTTGGCATTTCCAAAGAACGCGTACGGCAGATTGAACACCAAGCGCTCAACAAGCTCAGAAAAACGCTCACCAAAATGGTTGGCGATCCGGAGAAAGCGGGCTTAATCCCAGCGACTTAACCCCTCTCCTTCCCCACGACAGCAGGTTCGCAAGTCATCACTTGCGAACCTGTTTTTCTATTCCCACATATCCAGCAGACGAGTCGCCGCTGAGCGGGGCTCAGACCGAAAACTTGAGGCGTCGTGCAGCGCTGAGCTGGCGACCCAATCTGCCTTTGAAAGGGGATAAGACGTGAATTTCGATACCTATACCGAACGTGCCCAAAGCGTTTTGCAAGCGGCCCAAACCACGGCGCTCGCCAACTCCAATCAACTTTTCCTGCCCGAGCACATTTTGAAAGCGATGCTCGAAGACCGCGACCAACTCGCGGTGAATCTGATCCGCGCCGCCGGCGGACAGCCCGAGCGAACCACTCAATTGCTAGACGATGCGCTCCGCGCCATTCCCAAAGTCTCTGGCGGGCAAGGCGGTCTCCGCCTCGATCAAGCCACCGCCAAGCTCTTCGCTGAGGCCGAGGCTGGCGCCAAGAAAGCCGGTGATAGCTTTATCACTGTAGAGCGTTTGCTGATTGCGCTCGCGGGCCTCAAAAAATCGAAAGCGGCCGAAGCATTGACGCAATCTGGCGTGACGGCGAATGGCTTAGAGGCCGCGGTGACACAGCTTCGCCAAGGGCGCACCGCCGACAGTGCGAACGCGGAAGAAGGCTACGAAGCTCTCAAAAAATATACGCGAGACCTGACAAAGGACGCACGGTCTGGAAAACTCGATCCAGTCATCGGCCGTGACGAGGAAATCCGCCGCGCCATCCAAGTCTTGTCACGCCGAACCAAGAACAATCCGGTCCTCATCGGGGAACCCGGGGTAGGCAAAACCGCAATCGCGGAAGGCTTGGCGCTACGCATCGTCAATGGCGATGTCCCAGAAAGCCTCAAAGACAAGCGTCTGCTCGCCTTGGACATGGGCGCGCTTATCGCGGGCGCAAAATTTCGCGGTGAGTTCGAAGAGCGCCTCAAGGCTGTCCTCAAAGAAGTCGAACAAGCCGAGGGCGGGATCGTGCTCTTCATCGACGAGATGCATACGCTTGTTGGTGCCGGCAAAACTGACGGCGCTATGGATGCATCAAACCTGATTAAGCCCGCATTGGCCCGCGGTGAACTTCACTGCCTGGGCGCGACCACGCTGGATGAGTATCGCAAATATGTTGAGGGCGACGCGGCTTTGGCCCGCCGTTTTATGGCGGTCTATATCGATGAGCCAACGGTCGAAGATACAATCTCCATTCTGCGCGGTCTGAAGGGCCGATACGAGGCCCATCATGGTGTCCGCGTCAGCGATAGCGCGATCGTATCTGCAGCGACTCTGTCGAACCGCTATATTACCGACCGCTTCCTGCCAGACAAAGCCATCGACCTGATGGATGAAGCCGCTTCGCGTCTGCGTATGCAAGTCGATTCCAAACCGGAAGAGTTAGACGAAATTGATCGACGGCTCCTGCAGCTCAAAATCGAAGCGGAAGCGCTGAAAAAAGAAAAAGACGCTGCATCGAAAGACCGCCTCAAAACCATTGAAGGTGAGATTGGCGAGCTGCAAACCAAATCCGACGAGCTCACCACGGCTTGGGCAGCCGAAAAAGACAAGCTCAAAGGCGCTGCCTCCGCGAAGGAGGAGCTGGATCGCGCCTATGCCGAAATGGCGGAAGCACAACGTGTCGGAGATTTGCAGAAGGCGTCCGAGTTAAAATTCTCGACCATCCCAGATCTTGAAAAACGTATCTCAGACGTCGAAGGCAGCGAAGAGGCAAGCGATGACGGCTTGGTCTCTGAAGTCGTTCGCCCGGATCATATCGCGGCTGTCGTCAGCAAATGGACCGGTATCCCGGTTGATAAAATGCTCGAAGGCGAGCGCGAGAAGCTGCTGCGTATGGAAGACGCCCTACGCGCCCGCGTGGTCGGCCAAGAGGATGCTCTGCAAGCAGTCTCGAACGCGGTTCGCCGCGCACGCGCTGGACTGCAAGACCCTAATCGGCCGATCGGCTCTTTCCTCTTCGTGGGTCCAACAGGGGTCGGCAAGACCGAACTCACAAAGGCGCTCGCAGAATTCTTATTTGACGATGATTCCGCGGTCCTGCGGCTTGATATGTCGGAGTTCCAGGAGAAACACTCAGTCGCGCGTCTGATCGGTGCACCTCCGGGCTATGTCGGCTATGATGAAGGCGGCGTTCTGACCGAAGCTGTTCGGCGGCGCCCCTATCAAGTGGTCTTGTTCGACGAGGTTGAAAAAGCCCACCCCGACTTGTTCAATACATTGTTGCAAGTGCTAGATGATGGCCGGCTCACCGATGGACAGGGTCGCACCGTGGACTTTAAGAATACGGTCGTGATCATGACCTCTAACCTCGGCGCGGATGCGATTGCGAGCGGTGACGAGGGCGAGTTGACCCCGGCGCAACGTGAAGCCGTTTCGACAGCTATTCGCGTGCACTTCCGTCCAGAATTCATCAACCGGATCGATGAAACCGTATTCTTCCAACGCCTCGGTCGCGGGGAGATCGATCATATTGTCGATATCCAGATCAAGCGCCTGGGCAGTCTGCTCGAAGACCGGAAAATGACAATTTCGCTGTCAGACGCGGCGCGGCTCTGGCTTGCCGAACGAGGATATGACCCTGTTTACGGCGCTCGGCCCCTCAAACGTGTGATCCAGAAAGAACTGCAGGATCCGCTCGCGCGGCTCCTCCTTGAAGGACGGATCCATGACGGCGAAGAGATCATAGTTGATGCAGAAGCCGACAGTCTAACCATAAACGGCGTCCCGAACGATTTCGCAAAGGGGGCGGCGGTCCTGAATTAGCCGCCAAGTTTGGTAGCAAAAGCGATGGTTTGTTTCTGCCACAATACTGTCGGCAACACTTCATGAAACCGAGACATGGCTGAAACGAATATGTCGCCAAATCTGGGCAAATGCGCGGGGCCGACAACAGGAGGTCGGTACAACATAGGACAAAAACCCATGCGTTTAGTCGTTTCCTCCCTCATTGCGCTTGGCCTTCTCGGCACGGCGCAAGCTTCCACGGTCGACACCATTAAGGTCGAGATCACTTACAATACAGAAGCCGTAAAGACCCTAAAGGGCGCAGCTGATGTGTTGAGAACAATCGAGCGCGAAGCCCGAAGAGATTGTCGATATGGTGGCGCGCATACAGCCATCTTATCCGGCATGATCGATCAAAACTGTTTTGATGATATCGTGAACAAGGCCGTGGTCAAAATCAACGAACCGATGCTGACATCGCTCTACGAAAAAGAGCTGCAGAAATAGGATTTCGAGCGATCCAATACTCGAAAATGAAAGAACCCGCCCAGTGCTATTTGGGCGGGTTCGCTTTTTTTAAGGTGCCGGCGGGGCGCCAACCGTAGCGACCACGAATTCCGGCAGTGTGGCGTCGTCTTGGCGGATGGCATCGATCCGATCTCGCTCAACTTTGAAGGCCGCAAACACCTCTTCGTCCATAGCAAGCTTACGACCTGTCGGCAGTTTCAAACGCATGACATCCACGGCTTTGCCATTCTTATAGACTTCATAGTGCAGGTGAGGGCCTGTCGACGCTCCGGTCGAACCAACATAGCCAATGATGTCGCCTTGCTTTACGCGTCGGCCACTTTTGATGCCGCGTCCATAACGCGAGAGGTGCGCGTAAGCCGTTTTGTAGCCTTTAGCATGGCGGATACGAATATAGTGCCCGTAGCCACCATATCGGCTCGCACGTTCGACCACGCCATTCCCGGCCGCATAGATTGGGGTACCCGTTGGAGCGGCGAAATCGGTGCCCTTGTGCAGACGGGTATAGCCGCTGATTGGATGACGACGTTTGCCAAAGCGAGACGACAAACGAGCACCATTAATCGGCGTTTTCATCAGGAATTTGGTGGAGCTTTCACCATTTGCCTGGAAATAATCTGTGATGTCCTCGTCCGGCGTCGTAAAGCGATAGAAAGACTTGTTCACCGCCTTACCGTTCAAAGCCGCGTAAACCACGTCACCGCGTCGAATGACGTTGCCGCGTTCATCAGTCATCACATTGAAGACCATTTCGAACGCGTCGCCGGGATGTACCTCACGCTGGAAGTCGAGGTCATAGGCAAACACTTGCGCGAAATCGACAACTTGCTGGTCTTCCGCGCCAAGGGCTTGCGCATCTTGATAAAGACTCGTTTCGATATTGCCGCGAACGGTCAATGGCCGCGCGATGAGACGCGAATCGAGCGCCATAGCTTGATACTCGCCTGAGGGCATCCGCTTGGCCAACAGGCGTCGGCCGGCATCCAAGTTTACACTCAGAGCATTCAGACTGTCGCCCGCTACATGCGCCGTGACTTCCAGGCCCGGACGGACACGCCGTGCATCGAGTAAATCATTGCTGGTCAAGCTGCGCAGCGCGCGATGCCCATCGTTTCCAGGGAGATCGAGGCGTTTAAGAACGTCGGAAAGGGTTTCGCGGCGTTTTAGCGTTGTTGGGCGAACGTCTAAAGGTGCCGCCACGCCAAAGTCTTCCGGCCCAATCGCGAGGGACGCAAGGCTCACTGTTTCAACCGGCTCAGAAACGTCGGCGATTTGAACGTCTTTGTCAGATTGAAGGACGAATACGGCAGCCGCCATGAGGCTGAAAAGGGCGCCAAAAGCGATAAAGCCCTTTGTTCGGTATGACAGCGTTTGTATCACGTCTTTCTACTCCCACAGCGTTAAAACTCTACGCTGTTCATCTCGATTGCTGGAGATGTTCCTTCAAGAACTGTGCCGTTAAAGACTTAATAACCAGTTCCTTTGGGAGGCAAGGTTAATCTACCGCCTTTGGGGTTTCTTTTCCTTCATGAACAAGTTCTAAACTCGCATCACTGCGTTTGTATCCAATTCTAGTTGGACATTGGCTCACGAGCCTCTAGGTCAGGACTATGAAGTCGACCTCCCTTCTCATCCTCGTCGCAGTACTTGGCCTGGCTTTAACGGCTTGGGGCGTGTCTGCCATGTGGGCGGAACTGGGCGTACACATGACGCTACACGGCTGGATCGCTTATGGCTTGGGGGTAGTGTTGAGTATCGCGCTCGCCGGCGGACTTTTCTTCCTATTGTTTAAGAGCGCCCGGGATGGCTATGACGATATCGACCGACCTGAAGATCTAAACGATTAGACACGTCAAATCGGCTCGAATCGGCTACATATACGCGAATCATAGATTTAGGGCTGACATATGATCGAACCTTCCCGACTCGCGGCATATATTGCATCTCGCATTTGCCACGATCTGATTTCGCCGGTGGCGTCTGTTAACTCTGCTTTGGAGCTGCTCGAAGAGCCAGGCGATGCTGACATGAAAGCGCAAGCCGAACAATTGCTCCAAAATGGCGCGGAATCGGCAGGCGCCCGCATTCAGTTGCTGCGCTACGCCTTTGGATCGGCCGGACTGTCAGATACAGCCGCCGATCGACACGAAGTGCGATCTATCGTCGAAGGCTTTATGCAAAGCCATAAACCGAGCGTTGAATGGGACATTGAGACGGATCATTTTAGCTGCGGGCATGCGCGCGTTCTGATGAATCTGGTAATTATGGCGACCGCGGCAATCCCCCGCGGCGGCGTTGTCACCCTACAAGTTCGCAATGAAGGGTCTGGGTTGACGATTGCGGCTATCGCCAAGGGGCCAAAAGCGCGTTTATCAGCGTTTACCAAGTCCGCCCTTGCGGGTGAAACACCCGAAGAAGGTTGGTCTGCGCGCACCATCCAACCGCTCTTCGCAAAGATGGTTGCGGGTGACCTTAAAGGCGACATTTCGGCGACCGAAGCTGAGGAGCAAATCTCATTTTTGGCAAGCGGGCTGCGGGCAGAAGGTTAACGAGCTGTTAATCAAAATCCGCCCATACTCAACCAGAAATTAAGCTGGCGGGAATGATATGAAACACTGTTTGATCGTTGATGATTCGCGTGTCGTCCGCACCGTAGCTGGTCGGATTGTAAAAGACCTTTCCTTTTCCGTGTCTGAGGCCGCGCATGGGGCTGAGGCCCTAGAAATTTGCCGCAAAGACATGCCAGACGCCATCCTCTTGGATTGGAATATGCCTGTGATGAATGGCCTGGATTTCCTGCGGGCATTGCGCCGTGAGGCCGGAGGCAAAGACCCGGTCGTTGTTTTCTGCACCAATGAGAACGATTCAGAACATATCAGCGAAGCCATCCGCGCGGGCGCGAATGAATACATCATGAAGCCGTTTGATGCCGAAATCGTGGAGAGCAAATTCGCAGAAGTTGGCCTTGTCTGAAGAGAAATGTTAATAAATGAAGGGTATCGGTAAACCTTTCGCGGAACCCCAAGGTCTAAAGCAGAATGCAAGAAAGCACCTTTAACGAACTTGCTGATCTAGCACTTCGGACGACGGGACAGCACATTCCGGCTTCAAAATCCTATTTGATGGAAGCGCGCCTGAGCAATATTTCACGCCGTGAGAGCTTCGCGACGCTGGATGATTTGGTCCACTGTCTGAAGGCCCGACCAAACCAGCGGTTTGAGCAAGAGGTCGCGGCGGCGCTAACCAGCAAGCACACGCATTTCTTCCGCGAGCGTGAACAACTCGAGCAAATTGTCAGTCACGCCCTGCCACAGCGCCTTAAGCACTCTAAGAATGGCCGATTGCGGATCTGGTGCGCCGGCGTTTCGACCGGTCAAGATGCATGGTCACTCGCCATTCGACTTCGCGAAGAGGTTGGTTCGGCTTTGTCTCGGGCCGACATCGAAATCGTCGGAACAGACGTATCGATCGATTGTATCGATCGCGCTGGCCAGGCGACCTATGGCCATTTTGAAGTCCAAAAAGGACTTTCCATCCATCGCCTGATGACCAATTTTACGCGCGAAGAGTCTGGCGACTGGACCGTCATGAAAGACGTCAATGGATCGGTTCAATTCCGCCGACATAATTTGTTGCATCCGGCGCAAGACCTCGGCGCATTTGATCTCATCATCTGCACCAATGTCATTGGCGGGCTTGCCAGGTCTGCTCAGCGCGATGTGCTGACCAATCTGTCTCGGCAAATGCTGCCTGGCGGATATCTGTTTGTCGCGCCAGGCGAGCAAATTGAAGGCATTCTCAAAACCATCAAACCGTCCCGCGCCATGCGCGGCGCCTTTGAACGCGACACGGCTGAACGTAACACCGAAGCCGCATAAAAAGAGCCAAAACGGCCACACCCAAAAGAGCATCACACCGTCACTAAGGGGACAATTGTCCACCCCTATAGGAGGGTTTTGCTATGGGTCCTGTCACCGCACTTCGGTCGTTCTTTGGGCGCTACTTTGATGTCTATGGGCGTTCACGCCGTTTCGAATATTTTTGGATCACGTTTATACAAGTCGCCGGGTTCATCTTTGGTACGATCCTTGTGGCGTTAAGCAGCGGCTCCCCCGAAGGCTTTGAGAGTGGGGATTTGAACCTTTTTTCAATGTCTATTTTGGCCATCATGGCGTTATGGTCCGTCGCAACCATAATTCCGTGGATAACGCTCCAAATCCGCCGCTTTCACGACATGGGATATACCGGATGGATGGTCGCACTGTTTGTTGGGCTTTTGTTTATTCCGGTCATAGGTTTCATCGGACAGATTGTGCAATTTTTCTGGCTTCTTCTCGGCAGCGGTACCGCGGGGCTTAATCAATATGGACAAGATCCGAGATTCTCAGCCGCAGGGACTTTCGCCTGATCAAATGCTTCATGGCGAGCTGAAGGCCACTTGATGCTTTTTTCATTGCGGTCTGATATAGGCGCCAGCATGAAAACAGAGCTCGACCTCACGCGAAAACCAGAGACGCCGCCAGCACCTTCATCGCTGGCTGGGCTGTCTCTCCCTGCGCTGAAAGCAGAGATGGAAGCGCTCGGCGTTGCGCCCAAGAGAGCCAATATGCGCGCCAAACAGATCCGCCGCTGGGCGCATCATATGGGCTGTCAGGACTTTATGGCGATGACCGATGTTGCCAAAGACCTCCGCGCGCAATTAAGCACAGCGCGCACGCTAAATCGTCCAGAGATTGCGGATCATCAAGTTTCCGTGGATGGCACACAGAAATGGCTGGTGCGATTCCAACCTGGGGTCGAAGGCGAGAGTGTCTTTATTCCCGATGTCAGCAAATCCGGTGCGCTGTGCGTATCCAGCCAGGTTGGCTGCACACTGAATTGCACCTTCTGTCATACGGGCACGCAGAAGCTTGTTCGCAATTTGACGGCGCAAGAGATCGTCAGCCAAATCTTGATCGCCCGCGATGCGATCGATGAATGGCCGAGCAGTATGGAAAATCGCCGCCTGACCAATATTGTCTTTATGGGCATGGGCGAGCCGCTCTACAATCTCGACAATGTGGCAGAGGCCATCGACACGATCAGTGATGGCGAAGGCATCGCCATTGGACGCCGCCGCATTACAGTTTCGACTGCCGGGGTCGCCCCGAAAATCCCGGAGTTGGGAGAACGGACCGGCGCCATGCTCGCGATATCACTGCATGCCGTACGAAATGATCTGCGTGATGAGATTGTACCGATCAATCGCAAATATGATCTACAGACCTTGTTCGACGCAATTCGTGCTTATCCGGATCTAGGCAATTCGAAGCGCGTGACGTTCGAATATGTCATGCTGAAAGGCGTCAATGATAGCTTGGCCGAAGCGCGCGACTTGGTGAAGCTGCTCCGTGGCGTTCCGGCCAAGATCAATTTGATCCCATTCAATCCTTGGCCCGGCAGTCCTTATGAATGCTCCGACTGGGAGACCATTGAGGCCTTTGCAGAGGTCGTTAATCGCGCCGGCTATGCGAGCCCGATCCGTACCCCGCGAGGCCGGGATATTTTCGCCGCGTGTGGTCAGCTACGCTCAGAAAGCGTCAAGAAATCCGCCGCAGAGAAACGCCGTGAGGCGCTGATGCAAAATGGCTAAGCCGCTTGCGCCCCACGGACCAGCCGCCCAGGCTTCGCCCCTGTTGCCTCACCATTTCGTTGAATAATCTCACCCGCCACCACAGTCGCCTCATACCCTCTTGCGGTTTGCATCAAACGTCGACCGCCCGCGGGCAAGTCATGAACAATATGCGGCGTCTGTAAGGTTAAACCATCAAAGTCGATTATGTTCAGATCCGCGCGGTAACCCGGCTTGAGCAAACCGCGATCTTTAAGCCCGACCCACGCTGCAGTGTCATGGCATTGTCTTTTGATCAGGAATTCGAGTGGGATCTTATCCCCGCGGGTGCGGTCGCGCGCCCAGTGCGTCAACAAGGTCGTCGGGAAAGAGCCATCACAGATCATCCCCACATGCGCACCGCCATCCGAGAGGCCAGGCAAGCTCGCAGGGCTTTCCAGCATTGTCTTGACCGGGTCCAAGCTGCCTTGGGCATAATTCAGGAAGGGTAGATAGAGCATGCCGCGCCCATGATCGGCGAGCATGAGGTCCAAGGCCACAACCTCTGGCGAGGTGCCTCTCGATCTCGCGATTGCGGCGACAGTCTTGTCTTCGGTGGGTTCATAATCCGGCGGGTCACCCAGTACGAACATTTTTCCAAAGCTGCGCAAGATTGATTTCACAAACGGGTTCTCGGCATCTGGTTCATCATTCAATAGACGCGCTCGGAAGTCTGGATCGCGAAGCGCCGCAAGGCGGTCCTCAAATGAGTCCTGCGCGATGGTTTGATAAACGGGATGACCCGAGAATGGATTCAATGTCAGCTCTAGTCCCAAAAGCAATCCAACAGGGCGAGGTCCCACCTGCGCTCGCATTTGCAGGCCTGCGCCCGCTGCAAATTCAATCTCGGCCAGCAAGAGCTTCCACCCTTCCGGAGCCACGTCCGCCTGCGCCAGCGAAACCGAAAGGGGACGCCCTGAGTGCTCCACAATCCGGCGCAGCATCGCCGCTTCCTTCTGCGGATCATTAAAGTCAGAGACAAATTGAAGTACGCCTTTTTTGGCTTCGCCGAGCGCCATCGCAATTCCGGTGAGTTCCTTCTCCGAAGCAGTCAATGTGGGGGTCGGCTGCCCATCTGAAGTGCGGTGATTAAGCGTGCGAGAGGTTGAAAAGCCGAGCGCGCCTGCATTTACAGCAGATTTGGCCAGGGCTGCCATGGCGGCAATATCGTCGTCAGTCGCATCTTCGCGATTGGCGCCGCGATCCCCCATGACATATACACGCAAAGCGGCATGCGGCAGCTGCGCGCCGAAATCGATATCGAACTGGCGCTCTTGTAGACTGTCGAGATAGTCTGGGAAGCTCTCCCAGTTCCAAGGTAAGCCTTCGGCGAGGACCGGGAATGGGATGTCTTCAACCCCCTCCATCAAACGGATGAGCCGGTCATGATCGGTGGTCCGCACAGGGGCAAAACCAACCCCGCAATTGCCCATAATCGCGGTCGTCACACCATGATTGGACGATGGCGATAGCGCATCGCCCCAAGTGACTTGTCCATCATAATGGGTATGGATGTCGACAAAGCCCGGCGCCACCAGCTTGCCTTGCGCGTCGATCTCATCCTTGCCGAGCGCAGAGACGTCTCCAACCTCTGCGACCTTTCCGTCTTTGAGCGCAATGTCTGCATCCCGGCCGGGCGCGCCCGATCCATCGACCAAAAAGCCGTTTCGGATCACGAGATCATATTTGGACATGCGTTCCTCCCGCACTTTCCGGTAAGTTTGCCAGGCGGACCGCCCCTGTCAAACCTGTCCCCGGGAGAGGATTAGCGAAGCCCGAGCCGCTTTAACGGCGCGCCGATCAGTCCGGTCACCATCGCAGCGAGCAGCGGCGGCGCCGGCCAAACCTTACTGAGCGGCGCTGCAAGCCAATCGCGCAGCCAAGGCAGAAATCGATTGTCGCCTTGGTAAACCGGCGTGAACAGCCAGGTCATAATCTGATAGAGGTGCACATGGCGGCGCCGAAGCCGCAAATAGTGACGGAGCGCCTCTCCCATATCCGCATGGCTGCGAACGGCTTGCGTCAGGGCCCACGCATCGAGCAGCGCCATATTCGCCCCCTGCCCCAATTGCGGTGACGCGGCATGCCAAGCATCCCCTATCCGGACCAAGCCGCCTTCAACCGGCCGGCGCGACGTATGATGCCGATAGCGTGCGAATGTCAGGTCATCATGGTTTTGAAAGTGCCCCATTAAGCGTTCCGTTTCAGGCCACAGGGCAATCGCGTCTTGTTTCCATGCCTCTAACGGGGTCGCCCGCCAGGCAGCCTCCTCGTCTGCGCGAATGGACCAGAAATAGGTGAGCGTCTCAGGCGCATCCTGAGATAAACGCCCGGATGGCATGACGCCGGTCATCTGACGCGCCGCGCGGTAGCGTTGTTCCAACGCGGTCGCATCGAACGGACCACCCGCGGGCCAAGGCAGCGTCGCCCAAAGCGCTCCATAAGGCAGGTCCACCCCTTGTTCGTTCGGAGTCAGGGTCGACCGAGCGCCGTGCGCATAGACGGCGAGATCAATGTCTGAGATGTGCACGCCGGTCTCGAGCATGATGGAGGGTCCCGCCCCCTCCGCGTTTGCGACGGGTGCATCAAGGATCAAATCAACCCCCGCATCGCGCGCTGCTTTGAGAAGCGCCTCAAACAACAATCCGCGTTGGACGCCGAGCCCATAAAGCTCTGACTTCCACTTGGTATAGCGCACATCCAGGACCGGCCGCAGCGACGGCGTCGTAAGCCCCCAAAGCCGGGCGATCCGGGTTCCCAGCGCATCAATCTCTTGGCGCAGTCCCAGCTGCGCCAACACTGCAAGACCGGTTTGCTGCAACATCAGCCCGGAGCCAATCGGCTTTGGCTCCGGAAACTGGTCAAACACCCGTACCCGATGCCCATCGCGCGCCAGAAACGTGGCCAGCGCTAAGCCGCCAATACCGGCCCCGACAATCGCAATGTTTCGAGACGTGCTCATTTCTCTACCTTGCGTCGCTGTGTGGTGATTGTCACCGGGACAAAAACTTCCTACCTGATCCTCATGACCAGATCGCTTAAAATGCTCGCCGCTCAACTCAATCCCGTGGTTGGAGATATCAAGGGAAACAAAGCCTTAGCGGAAACGGCTCATGCCGAAGCAAAAGCCAATGGCGCTGATCTCTTGGTGCTAAGTGAACTCTTCATTCTCGGCTATCCCGCAGAAGACTTGGTTTTAAAACCCGCCGCCGTCGAGCATTCTATGGACGCGATCAACGCTCTGGCGGCAGCCACAAAAGATGGCCCGGCCATGTTGATTGGTTCGCCTTGGGCAACGGATGGCAAACTGTTCAACTCGATCCTGCTCCTTCAGGATGGCGCCATTCGCACCCGTTATGACAAGCGTGAACTCCCGAATTATGGCGTCTTCGACGAGAAACGGATCTTCGATGCTGGCGAAGGTCCGCACAAGACCGTCGAGATGAATGGCGTCCAAGTGGGCCTCGCGATCTGTGAGGACATTTGGTACGCGCGCGTCCCCGCCGCTTTGCATGCGGCAGGCGCAGAAGTTCTACTGGTTCCGAATGCCTCACCCTGGCGGCGAACCGTGAATGCGGAGCGCCATTCGACCTTTTCAGCCTGGGCCAAAACAGGCGTACCATACCTGTTTGTGAACCAAGTCGGCGGTCAGGATGAGCTAGTCTTTGACGGCGCCTCTTATGCGGTCGACTTTGACGGCGCGGAGCATCAATTGCTCGGCGACTTCGTCTCTGGGACCGCGATGGTCACCTATAATGGTGAGACGCATCGCTTTGAACCCGAAGATGATCGCGCAAAGCTGACTTCGGGTTGGGAGGCCGAGTATCGCGCCGCCACGCTCGCGCTGGGTGATTATGTCAACAAGAACCGTTTCCCGGGCGTCGTCCTTGGGCTCTCAGGCGGGATTGATAGCGGGCTGACCGCTGCGATCGCGGTCGATGCCCTCGGACCAGATCGCGTGTGGTGCGTAATGATGCCCAGCAAATATACAAGTTCAGACAGCCTTGAAGATGCCAAGGCCTGCGCCGAAGCGCTTGGGGTCCGCTATGACAGCATCAATATCGCACCTGGCGTGGGCGCGCTGGACGAGATGCTGGGTGCCGCGTTTGCGGAAACGCAGCCGGACACGACGGAAGAGAATATCCAGTCGCGTCTGCGCGGCCTGACCTTAATGGCGCTATCGAATAAGTTTGGGCATATGGTCGTCACGACAGGCAATAAGTCAGAGATGGCGGTTGGCTATGCGACGCTTTATGGCGACATGTGCGGCGGCTACAATGCGCTAAAGGATTTCTATAAGACCGAGGTCTTCGCACTGTCTCGTTGGCGCAATACAGACATTCCGGTCGGCGCGCTTGGCCCAGGCGGCGAAGTCATTCCGGACCGCATCATCACCAAACCGCCAAGCGCCGAATTGCGTGAAGACCAAAAAGACGAAGACTCGTTGCCGCCTTATGACGTGTTGGATGATATCCTGCGCGGACTGGTCGACGGCGAAGAAGATTTGGACGAAATTCTCGCCCGAGGCCACGACGTCGCCACGGTCCGCCGGATCGAGCACTTGCTCTATATCGCCGAGTATAAACGCCGCCAGGCCCCGCCTGGAGTGAAAGTCGGATCAAAGAATTTCGGGCGGGATCGGCGCTATCCGATTACGAATAGGTTTCGGGATGATTGAGGTGCGGCTTTCCCTGCAGGCTTGAGGGGAACACTACCGTTTAGTTTGTTTTCGGCGTCCAAGCAGCCGTCATCTTTCGTTGTCATCCCGGAAAGTGCGGAGCACTTATCCGGGACCTAGCGCACCTGGGTCCCGGCTCTCCGCTGCGCTGCGGCCGGGATGACAAATCTTGATTTGCGCAGCGCTAACGTCTCCCGCTGACCCAAAGCCACCTACACCGCTCATCCCGGGCTTGACCCGGGATCTCGTGCCGCAAGTCACGACCAAGATTGCCAGAGATCCCCGCCTTCGCGGGGACGAGCGCATTTAGCTCAGATGTATCAGATCCTGTTTCCCGCTCTGCCAACGCAAGTTGGCATCCTTGGCGGCTGGCTGAGCCGCCATGGGTCCTGACTTGCGTCAGGAACACGGACACATCCTTTAACCTCAACCTGAGCGAAGCTTGCCCTCAACGAGATTGAGGGTCGAAGGGCGAGGCGGGCTTCTGGGAAGCACGGCGCTGCATCCTTCGACTTCGCTCAGGATGAGGGCCTAATTGGTGCCTTTCGCTTAATCCGCCATCCCCGCAATCGCGTCCGCCACCGCAACTGTCCTATGCGCCTCTTCCAAGTGGAGCAGCTCCGTCATCTTACCGTTGACCTTGAGCACGCCTTTGCCCGCATTGGCTGGATCCGCGAAGGCCTCAATTACCGCTTTGGCTTGTTCGACATCTGCTTCATCCGGTGCGAAAACGCGATTGGCGACGTCCAATTGCGACGGGTGAATGAGTGTCTTGCCGTCAAAGCCCATCAATCGGCCCTGCTGACTCTCTGCTTCCAGGCCCGCCTCATCGCCAATGCCATTGAACACGCCATCAATCGCCAACAGATCATAGGCCCGCGCCGCTGCAACCGTCAGTCCCAATGACGTCTGAAACGCTGTGCGGACCGGCGGATCGTTCACACCGCGTAGCTCCTTGGCGAGATCATTGGTGCCCATCACAAAAGCGGTCAGGCGTGTCCGCCCGACGGCTTCAGCAATCTCTTGAATATTGAGGATGGCTTTCGGCATCTCGACCATCACCCAAAGCCCCATCTCGTCGGAGGCGCCCGCCCGGCTCATGGCATCGTTCAATCGGTCAATATCGCCGCCATCGATCACCTTGGGAGCAAGGATGGCGTCCGGACCCGCTTCGGCCGCGGCTTTCATATCATCCAGGCCCCATTCGGTATCGAGCCCATTGATGCGGATCACGACCTCGCGGGCGCCATATCCTCCTGCTTTGACCGCGTTGCAGACCGTTTCACGAGCTTCCAGTTTGGCGTCGGGCGCCACCGCGTCTTCGAGGTCGAAAATCACATTGTCGGCTGGCAGGGACTTGGCCTTTTCCAAAGCGCGAGGATTGGCGCCGGGCATGTATAAACAGGAACGGCGCGGGCGATGGGCCGGTGATGACATGGAGGGTCTCCTTGACGGATAAGAACGAACGCGACACGAGTGCCCGCTCACGCGCCTGAAATCAACCGCTCACGCTGGATCAATCATGTCCTTAATTCGGATAGGAACATCAATCGATTACCCTGAGTTGGGCGAACTCATGTTTGACGCGATCCACAATGGTCCAACCAAATATACTCCTGAACAGTCCCGCGCTTGGGCTGCTGAGCCTTTGAAGGGCGACGGCTGGAACGCACGCCTTTCCGCAAAGCATGTGATCGTCGCTGAGGAAGAAAACACGCTCCTCGGCTTCATGACGATTGAGCCCGGCGGCTATATCGACTTCGCCTATATTCGGCCGAACGCCCAAGGGACCGGCCTGTTTCGGCAACTCTTCGAACACGCAGTGTCCTGGGCAATGGCGCGAGGTGAAACAGAGCTGTCCACGCATGCCAGCCTCATGGCGCAACCGGCCTTTGCGGCGATGGGATTTGCGGTGGACTATCACGAGACGGTCGAGAAAGATGGGCAGCGTTTAGCGCGTGCTCGAATGATCAAACAGCTTTAAGAAGGCCCCATGACCGACATTCCAATATCAGGCTTCATCGCGCCCGGATTTGAACCGGTCCAAGAGGCATTTGAAGCCAATTTCGAAGAAGACAAAGAACTCGGTGCCGGGTTCGCCGCCTATCTCGATGGTCAGTTGATTGTTGATTTGCGCGGAGGCTTCGCCGATCGCCGCAAGGAACGGGTGTGGGCCGAAGATACGATCGTGCCGATCTATTCCACTACCAAGCCCATCGCCGCGCTCGTGCTCGCAAGTGTGATCGACACTTTGCCTGCCGCATACGAAATGCCAGTGGCGGACATCTGGCCCGACTTCGCGGCCCAAGGCAAAGGCGCGATCACAGTGGCAGAAGTGGTGTCGCACCAAGCAGGGTTGCCAGGATTTGCTGAGCCCGTTGATCCCGCACTCTGGCTCGATCCACCGGCTTGTGCCGAGGCCCTCGCGGCATTGGCCCCGATGTGGCCGTTGGGGACTGCGCATGGCTATCACCCGCTGAGTTGGGGTTATCTCATTGGCGAAATTGTCCGACGCGTTGACGGCCGCAGTCTGGGAACGATCTTACGCGAAGATATTGCAGGTCCATCAGACATCGACTTCCAAATCGGAACACCCGTCTCACAACACGATCGGGTCGCGGAAATTATGCGCCCCCGCGCCCTGCCGAAGCTCGGCGAGATAAATGCTGCCACGCGCGCGGCGTTCCTCACCAAATGGTCTTCCCCCGATCGCGGCGGCGCAATTTGGCGAGAAATTGAGATTCCGTCCGCAAACGGTATCGGCACCGCGAAAGCCGTGGCATCGCTGTACGGGATATATGCTCATGGCGGTATGTTGAACGGCGCACGCCTGATATCCGAGTCTGCCTTTGATGGCCTGACGCAAAGCCGGGTCAAAGGCCAAGATCTTGTCCTGCCTTATATTACGGAGTTCGCCGCGGGCGTGATGCGCAACAATCTCGGCCTTTATGGTCCAAATCCAGACACACTGTGCCATTCCGGATGGGGCGGATCATTGGCCTTCGGGGACCCTGATCGATTGCTCAGTGCGGCCTACGTGATGAATCGCCAATCGAACAGTCTTCAAGCAGATCCAAGGGCGACGCGCCTGGTGCAGGCTCTATACGGTTGTTTGTAGGATATTTTCTATCTGAGATGGATAAATCGCAAACTGGCATGGCGATTGCTGAGTATATCTCGAGTTTGGAATGCTCCATTCTCTCCATACTATGCTTATCTTGAACCCGGCACTTTGCCGGGTTTTTCTTTATCGGACAGAGGCCGCGGCGCGGGCAAGACGCCGGGCTTTCGCTTCGCCGACCAGGCTATCTATCGTAAACAGGATCAGCGCCGACCAGATGAAGCCAAAAGCGACCGCATGGGTCCAGCCAAACGGCTCTTTGAAAACGACGACCGAAATCAAAAATTGCAGCGTCGGGCCAATATATTGCATCATGCCCATCGTCGATAGCCGCAAACGTTTGGCAGCAATTGCAAACAAGATGAGCGGCACTGCCGTGATCGGTCCGGCCGCTAACAGCATTGGAATATCCCATCCGCCATTGCCCATAAGACGCCCATCGGGTTGTCCGACAAACCAGCCGAGCCACAGCAAAGCCAATGGCGCAAGCAAAGCGGCTTCGACCACGAAACCCGCGCGGCTATCCACCTGCACTTGTTTGCGAATGACCGAGTAGAACGCGAAGGTGAGGCAAAGGACCAAAGCGACCCAAGGCAAATATCCGAGCGTGCTGGTCATCACAGCGACCCCAATCGCTGCAAGACCTACTGATACCCATTGCGCCCAGCGTAGTCGCTCGGTGAAAAACACTGCGCCAATCAGGACGTTGATCAATGGATTGATATAGTATCCGAGGCTGGCCTCCATGACCCGTTCCTGCCCGACGGCCCAAATGTAAATCCACCAATTGGCGCCGATGAGTAGAGCTGAAATCGACAGCCACAGAATGTGTTGCCGTGTCAGAGCCGCGCGCAATTGCTGCCAGTTTCGCGCAATTACAATAAGAATGAGGCCGGTGGGAATGCTCCAGATGATCCGGTGCGCTAGCATTTCATCCGGCTGAATATGATCGAGCGCCCGGAAGTAAAGCGGCAACGCACCCCATATCGTGTAGCACCCGAGGCAACACAAAAATCCAAGACGAAGAGCAGCAGACATTCGGCCTGCACTAACGCCCATACTTAGAGATAGCCACCCGAAAAAAGCTCATCTCTTCCATGAGATAAAGAACCGCCCGACTCGCATTTGAGCCGGGCGGTCTTGTTGGTGTCGAAATGTGTGGCGCCTTAGAGGTCTCCGCCGCCCCAAAGAACAGAGTAGGCTTCGCAATGAACGAGGACGCTGTTGTAATCAGACAGGTTTACGCCGGCTGGAACTTCGTATTCTTGCGTGCCTTTGGTCGCTTTCAACTCGCCAATATTGATGGCACCGTTGACGGCGGTCTTTCCAGTCACATCGGCCACGGTCTGCGGCGATAAGAAGATTTTCAGATCAGGACCGTTGGCGGCGCGAAAATCATCCGCAAAAACGATGAACGTCTTACCATCGCGCTCAACCACTTCCCACGCGCCTTTTAGTTTCTTTTTCTTTTTCACAAATGTGCCAGACGGCAATTCAGACGCGATAGCAACAGATGCGGTCGCGGTTTCTGCAAACGCGATGGGAGCCGCGGCGGCCATGCCGGTGAGGCTTACAGCGAGGGCGGCGGCAACAGGGGAAAAACGGATCATTTGGAAGCTCCTTGTAGGGTTTGTGATATCGGCCGGTTTTGGCTTGACCGCTACTTAGGAACCCCGCGGCGCACACGCCAATCACCGCTGTTCACAGGCATGTGCACAATCCGTGAGCGTGTATGGTGCGATGTCATAACCCTCACTCGAGTCCAGAGAGGCAGCCATTCCACACACAGTCATGGAGCACGCGTTCCCAAACCGCATATCCGTGTACGTTGAGGTGAAGATTGTCATAACTGAGCGCTGGGTTCATCTCGCCGTCTTCTCCCCGCATTGCGTTTGCGAGATCCAAATAGACATAGGGATGCTCCACCGCGCTCGCTCGTAATACCTCATTGACCGATGTGATCGTCGCATTGCCCGGCCCACCGCGCGGAAGCACAGAAACGACGTAGAGCTCGACCTCGGGCAAAGCGGCGTGCACTTGGTCTACAATTCCTAGGACGTTTCGGCTTATCGCCTTATGATCATCTGTGTAGTCGGTATCGTTCGTTCCGATTAAAAAGAAGATCCGTTCTGGGGCGTGCCGCGTAATTTGCGCCACCCGGAGCAAAACACCATCTGTCGTATCCCAGGCGATACCATGATTGGCTGTCTTCAAATTTGGGAACATAGCGCTGAGCGGCGCGCCGTCTGTGATGCTGTCTCCGACGAACATGACGCCTCCGCTCATAACTGGCGAGGCTTCAATTTGATCCAGACGCATATTCACATAATTGTGCGCTCGTTTGGGTAATCCATGCCACAAAACAGCGCCCGATTGGCGTAAAAGCGCAGAGTCCTCGAGAGTCTCTGATTGGACCACCGGTTGGCAGGCAGCAAGCAAAGCCGAGACTGCACACAAGAAGGTTACAAGTTCTGCCTTAAAAGACTTAGGTGTTCCAAACCTATCCCGCCACATGTTCATCACGTCAGCCTCCCTCAAACCAAATCTGGTGCGAGGTCTAGCAGGATGTTGACGCATTGTCGCCAGCGCGTGCGGACCGCTGCCCTTTAGTTCAACGGCGATTCATAGACCATAAACTCCCAGTCCGCCTGATAGGGGTCTTCACCAAGATAACCCATTTCGTCCATGCCGCCCCAACCAGTATGGATCAGCTCAAGAGGGTCCGTTAGGCGGTTACCGTCGGTGTCGCAGGCGTGCTGGAGGGCGGTCAATTTCCAGAAAAGTCCCTCGACTAAAGGCCGATTTCGCGCCCATATAGGTATATTATGCGCAAAA
>JBCBBY010000034.1:0-35526 GCA_038531195.1 Pseudomonadota bacterium
CTCAATCAAGCCGCGCACAAACAGCCCGCGCGCATCCTCGACCACGCGCACCCAATGTCCGATTACAGCGCTCGGTTTGTGTTGTAGGAGCATTGGCAGATCGCGCTGCGCAATCGCGTCCGAAAAGGCGCCGGGTCTTACAACATCGCTGGAACGATCAGGTACGCCAAACAGCGACGCGTACCCTTCGATTAAGAGCGCGTCCTGGGGGCGCGGCGGCTGGCGATCAAGCTTGCTCATAACTGATCGACCTTGTCTTCAATGCGATTGAGCTGCGCTTGAACGGCGTCCAAACGCGCCTCTAAAGAGACCAATGATCAGCGGCTGGCTGAAATTGAAGCCAAAGGTGCCGGCGACACGCTGCTCGATGAGAAATTGCGCAAGCTCGATCAACGGATCGATACACTGAGTTTGAAAGCGGCGCGTCCGGAGGAGGGCAGTGCCCACGGTCCCGGAGCCCCTGATTCTGCTTGGATGCGATATCTCCGCCGCGGCGATGAGAGTGGGTTAGCGCAGCTTGATACCAAAGCGTTCTCGACGGCCAGCGATGTGCAAGGCGGGTATGTCGCCCCGCCTGAGCTTGATCGGCTGATCGAGGCGCGGCTGATGCAGGCCTCGCCGATGCGTCAGATTGCGACTGTGCGTCCAACCACTGCGGGCACCTATCGTAAGCCCGTCTCGCTCGGTGTGGGCGCGCAATGGATCGGTGAGACATCGACGCGTTCGCAAACATCAACCAATGGACTCTCTTTGCTCGAGTTTCCAGCCGGAGAACTCTACGCCATGCCGGCCGCGACGCAGACCCTTCTTGATGATGCGTATGCGGACATCGATGCTTGGCTCGCCGACGAGGTCGAGACGGCCTTTGGCGTCCAGGAAAGCGCCGCCTTTGTGAGCGGTGATGGCAGCGGAAAACCGAAAGGCTTCTTAAGCTATGAGATGGTCGACGAGACGTCTCACAGCTGGGGCAAGATTGGCACAATTGATGGCGATTTTTCGCAAGATGATGCGGGTGATCAGTTGATTGATCTGATCCACACGCCGAAAGCGCAATTTCGCGTCAATGGCCGATTTGCGATGAACCGAAAGACGGCCGCTGCCGTGCGCAAGCTCAAGGATGGCGATGGCCGTTATCTCTGGGCGCCAGGTGTCGGCGGTGCGGCCGCGACCGTGCTCGGCTATCCCGTTTCTGAACTGGAAGACATGCCCGATATTGGCGGGGGCAATGCCGCCATCGCCTTTGGTGATTTTCGGCGGGGTTATCTCATCGCGGACCGTCAAGGCGCGCGTGTCTTGCGCGATCCCTATTCAGCGAAACCGTATGTCCTGTTCTACACCACCAAACGTGTGGGTGGCGGCGTTCAGAACTTCGACGCGATCAAATTGATGGTGTTCTAAAATGCGGGCGGCGGCAGGCCTACCTGCCGCCTCGCCCTTTCCAAGAAAGAGATTAGTCATGACCCAACTGACGGTGCTCACACCGCCGGCCGAAGACCCTGTGACTTTGGATGCGGTAAAAGCGTTTCTACGCATTGGCGATGCCAGCGAAGATGGCCTTGCCGCAGATTTGATCGGTGCAGCGCGCGCGCGGCTGGAACGTGTGGCGGGCCTTGCCCTGGTTGATCAATCAATCCGTTTCATTTGGCGCGACTGGTCAGCCACGAGCCACGGGGGCGCTCGGCTCCCGGTTTCGCCGGTCCGCCAACTCATCGCGGTCCGCTTTGTCGATGAAGAGGCTGGCACGACAGAGGTTACGGATCAATTCCAGATCGTCTGCGATCGCTTGGTTCTCCGCCCCTGGAATGCGTTGCCGTCTGTACCGCCTGGTGGCCACGTTGAAATCGATTTGAGGGTTGGCTTTGGCGCTGCTGCGGATGTGCCAGACGACTTGAGCGAGGCTTTGCTACGTCTCATCGGCGCGATGTATTCAACGCGGACGCCCGGGGCGTTCGACCTTTCTGCAGCGGGCGGACTGCCGCAAAATGTTCAAGCCATCCTCGATGCGCGCAAAGAGGTGCGGCTATGAGTGCGGTGTCTGACTTTGCAGCGTCGACTGGGCCGCTTATTGGAGCGGTGCTGAGCGCATTGCGCGCAAACACAGAGGTCCAGGCCGTCTTTGGCTCGCCCGCCAGACTCTATGACGGGCAGGCGTCTGGCGCATATTATCCGTATGCGGTCTTAGAGCGATGCGAGAGTCAAACTTCTGACGGCGTGGCGCATCGCGGCTTTGAGCATACGCTCCACTTCGCCGTCTTCTCCCGCAATGCGGGGGTCGAAGGGAGTAAAGACATGCTCAGTGTGCTGAGGTTTGCGATTGAGCAATTAGATCTCGGCCTGACCGATCAAAAAATTCTCTTGATATTGCCGACTTATAGCGACGTCCTGCGCACAAAAAACCCAAACGTGCTGCGCGGGGTCTTGCGCGTGCGGCTTCGCACTGAGGAGGTCTGATATGGGCTTCCACGAGGTGCGGCTCCCGATGCGTTTGGCTCTTGGCGCAAGCGGTGGTCCAGAGTGGCGCACAGATCTCACGACTTTGGCCAGCGGTCATGAAGTCCGCAACGAGCTCTGGTCCCGCGGGCGTCGGCGCTGGGAGATTGGCAGTGCGCTTACGGATCTTGCGAGCCTGCAGGACCTTGTCTCATTCTTCGATGCGCGCGGCGGACGCTTGAACGGGTTTCGTTTTTCCGATCCGCTCGATCATTCAAGTGCACCGCCCGGTGAAGCGATTGGCTTCGAAGATCAAACCATCGGGATCGGAGATGGTGAGACGGTTCAGTTTCAATTGACGAAAACAACGGATGGCGTTTCGCGGCGCATAACGAAACCCGTCGCCGAGACTGTGGTCGTAGGATTGGATGGCGTTCAGCAAGATACAGGGTGGTCGCTTGATGGGAGCACCGGTCTTGTAACGTTTGAAACCGCACCGGTGACCTCCAGCACGGTCACGGCAGGGTTCGCGTTCGATGTACCGGTGCGCTTCGATACGGATCGCATTCAAGCGATGATCGAAGCGTTCGGTGCAGGGCGGGTGGCCACGCTTGGCTTGGTCGAACTGTTTGAGGCGGCGTCATGAAGACCCTATCACCCCTGCTACAAGAGCGCTTGGCGAGTGAAGCTCAGACCCTGTGCCTCTGTTGGCGGCTCACACGCCGCGATGGCGCCGTGTTTGGCCTGACCAATCACGATCAGACGCTGATCGTGAACGAGATTTCCTACAGCCCTGGCGCTGCTCTAGATGCGGCCATTTTCGCGCAAGGTACGGATATGCAGCCCGGACGCGTCAATGCAACAGGTGTTCTGTCCAGCGACTTTATTCGAGACGCAGACCTGATCGCCGGGATTTGGAATGACTGCTGGGTCGATGTGTATCGCGTCGATTGGCAGCGATTGGACCTCCCACCGCTGCATGTCTGGAGCGGTTATTTGAGCGCGGTCGAGCGCAATCAAAACGGCGGCTTTGAAGCAGAACTTCTATCGCTGAGCGCTGATTTGCAGCGTCCAATCGGGCGGGTCATTCAACGTCGGTGCGACGCGGAACTTGGCGATGCGCGCTGCGGCGCCGAAACGGATGCTCAGACGTGTGACCAACGGTATGAGACATGCCGCGATGTCTTCGCCAATGTCGAAAATTTTCGCGGCTTTCCACACTTGCCTGGCAATGACGCCATTCTTGCGGGCCCGGCCGCCACCGACAATGATGGAGGCAAGAGATGATCCGAGCCGAGATTGTCGCCGCGGCGAAAGACTGGATCGGCACGCCGTATCGGCATCAAGCCAGCCGCAAAGGCGTTGGAACCGATTGCTTAGGCTTGATCCGTGGGGTCTGGCGCGAATTGATCGGACCGGAGCCCGCCGTCTTGCCGCCATACACTGCTGATTGGGCAGAAGCCTTGCAACAGGACACGCTGCTGGATGCGGCGCGTCATTACCTGGTTGAGGTCCCGATTGGCGGCGCAGCAGCGGGTGATGTTTTGCTGTTTCGCATTGGCCTCGGACATCCAGCCAAGCATTGCGCGATCGTCTCTGACTGCGACCGGATCATTCATGCCTATTGGAACAGGGCCGTTTGCGAGACCCGGCTTGTCCCATGGTGGACGCGGCGGTGCGCAGCGGCCTTTGCATTTCCCGGATTGGAATCAGATGGAGTAGCGTATGGGTGAAATCGTTCTCTCACGCGTTGGCCAAATCGCCGGCTCAGCCCTGCTTCCGAATGGGTTGAACATATTCGGTCTTCCGCTCTCGGGCGAGATGATTGGCGGTGCGCTTGGTCGATATGCGGGGCGTGCGATTGATGCGGCGATCTTGCCTGATACGGAAGCGGCGCGCATTAAGTCTCTGCAGGTTATGGAAAGCCGCGAGGGGGCGGCCTTGCCAAAAGTCTATGGCCGGATGCGGGTCGGCGGTCAGGTGATTTGGGCCTCTCGCTTTAAAGAGCGCAGCCGCGAACGCCAGGCGGGCAAGGGCGGTCCGAAATATATCGACTATGAATATTCGATCAGTTTCGCCGTTGCGCTGGGGCAGGGACCGATCACGCGCGTGGACCGGGTTTGGGCGAATGGCGAGCTGTTCTCGCTGCGCGATGTGACATGGCGATTATATCACGGGACCCGCAATCAACTGCCAGATCCGCTGATCGAAGCCATTGAAGGCAGCGACCAAACCCCCGCCTATCGCGATACCGCCTATATCGTGTTTGAAGACCTGCCGCTCGACGCGTTCGGCAATCGCATGCCGCAATTCTCGTTCGAAGTGGTGCGCGCTGGAGACCGCGCCACAGACCCGCTCGCCACGCATGTGAAGGGTGTCAATATTATTCCGGCCTCCGGCGAGTTCGTCTACGCCACCTCCGTGGTACGAGAACGGCGCTTCCCTGGGATTGAGACGGCGCTTAATTATAATTCTGCGCGCGGGGATGCCGACTTCGTCGTCTCGCTCGACCAGCTCAGCAGTGATCTGCCAAATGTCGAGCACGCCGCGCTGACCGTCGCCTGGTTTGGCGATGACTTGCGCGCCGGGACGTGTCGACTTCGTCCAGGGGTCGAACGACGAGATCGCAGCACAGTGCCCTATGCCTGGCGGGTCGACCAAACAGACCGCGCCGGCGCGCACCTAATTTCACAGACTGATGGCGGTCCGAATTATGGCGGAACGCCCGCAGATGATGCAGTGTTAGAAGGGATCGCGGCGATGAAAGCGATGGGGCTCGCTGTGACGCTGTCGCCGTTTATTCTCATGGATGTGCTGCCCGGCAACGGGTTGCCTGACCCCCGTGGTTGGATCGGTCAGCCGCCATTTCCATGGCGTGGGCGGATTACGGTGAGCCAAGACAAAACGCGGTCTGCGCGGGATGAGGTTGAGGCATTTGTTGGGCTGGATGGTGGCTTCGGCTTCCGCCATTTCATTTTGCATCATGCGCGCTTAGCGGTGCGAGCCGGCGGGGTGGATACATTTTTATTGGGCTCTGAATTGGTCGGGCTCACCCGAGTCCGAGATGAGGCAGGTCGGTTCCCATTTGTTGAAGCGCTGCAATCTCTCGCGGCTGAGGTAAAAGCGATTCTTGGTCCAGATACCAAGGTCTCGTACGCCGCAGATTGGACAGAGTATGGGGCCTATGCACCTGGGGATGGCAGCCGAGATGTCCTGTTTCCGCTCGATCCACTCTGGGCCTCTGACGCGGTCGATTTTGTCGGCGTGGATTGGTATCCGCCTTGCGGTGACTGGCGCGATGGCGATGAGCATTTGGACGCCCTGGCGGGATATAGCGGTGCAGATTCCGAGGCTTACCTGCTCAGCCAACTTGCCGGCGGCGAGGCTTATGATTGGTATTATGGGTCTATGCAAGATCGCGATGCGCAAGTGCGGCGTCCGATCATAGATGGTGCAAGCGGGGAGCATTGGGTGTTCCGCGCGAAGGATTTGGCGGGTTGGTGGAGCGCCGCGCATTATCCCCGACCCGGCGGCGCGCGCGGGGCACAACCAACTGAATGGCAACCCGAGCTGAAACCCATTCGATTGATCGAGATTGGCTTCCCAGCGGTCGACAAAGGCGCCAATGCACCGAACGTATTCGTTGACCCGAAGAGTAGCGAGAGTGCGCTCCCTTTCTACTCGAACGGCACGCGCGATGATCTCATCCAGCGCCGCGCGCTGACGACGGCGCTGTCTTATTGGCAAGCGCAGCCCTGTATCGAACAGGCCTTGGTTTGGGCCTGGGATGGTCGCCCTTGGCCAGACTTTCCAGCCCGAGAAGACGTTTGGAGCGATGGCCCGAATTGGCAGTTTGGGCACTGGCTCAACGGACGGACAGGATTGATGGAGCTCTCCGACTCTGTTCAAGACATCGCCAGAGACGCGGAGATTGAACTGGCCAGCGACGACCTGGACGGTGTGATCGACGGCTATCTGATTGACGGCCTCTCGACCCCCGCCGCGGCGCTCACCCCTTTGAGCTTGGCGTTTGATTTTAGCGTGCGCGAGACCGAGGAAGGTTTGGTCGCGGTGCATAAGGCGGATGCGTCCGTGATTGAGATTTCGGAAGATACCCTTTTGCAAGATGGCCGGCGAGACACGCTGACTTTGTTGAACGCAGCGCCGACCGGGCTGCGCTTGAATTACATTTCCGGAGACTTTTCCTATCAGCCCGCGACGGCGCAATTTCGAAATTCAGGTGCAGGCCGAGCGACGGTCATCAATGCGGCGCTGCCCTTGGTGCTGACGGAATCTCGCGCCGCTTCGCTCTGCGAGGCCCTTTATCAGCAAGCAAGTGCAACACGCACCTCTCAGCTACACCTCTCATTGGCCGGTGCTGCGAGGTTAGAGGTGGCGGATGGTGTGCGCTTTGATGGCACGGATTGGCGTATCCAGCGTATCGAAGAGGAGCTGTTGAGCAGGAAGGTTACACTTAAGGGACTGACCCAGTCCATCTCCACCGATCATGCGATCTCTGTCCCCGATTTAGGGTATGCCGCTAGTTATCCGGCTAATCTCGAGTTTCGAGTAATCGATATTGCCGATCTGACCGGCTCGACCGGCCCAGCGATTGCGGTCAGCGCAGATCCGTGGGGCGGGGCGGTGCCGATCCGGATTGGCGCGACGACTCAAAGTCTGCGTCAGATCGCAACGGCGACGCAGTCGGCTCTGATGGGCGAGCTGCGCACCGACTTACCCGCCGGCGCGGCGGATGTGTGGGATGATGAAAGCGCGGTCGAGGTTTGGATTCCGAATGCTGATCTAAGCTCGGCGGAGCCAGAAGCGGTTTTGGACGGCCTCAATCGCCTGATCATCGAAACGCAAACGGGTTGGACGCTATTATGCTGGACGACTGCGACCCTTCTCGCGGCGGATACATGGCGCCTTTCTGGACTTCGGCGCGGGCTGTTGGAGACGAGCGTAGACGCGATTGACGAAAGCGCGACTGTGATCGTGGCGGACGACCGACTGGTCGAATTGCCTCTCTCAGCGGCGCAAACAGATGTCGACTTATATTTGCAAGTCGGGGGCGAACCGCCAATCACTTTCCGCTTTGATCAGGCGTGAATGGCCCCGCGGAGCGCCAAATTCCGTAGCGGGAATACACAGAATACTGGGGAATAGCTTTGCAATCAAAGGCCGCCTGATTAATTGTGTTGGAATCGGTCCTGGGTTTCAATCGGCAATGAGCAAAGATCCTTATGAAGTTTTAGGTGTGACGCGCTCTGCGAGTGCAGACGATATTCGTCGCGCCTATAAACGCAAAGCCAAGGAGACCCATCCCGATCTGCACCCAGACGATCCGATTAAAGCCGAGAGCTTTAAAGCAGCGTCGGTGGCTTATGAGATTCTCAATGACGAAAAAAAGCGCGGGCAGTTTGATCGCGGGGAAATCGATGCCGATGGCAATCCACGCGGCTTCGAACGTCCTGGCGGATTTGGCCGCGGACCCGGTCCCGGCTATGGTCCTGGACCCGGCGGCCAGCCTGGATTTGGCGGGCACCCGCGCCAAGCGGGCGGTGCGCAAAGCGATGTTTTTGAAGACATCCTTTCGGGTATGTTTGGCGGCGGACGTCGCCGTCCTGGACCGCAAAAAGGCTCGGATGTGCGCTACCGTGTCGAAATCTCATTCGAAGATTCCATTCGCGGCGCTCGGCGCGATATGACGATGGCGGATGGCCGTGTCCTCAGCATTTCAATCCCTCCAGGCATCGAAACCGGGCAATCCTTGCGTTTGAAAAGTCAGGGCAAGACGACCAAAAGCGGGGGACCGCCCGGGGATGCCATCCTCGAAATCACCGTCCGGCCCAATAAGGTTTGGACCCGCGATGGGAACGATGTGCGTATGGCGGTACCGGTGCCGCTCAAAACCGCAATCCTTGGCGGACAAGTCGAAATCAACACACCGATCGGACCCTTGTCGATAAAAATTCCAGAAGGCAGCAATACTGGCTCAACACTGCGTTTGAAAGGCAAAGGCGTTCAATCGAATACGAATCCGGGCCATTTATATGCGCGATTGGAAATTATCATAGAAGATCCACGCGATTCTGGCTTAAAAGGTTGGGCGCGCGGCTATGGTGGATGACTGAAATCCGCTATAAATATTCACAAACCATTCAGAGGATATCCCGCATATCGGCTTCGTGATGAAAAAGACGATCGCCCTTCTGCTATTTGCTGCTGTCTTGGCAGCGCCCGTGCCGGCTTTGGCACAGGGCCAATATGGCAATTCTTTTACCGCCGATGAGGCGAGAAATGCGCGTGACAAAGGCGATGTGATGCCGCTGCGCGATATCTTTCGGCGACTAAAAAACCGCTATGGCGGCTATCAAGTCGACGCCAATCTATATAACCGCGATCGCGGCCAGGTCTATGTCGTCGACTGGATGACTGATAAAGGCGAACGGATCAAAGTGACCGTCGACGCGAAAACTGGACGAATCCTGTCTTCTAAGTAAGGTAGAGCTATGAGAATACTTGTCGTTGAAGACGAAGCTGATCTTCGCCGCCAATTGGCGGATGCACTCACCCATGCGGGTTATGCTGTGGACCTCGCCGCGGATGGCGAAGACGGTCATTTCCTTGGGGATACTGAACCTTATGATGCGGTGATCTTGGATCTTGGCCTGCCAAAAATGGACGGCGTGACGATCCTCGAGCGCTGGCGAGAGGATGGCAAAACCTTCCCGGTTATGATCCTGACCGCGCGTGATCGCTGGAGTGAAAAGGTTGCGGGATTTGATGCCGGAGCTGACGATTACGTGACCAAGCCCTTCTACACCGAAGAAGTGCTTGCACGGCTGCGCGCCTTGCTGCGCCGCGCCTCAGGTCATGCGGTTGCGGCGATCGAAGCTGGAGCATTGCGGTTAGATACGCGGGCTGCCCGGGCGACTGTGAATGGCGAACCGATCAAATTGACGGCGCACGAGTATAAAGTGCTGAGTTATCTGATCCATCACCAGGGCCGGGTTGTGCCGCGCACAGAGCTTGTCGAGCACATTTATGACCAGGACTTCGATCGCGATTCGAACACGATTGAAGTCTTCATTGGTCGCCTCCGCAAAAAGATCGGCAATGACCGCATTCAAACTGAACGTGGTCTCGGCTATCGCCTTGTGGTCCCAGAAGATGAACGCTCCGGCGTTGTGACGTAGGGCCCAATCGGGGTAGTCATTTTGTATGGACGCCGCGATTCCTCCAAAAAATAGGTTTCAGCAACTCTCTCTGGCGCGCCGACTTCTGTTCGGCGCCTTACTGTGGAGTGTCCTGCTTGTGGTTGGCGGCGTGATCGCCATGACGACCGTTTATCGCGCCGAAACGCTGAACATCCTGGACGACGAACACACAGTCACCATCCAAACGCTGGCGCGCGCCATTCGCCCACTTGATGATGGTACGGGGCGGATCGAGGACATTGAAGAACGCCATCCGCCAGATCCGCGATTCCAGGTGCCATTGTCAGGAAAATACTGGTTAATCGTGGCGGTCGATGAAGCCGGAAATCACGTTGGCGATATCACGTCGCGCAGTGTGTTTGATGAAACGCTGGAGATTCCGGCTGTTTTGCAGGCGCAGGCGCTTAGTAACCCTGGACAGATTATCAGTGCCAATGGGACCGGACCGGATGAGCAACCCGCACGTCTAACACTGCAGGCAACGACCTATCCCGAACGGCCTAACCCTGTGCTCTTGGTCGCAGTCTCTGACCGTACGCTTTCGATGGCGGGGGTGGATCGTTTGCGGACGATCCTCTTATTGGCGATGCTCGCATTGGCCAGCGGCACGTTGCTCGCCATGGCGCTTGGTCTGCGATACGCGTTGCGACCTTTAGATCGTATCCAATCTGACATCACTGAAATTCGCGAGGGGCGACAAGCGGCTCTATCTGGTGATTATCCAGCTGAAGTGCAGCCACTGAGTGAAGAGCTGAACAAGCTTCTCGATCACAATCGGGCCGTGGTTTCCCGGGCCCGCACACATGTCGGCAACTTGGCGCATGCTTTAAAGACACCGCTCGCCGTTCTGCGCAATGAGGCCAGCGGGGAAACGCAATTAGACTCTGTGGTGCGTCGCCAATCCGAAGCGATGCACGCCAATGTGGATCATTATCTCCGCCGCGCGCAGGCCGCGGCACGGGCCGAAGCCTTAGGGGTCCGCACGGAGGTGCGCAGCGCCGTCGAAGGGATCGCCCGCGTCATGAACAAGCTGTTCGCAGCAGATGGTAAGACCGTGACCGTGGATGTTTCGCAGGCGCTATATGTGCGGACCGAGCAACAAGACCTCGAAGAGATCATGGGCAATTTGCTAGATAATGCCTGCAAATGGGCGGCATCGACTGTCCGTGTGCAGGCGTTAAATGATCGCGATGGCATGATCGCAATCATGATTGATGATGATGGACCTGGTCTGTCCCCAGCAGAGCGGGAAGAAGCCGTTAAACGCGGCGTCCGATTAGATGAAACCGCACCAGGGACGGGATTGGGCCTCTCAATTGTCGCTGACATTGCCGGGATGAATGGCGGAAGCTTGATCTTGGACGAGAGCCCTACAGGGGGGTTGCGCGCGATTGTGCGATTGCGCCGAGCCTGAGCAACGTGCCGCAGGGAAGCGAACGTTGAAATCGATTATAGAAGCTATATGAGAGCCCGAACCAAACGCCTTTATGCCGTGAGCGCTGCCGCCGTGTTGATCATTGCGGCAGGCGTTCTAGCGTCGACTGCGCTCCGTCGCCATGCGGATCTGTTCTATACGCCGTCACTGCTCGTAGAACGCGGGATGCCTGAAGCAGGCACGCGCATTCGGGTTGGCGGTTTTGTTGCTATGGGGTCGCGGCAGAACGGGGAAGGGGCCGAGATCCTATTCACCATTGAAGATGGCTCCGGAGAAACAGTGCGAGCCTCTTATACGGGGCTTGTACCCGACTTGTTTCGTGAGGGTGAGGGTGTCGTTGCGACGGGTCGCTTCAACGAAGATGAGACGATTTTCGTTGCTGAAGAGATTCTTGCAAAGCATGACGAAAATTATCAGCCGAAAGAGCTTGAAGGGCTCTCGCCGAGCCAAACTGGCACATAAATCACAAACCCGCGATCCAAGTTGATTGGCAGCAGCCAATCCCCATCCTATCTAATCGTTTGAAGCACGGAGATGGGCGATGCAGAGCCAAAAGGTTGAGTTTGCGAACCAAATCGGGGATTCGCTATCAGGCGTCCTCGAGGTGCCAGATCGTACACCGTCTGCTTGGGCGATTTTTGCGCATTGCTTTACGTGCTCGAAGAAGAGCTTGGCAGCGAGCCGAGTTGCGCGTGGTTTGGCGGAACGCGGCATCGGTGTTTTGCGTTTTGATTTTACAGGCTTAGGCGAGTCTCAAGGCGAGTTCGCGACCAGTGGGTTTTCGTCGAATGTTGCCGATTTAGAAGCTGCAGCAACTTGGATGGCAACGTCCGGAAGAACGGTCAGTTTGATGATCGGTCACTCTCTTGGCGGCGCCGCCACTCTCGTGGCGTCGGGTAAGATTGAAAGCGTACGCGCCGTCGTGACGATCGGCGCGCCAGCAGAGGCAGGGCATGTGGTCGATCAGTTCAAAGAAAGCGTGCCAGAAATTGAAGCGCTTGGCCGCGCCAAGGTAAATTTGGGAGGCCGCCCGTTTACGCTCAGCAAATCGTTTCTTGACGATGTGCGCGGGGCGAGCGTTCTCGATTCCGTAAAATCGCTTAAAAAACCGCTGCTTATCTTGCATGCGCCAACCGATGACGTGGTTGAGATTGAGAATGCGACAGATCTCTTCATTGCGGCCAAGCATCCTAAGAGTTTTGTCAGCTTAGACCGTTCGGACCATCTACTGAGTGGGCGCTCAGACGCTGATTTCGTTATCGACGTAATTTCGGGCTGGAGTGCCCGGTACATCGAAGCGTTGGCCGCCACCGCTGAAACGGCACCGCAAGCCAACAAGGTTGTGGTCCGGGAAACAGGCGAGAACGGACCGTACCAGAATGAGGTGCTCATAGGCGGGCGACGTTATTTCGCTGATGAACCCGCGAACTATGGCGGCGCCGATACGGGGCCGGACCCCTATGCTTGGGTTGCTGCTGGATTGGGCGCGTGCACATCAATCACCATGCGCATGTATGCCAATCGCAAAAAGTGGCCGGTGGACAGACTCAGTGTAAGCATCGATCATGAGAAAAAGCATGCGGACGATTGCGTTGACTGCGGTCCGAAAGACAGAATTGACGTGTTTACCCGTTATATCGAGATTGAAGGCGATCTCGACGAGGATCAACGTTCACGCCTGCTCGAAATAGCAGATCGGTGCCCGGTGCATCGCAGTTTGGAGAGTGGCGCGAAAGTTGAAACACATCTCGTCACAAAACCGGCTTAATGATCTTTAATGAGTGTTAGGCTGTTACTTTAGTAAATTTCATACCAGATAGGTATGACACATCTTTGGAGGCTTGGAAGTCGATGAAATTGTTTGGCATTTCCCGAAATGCACTGGTTGCAGGTTTGGTTGGAGCAGGCGCGATGGGCGCGTTCTTACTCGGGCCGCAATTCCCGAACGCCGACGCCAACCCGATTACGCTCGAAGCGCCAGGTGGCGCGCCTATTTCGTTTGCGGACTTGATTGATCAAGTGAGTCCGGCGGTGGTTGGTGTGCGCGTCCGCACTGAAATTCAGCTCACGAATGATGAAATGACCGACCTGGAGCGGTTTTTAGAGCAATTTGGCCGGGTGCCGCGCGAACAAGAGCCGCGGCCGCGCGAAGGATTTGGACAGGGGTCTGGCTTCTTTATCTCGGATGAAGGCCATATCGTCACCAATAATCATGTGATCGACAATGCCGTAGAAATTACGGTCGTGACGGATAATGGCTCGACATATGAAGCTGAGCTTGTTGGTAAAGACGCCGAAACCGATCTGGCGGTTCTCAAAGTCAAAACATCTGGCAGCTATCCCTATGTCGATTTCGGTTCAACCAAAGCCCTTCGCCGCGGCGATTGGGTGGTTGCGATCGGTAGCCCACTCGGCTTCTCAGGAACGGCGACAGCCGGCATCGTGTCAGCGGTTGGTGAACCAGGAGATCTACGCCGATCTCAGTCTTATACAGACTATTTGCAAATCGATGCCGCCATCAATCGCGGCAATTCAGGCGGACCAACATTTGACATGAATGGTCAAGTCGTTGGCGTGAATACCTGGATCGCGTCAACAACCGGCGGTTCGATTGGTTTAGGCTTCGCGATCCCATCGGAACTCGTCGAAGAGGTTACCAGCACGCTCATCAATGAGGGCAAAGTCTCTCGCGGCTGGCTTGGCGTGTCCATTGGCACGGTCAGCGAGGATGTGGCCGACTCACTGGGGCTTGACGAAGCCAAAGGCGCTATCGTCTCATCAGTGACGCCAGACAGCCCGGCGGATCTTTCAGGCTTGCAGCGCGGCGACATCATTGTCGAAGTCAACGGCACGCAAGTTGATGACGCGACCTCAACAACCCGTTTGGTCGGCGCGCTCAAAGCTGGCTCGCGCAATGACTTTGAAATTTTCAGAGATGGCAAACTTCAAACGATCGAAGTGCGAGTCGGTGAACGTCCCGCAAACCTCAGCCTGCAAACGTCAGGTTTAACGCCAGCACCAGAAGACTCAGACGGCGATGACGGCCCACTCGGCGTTTCCTTGCGTCCCCTGGATGGCGAGGCGCGCGAAGAGCTGCGTCTCGGTCGCGGCGAACAAGGTCTTTTAGTAACGGGCCTAAATCAAGACAGTCCGCTCTACGAAGTGGGAATCCGCGAAGGCCACGCCTTGTTGGACATTAACAACAAGAAACTCGACTCGATTGAGACCCTAGAGCAGGTATTGGAAGACGCACGTGAGGACGGTAAGGACCGGGTACTGATTGCTGTTCAAACCCAGAATGGGACGAATTTCGTTACAGTCGACGTGAGTGAAGATGAGTAAAGCGAGGGAGATGTGTCCATGCACGTCCTGGTAATCGAAGATGATCTCGAACATGCCGAATTTATTGAAAAAGTTCTGTCAGAAGCAGGACACAGCGTAGAAACCGCAGGCGATGGTAGCGGCGGATTGAGCCGCGCGCGCGAAGACGCGTTCGATGCGCTTGTTGTCGACCGTATGTTGCCTGAGAAACCCGGCTTGCAATTGGTCGAAGAGTTTCGCAATGGCGGCGGCACCACGCCCGCCTTGTTCTTGTCGGCGCTCTCGGATGTCGACAATCGCGTTGAAGGTTTGAAAGTCGGCGCGGATGATTACCTCGCTAAGCCATTTGCGCCGGAAGAATTGGTCGCCCGCGTCGAAGCGCTTGGCCGTCGCCAAGTCACCGGTGAGCCGCCGGTCACGGTCCTGCGTGTCGGTGACCTCGAAATGGACTTGCTGAGCCGTAAAGTGATGCGTGGTGAGACGAAGATCGATCTCCAGCCGCGTGAGTTTAAACTGCTAGAATACCTCATGCGCCATGCCGGTCAGACAGTGACACGCACGATGCTGCTCGAAAAAGTTTGGAACTATCACTTTGATCCCCAGACCAATGTGATCGATGTTCATATCTCTCGCTTGCGGGCGAAGATCGACAAAGAATTCGAGCATCAGCTCTTGCAAACGGTCCGTGGTGCGGGGTACTGCCTGCAGGCATGAAGTCTGGCCCATTCGCGTTTGTCCGGACCACAACGTTCCGGCTAGCGCTCGTTTATTCAATTCTATTCGCGCTGTTTTCAGCCGGACTGCTCGCCTACTTGTTCCAAGCAACAGTGGGCGAGATGCGCGAGGAGTCTAAGTCCCGGCTGGAAGCGGAATTTAGGACATTGGTGGTCGCCTGGAGCACGGGTGGTCCAACGCGTTTAGAGCAGTCTCTGCTCGAGCGCCTTTTGGTCGATCTGCGCGATTTCACCTACCAATTCGAAGATGAAAATGGTCGCATCATTATCGGTGATCTGCCGCGCATGCCGCTTGAGCCCCAAGAAGAGATTGGAATCGCGCGGGAAGGTATCTTTGAAATCGAACGCCCCGGCCCAGAAGGCGGTGCGAATATCACCCCAATTCAAGCGCTAACGGTGCGTCTGGGCGACGGCAGCGTCCTGATGGTCGGAATCAAAATGGATGAACGCCTCCGCCAGGTAAACCGGATCAATCGGGCGGTTTCGACCGCAGCGCCGATTGGGTTTTTGTTGGCCTTGGTTGGCGGGTTCTTCAGTGCCCGATACGCAGCTTATCGGGCCGAGACGCTCACCAAGACGGCCCAGGGCGTGATGTCCGGAGACCTGTCGCTGCGCGCGCCCGTTGGGGGCTCCGGAGACGAGTTTGATCGTCTTGCCGAGCAACTCAACGCAATGTTGGCCAAGCTTGAAACCCTGATGGCGGCGACTCGCCATGCGGGAGATTCCATTGCTCACGATTTGCGCTCGCCTTTATCGCGGCTGCGCAATCAACTGGAAGCGCGGCTGCGCGGTCCGATCGATGAAATCACAGCGCGCGAGACGCTCGGCGAGACGGTTGAAGAAGTCGACCGGGTCTTGGCGACATTCAACGCCATATTGCGTTTGTCGCGCGTCAATGCGGGCGCCGAAGGAACGCTCTCGCCATTGGATGTAGGGGAGCTGTGTGAGGAACTCGCGGAATTGTTCGAGCCCGCCTGCGAGGATGAAGGCATCACGTTCACGGCGGACATCGCAAAAGACTTGGAGCTCGCCGGCGACCGAACTCTGTTAGGGCAAGCGATTTCAAATTTGCTCGACAATGCTGTGAAATATACGCCGTCTGGTCAGGCTATTCGCTTCAACGCCGCGCGCAAGGATCGACGCATAGAGATTGTTGTCGAAGATACTGGTCCAGGTATTCCAGAAGCCGATCTTGAACGTGTCAAAGAGCGGTTTGTACGATTGGATGAAGCGCGGACCCATACGGGCTCGGGATTGGGCTTAGCTTTGGTAGACGCAGTGGCGGAGCTGCACTCAGGCGACTTCACCCTGACTCGCGGCGCAGATGATATTGGACTAAAAGCGATTCTATCACTTTCAACCAAGGGATAGATCATCGCGTGTTCCGCCTTCGCGCTCTTTCTGAACGCCCCGAAGCGGCGATACGCATTGCGTCAAAGCATGCGCCGTATCTCGCAAAACTCAGTCTTGAAGATGTCGACCTAGCAGATCCTGATCGGGTTTTGCAGGATGCTCTGCGCCAATGTGATGCTGTACGATCAGGAGCGGGCGAGGCTATGTCCGAGCTTCGCATCGCCAAGCGCCGAGCGCATCTTGCCATCGCAGCCAGTGATTTAAGCGGTCGCAAAGACCTGCAAAGCACAACGTTCGACATTACACGGTTTGCCGACGCCACCGTCGAAGCGGCTTTGGCCGTTGCATTGCGCGAACGCGATTTGGACAGCACCGGACTGTTCGTCGTCGCGCTTGGAAAAATGGGAGCGCATGAGCTCAACTATTCGAGCGATATCGATATTGCAGCTTTCTTCGACCCAGACGTGTTTCAATCCGATACGAGCGAGGCGGCCCGCGCGATTCAGAAGGTTAGCCGAACACTCTCTGACCGTACGCCGGAGGGCTACGTCTTTCGAACGGACCTGCGCCTCCGCCCTGACCCCAGCTCAACGCCGGTTGCGGTCTCTACCCGGCGCGCTGAGCTTTATTATGAGAATGTCGGCCAAAATTGGGAGCGGATGGTCTGGATTAAAGGCCGTCCATCGGCGGGTGATATAGCTGCTGCTGAGCGGTTTTTATCGACAATGGTCCCGTTTGTCTGGCGACGGCATTTGGACTATTGGGCGATTTCAGACGTCTATGCGATCAAAGCCATGATCAACGCTAAGGCCGGAGATAAGACCCTTCACGATGTTGCTGCAGATTTGAAACTTGGCCCGGGTGGTATCCGCGAGATTGAGTTCTTCGTTCAAACTCAGCAGATCATTCTCGGTGGACGAAACCCCAGTCTACAAGTGCGCGGGACGCTGGAGGCGCTGAATGAGCTTGTGGCTCTGGGTGTAGTGTCGTCTGAGACCGCGTCAGATCTGACCGCGGCATATGACGCGCTGCGCATGGTTGAGCACCGGGTGCAAATGCTGGACGACGAGCAAACGCACACCTTACCGTCCTTTGAGACCAAACGTGCAAACGTCGCCGCGCTCTGCGGTTACTCGGAGCTCGACCGGTTCGATAAAGACTTAGTCGCGTTGCGTAAATGCGTTCACGAACACTATCGCGCACTCTTCGCTGATGAATCCCGCAAGCGAGAATTGGCGGTTGAAGGCAATCTTGTTTTTACGGGCGTGGACGATGACCCCGCTACCGTCCAAACCTTAGAAGACATGGGCTTCAAGACCGCCTCGCACGTCATTGACCGGATCAGAGTTTGGCACCGGGGCAACACGCCAGCGACGCGAACCCCGCGAGGCCGCGAGCTGCTTACAGCGATCTTACCTGATTTGCTGAAAGCGATGGGCGAGACCGGCGAAGCCGATGAGGCGTTTCGCCGATTCAGTCGATTCTTCGAAGGCTTGCGATCCGGCGTGCAAGTGCTCGCCATGTTGGTGGCGGAACCGGTGCTGATGCAAGACCTCGTCACCACGCTCGCGATCGCGCCTCGGATTGCTGATATCCTGGCGCGAAGACCCGGATTGCTCGAAGCGCTGCTGTCCGTGCAGGATCGCAAAGCTCAACCGGATCTCACAGAGGATATGGATTTTGAGGCTAAGATGAACGCGGTGCGGCACTGGCAGGGGGAACGCGCCTTTGTCATCGGGCATCAGCTGCTGCATGGTCAGATCAAAGCCCGCGATGCGGCGGAAGATTGGAGCGCGTTGGCCGATACATGCGTTGAGCTTATGGCGCATGCGGCCGAGGTCGAAACCATCCAACGGTTTGGTCCCGCACCCGGATCTTGGTCGATTATCGGATTGGGGAAGCTCGGAGGGCGCGAGATGACGGCGGGATCTGATCTCGACATCCTCGTCATCTATGATGCAAACGGGGCAGAGGGCGCGCAAACCTGGTTCACCAAGTTCACGCAGCGATTGATCACGGCCATCTCAGCGGAGACTGGGGAGGGACGGTTATACGAAGTCGATATGCGCTTACGTCCATCTGGTCGGTCCGGGCCGGTGGCGACGTCTCTGGCCGCCTTTGAAAGCTATCACCAATCGAGCGCTTGGACTTGGGAGCATATGGCGCTTACGCGGTTACGCCCCATCGTTGGAGATCTGGACCTCGGCGAACGCGTGGAACAGATTGCGGAACGCATGATCAATTCAGGTGACACGCAGCAGCGATCAGCGGATATCCTCGACATGCGTAAGCGCCTCTATCGCGAGAAACCGCCGCAAGGCGCGTGGGACTTAAAGCTTCGCAAAGGGGGATTGCTCGATCTCGAATTCATTACACAGCATGCAATTTTGACGTCTGCGCGAAACCAAGCGCTCAAACCGGCACTAGCGGACGCGCAAGCACAATTGCTCGATACGGATGTGTGGTCGGAGGACCTTTACAAAACACTGGCTGAGAATTTTGCTTTCTTACAAGCCTTGCAACAGGTCCAACGCATGGCAAATGAGGACGTTGCCAGCGTCTCCGAGCTCTCAAATGCCCTCAAGGATCGCCTTTGTCGTGCCACGGGCTGCGAGTCTTTTGATGTTCTAAATCAAACACTTGAGTCGTGTTGTGAGACCGTTTTCCATCTCTTCTGTAATAATATTGGGATTCCAGCGACGGAGATTTGACCTCAGGACGTTCTATCTATGAGTTCAATAGAAAGGACTTCTAAAAATGAAAAAACTCACGATTGCAGCGTTAATTACTCTTGGTTTGGCCGGCGTTACTTATACAGCCATGGCCGACAATCACCGCGGTGGCGGTGCGGCGATGCTTGAAAAAGTCGACACCAATCAAGATGGCAATATCACCAAAGATGAGATCACGTCGCACCGCGCCGAGAAATTCACCTTTGCAGACACCAATGGCGACAATTTGATCACGCCGGATGAGTTCGAAGCCTTCGCTGAAGCGGAACGCGAACGCCGGATGGCCGAACGCCAGGCGCGTATGTTCGACCGCCTTGATGCCAATGATGATGGCTATATCAGCGCTGATGAACATGCCGCAGCAGATAAACGCATGGACCGCATGTTCAATCGCGTCGACTCTGATGGTGACGGTGTCATCACTGAAGCCGAGCGTGAAGCGGCCAAGGAGAAGATGGAAAACCGCCGCGGCAAACGCGGAATGGGTCGCCGGGGATAATGTGAAGCGGTGGTCTTTCTTCCCCCGCTTTAGGATCAACAGGCAAGCGCGAGACATCCTCCCTCTCGCGCTTGTCTCAGAATCCGATAGACTATTTGCGTGTCAGGAATCAGCGAACTCGACCAAATCACTCGCGCGGCAAGCGGGGACAGGGCTGCGCAAGCGGCACTGGTTAATCGCAATATGCCGATCGTATTTCGCGTCGCTTACCGCATGCTTCAAGATCGAGCTGAAGCCGAAGACATTACGCAAGAAACCTTCCTTCGGGCCTGGAAAGCGCTTCCAGATTGGCAACCCAAGGCGAAATTCTCGACTTGGGCTTGCACGGTGGCGCTTAATCTCTGTCGCGACCGCCTGCGCAAGAAAAAGCCGGTCTTGATGGACGAGTTGCCCGAACGCGTCGACACTGGTTTGAGACCAGAAGAATCGCTTGCTTCGCAGCAGGCGTTACAAGGCATTGAGGCTAAGATTGCCGGCCTGCCAGAGCGACAACGTGAAGCCCTCACCCTTTGCGCTTTGGAAGGAATGACCAATATAGAGGCTGCGGCGACGATGGATGTGAGCGTTCGCGCCTTAGAAAGCCTACTTGCGCGGGCGCGGCGCGCCTTAAGAGCCGATTTGAGTGCCGAACTGGCAGGAGAGAGATGATGACACATATGACCATCAGCACGGAACGTGTTCTCGAACTGATCGAGGCCTATGGCGCCGAACCCGGCGCTTGGCCTGAGGATGAACGCACGGCCGCCTCAATGTTGATCGCGGAATCGCCAGATCTGTTTGCTTCGGCCCTGGCGGATGCCCGGGCGCTCGATGAGCTCCTGCTCAATGAAACTGTGCCAGAGCCAAGCTCTGCACTCAGCGATGCGATCCTCGCAGCAGCACCGGTGGCAGAGATTGCGCAGCAACGATCTGGTTTCCGATTGTCATCCCTATTATTCCCACAAGGGGTACGTTGGCCGGCTGGTGCAGCGCTTGCAAGTCTGTTGATGGGGCTTGTTGGTGGCTACTCTTATGCATCGACCGGCGCAGGATATGATCAAGCTGACGTGGCTTATTATGCCGCTTTCGGAATTGATGGCGGCGATGATTGGGTGTTGGCGGAGTAGGGCATGAGCGACGGTTCGAAACTTAGATTGCCGATCTGGCTAATTGCGTCCTTGCTGGCGAACGCGCTGCTTATCGGTCTTCTGATCGGCGGCGGTCTCGGCCAAAAGCGGGCAGGACCGCCCGTCTCAGGCGGGGGCAGCGAGCAAGCTTTGATGCGCGGCCTTGATGAAGCGGTTCCGTCGGATCAGCGCCGAGCTGTGCGGCAAGCGTTCCGTCGCGCCTTTGCTGACACAAGAGAAGAGCGTTTAAGACTGCGCGACGCGCGACGCGACCTCGGTCAGCTCTTGACGGCAGACCCCTATGATCCAGACGCTGTCGCAAACGGCTTTAAAGCGATGCGGGCTGCTGAGGCGGCAATGAAAGCAGCCATGCATGATGTTCTGGCTGAGCAATTTGGCACCCTGAGTGCGGAGCAGCGCCAAGCGATTATTCGCGACTTTAACCGCCGTTCCAATCGTTCCAGATCTGGCGGTCGTCGCGGCGACGGACCGATCCGAGACCGGCGTCCAAAAGATCGCGATTAGTCTTTAGATTTGTGCGCCAGCGCCGCAGCATTGGCTTCCCAGTTTTGTCCATCAAACTTGTTAATGGTGACATCTAGATCCATCCAATTGTCGATGCAGCGCCAGGTGACAGCAAAGCCATCTTGGTTGGACCGCGGCACGTAAAAACTTTTGATTCCGCAGGTCTTGCAAAATCGATGTTTGGCCCCGCCTGTGTTGAACGTGTATTCGCTCAACTGATCGGCGCCTTTCAGCAGTCGAAACCGCGAAGCGGGGACAATCACATGGATATTGCCGCTCATCGCACAGATCGAGCAATTGCAATCTTCGACCTCGAACGCGTCAGGTAAATCGACTTCAAAGCGCACCGCCCCGCAATGGCAGCCGCCTGTATGCGTGTTCAACATGTCTTACTCTTTGATCAGCCGACCCAGAATGGCGGTCGTCGATCGGCCCATGGCGCAGCGCGTTCCAATTGTCCAGCCAATTGATAGAGCTCCCACTCGTTACCTGTGCGGGCGCCGAACATCATGCCAATGGGCAAGTTCTCTGCTGTCCAATGCAAAGGCACTGACATTGCGGCCGAGCCCGCTTGGTTCGAAATCGCGCACCAAGGGGCAAAGGTTGTCACGGCCTCTGTGTAGGCATCCATATCTGCTGGATTGAGCGACAGAACACCGATCTTATCTGGCACGCGCGACATGGTTGGCGAAAGCACCATGTCATAACCGCCATCGACTAAGAAATGCTCATATTGAAGCCCCGCGGTGATCGAAGCTTGCGTCGCCTTCATCAGCTCTTTCATTGGGATGGAATTGCCAAATTCGACGAACCTCGCGGTGACGGGCTCCATATCTTCGGGGCCAAGCTCACGGCCCAAAGCTTCCCCGCGGGCTTCCATCACCATGGCGATCGCGGCGGATACCGTGATCATCAGGCTTTTGCCGAGCTCTTCCCCGTTTAGCTCGGGTCCGGCTTCTTCGACATGATGCCCGAGCTCTTCGAGCAGTCTACGGGTCGCATCCAATCCAGCCTGTGCATCGGGATCAGGCACTGTGCCGTTTGGGGCCGTGGTCCAGAGCGCAATCTTGAGCGGTTTCGGATCATTATCGAGCGCGCTGAGGAAGGTGCTGTCTGGTTCCGGGGCGACATAGCGCGAGCCGATCTCGCGGCCATGCGTGGCATCGAGTAAAGCAGCATTGTCGCGAACGCTGCGAGAGACGGCATGCACGGTGGATTGCCCGTTCCAGCCTTCGGTTGTTGCCGGACCCATTGGTGTGCGCCCGCGTGACGGCTTCATACCGAACAGGCCCGTACAGCCGGCTGGGATCCGGATTGAGCCGCCGCCGTCACTCGCATGTGCCATCGGTATAACGCCCGCCGCGACGCACGCGCTCGCACCGCCAGAGGATCCGCCAGAGGTTCGAGAGGTGTCCCATGGATTGCGCGTGGCGCCATAGAGCAAGCTCTCTGTCGTGGTTGTTAGGCCAAATTCTGGACTTGTCGTTTGTCCAAACAACGTAAATCCAGCTGCTTTGTAGCGGTCGCATAAGACGCTGTTTCGGGTGGAGATATTTCCTTTAAAGGCGAGAGAGCCATTGGTGATGGGTTGGCCTTCAATATCAAAGCCAAGATCTTTGACCGCCATCGGGACGCCCGAAAATGGTCCGGCAGGAATGCCGTCTGTGATTTGTCCTTCTGCAACCTCAGGGAACATGGCGGAGAAGCAGTTGAGTTCTTCCTGCGCGGCTTCCGCGCGCGTCATCGCTTCGTGTAACAGTTCGCTCGGGCTGACGTCTTTCTTGGCGACCAGCTCGGCGAGGGCTGTCGCGTCATAGCTTGCATAGTCTTCCATCATTCCCTCCAAATGTATTTTTGTAGAGAATGGACTGGAAGCGGAGCCTTGAAAAGGCTCACCCCGTGTCAGGTCTTTTCGAAGACCAATTTGGTCCATTCGATCCGTCGCGCGCGGTTCTCAGCGGCGATCGACTCCGCACGTCCCTGCAAGAGGTTGGCGAGACCATGCGCAGCGGCGAGGGCGATTGTTTCTTCGCCGCTCACCTCAAACATGCGGCGGCCTTCGGGGATCGGGCCGTGACGTAGACTCATCGCGATCCGCCCACCAGGCGAGAGCAGGTCAGCAAGGTTTTCCATGCCTGCCGTGCGCTCGGCTTCTGTTAAATGCATCCATACCGCATGCATCAAAATGAGATCGAAGGTCTCTCCTAAGGCGCGCGTGGCGTCGAGGCCCCGTAAAATATCATCAAGCTACCTGATCTCAGGCGCCGGATGAAGCTTCGCCGCACCCAGGCGCAAAGCATCTGTCGGCTCGACAGCAAGCACGCTATGCCCAAGCGAGGCGAACCAGCCCGCATCGCGCCCGGTGCCTGCGCCAATGTCTAGAACACGGGCGGGGGGGTCGGGAAAGAAGTTTGACCAAGGTGCATGAATATCCGCCGCGTTTCTAGATTCATAGCGTACGAATAGGTCTTCGGCCTCTTCGGTGTATCCGGCATTGGACGGGCTATCTGACATGATCGAACATCCTTATGCGACGGTCATTCATGTGGTTCAGTTTTGTTTTGGCGTCAAATCCTCACTCGCGGACTTGCAGGTATTTTGAACCGCCAGTGTCCATCACCCATAGACCATCAACCTGCTCCATATAAGCCCGTTCCAAGTCGCCCGGATCGATGAACTCGCTTTTGGATAAGGGGATTAACTTGAATCGGTAATCGAATGTTCGGACATCGGCCAGCAAGTCCTGGCCTGAAACGGTAATGTCGAACAAGATGTCTGTTTCCCCTTCGCGTAGGTAAGGTCCGGCAAATGATGATAGCTCCGCGGGAGACATCTCATAGCGATCAAGTTCCAATGGCGGCGTACGCGGCCAATCATAGGTGCGATTGCCAGCTCGATTGATCTCTCCCAAAAGCGGGAAGCCATTTGGGTGATTGGTCATGACAACGATGACGTCGCTGCGGTCAGGAAAGCCCATGGCTGTGCAACGATATCCTTCATTGGAGCCGCTATGCATCCAGCGTCGCTCATCTCCTTGTGGTCTTTGAAGGCCCATGCCTAGGCCATAAGATTCGGCGACTTCGGTCGTCATCTCCGCAGCGACTTGCGGATCTAGACCAAGGGATGCGTCTCCATCTGCAGCACCGATCAAAGCCAACATAAATCGAGCATAGTCGGTTGGGGTCGTCCAAAGGCCGGCTGCAGCTTGTTCAGGATAGACATGCCACCCCCCTTCGACCATCTCTCCTCCACCGGTATAAGCTTCAGCGACATTGCCTGTCGCGAGATCTGATGAAAGCGGTTGCGAAAACGTGCTCGCATTCATTCCAATTGGATCGAGCACGAGGCGCTTCATCAATACGTCGAACGGTTCGCCGCTTACTTCTTCCGCCCACGCTTGAGCGACTTGGTAGCCGCCGCCTGAATAGCGGCGTTCGCCTTCATCGATCGGCAAAAAGCTGACCGCGTCTGTGTTGGTGATATCGGCGCCTTGGATGACCTGAATGTTCGTCGGAATAGGGTCGGCGGGTGGGTAGCCGGGGAAGCCCGAAACCGAAGCGCCATTGGTATGGGACAGAAGGCCCCGCAGTGTTACGGGTTTGCCGGACTGGTTCATGGCGGCCAGGTCTAGGTTCGACATGAGCGGGGTGAGGTCTTCGTCTAAACCGACCCCTTTCTCGTTTGCCAGCGTGATGATGCCGGCCGCAGCCACCGCCTTAGAGAGCGATGCGGCTTGAAACAGCGTATCGGCATCAATCCCTTCGCCATAACCTGCGGCCCATTCAATTTCGCCATTTCGAGCGATCGCGACGGATGCGGAAGGAACGCCATGAAATTCGCGTCGCTCATCGAGTGAGTATTTTGAGTAATCATCGCCGTTCACAATGATTGAAGGCAGCAGCGCGGCCTCGACCTCAATTTGTCCGAGCGGTTTAGTAGGGGCCTGTTCTAGCGCGGATGGCGGCGCTGGTTCTGGTGCGCACTGCGCGACAAAGACGAGCGCCAAAAGGGCAGGTAGAAACTGTTTCATCGATCCCCCAAAAAGGTTGATCGATTACTCTGCCGCCTGAATCCCATCATCGCCAGTCAAAATTTCCAACATCGCCACGGCGCTATCCGCAATCACTGAGCCCGGCGGGAAGATCGCGGACGCTCCAGCCGCCCGGAGTGCGTCAAAGTCTTGTGGTGGAATAACGCCGCCGACGATGATCTGGGTTGCCGCGGCGCCTTCATTCCCAAGCGCGCGCTTGAGTTCCGGCACCAGCGTTAAATGACCGGCGGCGAGTGATGAGGCGGCGACGATGTCCACGCCTGCCGCGCGGGCGTCTTTGGCGGCTTCTTCTGGCGTTTGGAAGAGCGGGCCAATTTCGACCTCCCAACCCAAATCCATCAAAGCTGAGGCAACGACCTTCTGGCCGCGATCATGACCGTCTTGGCCCATTTTTGCGATATAGATTTTCGGGCGGCGACCGTGCTGAACTTCAAACGCTTCGGCCATGCCGATCGCTTCTTTGGCGCGGTCAGTCGTTTTGACGCCAGCGCCATAGACGCCCTTGATTGAACGAATGACGGCCTTGTGGCGCCCTTGGCTACGCTCGACAGCTTCTGAGATTTCTCCGACCGTTGCTTTGGCGCGCGCCGCATCCACTGCCAGAGCAAGAAGATTGCCTTCGGTCCCAGCTGCTGCAGTGGCAATCGCGTCGAGCTTAGCATCGACCTCAGCCTGGCTGCGATCGGATTTGAGCCGGGCGAGCTTGTCGAGCTGCATTCGGCGCACTGTGGCATTGTCGACTTTCAGGACGGGAACTTCTTCTTCCTCGTCGAGGAGGAATTTATTGACGCCGACCACTGTTTGCTCGCCGCTATCGATGCGCGCTTGCGTGTTGGCCGCGGCTTCTTCAATGCGGAGTTTCGGGATGCCTTCTTCGATGGCTTTGCGCATGCCGCCGAGTTTTTCAACTTCGGCAATATGTTCCAAAGCCTTGGCGGCAAGATCGTGAGTCAGGCGTTCAACATAATAAGACCCGCCCCATGGGTCGATCGTCTGCGCGGCGCCGGCTTCCTGTTGAAGGAAGAGCTGCGTGTTTCGTGCGATCCGGGCAGAGAAGTCGGTGGGAAGCGCCAGCGCCTCGTCAAACGAGTTGGTATGCAGGCTTTGCGTCTGTCCGCCCGCCGCCGCGATGGCTTCGAGGCAGGTGCGGATCACGTTATTATAGACGTCCTGCGCCGTGAGCGACCAACCAGAGGTTTGGCTGTGCGTACGGAGCGACGTGGATTTTGGGTTCTTTGGCGAGAACTCTTCGCTGACCAATTTTGCCCAGATCAAACGTGCGGCGCGCATTTTTGCGACTTCCATGAACGTATTCATGCCAATCGCCCAGAAGAAGCTGAGGCGCGGGGCGAAGGCATCAACATCGAGGCCTGCCGCAACCCCGGCGCGGATATATTCGATGCCGTCGGCAATCGTGTAGGCCAGCTCAAGGTCGGCCGTCGCGCCGGCTTCCTGCATGTGATAGCCGGAGATCGAGATCGAGTTGAATTTCGGCATGTTTTGCGAGGTGTAGGCAAAAATGTCCGAAATGATCCGCATACTCGGCTTGGGCGGATAGATATAGGTGTTGCGGACCATGAACTCTTTCAGAATGTCATTCTGAATGGTGCCTGCGAGTTTTTCCGGGCCGACGCCTTGTTCCTCAGCCGCCACAATATAGAGCGCCATGATCGGCAAGACAGCGCCATTCATTGTCATCGAGACTGACATCTGGTCGAGCGGAATACCCGAAAAGAGGGTGCGCATGTCATAGATGCTATCGATTGCCACGCCGGCCATGCCGACATCGCCGCTGACGCGGACATGATCACTGTCATAGCCGCGGTGCGTCGCAAGATCGAAGGCGACGGAAAGGCCTTTCTGTCCAGCGGCGAGGTTGCGTCGGTAAAAGGCGTTGGAGTCTTCAGCCGTGGAGAACCCCGCATATTGGCGCACGGTCCACGGCCGCTGCGTATACATGGTCGGGTAGGGCCCACGTCCGAAGGGCGCGAGGCCTGGATAGTCGTCGAGGAAGTCGAGACCTTTGGTATCCGCCGCACTGTAGGCCGTGGCGAGGTCGATGCCTTCTGGGGTCGGCAGGGTGCGGGGTCGGGACGCGCTGGAGGCCGAGGTAAGCTCACCAAGATCGAGTTTCGTGAAATCCGGGAAAGTGGTCATGAGTTAGCCTCCAGGGCACGCTCGCATGTTGTGGTGATTTGGTTCTTGCCCGCGTACAGTTCTAGTCGCGTTCTTGATAATTCAACGATCCTTTGATTTGATTGGGCTACTTTATACCGGCGCTGTGCCTCAAGTCTCAAGATTTTTTCGGCGTCTGGATAGGTTGCGACTTTTCCCTTAATGCTCGCAATGTCGACGTCAACTTGGTCTACCGTTTCAACAAGGTAACTCCCTTCGATTACTGCTTGGCCTACAAGGGTCACATTCATTTCGACACAACCGTCACTTTTTTGCGCTACCGTCGTCATTTGTGATCGCATTTCGCCGTTTGCACTATAAGTCGTGATTGCAGATGTCTCTATCGCTACCGGCGCACTATCTTGGTGACTTGAACAAGTCCAAGTTCCAGTGAGCAAAGAAAGATCTTGCATTTCTTTGGCACTGATATGCGGACTCGCAAACAGGATTACCGTGGCTAGAGAGATTGCAAAGCGCGTCACGTTGCAACCCCCAATTCAGCAAGGGCAACCGTGAGCTCATGCACCACGTCTGCGCCCATAAAGATGTTTCGGTCGATCCCTACAGCCTCATGCTTGCCAGCGATCCATAGCGCCACCACGCCCGCGTCTTTCAGCGCGGCGGCCGCGCCTTCTGCCTCGTCGGCATAGCGTTTGTCCGCGCCGCAAAGGACCGCGATCTTACATCCGCTTGCGGAGAAGGCGGCTGCGAGTTCTGAATGGCTTTCTGGTGGGACGGGCGCTGTTTTCGCTTCAACCCCGCCGGCAGCAAAGAAGTTGCGCGCGAAGTCGGCGCGGGCGGTGTGCTCCGCCAATGGGCCTAGTGTGGCGAGGAAAATGGACGGGCGCGCGCCGGTGGCTTCGAACTGGGCTTCGGCGCGGTCGCGAAGGTCTTCAAATGGCGCGGCGATGGAGATCCACTCCAATGGCGCGGCCACGGTGTCGTCGCCGCTGGGCGCCGCGAAGTCAGGGAGGAGGGTTTGGACACCGATCGGATCGATGCCACTGCCAGCCGGCGGCGCAATCACATCTGCGACAGGCGCGGCGATCTCTTCCAGCAATGGGAACTCGCTGACGCCGGTGATCGGCACTTTGCGCTTCCCGATATCCTTCATGAGAGCCGCGCGCTTGTCAGCAACCCGCGCTTGGAAATGACCGTCGATCAGGCTCTGCACGAAGCCGCCTTCGCTTTCGATCTGTTGGAACTCAGCCCATGCCGCAGACGCGAGGTCCTCAGCAAGCGTCTCTGTGAACCAGGCGCCGCCGCTTGGGTCGGCGACGCGGCCGAGGCCGCTTTCTTCCATCGCCATGATTTGCGTGTTGCGCGCGATCCGGCGCCCGAGTTCTTCGGGTACGCTGAAGCTCTCATTGAAGGCGCGCACGGTGATAATGTCGGCGCCGCCTGTGGCCGCGGCGAAGCATGCGGCTGTGCCGCGGAGCATATTCACCCACGCATCATATTTGGTGAGCATCCGCGCACTGGTCGTCGCCTGCAGCAACATCGGCTTAGGCGAAAGGCCCATCGCGTCTTGCACGCGGGCCCAGAGCCGACGCGCCGCGCGCAGTTTGGCGATGCCGATGCCGTAATTGGCGTCGACAGCGAGGCGGAAGAGGATTTGTGGTGCGGCAGTCTCAGGCGCGAGACCCGCGGCATCTAAGCGGCGTAAAAGATCGACGCCGCTCGCCATCAAAGCCGCCAACTCTTGCGCTTCACTGGCGCCAGCTTCATGCGCGTTCAGTGCTTCAACTTCCAAACTCGTTGACGCTGGAAACTTTGCCGCCAAGGCTTTGACCGTGGCCGCCGTTTTCGCCATGGCTGAATCGATGCCGCCTTCGACTTTTCCGGTGCGGACGAGTTGTCGAATGGGCGAGATATTGAAGGCGAGCTTTTGCGCCTTTGGATCGTCTTGCTGGTCGGCCCAGAGCGCCAATAGGGCCGCACTACTAGCCCCAGAGACCGCGCCGCGATGGCCGAGACTGATAGCAGCGATATCGGCGCGCACACCGCTCAATGCTGTCGATAATTGCTCGAGATTTGTGATGATGCAGCCAAGCTTGCCGGAACAATCGAGCGCCAAACTGATTGACGTCACGCCCCGTTCGAGATCTCGCATAATTTCCTGATTGGTCAGTGCGGGATCCGGGTGCGAAAAGCTCTGGCGAATATCCCATGGCAGGAAGCGATCTGGCTCCGCGGTCGCACCGCGCAGGAATGGCGCCGTTCCTGGGACGCCCCGCAAGTTTTGTCCCGCTGCAAAATCCGGCTCGCGATAGAGCGGATGGATATTCAAGCCATCGCGCGTCTGCCGCGTAATTCGTTCAATTCCGCCGCCTTTTAGAGCCTTTTCAACCCCTGCGAGCCAGTCCGCTTCGGTGGCTTCATCAAAGGGGCCAGAAAGAGTGAGCATACCGTCTGCCATATGGGTCGGCCTTTTTATCGAGTCTTACTCCGCGGATTTGGACCAGCAAGGTGTTGGTGACAAGCTTTACGCAACGAGAATAAGGCTGCTAATGCCGTGCGGGAAGGGCTTGTCGAATCCCTTGGTCCATCTACGTTAGCGCTAACGTAAACGGCAAGTTAGACGAGATCCAGATATGGCGCTTCCTCCAGTTCTTCAGAACCTCCGCATTCCCGTGATTGGCAGTCCGCTTTTCATCATTTCCAACCCGGATTTGGTGATTGCGCAGTGCAAAGCGGGCGTTATCGGGTCATTCCCGGCGCTGAATGCGCGGCCTGAGCCGGTGCTCGACGAATGGCTCGACCGGATCACGACCGAGCTTGCTGAGTATGACGCCAAAAATCCGGATCGCCCATCGGCGCCCTTTGCCGTCAATCAGATCGTGCATAAGACCAATAATCGCCTCGAGCATGACGTGGAAATGTGCGTCAAATACAAAGTACCTGTGGTGATTACATCGCTGGGCGCGCGCGAAGAGGTGAACCAAGCCATCCACTCTTATGGCGGCATCGTGCTTCACGATATTATCAATACGATTTTCGCTCGCAAAGCGCTTGAAAAAGGCGCGGATGGTCTGATCGCCGTGGCGGCTGGCGCAGGCGGGCATGCGGGGACGATCTCTCCTCTGGCCCTGATCCAAGACATTCGCGAGTTCTTTGACGGGCCTTTGGCGCTGTCCGGCGCGATGGGCAATGGCGGCGCGGTTGCTGCGGCCCAGGCTATGGGCGCGGACTTTGGCTATATCGGTTCGGCCTTCATCTCATGTCATGAAGCGAATGCTGATGAAGGCTATAAGAACATGATCGTCGATAGCGACTCGAAAGACATAATCTATTCGAACTTGTTCACCGGCGTGCACGGCAACTATCTTGCGCCGTCGATCGCCAAAGCGGGTCTTAATCCGAATGATCTTCCGGAAAGTGATCCAAGTAAGATGAATTTCGGGTCTGGCGGCAATCAGGAAGCCAAAGCTTGGCGTGACATTTGGGGCTGTGGCCAGGGCATTGGCGCGGTGAAAACTCGGATGAGCACAGCTGAATATGTCGATAAGCTGGAAGCGGAATATGTCGCCGCGATCGAGGCCCTGCAAAACCGCCGGGCGTTCAGTATGGCGAACGCGTGAGGCGTTTAGCTAGGCGATCGGGCAATCCCGACATCATTCAATCAAAAAAGGGCGGCCCGCGAGCCGCCCTTTCTCATAGATGTCACGCCGGGCTTAGAAGACGGCGCGCAGGCGCAATGAGTATGACCGGCCCAAAATGTCTTGGGTGGCGAAATCAAAGAGTGCACGGCGAATGTCATCGTCGTCGGCTTTTTGATTGAACACATTGTTCACACCAATCTGAGCAATCAGCGGGTTGTCATAATTGCTCATGAAATCAGACAGGTCGTAAGAGAACGACATGTTGTTCATGAAATACGCGTCGGTTTCAACAACCCGGTTTCCAGCAAGGTCGACATATAAGTCGTCCCCCGTCGCGCTGGCGAGGGCCTCGTCTTGCCAGATCACACGCCAGAAGAGACGGGCAGGTCCCCGATCCCAAGTGAAGTCAACCAATCCAGACGAGCGTGGGTCAGCAAATCCACCGAGGCCATTATCGCCAGAGTTGTTGAAGACGCCGGCGGTTTCAGAATCACGGTTCATGACTTGGAACATAGAGAAGTCGATTTCTAGGTTACCCCAATCGCCCCGCTCACCAGAGTCAACAAGCTCAATCGCGTCAGCCACATCAAATGCGTAAGTGACGTCGAGTTGTAGAAACTCGTTTTCCTGGAAGTCAGCATTGGTCTGTCCTGTCGTGAAGTCCACCACCTGACCCGTTGCGTCTCGCGTAAACTGACCGCAGAAAGAGTTCGGGAAAGATCCGGGATCGGCATCATAACATGTGGTCATGATCGTATCGAGATCGAAAGCCTGGATCAGGTCGTCGATCCGAATATCGATATAGTCTACTTTGATGACCAAGTTCTCGAGGAAGCTAGGCTCATAGACAACGCCGATTGTGAACGCCTCTGAGGTTTCATTCTTAAGATTAGGATTACCCCCAGTCAGACCACGCGCCGTGGCATTGACCACATTAGATGTGAAATCAAACTCTCCATCGCCATCCGCATCGACCACCACGCCGTCTGCAATACAGTTCGCGGCAAAGTTAGGGCGATCTTCGATGTTGCGAGAATCGCATGGGTCTTGTGCGAATTCAAACGCGGTCACGATGGGAGAGAACAGTTCGTCGAGTGATGGCGCGCGAAGAGATTCTGTCATGTTGCCGCGAAATTGGAGACCTTCAATCGGCGATAATTTGAACCCAACCGTCCAGGCTTCTGCTTTCCCGGCGAGCGAGTTGTCGATGTCACGGTAGGAAGCTTCAACCTGTGCGTCATATAGGAATGGAAGCTCCATGTCTGGACCGATGACCGGGACCAAGAGTTCGCCATAAAACTCATCGGTGGTGTAGCTCCCTCCCGTTCTGGGCGTTTCTGCGCCCCGGCCAAGGCCGACTTCTTCGCCAGCCGCTGGTTGGAAGTTTGCGCGTTCGCGGCGCGTTTCGTAGCCCAAGTTAAACGCGACGGTTCCGCCCGGCAGATCGAAGAGTTCACCTCCGAAATTCGCGGTAAAGACCGATTGATCAATGTCATTATTAGTCGAAGACTGGTTGACCACATAGTCGAGCGCTTCCGGTGACGCAGCCCCTTCACCGAACAAGTTGAGTGGCTGACACGCTGTAATATCAACCGGCGCGGAGTCCGTAAGATTTAGGTCTGGATTGGACAATCCCTGCGCTTGTAGAATGGCCTGACGTTCTTCAGTCGTGCCTGTTTCGTACAAGAAGGTCGTGTTGCAGACGATGTCGCCCTCCGCGGCACCCAAATTGTTGACCTCACCGCCCAGAGCGACAATGTCGTCTGCGGTCAGTTGTCGAGCATCGAGTGCCAAGAGGAAGCGACGGTCGTTGATCAGCGTCCCAAATACTTCATTGGTGAACTGACCTGCGTTTGCAGAAATGTCCCACCGGAATGCGCGATCTGCAAACGAGAAGTCTCCGTCGAGGCCACCCGCGATCCGCCACGTGGTCGACTCAGAACCGTTCGCGCTATCGATGATATCGTTGTTGAAACGGTTCAAACTCAGATAAGTGTCAGGGTCTGTAACATCGATATCCGCTTCGGCCAGAACGCCGCGAGCCTGATCGTTTAAGAATGGGTTCGTCACCGGGAAGGTGATGACGTCACTAAAGCCGTCAAACACACCGGTTTGGAAGCCGCCTTGCTCAACCAGTTCGATGCCTTCTGTATTCGAGAAGATCACATCGGCCGTCGCGCGTACATTGTCGAAGAGATCGTAATTGAATGTGCTTCCAAAAGTTATGCGCTCAACGGGAGAGCGGATTTGGTCAACTTGCGCGAAGAAGTCGTACGGCGTGCCGCCCAGCGAAAAGAAAATACTTTCGGGATCTGGATCGCCAGCTTCATACGGGATCAGATCACCGTTCGGAGCGAACTGCCAGAACCCTTCTCCAATCGTGCCAATTCCAAAGGTTGGAATAAATGTCGCGTTTGGAAGCGAGGCAATAGGCCCTGGGGGCGCTGGAGCAATCGTGCCACCATTGGTGAACAATTGAACGTTTCGATCGCGCGCGAGTTCATGGAACGAGTCATCTTCACCGTCACCATCAATGTCTTGTCCGCTACCCGACTCCAAAAATACAGGCTCGCCGAGATAGATGTCTGGCCGGTCGGTTTGGCGTAACCCCTCGGTGTTTGAGTATTCTGCGGAGAAGGTCACGTTCCCGCGACCATCGGACGTGTTGGCACCTGCAACGATCTGATAGGTTTGAACTTCACCGTCACCGACTTCGGTGCGGTCAAGCTGCGCGAGGGCTTCGAAGCCTTCAAAATCGTCTTTTAGGATGACATTGATCGTGCCTGCGATCGCATCCGAACCGTAAATCGGTGCCCCGCCGACACCGATTGTATCAATCCGTTCGACCAGTGGCAGCGGAATGATGCTGAAGTCGACTTGTTGACCCGTGCCCGCAGAGTTTTGGGAAACGAACCGGCGCCCGTTGACCAGGGTCAGCGTTCGTTGTGTTCCAAGATCGAGGAAATCGACAAAGTTTACACCAATGTTCGATGTGCCTTGGTCGCCGAGCGGATTGATACCACCGCCAAAGGCGGGAATTTGGTTTAACGCGTCCGCGACATTCGTGAACGCGCCTTTCTCGAGGAGTTCGGCATCCGTTGATATTGTCGGAAACACCGTATCGATTTCAGGACGCGCAATCCGCGAACCCGTAACAACCACGGTCTCCTGACGTGCATCTTCCTGATCTTCGATCTCTTCGATGATTATCGTGGGTTCACTATCTTCTGACTGGGCATACGCTACTCCGGTCTGAAAACCGCTTGCCGCGCCGACGAAAAGTGTACTCATCAATAGTTTTTGCTTGAGGTTTCTCTCTCTCATAACTCGGGTCTCTCTCCAGTCTGTGAGCGTAACCGCTCCCCGAGTCCCCTAGTCTTACTGTTCGTTGTAAACGCAATGAATGGCGTAGAGTGTTGAGATTTTTAATCAATAATCCCGGTTTAGAATTCTGTCATATATCCGTATTCGCGTTTATTTGTGTTTATATTGCAACAGTATACTTCTCGCGATTGCAGGGCTCATCGATCGATCGGGCCATCCACGGCGAGTGTTTCATCCGACCGAGTTTGCTTCGCTTCTATGCTTAGGTTTCGAATCTCAAAGACTGAAAGGAAACGGGTCATGGAGGACCTTATCGGGATTTCTGCGAGCGCTGCGGGGGGAGGACTATTTGGTCTGGTTGGCACGACGCTGGGGCGGATCGCGGGCTATTTCGAGAAACGCCAATCCATCGCGCATGAGGAGCGGCGTTGGCAACACGAAGCCCAACGTCTTGAACAACAGCATCTCGCGGCTGTGCAAACAGCGGAGGCGCGACTTACGCAAACACACGTCGATGGACAATGGGCCGGATTGCAAGCGAGCTTAGCCGCTGAGGCATCGATTTCGAGTAGTTATAAATGGGTCGATGCTATTCGCGCTTTGACGCGCCCGGGTCTCACGCTTTTGCTTTGGTTGATCGCGACGGCGATCTGGCTTTCATCCGCGCCGGCGGAGCGTGCCATGATCACAGAGACAGCGACGTTTGCCGCCACCGCCGCCACACTTTGGTGGTTCGGAGACCGCGCGATGGTGGCCCGGCCAAAACCATAAAAAAAGGGCGGCTCGAGAGCCGCCCTTTCGATCAGATACTAAGTAAGACTTAGAACGTTGCGCGAAGGCGCAAAGAGAAGGAACGACCAAGAATATCAGCCGCGGTGAAGTCCCCGAGCGCACGACGAATATCATCATCGTCGGCTTTTTGATCGAATACATTGTTCACACCAATCTGAGCGATCAACGGATTGTCATAATTGCTCATGAAATCAGAAAGATCGTACGAGAACAACATGTCGTTCTCG
>JBCBBY010000035.1:0-35470 GCA_038531195.1 Pseudomonadota bacterium
GAGCGGCGGCTGGCCGAGTCTCAAAGAGTCGCGGGGCCAGATTTTCTTCGCTTTGGATGAATCTGAGGCCGTGGTCGATGTGTATCGCCGCGGAGAGCTTTCGCTCGATGGCCATGCCATGTTCGTGAACTCTAGCGATCCGACAGCCTCTGATGCGGCCTATTTCACAATTAATGATCCAATAGCGGCGGCAGATGAGATCGCCGCACGTGTCGCCGACGGTTTTGTTGTCCGGACACGGGCGGACGCTGATACACTGGAAGCCCGGGTCGGAGATCGCCGTCGTTTGGACGCGGCATTGGTGAGCGGCGCGCAATATATTTCAACCGATTACTATCAACCCCGTACCGAATGGAGCGATTACTCCGCGGCGTTGCCGAGCGGAGTGGTCTCACGCAGCAATCCGGTAGTCGCTTGCGGATCTTCTTAAACAACCGCAACTTCCCTCTTGTCGCCGCAGATGCTTGCCTGTATACGCGCGGTTTGAATTTCACGAGGCGTCTGCCTCGAAACCCGTTTTGGAGCACGCAAATGGCTGTCCCTAAGAGTAAAATTACCAAATCACGCCGTGGCATGCGCCGGGCGCATGACCGCCTAAAGGGCAATACGTTCATCGAAGACCAGGAGTCTGGTGAGCTTCGCCGTCCGCACCATATCGACCTGAAGACCGGTATGTATCGCGGTCGCCAGATTTTGGAGCCAACGGAAGACTAAGTCTTTTGCCTCAAAATCCACAGATTTGAACGGGCCCGCAGAGTAATCTGCGGGCTTTGTTTATTTAGTTCTGAGGGTCAGTCGGACGCCAGGCGATACTTGGCATTGCGTATGGTGATCTCGCCAGCAGAGGTTTCTAGTTTGACGGAAACACCAGCGATGTTTGGCGCGTCGGCGGGATCAAGGGCGCAATTTGGGTGCTGCGCGACGTTCACGCCATTCAGCCAATGCTCGACGGTGCCAGGAGACACGATGATGCGGACCCGATTCCATCGATCGTCTGAATAGATCCGCAAGGGGCGACCGGGTTCAGACAAATTATTGGCGGCGCGCACGCCAGACAGGCTCCCCATTCGTTCTGTTTCCGCGCTCAGCATATCTGGGTTGGTTTCGTCTCGAAGCGTGAATTCGCCCGAGCATTGGGGGGCATTCGAGACCTCGTACGCCATATGGCCAATCGTGCCGGGGGCGAGTTGCATGTCGACGACGAACTCGATCGCGTCCGAGGGGCCTTCTAGCACGGCAGAGCCATCAGAAAGCATGGCTGTTTGCCAGCCTCTATCAGCCTCGGCGCTGCTGATGTCGTCCGTGAGCCAGCCTTCGATCAACGCGGCGCGGCGACCCTGCCAAAGATCCTCCTGGCTTGGATCTGCGAGCAATCGGATATTGCGCCATTCTGTATAACTGCCGAGCAGGTTTTCGTCCTGCCCAATGGCATGAACCTGCAACGCGATCAGTCCTTCTGTGTGATGATCACCGATCATATGGGCACACGGAACCTCATTGACCCAGGTCGCGATCGTGGGGCCGATGGCTTCGATGCGATAGGTGTTCCATTCACCATGCTGATAGGCCGCCTGACACGCCGGATTGCGGGCCATGGAATGGCGCCAGCGATGCACGCCTTCATGATATATGCCGCCGGTCCAGCGCCGCGCGGTTGGATCAATGTCGAGTTGATATCCAACCACGCCGCTCCACGTGCCCGGTGCGAGATCGGTTCGGAACTGCACCCCCGTATTGGCATCGCCAATCGAGCGGGACTCAAACTCCAAAACAAAATTGGCGAAACGGCCTTCGCTGGCCAAGAAGCTGTTCGGATCGTCGAGAATGTTGGTGCCGCGAATGGCGCCGTCCACCACCTCGTAAGGCGCCGCGCCGTTGACTTGGCGCCAGCCATTGAGCGTTTCGGCGTCAAACAGGTCGATCCAGGATGACGCCTCAGGCTCTTGCTGGACAGGAGAGGCGCATCCAGCGATCCAGACGAGGGATAAGAAAAAGCCTGAGAGCGTTGTCGTTTTTAGCGATCTCAAAGCGTGCCCTCCTGCAGCAATTCGATGGCATGATGGGCGGCGCGGGCGGTCAGGGCCATATAGGTCAGAGATGGGTTCGCAGTGCCGCAGGAGGACATGCAGGCGCCGTCGGTCACAAACAGGTTCGGCACATCATGCGCCTGGTTCCAAGCATTGAGCACGGAGGTCGATGGGTCGCGCCCCATACAAGCGCCGCCCATTTCATGCGTCTTGCCGCCGACTAAAACATGTTCGTCATCCGGCGTGCGCGCGGACGTGATGTCTGTGCATCCCCCCGCCACTAGGAGCTCGATGGCGTCTTTTTCCGCTTGCCGGATCATTTTGCGTTCATTGTCGCGGATATGACAGTCGAGATGCGCAAGTGGGATGCCCCATTTGTCGGTTTTGCTCGGATGTAAGCGCACAGTATTGTCGGCATAAGGCAGCATCTCGCCGAACATGCCGATGCCGAATGTCCAGGGCTGCCATGCGCCGACCTGAGCTTTCGCCTCAGCGCCAATGCCTGCATATGACCCAGAATGCCCTGATCGTTGTCGATTGGCGCCGCCCTGGAAGCCGAAGCCGCGATCAAAGTCTTGCGCTTCCGTGCGGTCGTGCCGGTAATTCGGAATGTAAATGCCCGTTGGTTTGCGCCCGAACTCAAACCGGTTGTCCAGTCCGGCGACGGTGCCATTGGCGCCCGCATGCCCGAAATGGTCCATGATGTAATTGCCGAGCTGACCAGACGAGTTGGCGAGGCCATTCGGATGGGCTTCGGCGCGAGAATTCAACAGGATGTGGGTCGATGCGATGGCCGAGGCATTGAGAAAGATGATGCGGGCTGAGTAGAGCCGTTCTTCTTTGGTGTGATAGTCGACCGTTTTGACATGCGTCGCCCGGCCGGTTTTGGGGTCGAAGATGATTTCGCTGACGATGGAGTCCGTGATGACGGTGAGATTATCAGTTTTGCGGGCCGCGGGGAGGGTCGCGGAAAGAGAGGAGAAGTAAGCGCCGTAAGAACAGCCGCGCATGCAATAATTGCGCGACTGACACGCGACGCGGCCGAGGGCAGTGTGGACGTCTTTCGCTTCGCTTAAATTCGCGCAGCGGCCGATGATCATGTTGCGATCCTCGAAGGCGGCATTGATATTTGCCGCGACAAGCGCCTCGGCGCTGCTCATTTGCCAGGGTGTGAGAAACTCCCCGTCAGGAAGGTCTGGCAGTCCATCCTGCGCGCCAGAAATTCCCGCAAACGCTTCGACATAGTCATACCAAGGCGCGAGATCCCCATAGCGGATCGGCCAGTCCACGCCGTGACCATCTTTGGCATTGGCTTCAAAATCTTTCGGCCCCCAACGATAAGACTGTCGCGCCCAGGTCAGCGACCGCCCACCGAGATGATACCCGCGCGTCCACATAAACGGACGGTCTTCCGGGTAGGAATACGGGTGGTCTTTTTCGTCGACGAAGAAATGGATGAACTCGTTGCGATACGTCCAACCTTTCCGCTTTAGCATGCGATAGCGGCCTTGTTCGTCATAGACCTCTGGCACTAGGCCGCGATGCTCCATATCCCAGGGGGCTTGGAAGTCAGTATATTCCTGGCTCGGGTGATCGAGATGGCGCCCACGTTCAAGGACGAGTGTCTTGAGCCCGCCTTCGCAGAGCTCTTTGGCCGCCCATCCGCCGGAGATTCCGGAGCCAATGACAATCGCGTCGAAATCTGTGCTCATGTCGGCCTCCTAATAGCGATTGTCTTCGACGAGGGCGGCGTATTCCGCTTCAGAGATATCGCCCTGATATTGTCCAGGGATGAGAACGAAGTCTGAGTTGGCCGCTTCGCTCGTATAATGGACGTGAAAGATCAGGCGTTTCAGGCGACGATAATTGGCCGCCATCTCCGCATCGTCCGGATCGCCAAAGCTGGTGCGATCGATGTCGCTGAGCAGGTCAAATTTCTGCGCGTCTGAGAGGTCCAAGTAGTGCGTTTGATGGCGCGCGGTCGCCTGCGCATTCAATTGATCTATGAAACTCAGCAGGTCGGCTTTCGTCTCTGCCCCCGCCCAGGTCGCCATCAATTGGTCGATATAGAGGATGGTGTTGGAGTCAGACGCGCCGGGCGTGTCTGTGCGCGGGATAAGAATATCCGCGACATCCAGCAAGATTGCCGATTGCGTGGCGTCGAAGAAGGTGAAGCTCGGCTCTGCGGCGACCTCGAGATCAATGGTCTCATCGCGCCGGCATCCCGCAAGCGAAATGCCAATCGCGGACAAGGCGGCGCTGCTTAAGAATATGCGCCGTGATACATGAGCGTGTCGCACGGTCCCTCCCAGGATTTATCTTTTTGACAGCGTTATCAATTTTTCGGCGGAGATCAAGGTTGGGTATTTTAGCCATATACTTATCGAACGCCTCATCCTGAGCGACGTCGAAGGGCGAGGCGGGGCTTTCAGACCACGCGGCCCGGCCCTGATCCTTCGACGTCGCTCAGGATGAGGGCCTGTTTTGTTCACTGACGGGGCTGCCGCCAACCCACTCGTTCCCGCCTGCGACCATTCTCCCGCCACCCGCCCACTTGCCCTTTGGGGCATAGCGCTCTAGACGCAGCCGCAAACCAGCTTTCCGCGTCGTAAAAGGACCCCGCTATGAGCGAAATCGTCGATATCCACGCCCGTCAAATTCTCGACAGCCGCGGCAATCCCACTGTCGAAGTGGATGTCACGCTCGAAGACGGCTCCTTTGGCCGGGCCGCTGTGCCGTCTGGCGCGTCAACCGGTGTGCATGAAGCCCACGAGCTGCGCGATGGCGGCGAGGCGTATAAAGGCAAAGGCGTGATGTCCGCGGTCGATGCGGTGAATGGCGAGATTGCCAATGAATTGACCGGCATGGACGCAACCCAGCAACGTCTGATCGATGGCCTGATGATGGAGATCGACGGCACTGAGAATAAGAAGCGCCTCGGCGCCAACGCAATTCTCGGCGTCTCCATGGCGACCGCTAAAGCAGCAGCGGAAAGCTGCAGCCTGCCGCTTTATCGCTATATTGGTGGCAGTAATGCACGGGTTCTGCCGACCCCGATGATGAACATCATCAATGGCGGTGAGCACGCGGACAATCCGATCGACATTCAAGAATTTATGATCATGCCGGTCGCCGCCGACAGCATCGCGGACGCGGTTCGCGTCGGCTCTGAAATCTTCCACACGCTGAAGAAGACGCTGATGGAAGCGGGACACAATACCGGCGTGGGTGATGAGGGCGGCTTTGCGCCGAACCTGTCTTCCACGCGCGACGCGCTTGATTTCATCATGAAGTCGATTGAAGCCGCCGGCTATCAGCCCGGCCAAGACGTTGCTCTGGCTTTGGATGCGGCTTCAACCGAGTTCTACAAAGACGGCAAATATGTCCTCGCTGGCGAAGACAAAACGCTCGATGGCGAAGGCATGGCGAAATACCTGACCGAGCTGGTCGATGCTTACCCAATCGTTTCCATCGAAGACGGTATGGCCGAAGATGACTGGGAAGGCTGGGGCATCCTGACCGAAATGGTCGGCGATCGTTGCCAGCTCGTCGGCGACGACCTGTTCGTGACCAATCCGGAGCGCTTGGCTATGGGCCTGACCCGCGGCGCCGCAAACTCAATCTTGGTCAAGGTCAACCAAATCGGCACGCTGTCGGAGACCTTGGACGCCGTGGAGCTGGCGCACCGTCACGCCTACACCGCGGTGATGTCGCATCGCTCTGGTGAGACTGAAGACGCGACGATTGCCGATCTCGCGGTGGCCGTGAATTGCGGTCAGATCAAAACCGGCTCGCTCGCGCGGTCGGATCGGTTGGCGAAATACAATCAACTGATCCGCATTGAAGAAGAGCTCGGTGCGTCTGCTCTCTATGCTGGGTCTGCTCTGATCAACGCTTAAAAAATTCGCCATATAGGCGACGAACTCTGAATCGCATGCTACCTCTTGCGTGAAATCGAGAGGGACATGCGATGCGCGTTTACTTGATTGCAGCGCCGGAAGACCAAGCCGAAGCTGAAAAGCTCGCGGAATATCTGAAACGATTTGGTGTCTTCATTCGAACCGAGTTTGGCCAAATGGCCTATCCACCCGCGCAGTTTGGCGAATTTACGCTGGCGCTTTGGTCGCGCAATTCAATGATGTCATCGCGGCAAATGATGCTGACCAATCGCGCGATCGATGCCTGGGAAGACGGGCGCTTGATCATGGCGCGGCTGGAGCATGGCCTGAACCCGCGCGGACTGTCAGATTTAGACATGGTCGACCTGACCTTCGCGGCGGCGCGTGAGCATCGCTACCATGATGTTCTGAACGCAATCCGGGGGATGGAGGATCAGCGGCGGTCGGCCTTGCGGGCGGCAGAAGACATGCGACCACAGGACGCTCAAGCCGCCGACACGAGCCGGCCAATGTTTTCCATGCGTGGAGAAGATGATGTAATTGAGAAGAGCGCGAGTCGCATTCCGGGTTCATCGGAAGACGCCTCCAGCGAGTTGAGTGAGGAAGCGCCTTCATCAGCCTCCGCGCCCTCTCAGACGCAATCACGCGGATTCCCGACTTTGCTCTTACTCGGCTTGCTCATCATCGCGGTGGCCGCGGGTGGGGTCTATAGTTTCAACACTTATATGCGCGGCGACATCAGTCCTGAAGAAGCGGCTGAGCGGGTCGCAATTATGCAGAATTTGGAAACCGCGAGAGGTGAGGTCGCAGATCTAAAGACTGAAATCGAGCTAGAAGAAGACGCCATATTGGAATTGCGAAGGCTGCAAGCGGGAAATGGTGGAGACGTCGATACCAGCGCGCGCGAAGAAAATCTCAGCCAGTTGCGGCGGCGATTAGCGGATGCGAATGTTGCGGAAGTGCAAGCGGCCCGCCGCGCCGGTGTGCCTTCACTACAAGATGATGGGAATAGACAGCTCGGCGAAACCCCGCACTCGGTGTCGGACCTGCCAGCCGTTTGGCTTGGAGCATTGGCCGCAGGCACGCTTGTGCTTTTGCTCCTCATTTGGGCGCTGCGCCGCGGCGGGTCTAGGAAACGTGCCAAGGCGACTGCTCCGATACCAGATCCGGCACCGATCGCGCGCCGAATGGTGACCCCGCGGGCGGCGCCGAAGCCGCTCGAAGCGGCGGACAGCCATGACGCCTTCGTTTCATACTCTCATCAAAATGCCGAGACGGTTCTGCCTATTGTCGAGTCGATCGAAGAGAGCGGCATCTCAGTCTGGATTGATCGCGACGAGCTGAGAGGGGGGCAAAACTGGGCCGGACAGATCGTGCGCGCGATTAAGTCGGCCGACCGGTTTTGTTTGATGTGCTCTGCGCAAGCCTTTGAGTCTGATCATGTGCGGCGCGAAGTCTATCTCGCGGACAAGTATGGGAAGACTATGGTGCCGATCCGGCTCGACGAATCGGAGATGCCCGAAGACATCGAATACTTCTTGATCGGGCGCCAATGGGTTGATGTGTTTGAAATGGACGAGCGCGACCGCTCGCAAGCGATCAAAGCCATTCTATCAAATCTCGAAAATTAGCGAAATATTTACCAAGTTTGAGTGATTCTTAAAGCGTGTTGGAGAGCGTGTAGATGACCTCAAAATGGGCTGCTGGTGCGATGTCATTGACCGTCGCCTATTTTGCTTATCATGCGTTCGCGGGCGAGCAAGGATTGGGTGCCTGGACCGATAAACAAACCCAATTGGCCGAGAAACGAGCTGTGTTAAAGCAGCTACAGTCGGAAAATGCTGCGCTGCAAAAAGACATAGCTCGCCTGACTCCGGGGCAAGTCGATCCGGACTTGGTTGAATTCCTCGCCCGCCGCGATCTTGGCTTCGTTTACCCGGGTGAGCTGGTCCTGGTTGATCGCGCTGTCAAAAATGCAAATATGCATAACTGATAAGACTCGACGTTGCGTCAGTCATCTGCGTATTTAGTGCAAAAATAACACACTTAGGGAGCCCTTATGGCCAAACCTGCGACCCCCAAACGCCGAAGCTCACCCAAGCTCAAGAAAGACGAAGCGCTCAAATATTACCGCGACATGTTGCTTATTCGCCGGTTTGAAGAACGTGCGGGTCAGCTTTACGGCATGGGTAAGATTGCCGGCTTCTGCCATCTCTATATCGGACAAGAAGCGGTCGTTACCGGCATGCAGGCTTGCCTGAAAGAGGGCGACCAAGTGATCACTGGCTATCGCGACCACGGGCACATGCTGGCTTGCGATATGGACCCACGCGGCGTGATGGCCGAACTCACCGGGCGCGCTGGGGGCTATTCGCGCGGCAAAGGCGGGTCGATGCACATGTTTAGCCGCGAGAAGAATTTCTATGGCGGCCATGGGATTGTTGGCGCGCAGGTTCCGATCGGTACCGGGCTGGCCTTCTCCAACAAGTATCTCGGCAAAGACAATGTCAGTCTGGCCTACTTTGGCGACGGTGCAGCGAACCAAGGCCAAGTCTATGAGGCGTTCAACATGGCTTCGCTTTGGGACCTGCCAGTCGTCTATGTCATCGAGAACAATATGTACGCGATGGGCACGAGCGTTGAGCGCCACGCCTCTGAAACCGAGCTGTTCAAGCGCGGCATCTCGTTTGAGATTGAAGGCGAAGAAGTCGACGGCATGGATGTCTATGCGGTGAAGAAAGCTGGCGAGAAGGCGGTCAAGCACGCGCGTTCAGGCAAGGGGCCGTACATTCTCGAAATGAAGACCTATCGCTATCGCGGCCATTCCATGTCCGACCCGGCCAAATATCGAAAACGCGAGGAGGTCGATGATATACGAAGTCACAATGACCCGATTGATGGCTTGAAAGAGCAAATCATCGCGCAAGGCATTTCGACCGAAGAAGACTTGAAAGCGATCGACAAAGAGATCCGTGCGATCGTCAAAGATGCCGCCGACTTCTCGCTTGAGAGCCCTGAGCCGGATCCGGCTGAACTTTGGACCGATGTCCTTCTGCCGGTGGAGGCGTAAACATGGCTGTAGATATTTTGATGCCGGCTCTGTCGCCCACTATGGAAGAGGGCACGCTCGCCAAATGGCTAAAAGGCGAAGGCGATAAGGTTGAGGCGGGCGACATTATCGCTGAGATCGAAACCGACAAAGCGACGATGGAAGTCGAAGCGGTTGACGAAGGCACGCTCGCTAAGATCTTGATTGCCGAAGGGACTGAAGGCGTGAAGGTGAATGCCGTCATCGCGGTTCTCACAGAAGATGGCGAAGACGCAAGCAGCGTCACCGTCGCCGCCAGCCCAGAGGCTGAGGTTGAGAAAGTCACGCCGGTCGCCGAACCAGAAGTGCTGGAAGCCCAAGCGGCGACGGATGCGCCAGCGGGCCCAATGCTCACCAATCCAGACATCCCTGAAGGCACAACCTTCACCAAGACCGTTCTGCGCGATGCGCTGCGCGATGCGATGGCCGAAGAAATGCGCCGCGATGAGACCGTCTTCGTCATGGGTGAAGAGGTCGCGGAGTATCAAGGCGCTTACAAAGTCACCCGCGAATTGTTGCAAGAATTTGGCGCGCGCCGCGTCGTCGATACGCCGATTACCGAGCATGGATTTGCCGGACTTGGTGTCGGCGCTGCGTTTGGCGGACTTCGCCCCATCGTTGAATTCATGACGTTCAATTTCGCCATGCAGGCGATTGACCAAATCATCAACTCAGCAGCAAAGACGCTGTATATGTCGGGTGGTCAAATGGGCTGCCCGATTGTTTTCCGGGGGCCGAATGCCGCCGCCGCGCGCGTCGGGGCGCAGCACTCACAAGACTATGCCGCTTGGTATGGTCACGTGCCAGGCTTGAAAGTTGTTGCGCCTTGGGATGCGGGCTCAGCCAAAGCGCTGCTCAAGTCCGCCATTCGCGATCCAAACCCTGTCGTCTTCCTGGAGCATGAGCTGCTCTATGGCTTGGAATATGACGTGCCGGATCTAGAAGACTATACGCTGCCGATCGGCAAAGCGGCGGTCATCCGCGAAGGCACGGACGTTACGCTGGTGGGCTATTCCCGCATGGTCGGATTTGCCATGGACGCGGCCGAAAAACTCGCCTCTCAGGGAATTTCTGCCGAGGTGATTGACCTGCGCTCCATCCGTCCGCTCGACATGGATACGATTGTTGAGAGCGTGAAGAAGACCAATCGCTTGGTCACCGCCGAAGAAGGCTGGCGCCATATGGGCGTCGGAGGCGAGATTGCGGCGGGCGTGACAGAGCTCGCTTTTGATTATCTTGATGCGCCGCCAATGCGGGTCACGCAGAAAGACGTGCCGCTGCCCTATGCAGGCAATCTTGAAGACCTCAGCTTGCCGAATGCAGGCGATGTGGTTGCGGCGGCGAAAGCTGTTTGCGAGGGGATGTGATGTTAGGTGAGGTCTTGATGTTCGGCTGTGAGCCTAATGTACCTTATCAAGATGACGAGCCATGGGTGGTATCGATCTCCGAAATCCATGAGACTGGCAAAGCGGCGATAGGCCAGGTTAGTCCCCGTGTGAAAGCGCCATTTGGCCGACTTGAAGGTGAGAGGATCGAGACCTTTGTCTTTACTCCAAGGCACCTGGGCGGTCGGATTGAGATGGCGTTTGAAGACTATGTCGTAGCCTATTTTCATCCTTTCTTGGATGAAGAAAGTCCTTCGTTGATCGGATTGAATGAAGAGATTCCGAGTACCGGTATGCCGAGTGCGCTGGGGTATTGCATTCTTGCCAACCCAGATACCGCAAAGAACAAGTTTAAGCTCGAATTAGGAGTCGTCTGATGTCGATCAATATTACGATGCCGGCCCTCAGCCCGACCATGGAAGAGGGCACCCTTGCCAAGTGGAATGTAAAGGCTGGCGACACGGTCGAAGCCGGCGACATTATCGCTGAGATCGAAACCGACAAAGCGACAATGGAAGTCGAAGCCGTCGATGAAGGCACCGTGGCGCAGATCTTGGTCGATGAGGGCACCGAAGGGGTGAAGGTCAACGCGATCATCGCGGTCCTGGCGGAAGAGGGGGAGGATGCGAGTTCCGTGTCTGCGCAAGCCCCAGCTGCCCCTGCCGCTCCAAGTGCGCCTGAGCCTACCCCTGAAGCTCCGAAAGAGGCGGCGCCTAAGCAAGTCGCCTCCACGCCCGTCCCAACCCAAGCTTTGGGTGCTGGCGATGACCGTATCAAAGCAAGCCCGCTCGCACGCCGGATCGCGGCCCTGAAAGGGATCGATCTCACAGCGCTGAAAGGCAAGGGCTCTGGCCCGCATGGGCGGATCGTCAAGAAAGATGTTGAGAATGCGCAGCCAGGGGCCGCAAGCGCTCCGGCGAGCAGTGGCGCACCTGCGTCGCCCGATGGTCTGATCCTGCCGCAAATTCTGGATGACCGCGTTTATGCGCCAGACTCTTATACGCTCGAGCCGCTGGACGGCATGCGCAAGACCGTCGCCAAGCGCCTGACGCAAAGCTTCATGCAAGTGCCGCACTTCCCGCTGAATGTGGACATTGCGCTCGATAAATTGCTGGCCGCCCGCAAAGGTATCAATGAGGCGGCGCCTGAGGGGGTCAAAGTCTCAGTCAATGATATGCTGATCAAAGCCTCAGCCATGGCGCTGATGGCGGAGCCGGATTGCAATGCCAGCTATAGCGACAATGGCATCGCCTATCACAAGGGCGCGCATATCTCTGTGGCGGTTGCCATCGATGGCGGACTGATCACGCCGGTCATTCGCGATGCTGAGAAGAAGGGCCTCGCCGAAATCTCAATTGAGATGAAAGACCTCGCCAGCCGTGCCCGCGAGCGCAAACTCAAGCCGCAAGAATATATGGGCGGGACCTTCTCGATCTCGAACCTTGGTATGTTTGGTATCAAGTCCTTCGCCTCGATCATCAACCCGCCCGAGGGCATGATCATGTCCGTCGGGGCTGGGGCGAAACAGCCAGTCGTTGGCGCGGACGGGCAGTTGACGGTCGCGACCATGATGGGCGTCACGCTGACCTGCGATCACCGCGTCATTGGCGGCGCTGAAGGTGCGCGCTGGCTGCAAGCCTTCAAACGCTATGTCGAAACGCCGGAAAGCATGCTGCTTTAAAGACGCGTTATGTTCAATCTGAAGTGGCCAAATGTGGAAATGACGACGGCGTTGAGCGCCGTCGTGGTCGGCGTCGCGGCATTATTCGTCGCGGTTGATCAATCCAATATTGCCCGCCAGCAAGCCGTTTTGATGGAAAAGACGGTGCAAGCATCGGTCTGGCCGATTGTTCAGTTTGATGTGACTACAGATCAGGATTTTCGAAACGCGCGAGCGACACTGACATTGCGTAATTCAGGTGTCGGCCCCGCGATGATCAAAGGCATCCAAATCGAGAAGAATGGTGTCGCTTTGCCAGATGTCGCAGCGTTTCTGGAGCGGCGATTGGAGGTCACCCAAGGTATGCGGTTCGATTTGGATGCAACGCGCGGCACGGGGCGTGTTTTGGCCGCCAATGAATCTGTGACCCTCGGTGATGCCAAGTGGGAGCTGGCGGTTGGACAAATTCCGTCCAGCATGCGCGACAATATAAACGCATATTTCAGCGAGTTGCGCGCCATTGAGGGGTCGATTTGCTATTGTTCCGTCCTCGATGAGTGCTGGGTCAATCGGACATCAAACGATGCCGAACCTGAACGGGTTGAGTCGTGCAAAGATATTGATTTTGGTGAGTTTTAAAGGTGGTTAGCGATGACTGATTTTGATTTGATTGTCATAGGCTCCGGCCCTGGCGGCTATGTCTCCGCGATCCGCGCGAGCCAGCTCGGGATGAAGACGGCAATCGTCGAGCGCGAAAGCCTCGGTGGGATTTGTCTCAATTGGGGGTGTATTCCGACCAAGGCTCTCTTGCGTTCAGCAGAGGTGCTGCACCTCGCAAAATCGGCGGCGGCTTATGGCCTGAAAGTCGATAAAGCGGACTTCGACCTCGACGGAGTCGTCAAGCGGTCGCGCGGGGTCGCGGCGCAGCTTTCAGGCGGCGTGAAACACTTGATGAAGAAGAATAAGATCACGGTGATTGAAGGCGAAGCGCGATTGGAAAAAGGGGCAGAAGCGCCGAGCGTGATCGTCAAAGATGCGGGCGGTAAAGACACGACTTACAAAGCTAAGCATGTCCTCCTGGCCACGGGCGCACGGGCACGGGCGATTCCACAAGCTGGGCTTGAGCCGGACGGGAAACTGGTTTGGACCTATCGCGAAGCCATGGTGCCGGACGCGTTGCCAAAGCGCTTGCTGGTCATCGGCTCTGGCGCCATCGGGATTGAGTTTGCAAGCTTCTATAATGAGCTTGGGTCAGAGGTGACGGTGGTCGAGGCCGTGGATCGAATCCTGCCGGCTGAGGATGCAGAGATCTCAGCATTCGCGCATAAGTCTTTCCAGAAACAAGGTTTGAAGATCAAAACGGGCGCACAAGTCAAAGGCCTTAAGAAAGGCAAAGACAGTGTTACGGCTGAAGTAGAGCAGGGCGGCAAAATCGAGAAGATCGAAGTCGATCGCGTCATCCTCGCCATCGGCATTGTTGCCAATTCAGAGGGCCTCGGGCTGGAGACACTCGGCGTCAAAATCGACCGCACGCATGTTGTCGTGGATGGCTTCGGGCGCACCGGCGTCAAAGGTCTGTATGCGATTGGCGATCTCACGGGCGGGCCGTGGCTGGCGCACAAAGCCAGCCATGAGGGCGTGATTTGCGTTGAGAAGATCGCTGGTAAGATCGATGACGCGCACCCATTCGACAATTGGAATGTCCCTGGCTGTACCTATAGTCACCCGCAAGTCGCGAGTGTCGGCCTGACCGAGGACGAGGCCAAGAAAACGGGCAAGAAACTGAATGTCGGCAAGTTCCCATTCATCGGCAATGGCAAAGCCATTGCGCTCGGCGAGCCTGAAGGCTTGATCAAAACGATCTTCGACGCGGAGACCGGCGAACTGCTCGGTGCGCACATGGTAGGCGCGGAAGTCACAGAGCTCATCCAGGGCTATGTCATCGCGCGGGAAGGCGAGTTGACCGAAGAAGATCTGATGCACACCGTGTTCCCGCATCCGACGCTGTCAGAGATGATGCACGAGGCTGTTCTGGCATCGGAAGGACGTGTCCTACATATGTAGGACATTTAGGCAGTAGGAATAGTTTTCTAAAAAACCTGTCATATTTCCAATGTCTCAGATGAAAATTTCTATGGGGCGCTGATTCTGGCATGAGTTTGCGCGGAAGAGGTGTGAATCTGTCATATATTTGCAACAATAAGAGGCTTAAGGCAGCGAATCTGCCCGGTTTTCGGTCACATTTGTCCTCTTTTAATTGACAAAATCGGCCTCGGACCAATCCTCATAGTGTCCGACCTTCGGGCTCATAAAAAAAGAATTGAAGGCGGACAGTCATAGACAGAGAGGATTATAAATATGGCTGAACTCAAATCGCGTACGCGCCTGCTTTCAGGTGCGGCGATTGCGAGCGTATTGGTGGCCTTTGCCCCGACCGCGCTTGCGCAAGACTCCGGAGCAACCGACGAAACAGCTGCAGACGATCGCGTTCTGGACACGGTTGTCTCAATCGGTTCTCGCGTGCCCTCGCGCTCTGCGCTTGATACACCCGCGCCTGTCGACGTCTTGCCTGCCGACGAATTCGTCAACCAAGGCACAAACGATGTAACAGATATTCTTCGGACAGCTGTTCCATCATACAATGTAAACACGCAGCCTATCTCGGATGCGGCGACCGTGATCCGCCCCGCCAACGTGCGCGGCCTGTCCCCCGACAATGTTTTGGTCCTGTTGAACGGCAAGCGCCGTCACCGCGGCTCGGTCATTTCCTTCCTCGGCGGCGGTATCTCTGATGGTGCGCAAGGCGCAGATGTTGGCGTCATCCCATCACTTGCTTTAAGCCGCGTTGAAATTTTGCGGGACGGTGCGTCCTCGCAATATGGATCAGACGCGATTGCAGGCGTGATCAACTTCCAACTGCGTGAAGATAGCAGCGGCGGCACTGTCGAGGCTGTTTATGGCTCGACCTATGAGGGCGATGGCGACAATTACCGCATCGCTGGTAATATCGGTCTACCCCTTGGCGACAATGGCTTCCTCAACCTGACAGGTGAGCTTTCCGATACCGACGGGACCGTGCGGTCGATCGTACGCGGCGATGTTGAAGCGCTGATTGCAGCCGGCAACACAGCCGTCGCAGATTTCCGCACGATCAACACTTATACCGATCAAGTGCCACAATATTGGGGCCAGCCTGACGTCAAAGACAATTTCAAACTGTTCGCGAATTCAGGCATTGAGATCTCGGAAAACATGGAGCTCTATGCGTTTGGTAATTACGCTCAGCGCACCACGGAAGGCGGATTCTTCTATCGGAACCCAACCAATCGCGGCGGCGTTTATCGCGGCCCAACGGTTGATCCGGTAACGGGGCTTGCCGATCCAGACGGTGTTGCTTCTATCCTCGTCGGTGATCTGGATGGTGTCGGCACAGGCGGCGATTGCCCAGCCGGTATTCCGTTGACCGAAGGCGGCGGATTGATCGCCAACGCAACTGTCCTGGCGCAGGTGACTGCTGATCCCAACTGTTTCTCATTTGTTGAGACCATTCCAAGCGGTTTCGTGCCGCGCTTTGGCGGTGATCTGACGGACTACTCAATCGCAGGCGGCGTGCGCGGCGTCTTCGATATTGGTAGCGGCTTGAACTATGACTTCAGCGCCGTGCATGGCTCGAGCAAGTCAGAGTTCTTTATCCGTAACACGATCAACGCTTCGCTTGGTCCAAACACACCGCGTGACTTTAAGCCTGGGGCTTACCAGCAAACTGAAACCGTATTGGATGCTGATTTCAGCTATGCGGTCCCTGTGTCTGGCTTCGCGTCTGATCTGAATATCGCGTTTGGTACGCAGTATCGTGAAGAAGAATTCGAAATCACTGCAGGGGATGCGGCGTCTTTCGCGCTTGGACCGCTTGCGGATCAAGGCTTCTCTTCAAGCTCAAACGGGTTCGGTGGCTTTACGGCCTCAACGACCGACTCGCAGTCAAGCTATGCGCTTTATGTCGACTTGGAAGCCGACGTGACCGACCAGCTGACGCTGCAAGGTGCGCTCCGCTACGAAGACTATGACGCGTTTGGCGATACGACCGACTATAAGATCGGTGCGCTATACCGTGTGACCGATAATTTCCGTCTGCGCGGTACGGTCTCGACCGGCTTCCACGCCCCAACGGCTGGACAAGCGAACGTCACCAACGTGACGACGCAAAATGTCGGCGGTGTTTTGGTTGACCAAGGGACGCTTCCGCTGACCTCAGCGGCAGGCCAACTTGCGGCTGACTTCATCGAGTCACGTGATGGCGGACGTCCTGAGCTTAGCACTGAGTCCGCTCAGAACTTCACCTTTGGTGCGGCGTTCGATGTTGGCCCAATGACTTGGACCGTTGACTATTTCAACATCGAAGTGACGGACCGGATCGCTCTGTCCGCGAACGTCAACTTCCTTGAGGCGTTGGACTTCACCGGCGCGCAAAATGGTCTTGGACCGTTTATGTCTGTGAGCGATGGTTTGACACAGCTCGGCAATGCCGGTGTGATCGATCGCAACGCCTTTGTTGGTTTTGAGGATCTGAACGAGTTCCGTTACTTCTCAAACAGCTTTGACACCACCACATCTGGTATCGAAGTTGTCGGCACGATGCCGCTTGAGCTAACCGAACGCGGCGACACTGATCTCGCTTTGTCATTCGCCTATATCGACACAGAGGTAGATGATCGCGGATCGATCAACCCGATCAGCGAAGGTCGTGTCGCAGCGCTCGAAGAGTCTTTGCCAGAATTGAAAGGGTCGCTGACATTCAATCATTCGCAAGACAATTGGCGCTTCCTCAGCCGCGCGAACTATTTCGGCGCCTTGCTCACCTGTGCCATTGCCGGTGTCTTCCCATTCGCCGAAATAGTTCGCGCGGCTGAGGAAGACACCGGCAACGGAACGGGTGAGCAAGGCGCAGAGATCAATATCGATGCTGAGTTTGGATACTATCTGAATGAGCAAATCGAATTGGTTATCGGAGCCAATAACATCTTCGACAACTATCCGGATGAGAACCCGAACGCTGCGTCGCTCGGTCAGCTCTATCCAGAGTCAGCGCCATCCGGCTTCACCGGCGGATCTTATTATCTGAAAGCGCGTTACACCTGGTAACCCGCAAACGGATAGTCTGAATGGAACAAGCCGCTCTCAATAGGGCGGCTTGTTTTTTGGGTTGAGCTTTCTGGCCCGTATCTGATGAACAGTTTTGACGATTGACCCCACCTGCGGCGCAGGCCAATTTGCGCAAATGAACACCGCGTCCCAACGCAAGACGAGCGAAACGCACATTCATCTGCGCGGCGAATTGCTGACGCCGCTGCCAGAAGGCGCGCTTTGGTGGGCCGCGCAGGAGACATTGGTGGTCTCAGATCTCCACTTGGAAAAAGGATCTAGCTTTGCAGCGCGCGGCCAGATGTTGCCGCCCTACGATACCCGTGCGACGCTGGCGATCGTTGAAGCTCTGGTGAAAGAGCTCTCCCCGAAACGCGTGATCTCTCTTGGCGACAGTTTCCATGACCGCAAAGCCGAATCTCGCATGGATGAGGCCGATGCGGAGCGAGTTCGCGCACTGACATCGAATACGGATTGGATCTGGGTGGAAGGTAATCACGACCCCGACCCACCGGCCCATTTGGGCGGACGGGCCGCAAAAGTATTGCGCATGGCAGATTTGGTGTTTCGCCATGAGCCGACGGGAGAGAGTGGCGAGATTGCCGGCCACTTGCACCCCTGCGCTAAGGTCGTTAGCCGGGTCCGGGCCCTGCGCCGCCGGTGTTTTGTCACGGACGGTGAGCGTCTGATCATGCCGGCCTTGGGTGCGTTTACAGGCGGGCTGAACGTCCTCGATGACGCGTATGACCCCTGTTTTCCAGAGGGCGGCAAGATGGTCTTTGCGATGTCACGTGAAGCGGTTATTCCAATCTCGTCGAAGCGCCTGATTCCCGACCGGCGACGACCGGATGTCGGGCAATGGCGCTTGAAAACGCAGTCTTTGCAAAAGGGATAGGCAGATGGAAGACTTAGATTTCGCAGAGCTTTGGTCGCAATATGGCGATGCCGTTTTAGGGTTCGGTGTCAAAGCCATTGGCGCTTTGATTGTTCTCATCATTGGATTGCGCGTTGCCGGGTGGCTCGGCCGATTGGTGCGCAAGATTTCGATGCAGCAAGAGTCGATTGACGACACGCTTGGGAATTTCTTTGGATCCATGGTCCGTTGGGCGGTGACCGCCGCGGTGTTCATCGCCGTGCTTCAGGTCTTCGGGGTGCCAGCCACCAGTTTTGTGGCCATTCTCGGCGCGCTGACATTGGCCATCGGTCTGTCCCTGCAAGGGGCGCTTGGTAACATCGCGTCTGGCGTGATGATTATGATTTTCCGCCCCTACAAACTCGGCGATTATGTTGAAGCTGCGGGCGCCGCCGGCACGGTGAAGGATATCAACCTCTTCCAAACCGTCCTCGCGACGGTCGACAATGTCATGATCATGGTGCCGAATAGCCAGGCCATTGATGGTGTGATCAAGAATTATAGCGGATACACGACCCGCCGCGTCGATCTTACGTTTGGCATCGATTATAGCGACGATATCAATAAGGCGCTCGGTGTGATCCAATCCATCGTTGACGCAGATAAGCGCATTATGCGCGATCCTGAGCCCTTCGCGCGTGTCGTGAATTTGGGGGACAGTTCGGTCGACATTCAGATCCGAAACTGGGTGCAAGCGAGCGACTATTGGGACGTGCGATTTGATCTCTTGCAAGGCATCAAAGAAGCCTTCGACCAGAACGGCATTTCAATCCCGTACCCGCATCAAGTCGAGATCCACAAAGAGGTCGCCTAAACCGTGACCGACCCGGCGCTAGAATCCTTGGGCGAAACGGCGGCGAAGACCGGCAAGCTGCCTAAGGCGAAGCGCCATATTCTCTTGCGCCTGCTCGGGATTTCTTGGTGGGGCTGGATCAAGCTCGCACTGCTATGTGTGTTGGTGGGCTTCTTGGTGATGGCCAGCGAGTTCGATCCTGCCTCGCCAGAGGTCAATATGATGGGGGCGATCCAAAACTTTTTAAGCTCTCTGGGCAGTTTGGCGCATTGGGCGATCCGCAATTTCTGGAAACCAGCTTTGGCCGGCGCGACCATTGTCTTGCCGATATGGCTGGTCTGGCGCGCGATCTCGCTCCCATTCCGAAAATAAGGGCGCGCTTGAAGACCGATATTGACCTTACGGACCGCCTTTTCCTTGATTGAAATCGAACTACGATTCCTGTCAACACAAAGATTACGGGAGATCGCGCGATGGACATCAGTCAACTCATGTTTCGAGACGGCCTTATGCAGGGCGAACGCATCTTGGTCACAGGCGGCGGAACCGGCCTGGGCAAAGAGATGGCGGAAGGCTTTCTAAAGCTCGGCGCGGAAGTTCATATTTGCGGCCGTCGCGGCGGCGTTTGCGAAGAAACCGCTGACGAATTGATGAGCATGCATGGTGGCAAAGTCGTGCCGCACGCTTGCGATATTCGGGTCGCCGATGCGATCAACGATATGAATGATGAGATCTGGACCAATCACGGCGCGTTGACCGGGCTGGTCAATAATGCGGCTGGCAACTTCATTTCCCGTACTGAGGACCTATCGATCCGCGGTTTTGATGCGATCTCGAACATCGTGTTCCGCGGGACATTTTATATGACCCATAATATCGGCAAGCGTTGGATTGATGAAGGCAAACGGGGCAATGTCATTTCCATCCTGACCACCTGGGTTTGGAATGGTGGCCCATTCGTTGTGCCGTCAGCGATGTCGAAGTCAGCAGTGAACACGATGACCCAATCTCTCGCGATCGAGTGGGGACCGCGCGGACTACGCTTCAATGCAATTGCGCCAGGTCCATTCCCCACCGAGGGCATGACCAAGCGCCTCGCCCCGCAAGCCGAGTCGACCGAAGATATGAACCGCGACGGCAGAAACCCGATGGGCCGCATCGGCAAAATGCATGAGCTGGTCAATCTTGCGGTGTTTTTGATGGGGCCAGGTGCTGAATACGTGAATGGCCAGACCATCGCGATTGACGGTGCCGCTTACAATGCGACGGGCGGAAACTTCTCTGGTCTTGCGCAATGGGGCGATGCCGAATGGCAAGCCGCGCGAGAAGCGATCGAAGCGACCAACGCCAAAGACAAAGCAAAACGCACAGTCTAGGCTGGATTTCATCGCTCAACGCTAAAGTCCGCGTAATTAAGGGCCCATTAGCCCTTCTTCCTTAAGCTATTTGGCTTGATGGAGGCGTTTATGAGTGCTGCGCGTAACAAAAAAGCCCACGAAACCGGCGACGCGAAGATGAAAGCGGCGGCGATTAGAGCGGTGAAACCGGCTGAAAAACCGGCTGCCGTCCCGTCTCCTGCGAAAGAACTCCAAGTGCAGCTTGAGCAGCATTATCAGCCGCTCAGCAGACGGATGTCAGTCATCCTCGTTTCTATGCTGGTGGCCTTCGCCTTTGCCTCAGGCTGGGTCAGTGGAGCAGGGACTGTTTCCTTCCTTTAATGGGCCCTAGCCATCGAAAAATTATACGTTATGTCCAGCTTGGGACAATGTGGGAGCATGTGATATGACCATTCGTAAAGCGGTATTGCCAGTAGCGGGATTTGGGACGCGGGTCTTGCCAGCAACAAAGGCCATTCCAAAGGAACTTTTGCCGGTCGTGGATCGGCCTGCTTTGCAATATGTCGTCGACGAAGCCATTGAAGCCGGGATCGAGCACATCGTCTTTGTCACCGGGCGTGGCAAAGGCGCGATTGAGGATTATTTTGACCTCCACTTTGAACTCGAGACCAATTTGCGCGCTAAGCCGAGCAAAGCAGCGATCTTGGCAGAAGTCGAGAAAACGCGTTTGCCAGCCGGTGGGGCGAGCTTTACGCGCCAGCAGGAAGCCCTAGGTCTCGGTCACGCCATCTGGTGCGCACGCGACATCGTTGGCAATGAGCCGTTCGCGATCCTGCTGCCGGATGTGATCGTGAAGGCTGAAACGTCATGCCTCGCTCAAATGGTCGAGGCTTACAATAAAACCGGCGGCAATATCATTGCTGTGGATCCGGTACCTGAAGAGCGTGTCTCTTCTTACGGTGTGATCACGCCAAAGGGCGAGCGCGATGGGCGTCTCATCGAAATGAGCGCCATGGTCGAAAAGCCGCCGCGTGAATCGGCGCCGTCCAATCTTGCGATCACTGGGCGCTATATCCTGCAGCCGGAAATTTTCGATCTGTTGGCCAGCCAAGACACCGGCGCGGGCGGAGAAATTCAGCTCACGGACTCGATGGCGCGGTTGATGGAAATGCAGCGCTTCTTTGCTTATGAATTCGAAGGCGCGCCGTATGATTGCGGCTCCAAACTCGGCTATTTCAATGCGGTGGTTGCACACGCCTTGGACCACCCAGAGATCGGATCCGCCGCTCGAGACTTGGTCTCCAAGCTGTAAGTTGACGCCGGTCTAGCGACACGGTAGCGCGAGCGCATGAAACCGAGATTGCCGACGCGGTCCGACGTTGTTTCGGCCGCCAAACGAATTGCTGATCATGTTGCGGTAACACCAATCTTCCAATCGAAAGCATTGGACGAGATTGCCGGGGCGCGGCTGATCATCAAGGCTGAAAGCCTGCAGCAAACCGGCAGTTTCAAACTGCGCGGCGCGACCAATCGGCTGCTGCAAATCCCCAAAAAGCGGCGAGAGGCGGGTGTTGTCGCATTTTCGTCTGGCAATCACGCCCAGGGCGTGGCGCGCGCGGCCAAACAGCTTGGCATGTGGGCGCTGATCGTCATGCCGACGGATGCGCCCGCGGTAAAAACAGAAGCCGTCAAAGCCGACGGGGCTGAAGTCTATCTCTACGACCGAAACACCGAAAATCGCGAAGAAATCGCCGCGGAGATCGCGCGCAAACGCGGTGCCGTTCTTGTGCCTAGTTTCGACGATCCGATGATTATCGCCGGGCAGGGAACGGTTGGCTTAGAGTTTGCCAGCCAGGTGAAAGATCTCGAGATGTCGTTGGATCACCTGATATGCTGCGCGGGCGGGGGCGGTCTGATCAGCGGAATCAGTCTCGGCATGAGCGGGCTCAGCCCGGAGACTAAGATCTGGACCGCAGAGCCGGAGCAGCACGACGATTGGAAGCGCTCTTTAGAGGCGGGGTCTATTCAATCCAATCAGCCCGGTACGCACTCGGTCTGTGACGCGATTTTGACGCCGCGCCCAGGAGATTTAACTTGGGAGATTGGATCGACGCGTCTCACGGGCGGCGTTGCGGTCACCGACGCACACGCGTTTGAGGCCATGCGACTAGCGTTTCGGCAATTGCGTGTGGTGGTGGAGCCAGGGGGCGCTGTCGCGCTGGCGGCGGCTTTGTTCCGTTTGCCGCCCGAAGCAAAGGGCAAAACGGTTGGCGTGGTGCTCACCGGCGGCAATGTCGGTTCCCGCCTCTTCGCGAAAATCTTGAGCCGCGAGCTCTAGCTTTCTTTCATGATCCGCGCCTTTTGGCGCTGCCAATCGCGTTTGGCGGATGTTTCGCGCTTATCGTGCGCCTTCTTACCCGTCGCGATGCCGATCAAGAGTTTGGCGAGGCCGCGTTCATTGAAATAGAGCTTGAGCGGCACAATCGTGCGCCCCGCGCGCTCAATCGATTGCGAAAGGCGCGTGCGTTCACGTTTCGAGACGAGCAGTTTTCGCTTACGGCGCGGCGCATGATTGAATCGATTGGCGCCGTCATAAGTCGGTATGTCGGCATTGATCAGCCACAGCTCGCCCTCTTCAACAGAGGCGTAGCTTTCCGCGATATTCGCCTTGCCATTGCGCAGGGATTTGACCTCGCTGCCCGTCAACATCAGGCCAGCCTCCAGCGTATCTTCGACCGCATAGTCGAAGCGTGCGCGCCGGTTTTCGGCGACGAGGCCGTCGGACCGTCCTTTGGTTTGAGCTTTTTTGGCCATCGCTTTGTTAGTTTAATCCTGCCGCCTCTAAGGCTTTATCAATCTGCTCCCGTATTGCCGCATCGGGGCCGACAATTGGGAGGCGGACGTCTTCTGCACATATTCCCATTTTTGCCAACACATATTTTGCCGGCCCAGGGGAGGGCGATAGGAACATCGCTTTGTGAATGTGGATCAGTCTTTGATCGAGGGCTTGGGCGGTTTTCAGATCGCCCGCGTCGAAGGCGGCGTGCATTTGGGCGCATAGATCTGGCGCCACATTCGCCGACACCGAGATACATCCCGCGCCGCCCATCGCGCGATGACCGAGGCTAGAGGGGTCTTCGCCTGACAATTGGGTAAATTGCCCACCGGCTGTGAGCGTGGCCTGCATCGACACACGCCCGAGATCATTGCTGGCATCCTTAATGCCGATGATATTTGGCAATTTCGCGAGTTTCGCGACAGTTTCTGGCAGGAGGTCACACGCGGTTCGGGACGGCACATTATAGAGCACGACGGGCAGTGAAACGGCATCGTTAATCGCCCGGAAATGGGCCTCAAGACCGGCTTGATCGGGCTTGTTATAGTACGGGCAAATGACCAAAGCGGCGTCTGCGCCGACGGTTTTTGCGTGGTCTATCAGCTCGATCGCTTCAGCGGTGGCATTCGAGCCCGCCCCCGCAATGACAGGGACGCGGCCGCCCGCGACTTCGATGCAAAGCTCGACCACTTCCTTGTGCTCAGCATGCGAAAGCGTCGCGGATTCCCCCGTCGTGCCGCACGGCACGAGGGCGGTAGATCCTCCAGATATCTGGTTTTCGATCAAATTTGCGAAACTGTCGCGATCAATGGCCCCGTTCTTGAATGGGGTTACGAGCGCTGGAATGGAACCATGAAACATCTGTCAGATACACACACATTGGGTTGACCTGGCAACAAACTGCCAGAGTTTGGACATATACGGCCTATAAACCTGAATCAGAATGTATCAACGGCACGGAATGTAAGGACACTGAAAAAGCAAATGCGTTATCGCTTCCTCAGACTCTCCCTTTTATCCGCCATTTTAGGGGCTGGCGCGGTGCTGACTGCGACAGCAAATGTGCCGACACCGCCAAGTTTAAAGCCAAAACTGGTCGCTGCCTCTGATGTCGTTGCGACTCGCGACGCTGCGCTTCTTCGCAACGGCTTACAAGCCGTAGACCGCGGCGATTGGTTCGAAGTCCGACAAGCCGAATCACAGATTCGCGATACGACCGCGCGGGATATCCTGACCTGGTATCGTGCCCGCCGCGACGCGCGCATTCTTTTTGACGATATTGACCGTGCGCTCACCCGCCTCGGTGGATGGCCTGAAATCAACATGATCCGCGCCCGAGCTGAAGAGTTTATCGGGGGATCGACCCTCGACGCGGAAGCTCGCGTGGCCTGGTTCGAGACCCATGGCGGCGCCCGTACGGGCGTTGGACATATTACCTATGCCAAGGCCCTTGAGGCGCTCGGGCGCGATGATGAGGCCCTGCGCGAAGTGCGCGCGGCCTGGCATGGCCGCACACTGACCAAAGATGTCAGCCAGAGCACCTATGCCAAATATAAGAACAAACTGACCCAATCCGATCACCGTCAGCGGGCGGATTTCCTGCTTTGGACCCGTCAAACGACAGCCGCTGCGCGGATGAAGCCGCTCCTGACGCCGGATTGGAAGACCTTGGTTGATGCCCGCTCAAAATTGATCCGCCGGGCCCGCGGTGTTGATGCCGCCGTCGATTCGGTCTCACGGGAACTGCAAAGCCACCCTGGCCTGCTGTATGATCGCGCTGAATGGCGTCGCCGGGCGCGGATGACCAATCGCGTGGTGCCGCTTTTGCGCCAGATCGATGGCGCCGATGTTCCACCGGCAGGGCGCAGCCGTCTTTGGAAATCTCGCCACCCTCAAGCGCGTGTGGCGCTCAAGGAAGGCGACTATCAGCTCGCTTACCAACTCGCAGCGCCGCATGGCCTGACCAGCGGCCGCGACTTTGCTGAAGCCGAATGGCTTGCGGGCTGGGTTGCCCTCCGTCATCTGGACAATGCTGCCCAAGCGCTGGAGCACTTTGAGACCCTGCAAGAGGGGGTTTCGACTCCAATCAGCCTTTCGCGCGCCCTTTACTGGAAGGGGCGGGCGCATGAGGCTCTCGGCAATGAGGAAGAGGCTGAGGTGGCCTTTGCAGCGGCGTCGACGCATCGCTTTTCCTATTATGGCCAGCTCGCGGCTGAAAAAGTCATGCAGGACACGATCCAAATTTCGGCAGGCTATTCCCTGACCGATACTGATCGGCAGAACTTTAACAATCGCGCTTTGGTGCGCGCGATGCGGCTGTTTGCTGAGAATGGCTGGGATGCCTCATTCCGCAAATTTGCATATCATCTCGATGACCAACTCACCCGTCCTCAGGACTTTGATCTTTTGGCAGAGCTTGGTCGTGAATATCACTATGTCGATATCGGTGTGCGCGGCGCGAAGGCGGGGCTCGCCAAAGGTGTGGTCGCCCCAGATGCGGCTTATCCATTGGTCGACTATGATTTGCTGCGCGAGCCGCAAGTGGAGCGCTCTTTGATGTTGGCGCTGTCTCGTCAAGAAAGCGAGATGAACCCGGCAGCGATCAGCCACGCAAATGCGCGCGGCTTGATGCAATTCGTTCCGCGCACCGCGCGCATGGAAGCGCGGCGCCAAGGCCTCCCATTCCGAACCAGCTGGCTGACCGATGACCCAGGCTACAATATGACGCTTGGCGGCGCGCATCTGGATACGCTGCTCAGTCAATTCAATGGCAGCTATATCATGACCGCCGCGGCCTATAATGCTGGCGCCTCACGGCCGCAACGCTGGATCGGCGAATATGGCGATCCGCGCGCGGGCGAGATCGATCCGGTCGATTGGGTGGAGTTCATTCCGTTCAGCGAGACGCGGAACTATGTCCAGCGGGTGCTTGAGAATACGCAGGTCTATCGCCACCGCTTAAGCGGCGAGCCAGAGCCTATTCGGTTATCGTTTGATCTGCAGCGCGGCCGGTTTGGCAATAATTAGAGGTCTGACGCTGCAAGCGCTTCGAAGAATGTGAGCATGTCGTCGGAGTTCCATATGGCGGTGCCTTCGGGGACCTCTGGAAGTCCATCGAAATAGGCAAATGGAACGCCGCCTGGCGCGAAAATGATATTGTGCGGTAGGCTCAATTGGGTCGGGCTCATTCCAGCGGCTTCAATCGCGGTTTGAATATCGCCATCCGCTGTCCTCAGCTTCGGTAAATTGGCCACAGATCGATCGGAAAAAATACCCTCGATTTTTTCGGCGGAATCATCGCCGAGATGATTGACATTCAAGGCTAACAATTGCACGCCGCGGCTCGCAAGCTCTGGCGCTGCAAGGTCCATATCTGGCAATTCGGCGATGCACGGCGCGCACCAGCTTGCCCAATAATTCAGGACCACCCAATCGTCTTTTACCGCGTTGAGGGATTCCTGCAGCGCGGCGTCACTGAATTCAGGCCAATGTGATCCGTCTTTCGGAGCGAAGAGTTTCAATTCGAATGGCAATTTGGGCATGTCCGCGGGAAGGTTCTTTGCCGGTCGCGCAGCGCGTTCTGCCATATGCGCCGCGATCATCTTATCGCGCATCTCTTCCTGTTCTATCAGGGATTGCAAATATTTAGGGTCAGCATATTTCGCCGCGAGCTGTTCAGGCAGCGCAGAAAGATCGTAATAGTTTTCGGGCGCGATGTCAGACGATGAAGACGCCGACGTCATGAGCCACATGGCGGCGAGTCCGGCGCCAAAACTGAGAGATGCGGTGAACCAGTGCAAGATCTTATCCTCATTTAGAATCGGGAATTCGTGGGGGTGATCTTCGCAGAAGGCTGCGTTTAGTAATTAGCTTTGCGTCTCAAACTGAACGTTGCCGGTCTTAATACCAGCTTCGTTGAATCCGCGTCGCGACGAGGCTGTCTTTTTGAAAGCGTATGGCGGTTTGCGACGTATTAAAGTGTAAACAACCAAACCAAAAATACTGCTAGCGCCCCTAGGAATATCCAGTTCGCTGCCAAATCTCGTCGGACTTTCGGCATGGTGTGATCTGGATACTGAACGGACCACATTTTTGCGTTGATGGAGTTAGACAATATACGTGGCGTGATTGGAATACGTGTGACCAATCGATCGGGCGATCTGAAAAACAAACCTCCTAAATCCAAACCACCTTCTTGTTCACTATGGAAGTACCAAACGTAGTTTCGCATATCGACATCAAATGTCGTTTCAAACGCAATTAAGAACGCGTCCGCGTCGTCACCCGTGATCCCTATCCGGCGGAATATATCTTCATCCGGATTAATAGGATTATCGTAGTCGCATTCGTCCGAAATGAACTGAGAGATGCGCGAATAATTGTCCATCGCTTGTCTATATAGCGACCTGTGAAGGGCTACAATTGGCGTCGAAGTGGCAGTGACAATTTTGGCGCGGCGGACTAGTTTCCGAACGAGTGGACGAAGGGGACAAGTTCGCATGTGGATGAAGTTTGTAACGCTTGGGCTATTACTCTCGCTTGGTTTTGCCACCGGGTTAGTGGCGTGCGCGAAAGACTTACCAAATCAGCGCGCTGTTTTGATCGAAGACTTTGATGGCAAAAAATACCTAGAGGGATGGTCTGCGCGGTCGCCCACGTCGCCAAAAATGTACGACCGGTACGCGCCCGACAATCCTGTATTTCAAGGCGCCGAAACGTGGAAAATTCCGATTGAAGATGGCGACCTTCGACGCGGAACGCTCTCGGCATTCAGACTTGCGGGGATGAAAGCCCCCAAAATCATCGCCTTCGCGTATGGAAATCCGGCGGCGATGGACGTCTTAGACTCACATCCCGATGCGAATATGGCGTCGGTCATGGTCGAAGGCCGGATCAATGGCGCCGTCGCGCGCGGCATTGCCATCAATATTTTTGGCTCATCCACAACCGAGCCGCCAACGACCGCCACAGTGCAAGCATTTATGGCGCCAAAGCCGGCATTTGAAGCGCTGGGTGGGATGGCCGTGCCAGGCGTTTGGTGGTTTCTTGGCGTGACGTCGCCGGATGAAAACATGTTGGAGGATGGCAGGCTCCCACCAGACGAGGCCGTGACCAAACTCAACGGTTTCTTTGCGGCCTGGATAGAGCATTATATCGTTCCATTGATGTCGATGACGATGCAGATGCAAATGCAATCTATTCAAAACATGCAGAGCTGGAACAATGCGATGAATGCTTGCTCTGAAGATCCAGGGTGCTCTGTGGTGCCCATGAATGATGGCTCTGGCGGGTGGACAGCTCAACAACAATAGGTTGCTGGAGCAGGGTGACATCGGATGCCGACGGCGATCACCCCAGTGTCTGCTTCTGATCCAAAGCAGACATTCTCCATCCGCCTAAGCCTTCGCCGATTTTTTCTTTCGCGCTGGCGCCTTTTTCTTCGGCTTGGCTTTCGCTTTTGGTTTTGTCGCCTTCTTCACGCTCGCGCGGCGCTCATCTTGGCGTTGGAAGGTCTCGGCTAGGAATTTCCCGGTCCAGCTCTTCTTCACTTTCGCTACGTCTTCCGGTGTTCCGACAGCGACGATCTCTCCGCCGCCATCGCCGCCTTCTGGGCCGAGGTCGATGATGTGGTCGGCGGTCTTGATGACGTCGAGATTGTGTTCGATCACCAGAACCGTGTTCCCGGTATCGACCAGCTCATGCAGCACTTCGAGCAGCTTTCGGACATCATCAAAGTGCAGGCCCGTCGTTGGCTCATCGAGGATATAGAGCGTCTTGCCGGTCGCGCGTTTCGAGAGCTCTTTCGCGAGTTTTACCCGTTGCGCTTCGCCGCCTGACAGCGTCGTCGCTTGCTGGCCGACTTTGATATAAGACAAGCCAACCCTGTTGAGCGTCTCCATCTTGGAGCGAATGGACGGCACGGCAGAAAAGAATTTCTCGGCTTCCTCAACCGTCATGTCGAGCACATCGGCGATCGATTTGCCTTTGTAGAGCACTTCCAGAGTCTCGCGATTATAGCGTTTGCCGCCGCACGTTTCACAGGTGACATAGACGTCGGGCAAGAAGTGCATCTCAATTTTGATCACACCATCGCCTTGGCATGCTTCGCAGCGCCCGCCTTTGACGTTGAATGAGAAACGCCCCGGCTTGTAGCCACGTTGTTTCGACTCCGGCAGGCCCGCGAACCAATCGCGGATCGGGCCGAAGGCGCCGGTATAGGTCGCCGGGTTTGATCGCGGGGTGCGCCCGATCGGGCTCTGATCGATATCGATCACCTTGTCGAGATGATGCAAGCCTTCAATCGTCTCATATGGCGCGGGAACTTTGGTCGCGCGGTTCAGTTTGCGCGCTAGGGCCTTGTAGAGCGTTTCGATGATGAGCGTAGACTTACCGCCGCCGGAAACACCGGTAATGGCCGTAAATGTGCCAAGCGGGATGGTCGCATCCACGTCTTTGAGATTGTTCCCAGACGCGCCTTTAATGGTGAGTTCGCGGCTTTTCTTTTTGAGACGCCGGCGCTCTGGAATGGCGATTTCTTCGCGACCGGATAGATAGGCGCCGGTGAGCGACTTTTTGTCGGCAATCACTTCACCAGCTGTGCCTTGGCTGATCACTTCGCCGCCATGTACGCCCGCGCGCGGGCCCATATCGATGACATGATCGGCGGTCAGGATGGCGTCTTCATCATGTTCCACAACGATCACCGAATTGCCGAGATCGCGCAGGCGTTTGAGCGTTTCCAGCAGACGTTCATTGTCGCGCTGATGCAGGCCAATGCTGGGCTCGTCGAGAACGTACAGCACACCGGTGAGGCCAGACCCGATTTGGCTGGCGAGACGGATGCGCTGGCTCTCTCCGCCGGACAGGGTGCCGGACGAGCGAGACATTGAAAGATAATCGAGCCCAACCGAATTCAGGAAGATGAGGCGGTCATTAATCTCTTTCAGGATCCGCCCTGCGATTTCTTGCGATTGTGGGGTCAGTGTCTCATTGACCTTGCCAAACCAGTCGCCGGCTTCCTTGATGGAAAAACTCGATGCATCCGAGATGTCGAGCCCGGCAATGCGCACGGCGAGCGCTTCGGGGCGTAAGCGTTTGCCGCCGCATTTCGGGCAGGGCGCGGCTGACTGGTATTTGGCGATTTCATCGCGGGCCCATTGACTTTCGGTTTCGCGGAAGCGGCGATCGAGATTGGGGATCACCCCTTCAAACGTCTTGGTGACTTCATAGCGGCGCAGGCCGTCATCATAGACGAACTCAATTTCTTCCTCTCCCGTGCCGTTGAGGATAATGTCCTGAACTTTTTTGGAGAGCTTGTTCCAAGGCGTTTTAAGGTTGAAATCGTAATGATCCGCCAACGCCTGCAGGGTCTGGGTTTGGTAAGGGGAGGCCTGTTTCGCCCAAGGCGCGATTGCGCCATTCATCAGGTCCAAGTCTTTGTCGGGCACCACCAGGCTTGGGTCGATCTTCAATTGCTGACCAAGGCCATCGCACGCAGGACAAGCCCCGAACGGGTTGTTGAACGAGAACAAGCGCGGCTCGATTTCGGGAATGGTGAAACCAGATTCCGGGCAAGCGAAATTGGCGCTATAGGTGATCCGCTTCGGCTCGGTCTCGCCGTCTTCCAGGTCGGCATACTCGGCAATAGCAATGCCGTCAGCGAGGGGCAGGGCGGTTTCAAAGCTTTCAGCGAGGCGTTGCTCCATCCCTTCGCGGACCACGATGCGATCGACCACGACATCAATGTCGTGCTTATATTTCTTATCCAGCGTCGGCGGGGTTTCGAGATCATAGAATTCGCCATCGACTTTCACGCGTTGGAAGCCATTCTTGAGCAGTTCCGCGAACTCTTTGCGATATTCGCCTTTGCGTCCACGGACCATAGGCGCGAGCAGGTAAAGCCGTGTGCCTTCCGGTAGGGCCATCGTCCGATCGACCATTTGGCTAATGGTTTGGCTCTCAATCGGAAGGCCCGTGGCGGGCGAGTAAGGAATGCCGACGCGCGCCCATAGGAGGCGCATATAGTCATAGATCTCGGTTACCGTTCCGACGGTTGAGCGCGGGTTGCGGCTGGTTGTCTTTTGCTCGATTGAGATTGCCGGTGAGAGGCCCTCAATGCTCTCGACATCTGGCTTTTGCATCAATTCGAGGAACTGGCGCGCATAGGCCGATAGGCTCTCAACGTAGCGCCGCTGGCCTTCGGCATAGATTGTATCAAAGGCGAGCGAGGATTTGCCGGAGCCTGATAAGCCAGTGACGACCACGAGCTGATTGCGCGGGATATCAACATCGACGCTCTTGAGATTATGTTCTTTAGCGCCGCGGACGCGGATAAACGGAGATTCTAGGGAGGGCATGCGAATAGCAACCTGATCTATTTTGTTCTTACAAGACGTGATGTGTGTCGCGAGTCCATTTTGGCGACAAGAACGTATTAAGAACATTTGCGCCATCAGGACAATCTTAAATCTTTTCGCATACGAAAATCGTCTAGGGGACGTAGCGACCCGGATGAGGATGATGGATATTTTAGGGGTGACTGTAGACGTTGAGGCGCTGGCAGCCTTAGCCACGGTCTATTTCTTACAGTTCGTATTGTTCACCTGCCTCGCTTTCGCGGCGCGCCAGGGCGATGCCTTGCGCTGGGATATGAGCCTGCTCAAGAGTGCTGGGGTTAATTGGTTATTTATCGGCACCAATAGTTTGCTAGCGCCGGCGGTTTATGTGGTGATCAATCTCGCAGACTCTTGGTTCCGCGCGTCGGGCATTCCGCGCATATCGGAAGAGTTTTGGCTGTTTGCGCCGGCGATTGTCCCGGCCTTGGTCGCATTGGTGGCCGCTGATTTTATGGACTATTGGAGCCACCGGATCCGGCACGTTTCGGTCTTGTGGCCAATGCATGCTGTGCATCATTCAGATACGCAAATGCATTATCTGACCTGGTATCGCGCGCATGTCATCGAACTCGTGGTCATTCAAGGCGGGTATGTCCTGCTGGCGACATGGCTCGGCGCATCCCCGGCTGCGGTGATGGGCGTGGTTCTGTTCCGCGCGGCGCATCAGCAGTATGTGCACATGAATGTTGATTGGACGCATGGCCCCTTCAAATGGGTCTTGGCCTCACCGCGCTTCCATCGCTGGCATCATGCTGACCATACAGACGCTTGGGACAAGAATTTTTCAAGCATCTTTCCGATTTGGGACCGACTGTTTGGGACATATTATTGCCCAGGCGCGTGCAAAGAGCCGCTTGGGTTTCCAGGCAATCCCGGGGAGCATTACATCAAGCTGATGCTGTTTCCGTTCCAGGAGTGGGGGCGGATGATCCGCGATCGTTTCGTGCAAAGACCACCAGCCGAACTCGGCGCTGCAGAGACCAAGTAGCGGTCGCCGAGGTCAGACTTTCAAAATAGGGGATCACCACACGTCGGGCGCGGCGTACTCATAGGAGTATTTAGCCATGCCAGACGAGATGATCTCGGCCGCGCTTGGGGTCTTACGCGGGTATTTAATCCCATTCGCACTGTTTACGGGCATCGGGCTCGTTTTGGCGGGCCGCGGGGCGTTTAAATGGTCGAGCCAGTTGCTCGGGAGCGTTCGCGCGAACATATTCTTGCGGCTGGCCAATCCTTTTCTGGCGGTCATAGTCGGCGTCTGCGTTATCGCCGTTGATCGATTATACAGCCTGCTGCCTATTCCGATGGCCCCTAATTCGTTTTGGCAAGCTCAGCCCGTTTGGCTGGTCATTATTGTATGGACGGTCGCCATCGATTTTTGCGACTATTGGAACCATCGCTTGCTGCACACACGCGGGTTCTGGGACATTCATGCCGTGCATCATTCGGATGAGGCAATGAATTGGACCACGAGCTCGCGAATCCACGTGCTCGAAACTGTGGTCATGATGAGCAGCTACATCATTCTGGCGAGCTGGATGAATATTCCAGCCGAAGGCGTTGGAGCGGTGTCCAGCGCGCGCTTGCTGCACAATAACTGGGTGCATACGCGCTATGATTTTCATCTCGGGCCCTTAACTAAGGTGATTGCAACGCCGCGCTTTCATCACTGGCATCACGCCGACGAACCTGCCGCTTACAATACCAATTTCGGCAATACGTTTTCGTTTTGGGACGTGATGTTCGGGACGTATCGCGTGCCGTCAGCCTATACCGGCAAGTTCGGCTTTGACGGCACGCCGGGGAACAATATCAGTAAGCTGCTGATCTGGCCTTATCTGCAGTGGCTAAGAGCCTTCCAAGGACTGGAACATAAAAAGAACAAAACCTTGACGCCGTGATCCTTTGTGGATAGATACAAACACCGCGCGACAGACAGCGATTCGCTGATTAGGAGCGCGTGATCAGTATCGGAAGCCAAGAACGGAGAACGGAAGATGGCAGGATCAGTGAACAAGGTCATTCTCGTCGGCAATGTCGGCCAGGACCCAGAAGTGCGACAGTTTCAGAATGGCGGGCAGGTCTGCTCATTCTCAATCGCCACCTCAGAAAATTGGAAAGACAAGAATACCGGAGAGCGTCGGGAGAAAACCGAATGGCACCGTATCTCTGTCTTCAATGAGGGCCTCATTCGCGTCGTACAGAACTACGTGAAGAAGGGCTCTAAGCTTTATATTGAAGGCCAGCTTGAGACCCGCAAATGGCAGGATCAGAACGGTCAGGACCGCTATTCAACGGAAGTTGTTTTGCGCGGGTTTGGCGCAACGCTGACCATGCTAGACAGCCGCAATGCTGGCGGTGGGGGCGGTTATGCCCAAGACTCCGTCGCGTATGGCAATCAAGGCCAAGGCGGACCACGCCAGATGGAAGGTCCTGCGCAGGATTTCAGTCAGGACTTTGACGACGAGATTCCGTTCTAGGAATTTGGTTTCGGCGGTTATGCCTCCGAAGACGCCTGCGAAAGCAGGGGTCTATGGGCTTGAAAGAGCCGATTTAGCGCTCGCTTAATTTAGGTCCCTGGATCCCAGCTTTCGCTGGGATCGACGGGTGTCGGTCACGTGATTAAGCGGGCGAGAAAACCTCCACCAAATTGCTCGTCTGACTGCCACCAACGCGTAGCGCTCCACCGATCACATAGATCTCATCCTCCACGGTTACGGCGCCCAAGCCGTGCCGAGGATGGGGCATATCGGGCAGGGCGCTCCACCTGTCAGTCTCTGGATCATACATCCAGGCTTCTGGATATACGCCGCCGCCATTATCGAAGAACTCGCCCCCGAACGCATAGAGTTTGCCACCGACGCTGGCGGCCGCAAGCCCGCCTTGGCCTTGTGGCATCGGCGCTGCCTTGCGCCACCGGTCCTCTCGCGCGTCATAGACTTCGTGCGCCGGTGTATTACCGCCAGAGACCGTGCGTCCACCGACCACATGCCAGGCATCGCCGATGACGGCTGACGCCGCGCTGTTGCGCGCTGAGGGGAGCGGTGCGGCTGACGTCCCTGTGCCGTCTAAACTGGATAAGACAAAGTGGTCGCCGATATCGGTGTGGTCATTCCAGGTCGCATTGCTGTCACCGCTCGGGGCCCGGCCGCCGCAGACATGCAATTGGGGCCCCAGGACCGCGGTAACGCTCTCGCCATTAGGCTGAGGCAAAGCTGGGGCATCGGACCATTTGTTCCCATCAAATGCCCAAACGCCCGCTTGCATGACCCAGGCGGCCTCTTCAGATTCCGATTGAAAGCCGCCGATGGCGAGCAAATGGTCTTCGAAGCTGATCAGGTTTGGGTGATGCCGCGGCGTTGGGAGGTTTGCGAGATCGGTCCACACCCCATTTTCGAGATCTAAAACAACATGCCGATCAGTGACGCCAGAAATGGTGTCTCCGTCCGATATGAAGCCGCCAGCGAGATGGATTTGGCCTTTGTGTAGCGTCGGATAAATCTCTTGCACGGCGAACGGGAGCGCTGGTCCGAGGCGCCAATTCATCACCGTTTCCGCCATTTCTGCATCCGCTTGAGTGCGCCCTTTGCACCCGACGGAGAAAAGCGCAGCACCAGTGAATACCGCAGACCTTCGAGTCATTGAAAAAATTGACATTTTTGACGCTCCTCCAGTCTGGTTTCCATCACTCTAAAACGTCAGCTGAATATTTGTAACCCGCCGCTCATCCTGCTAGTCTGATGACCAATAAAGACGGGCGATTCGGTGCCCGGTCTGGCAAGAAGAGGCAAAGCCCTGTGAGCGACGAAACGACACCGCCAGAAGATCCTGAAATGACCCCGATTCCGTCAGAAGATGGCATCGATCCGGTCAGTATCGAAACGGAGCTAAAACGCTCTTATCTCGATTACGCGATGAGCGTGATTGTCAGCCGTGCACTGCCTGATGTGCGCGATGGTTTGAAGCCGGTTCACCGGCGCATTCTCTACGCCAT
>JBCBBY010000036.1:0-34534 GCA_038531195.1 Pseudomonadota bacterium
TGATCATTGGCGTCCCCGGGTGGGCAATAAACGCTCACTATACTACCGGTTTATCCACTCAAATTGAATCTCAAGCGTTTAACGTTCGAAAAGATCAGAACGTCGAGATCGTGCTAGACGTCGAAGGCGGTTTTCTAAATCCTGGGATTTTGAAATCCATGCTTACAATACTGGATGGTCCAGAATTTCTTTTTCGCAAGGAAAATCCGGATTTAACAATTGACACGGCGCCCCACCCAACATGGGGTGCTATGACTATTCCGCACTCGTTTCGACGTCTAGAGGAAAACAGGCATGTCACTCCCCCCGAAATCGTTGAACTGCAAGCTCGAAATTAAAAGCAGCGGTGCTGCGATAGGCAAAATCAGTGACGTTACCCAGAAAAGCACCTATTCGCCTCGGAATTGTTGGCCTCGGCAAGATTGCTCGTGATCAGCACTTACCTGCGATCGCTCATAACCACGAATATGAGATAGCTTTCGTAGCCGACAAAGCAGTTAGAGCACCAATCAATGCGCCGCATTTTTGCTCACTAGAAGCAGCGATCGCTTCAGGAATTGAGTTTGACGCCGTCTCTCTGTGTACGTCTCCCCAGCCAAGGCTTGAGTTATGTGAACGATTGTTTCCTTTGAACTGCTCGCTACTTTTGGAAAAGCCCTCGGCGGGGACATATGAACAGGCGAAATCGATCTTGGCGAAAGCCGAAAGCAACAGTACCCTCGTATTTGCGGCATGGCATTCCAAGTTTGCGCCCCAAGTAGAAGTGGCATCTGCCTGGCTGTCAAAGCAAACGATCGTTAGTGGCAAAATTGTCTGGCGCGAAAATCCAGCGAAGTGGCATCCTGGGCAAGATTGGTTATGGCGTGAAGGCGGCTTTGGTGTCTTTGACCCCGGTATGAATGCCCTGTCGATTCTGACAACGATTCTGCCGGATCGCTCATTCGAGGTCACCAGCGGGCAACTCGGGATACCGGAGAACTCCGAGACACCAACCCTCGCCAGCTTCTTGCTTCAGGCCGATGAGACAAAGATTAATTGTGAATTTGAATTCCACAGCCATGGTCAAGAGATCTGGGATGTTTCCCTCACAACCGCTGACGGAAGTCAATTAACCTTATCGGAAGGCGGCGCATCTGTTTCAATCAATAAAGAGCCACCGTATCGTCAGCAACCAAGAGAGTACGATGCGATTTACAAACATTTTGCACAGCTAATTTGTCAGCAACAAAACGACTTCGACATAGAACCGTTACGGATAATAGATGCAGTTTTTTCAAACTCGAGCCGGACATCATTGCCCCCCTTAGACAAGTCCTTATTTCATCCTGTTTCCGGTTAAACGTCGCCTCAAAGTTTGAAGGAATAAAAACAATTTTGGAAACCAGACCCCTAGTCGATGCGCTGAGCTCGAATACCATTTGCTACCTGCACGAGGTGCAACCTCAGCTGAGCGCCCCATCGGCGCTCGCACCTTTCCGCGGCTAAGGGCGCGTGATTTTAAGAGCTTCGCCATGGTATTTTGGCGTGGCCAACGCGCGCGATTACGGTCTCGCAATAGCTCAGACTCGACAAGTTCTTGCGACGTAACGAACTTGAGATGCATATCCAAGTCTTCGCACAATTGTTTGGCCAACTTAGCAATACCGGATAAAGCTTCGGATTCTCGCTCATCACAGACTATTACCGCCTGTTGACATCCCATCATACTGGAAATCTTGACTTGCGCAGCGAGCGTCTCGAACGTCTTGTCCTCGCGAGCCGTCATCTTACCCACAAAGTACCGCCCCGGACCTGGTGGAATAATCGTTCTGACCGGGACCTTTTTTTCGAGACTTAGATTAGACTCTAATTGTGCGGGAAAAAACGCGGTAACGCCGAGATTTTCGAAAAGGGTTTCATCAATGGGAGCACGACGTTGAAACAAGGCTTCGCGGTCAAAACATGCAAAATAAGTTGGCGGTCTCGAGAAGCGTTCGAATTGATCGATAGCATCGTCTGACACGAACACCACTTCATTCTCTAACAGTTGAATGATATTTGGGCGTATGTCGCTTAAGTGGCTGAATATGAAACTCGTTTCGCCAACGTGAATATCCTCTAACTCCGTTAGATCGTCGACAGCAAAAACGGACTGAGACAGCTTTTCTGGGTGCGCAGCAGCAGCAGTGATTTTGCTACTGTTCGTGCGATGATTGGACAGGGCAGCACGGGTTATAGTTACTGGATCACGAACCGATAAAGCGCGATCCATTCGCATGACCGCTTCTTCCGACAAAGTTGTTGGCCGCTCAGGTAACAAAGCTGCATATGTTTGCCGGAAAATAGGATCAAGACGTTCGAATTCTTGGCGAAGCACCTTAAAAGCTTCTGCCTCATACGTTTCCCGAAATACCTGCGAACGTTGCCCATGGCGGTACCGAAATGCGGCAAGAGGGATGTCCACTGAATAAAGTTCGGCATGGCGAAAAAAGCGGACCCAAAGCTCGAAATCGGTGGCCAAGTTACACGTTTCTGAAATTCGGGCCCCAGCCCGTTCCCAAAGCGACCGGCGCCAAAACGTGGATTCCTGCTGTACCCATCGATAATTACCGCAGAGAAATCGTAGCCTCGACCAATTTCGCGTATAATGGTGCTTCAGATCACCGGATGAATGCAAAGCAGAAGGTTGCCCGGTTATCCATTCGATTTCCGGGTATTTCTGGAAAACGCTCGCGACCGTGTGTAATGCACCAGGGAGCAGAATATCATCCGAATTCAGCCACCCCATTATTTCCCCCGACGAAATGCCAAACCCTTTGGTCAATGCGTGAGAATGTCCTCGGTCCGGCTCAGAAATAAACGCGGAGAGATGTCGCAAATATGGTTCAACTAATTTCTGGGATCCATCGCTACTTCCACCGTCAACAATACAATATCGTAAGTTGGGATATCGCTGACTGAAAACCGATTTCAGCGTATCTCCCAAATAGTCGGCTCCGTTAAGGTTTGGCGTAACCAGAGATATCGAAGGAAAAGAAATCACTAAGGATCGCATCCAGTTTTGTTTGAATCTTTTTTAACGGCTAACACCCTTTTCGCAACGCAATTGCAGGTCATGTAGCTTTGTGAACCATCCCCTCCGTCACAGTCATTCTTGAGTCTTCTATGGCGTTTGGACAGACGCCCATAGTAGAATGGCCTCATGATAAGTGATTTGCCCGCCAACCGAATTGAGGGAAATCCGACTTACGAGTCCATGCGGTAGGTGTTTCATTCATCGCTTACCGCAGGTTTGGATGGAGTCGTTTTTTTCGTGCGGCGGCTTCGCGTGACCGTTGAAGAGCCAGATTTTTTCGGGGGCTTCACTACCCGATAAACGCATGTTCGCCAGCTTGACCCGACAAAGGAAACAAATTTATGGTTCGACATCTCCTCGTCGACATATTGTTTCACTTCGGGCCAATCGGGAGAATTATAATCATCAAAGATGATGTAGCCGCCAAGTTTTACAAATTGGGCGTAGTTCTCAAAATCTGTTTTTACGCCAGCATATGAATGGTCACCATCAATGATCAAAAGATCATATTCATTTTTGCCAGCCGACTCGATCGCCTCTAAATCGGTACTGAGTTGCTTTATCAGAGAGTAATCGGATTTTGGGATTCCAACGCGCGCGAAATTTCGTTCTAGCGTCTGCTGGTTAACCGTTTTCCCCGTCAGAATATCCGCTTGTGCTCCATTGTAATATCCCTCTAAGGGATCAAGCAAAGTAAGATGTAAGTCTTCGAATTGAGGGACAATTGCGTCATATATGGCTGCCGCTCCGGTCCCGAACAGTGTACCTATTTCTAGTACATTAATCGATTTGGATTTGATTGATTGCGCCACAAGAATACGCAACAACATATCTTCGACCGTTGTCGCCAAGCGACCATCCATCTGTTTTTCCAAAAGGCAGATGCGCGTCGCCATGTAACCCAAAATGTGCGGACTTGTCGGCAATGAAAGGCGTTTGCGCCACTCATTCTGCAGAACTTCTACATGGTCCTGTCGCAGCTGTCGGTTGAAATGCTGATACCATGTCGAATTGTCTTTAGCGGACCATTTCTCGACTGAATTTAGGCGCGATTCCGCGGTATTGAGTTTCTCGTCGGATGCTTGAGTTTGCGCTTTTAGGATCCCTACATCATCCTTTAGCATTGAGAATTGTTCGACCTGAGTTACAACTGTTTCTGTTTTAAGCGCCAATTGTGACACCTTGTCAGCAAATTCAGCAAACTGCTCCGTTGAATTGAGGCCGAGTGATTCAAGCTCATTTGAGAACACAGCGACTTGTTCCGAAACTTTGAGGTCAAGTGCTTCAATAACACGCGCGTTTAAGTCATTTTTTTCACGAGCGTCTTGCGCGCTACTGGCGATCTGCTCCAGGATGCTCTTCTGTTTTCCCGCGATTTCACTAGAGATCGAATCCGCGTGATCTGACGCTTTTTGCTCTAGTTCTTCTATTGCAGTTGCAATGCCTGTTTGGACAAGACTGACAGTGTTAGAGAGTTCTGCAAGGCTTGCCGATCTATCAACCGCATCCGCGGCGTGCTGTTCGATCTGCTTTAGCAGAGACACCAAATCTGACTCGATCCCCGCAATCCGCGAATCTTGATTCGTTATACCGCTATTTAAGGTCGACAATTCATCGCTTATCTTGGCCAATCTGCCATCGATCGCGGCTGACCGCCGTTCAGGGGCATCCGTACGATGTTCTTCCAGAAGCATTATTTGACGCTCAAGCGCACGACTCTTCAGATGTAACTGCTCTGCATGATAATGCGCCCTGTGCGCAACGTACAGCATCAACCCTCCGAGGATCACACTGATCGATATCCACCATACCATCACTGCAGACGAAACGGGATTTTGCCAAATCGACCATCCCAAAAAACCCGCGACGGATAGTAAGAAAACCAATGTGAATGGACGGCGAATGAAATGCGTCATACTTCGGCGAATAAATCGGAGGAAATCGAATGCCGCTGGCGATCGAGCACGCAATTTGTGCGCAAAAGTCGAGTACCACGCGTTTCCAGGCGAAACTGGCTCGCTTTTTTCATGATTATTTGTAAGTTTTAATGGTTCATATCCAGGCGTCTGCTTGAGCATTTCCAAATTACTTTCATTCACTTTACTCTTATTCGAGCCAGACTCGGTCTGTTTGTTAGTCCCTGCAAATTTTGAAGGATTGCTCTCTACAGTTGCTGCTGATGCTTCAACACTTTCCCGCTTATTTTGTTCTTTGCGGTATTTTACCTTAGCACGAAATGCTGCGACGACTACGTCTATTCCAGGGTCTTCCCGGAAAGCCAGCAAGTTGCCCCAAGCATCGGCCGGCATCTCAGAAAAACCGTAAGGAAAAACGCGACGCCAGTCGTGCGGTATCCCATAGCGAACAATAGGGTTCCATTCGCTCACATAAACGGCATACCCTTTGTCCTTGAGATAATCGGCGATGACCTTCCAATCATGTCCAAGCTTGATCGTTTTGGCGTCTTCGAATTCACACTCAATGACGTCTGGCCGGACGTCATCCCAAGGCACACCGCGTAAAACGCTCAGGTCAAAGCCCTCAACATCGATTTTTAAGAAGTCTACTTTGCTGATTTTGCGTTCTTTGAACACATCTCGCAGCGTGGTGATATCCACCAACCCCGTTTCGTTATGTGATTCGTGAAAGGAATGCAGCCCGGAAATACCAGTACTTTGGTCGGAGGTAAAAAATTTGACCTGGCTCGCCGGTTCGTCGCTTACTGCGCGACAGTCAATCCGGACTCGTTCGTTTTCGCCGAAGCGCGAAACAAGCTTAGATCGATTGGACGGATCCGGCTCGAAACAGTTGATCGACCAGCCAAGACGGTCAAAAAAGTGCGCCGACGTACCAACATGCGCGCCGACGTCAATCATTGTGTGCGACGAACCTTTTCGATCACGCAACAGGTACGCTACGACATCCGTCTCATCAACTTCCGCGCGATCCGATCTTGCGAACCCACTAACAAACAATGTCTTCTCGTTGAGGAATTTGGTTCTATTCAAATTGATATCTATTTTCTGTCGTTGGGTTTCTGCTTCGAACCACGAGTGGTGCCGCGCAACACGTTCTTCGACATTGTCCGTCCTAATGGAGTCAGAGGCTGCGTGTCGGCGCCAGGATCCGAGGATTTTCTGGGTACTGACGACTTTGCCATAAAATGGAGCCAACCGCGTCACGCGCACATCTAGCCAAGTATCGTGGTGTTGATCTGCAATGGTCCAGGACATGCTTTTCTCGAGATATGAACGCCTCACGATCAGACCACTCGTGGGTTGGAAAAAATTCGATCGTTTGTGCTCGGCGAAGAGTTCGGGCGTGACTCGCTCTTTTGGGAAGTAAGCGCACACACCCTCCATTCGATGGCCGTCTTCGTCCACCAAGTGTAAGGCATGCTGCACCAAGATAACATCCAGATCGTCGAAATAGTCGACCGAGCCGGCTACTTTATCGGGCGTGAAAAAATCGTCACCATCCATCAGATAAATCAGTTCCGCGTCGGTTTGGCGGAGCGCTGCTTTTACCGCCCGCTGCTGATTGAGATTGGGAACGTTGAGACCGTGCTCTAAAAAGATCGCGTGAATGTTTTGGCCGAAGTTCGCAATGATTTTTCGAGATCTGTCACTCGAGCCATCGTCGACCACCACGATGTCTATATTTTCGTAGTTCTCACGGCAATCAATTGCAGATTCGATCGCTTTCTGGATGAACTTTTCGTTGTTGTAATTGATAATGACGATTGCGGCCTTCGGCCTTTTTCGCATCGCAGAAAGTTCCAGCAATTCTGGATCCTTGATAGCGTGAAACAAGCTAAATTGCTTCCAACCGAGTCGATCTCGCAACTGCGCTTTGGAAAGAAACTTTTCTGGGCGCCAATGTTCAAACATGCCCACCGTGATAGACTTCGGATTGCGCAGAACCTTCCAATCATAACGATCTGCGCCGAAAATGATTGTATCCGTTTGATCAGTGTTGTTAACATCACCGAGTCGAATAAACCCGAGCTCTCTCGACAACCACACATCGAATGAGACGGAAAGTTCTTTATCGACGAAGCGCTGCCAGTCTAAGCTCACAAGGGCTTCCACGTTGTACACGGAACACCCGGCAAAGTGATTCTTCCAATGCGGTTTATTTGGAATGACGGTACCCCCGCCAACACCGATAATCGGTTCTTTTGGATACTCGGAAATCGCCTTCAAGAACGGTTCAAACCAACCCGACTGCGTCGGCACACAATCGGGCTCGAACCAAAAGAAGTGCGTATATCCCAGTTGCTTCAACAACTTGACTGCATGCACAAATGTGAGATTCGGCCCAGCTGGGTGCGGTTTGCTTGAGGCTTCAGGATACCGGCGATCAATATCCGCGCAAAAAACACGTTCCATTGTTACTTTAGGTAACTTTTCAGGGCCATGCTTAAAGATATGGATGTGATCCATGCCGACTGGGGCGAAACGCTGCGAAGCCCGCCAATGTCTTTCGGCCGCATTGGCATCCCCTTGCCAAAATGCCGTTACGAGAGCTATTCTAGGCGATTGGCAAACATTGATAGGTTTCGCGCGACTTAACTCATCCGACAATGGCGCGCGGCGTAGCACTTCAAGTGCGCCTCCGACCGTGCAATTGACCAATTCCCGACCGCTCTCTTCGAAGTTTTTCTTAGAGAGAACATATGTGTCCTCCATTTTGCCCGTATCGGCTGCCTGCCATTGCTTGCCTTTGAAGTATGTCGGGTCGAAATGGTTCGGGTCGTCGTCTTTTTGGTCTACCAAATCGCCTTCTTTTGCTGTAGCCGACTGTTTGTAGCTATTATCGAACCCCGTCATGAGCACTCGGTCATAACCGGCAGAATAGAGAATCTGTAACCAAAAGTAGCTCACGGTCGAGTGCCAGGCCACACGGTCCACAACATCTCTTGAGAAGAACAGTTCACCACCTTCAGCATTTAAGAAAATGGTCTTGTCGTCGGGGTGGATCGTATGGCGCAGCCAAAATGGAAAGAACTTCCAAACACCTGGATCCAACCCAAACAGATAGGGCTCCTGTTCAGCCACCAAATAGTTGGTCACAGCCACACCTTTTGCTGCGGCCCGCAAGTCTGGGTGTTTGATCGCGTAGTTGCTTAGGAATACGTCGCGTCCATTGAACAAGTCAAAATCGACTTTATTCAATGATGGACCATTTCCAACTAAAATAGCGGTGTCGCTGGTCCGGTGTTCTTTGAATTCGGTAAACCTCGTTTTGGCAGCGTTCAACGTGGACCGAATCCAAGCGACATCATATCCGATAGTCAAACCAGGCTGGTAGTAAGGATATATTTTAGCGTTGGTGGTAAATGCATTAAATCCGGCCTCGTCCGCAATCAGACCTTTACTACGGCGATACGTGCTGGCGGAGATCTGAGAATATGGAGAGCTCCAAGCACCAAGATCAATTAATTGTTGTTTCAAAGCGATGATGCGCGGGTCGTCGGATTGTGACGCACTATCAATAGCAGATCGGGATCGTGCGGAACCATTAAACGCCAGAACCAACCGGTCTAAAACGCTTGAAAATGAACCAGCCATTTCGAGCGTCTCCGCGACGCTGCGAAGCAACTCTAATTCCACAAAGCCCTGCTTCTTCCAGGTCTCGGTCGCAACTTCGAATTGGGCGAGATTTCTTCTCTCCATGCCTTGCGCTCCCAACATTACAATTTTAACCTCGCCAGACCGGAAATGCCCTACCTTGTCAAGATTTTGGGCGCGGTGGAGCTCATCAGATATAAATTTTGTTGAAGAACCATGTACAATAGTACCCAACCTGATCGCAAGAACCGTTAATTGTCGCCATCACCCCCGCGGATGAGCCTTCTCGTGCGCTTCCCTCAAATGCCCAGCTTCAACCCCAACATACACCTGCGTAGTCGACAAACTCGCATGCCCCAGAAGAGTTTGGATCGCCCTCAAATCTGCGCCATTTGAAAGCAAGTGCGTTGCAAAGCTATGCCGGAGCGCGTGTGGAGTCGTGGTTTCGCTGAGGCCCAAAGCGCCGCGGAGCACTTGCACTTGTTTGCGCAAAATTGGCGCTTGTAACCGCTTACCTCGTTCGCCAAAAAACAAAGGAGTTGCTCCATTTAGTGTGTACGGACATAGCTCGACATAAGCCCGAATTGCCTCTTGCACCGCAGGAATGATCGGAATAATTCGAACCTTTCCGCCCTTACCTTTAATCCTCAGACGATCTGGCGCTGACCTCACGTCGCCGGCCAAGCCCAATACTTCAGAAATCCGTAAACCGGCTCCGTACATCAAGCTCAATGCCGCAACGTCCCGCGCCGCGATCCAAGGCTCTTCCTGGATGAGCTCTGCTTGCTGAATGAGATCTTTCGCCGACACTTCAGAAACCGGACGAGGCAAGCGTGCTGGTCGTTTGGGGCCGCTCAAAAAGGCGATTTCAGGATTCTCAACCCCATGCGCTCGATCGAGCCATCGGTAGAAACTCTTAATCGCCGACAAGAGCCGCGCGATCGAAGCATCCGCCAATCCATCGCGCCGCCGGGCTGCTAAAAATGCGCGAATGTCTCGCGCCTGGAGCTCCGCAAAAGCGCGCATATTGGGTTCTTGCTGGAGATGACCTCTGAGAAATCCGATGAATTCCGAGAGATCGCTCTGATACGCTTCGACGGTGTTGTCCGCCAAACGCTGCTCGCGTCGCGCATAATCCAAGAACGCATCGATCAAAGTCATACGTGGAGTGTCGTTTAACATGCTTAATGACGGGTTTCCGGTCCGTCGCGCTCTGCTAAGAGGAGCGGATGCTAACGGCGCGAATCCTCTTTCCTTTGCCGCTCCCGGAACCATTCGACTATCTTATTCCCGAAGGAATGGAGGTTGTGACGGGCTCTTACGTGCGCGCGCCGCTCGGTAAGTTTGCCCGAACCGGCGTCGTTTGGGACGTGGTCGAGGCCGATCCGGAACGCGAGCTCAAAGCCATTGAATCCGTATTCCCGACGCCGCCGATGCCGAAAGCGATGCGTCAATTTATTGAGTTTTGCGCCCGTTACAATGTTGCTGGTCCGGGGCAAGTCCTCGGCATGGCGCTGCGGTCGCGGGGCGGACTTTTGCCATCACCCGTCCAAACCGTGTTCTCAAGCACGGGCCATCGCACCAATCGGATGACAGCTGCGCGGGAAAAAGTGCTCGATGCGACCGCGCGCATAGGGCCTGCCAGCGCTGCGGATCTCGCCCGTGAAGCAGGCGTATCCTCCTCGGTGATCAAAGGCCTTGCCGCTACCGGTAGCCTGGTCGCAGAGGAGATCCCGACCGATCAACCATTCTCGATTCCTAGTCCAGACGGCGCAGGACCCGAGCTCACCCTAGAACAGGCGCAAGCCGGAGAGACGCTGCGAGAAGCTGTCCGAGCGCGAAACTACCAACCCTTTCTGCTTGATGGGATTACCGGTTCAGGAAAGACCGAAGTTTATTTTGAGGCAATCGCTGAAACGCTTGCGCAAGACCCGAGCGCACAAATCCTCGTGCTCTTGCCCGAAATTGCCCTCACACAAGCTGTGTTCGATCGGTTCGACGCCCGGTTCGATGCTGGGCCAGCGCCGTGGCACTCTTCTTTGAGCGATCAGCAGCGCCGTAGGACTTGGCGCGAGGTCGCACATGGCCGTGCAAACATTGTCACCGGCGCCCGTTCAGCCCTGTTTTTGCCATACGCGAATCTGAAGCTCATCATCGTCGACGAAGAGCATGACACTTCGTTCAAACAGGAAGACGGAATTCGCTATCACGCGCGCGATATGGCGGTGATGCGGGCAAAACTGGAGGGTGCTTGCGTTGTGCTCGCTTCCGCGACACCCGCTTTGGAGACCGTCGTGAACGCTGAGACGGGCCGGTACAAACGACTCAAGCTCTCGGCGCGCCCGGGCGCTGCGAAATTGCCCGATATGCAATTGGTCGACTTGCGATCAAACACGCCGGAGCAAGGCAATTGGCTCTCTCCGATTCTCTCAAAAGCACTGGTCTCGACGCATGCTGAGGGCGAGCAAAGCCTGCTTTTTCTCAATCGTCGAGGCTATGCCCCGCTGGTCATTTGCAAGGCTTGCGGCGAGCGGCTCAAAAGCCCCGGGACAGAAAGCTGGCTGACGGAGCATCGATACACCAATCGTCTTGTCTGCCATCTCACCGGGTGGTCGATGCCGAAGCCCGACAATTGCCCCATGTGCGGCGCAAAGGACTCGCTCATGGGCGTTGGGCCCGGTGTCGAGCGCGTCGCAGAAGAGGTCCGCGTGCTATTGCCAGATGCGACTGTTGAAGTGTTTTCGTCCGATACCGCCATGGGCGGCGACGCCACACGCGGCATCGTCGACCGTATGGCGGCTGGCGAGATCGATGTTCTGGTTGGGACGCAGATCGTCGCCAAGGGCCATAATTTTCCCAACCTCACTTTGGTGGGCGTGGTGGACGCGGATAGTGGATTGCAAGGCGGCGACCTACGCGCTGGTGAGCGGACCTATCAATTGCTCAGCCAGGTCGCTGGCCGTGCTGGCCGCGCGGAACGGCCTGGCCGGGCGCTCATTCAAACCTATCAACCTGATAATCCGGCGATGCAGGCGCTCGCCGCTGGGGATCGCGACGGTTTCTTGCAAATCGAGCGAGACGTCCGCGAGGAGCTGACCCTGCCGCCATTTGGGCGCATGGCTGCGCTGATCCTATCAGCGCCGGACCCAGCAATGGCCAAGGAGATTGGGTTGATCGCCGGAAAAGCGGCCCCGAACGGGGAAGGAATTACGGTTTACGGTCCGGCGCCTGCGCCCATCAGTATTTTGCGCGGGCGGCATCGGTCTCGCTTTTTAGTGACATCCCCGCGAGATGTTGACCTATCTGCTTATATGGCGGCCTGGATGCGGGGGCTGAAGCTTCCGAATGCGGCGCGTGTGGCAGTAGACATTGATCCTTATTCGTTTTTGTAAAGCGGCAGATGTTTGGCAAAATGCCAGATAGATACGCCAACATAGGCAATCGCGAAGAAACAAATCGTAAGCAAAAGTAGACCGACAGCGATAACCAATACCCAGCCAAATGGATGCAATTCGGCGTGCCTCAGGTCCTCTGAGTGACGCACCGCGAAGTGCTGAGCCGCTAAAATAATAATCAATGGAGCCGCGGCCGCGATGCCCCACACAAACAGAATTAGCGAACGCCCGTGCTCCATGTAAGCACCGGTCGGTTTAAAGTTCACCTCGGAGTATTCCGCCCAACTCCTCACAACCTCCCCCGAATTCGCTCCAACCTTTCGGCCACGCTTTCTACGGCGCATAATATAGGCGATCGATTTTCGGCGTTTCTCTTCGTCAGGGGACATTCTGATAAAGATGTAAGGACGAATAGGTGCGTTTTCATCCCCACCGCGCGTGACTTTTCTTGCGAGACCTTCTAGGCGAAATCCAGTCGCTTATTGATTGATCGAGCTTTGAATGTTTCAGCGCCTCGCCATACCGGACATTGTTCTTGTTCAACCCAAACGCCATGGAGACGCCCGCGGCTATTTTTGCGAGACCTATCGAGAAGCTGACTATGCCGAGAACGGCGTTCACGGACCTTTTGTTCAAGATAATGAAGCCTTCTCAGAAGACGCCGGCACTTTGCGCGGGCTCCACTTCCAGGTCGCACCTACCGCACAAGGCAAGCTGATCAGTTGCACCCAAGGGGCGATATTTGATGTCGCAGTCGATCTTAGATCAAGCTCAGCCAGCTTTGGGCAATATGTGGGTGTAGACCTGAGCGCTGAAAACGGCCATCAATTGTACATTCCACCGGGTTTCGCGCACGGCTATCTGACGCGATCAACGAATTGCTTGGTACAATACAAAGTCAGCGCGTATTACAGTCCGGATGATGAACGTGGCTTGGCTTGGAATGATCCGGATATTGGTATCGCGTGGCCCCTCGACGGACGATCTCCAATCCTCTCCGAAAAGGATTCAGACCTCCCAGGCTTGCACGCGCTTCAATCCGCGTTTGCCTAAAGCCCGCAAAGAGACCTCATGACGCTGCTCTGCATTGGACAATCTGGCCAGGTTGCAACCGCGCTCGCGGAACGCGCTTCTACGCGCCAGGTTGATTTGGTTTGTCGGGGGCGACCCGCTGTCGACCTTCTCGATTTGGCTTCACTCGAGCGATGTGCAACGCAGGTCGCACCGAGGCTCATCATCAATGCTGCTGCTTATACGGCCGTGGATGCTGCAGAGTCTGACGCGGACGCCGCACTCGCTCTTAACCGGGACGGCGCCCGCAACATCGCTGAGGTGTGCCATCGCCGTGAAATCCCGCTCATTCATTTATCCACCGACTATGTGTTCGATGGGCAACTCGATCGCCCCTATCGCGAAGATGATCCTGTATCTCCCATCAATATTTATGGAGAATCCAAGCTCGCGGGTGAAATTGCTGTCCGTCACACGCTGAAACAGAATATCATTTTGCGGACCAGCTGGGTGTATAGTCCATTTGGCAAGAATTTCGTCAAAACGATGCTGCGGCTTGCGAAAACACGTGGCGGAGCCTCTGTTGTGAACGATCAGATCGGCCGACCCACCAATGCCTTGGACATTGCCGATACGGTTCTGGACATCGCCCAAGTGTTACGCAAGCAAGCCGCTGCCCCCATTTTTGGAACATATCATTACGCGACGCGGGGAGATTGTTCTTGGGCGGATCTCGCCGCTTTGGTCTTTGAGATTTATGAGCAGCGCACGGGGTGCAAGATTGATTTGAAACGCATCCCCACTTCAGAGTATCCGACGCCAGCAGCGCGGCCGTTGAATTCGCGACTGGATACGCACAAACTAGAACAGGTCTTTGCATTGATGCCGAAACACTGGACCGTTGGTGTTCATAACACCGTGAACCGACTGATCGACGAGGGGATATAGTCCAATGAAGGGCATTATTTTGGCGGGCGGTCGCGGCACGCGGCTATATCCAATCACGCGCGGCATCTCGAAACAGCTGTTCCCGGTCTACGATAAGCCGATGATCTATCACCCGATCACAACACTCATGTTGGCGGGGGTGACGGAGTTCCTGATCATCTCGACCCCACAAGCTCTGCCAATTTACAAAGAGCTCTTGGGCAGTGGTCAGAATTGGGGTGTTCGATTTGAGTATGCTGAGCAGGCGGAGCCGCGAGGGCTCGCCGATGCCTTTTTGATCGGAGAAACTTTTATCGGATCCGATTCCTGCGCCTTGGCGCTGGGCGACAATATTTTCCATGGCGCTGGCTTGGGTGAGCAATTGCAGGCCATCAACATCGCTAATCAAGGGGCTACGATCTTCGGTTACACCGTGGCGGACCCACATAGTTTCGGCATTGTTGAGCAAGGTCCAAACGGTGAGGTCTTGTCAATCGAAGAGAAACCGAAAAACCCCAAGAGCAATCTCGCGGTGACGGGTCTCTATTTTTACAACAATGACGTCATCTCAATCGCCAAATCGATCAAACCATCAAAACGGGGCGAGCTCGAGATCACCGAGATTAATAATGAATATCTCCGGCGTGGTCAGCTCGACCTCAAAGTGCTGCCGCGAGGCACAGCATGGCTCGATGCCGGAACTTTCGATGGTCTATTGCAAGCGGCAGAATATGTGCACGCCGTGGAGAAACGCACGGGCAGCAAAATTGCCTGCCCGGAAGAGGTTGCTTGGCACCTCAATTTAATCAGCAGCGAGCAAGTTCTTGCACTCGCTGCCGATCATAAAAATGAGTATGGCGCGTATCTCGAGCGCCTCGTCCGTTAGATCACTTCGCTTTCATCGCTGCCGCGATTTCGGGCCGCGCTTCCGCAGACAGCAGATATTGCGGTTCAGCTCGTAACTGGCTGGCCTGTTCAAAAGCGTAGCCCCAGGACAAAACATCCGCATCGGACCCACCGCCGGCCATAATCGAGAAACCGATTGGCACGCCATGCACGTCGCCCATCGGGACCGTGATATGCGGGTAACCCGCGATCGCTGCTAAATAGCCTGCCCCGGCCCAAGCTGGCCAGGTATCGCCATTGACGGGGTCGACCCGCGGGCTGAGCGGCCCTGACGGTGAGACCAACATGACAACATCATTGTCACTGAGCAGCTTGTCTATGCCATTCTCACGCGACGCAGATTGCACATTCGTCACCGCCGAGACGTAAGCCTCGTCTGTAATGGGCCCGCGGGCTTCAGAGCTGACAAACAGGCTCTGATCAAAAAGCGCGAGCTCAATATCAGCATTCGCTTCATTAAAGGCGATCAACGCTTCCAAACTGCGCGCCGTGACGGCGTCTGGCGTACTCGCGAGATATTCATTCAGCGTGTGCTTGAACTCGTATTCGAGGACTGCAAGCGCATCACCCCAAAAATTTTCAGCGTCCGGAGAGAACGCCTCGATCTCTACCAATGTCGCGCCTTGGGCTTCCAGCACAGCAAGTGCAGCGTCGAATTTCGACTGGATGTCAGCGGTCTCTCCTTGAGCAAATCGCAAGACGCCGACGCGCTGACCCGCTAGACTTCCGGCATCCAATGCAGCGGCATAGTCTGTTGCGCCCTCCCCCGTGGCCATGGCGGTCAGCATCATAGCAGCGCCTTTGACAGACTTGGTCATCGGCCCAGCCGTATCCTGTGAGGAAGAAATTGGCACGATATAATCCTGCGCCACCAAGCCGACGGTCGGCTTAAAGCCGACAATGCCGTTCACATTGGATGGACAGATGATAGAGCCATTGGTTTCCGTTCCAACCGTGCCTGCGGCAAGCGAAGCCGCCGCCGCTGCACCCGAGCCAGAGCTAGAACCACAAGGGTTACGATCAAGCATGTGCGGATTACGAACTTGACCGCCAAGGGCAGACCAACCGCTCATCGAATCATTCGAGCGGAAATTGGCCCACTGGCTGAGATTGGTCTTGCCCAGGATGATCGCGCCTTGCGCCCGCAAACCAGCGACGAGCGGACTGTCGCGCCCGGTCACATTGTCTTTCAGTGCAAGGGCGCCTGCTGTCGTGGCGATCGGGTCAAGCGACTCAATATTGTCCTTAAGGAGGATCGGCACACCGTCCAGAGGTCCATTTGCTTTGCCCATGGCGCGGCGGGCATCACTTTCGATCGCATCAGCCATCGCGTTCGGGTTGGTCGATAGAACGGACTGCAAGGTTGGGCCAGACCGGTCGACCTCCTCGATGCGCATCAAATAGGCTGTGACAAGTTCTTCTGAACTGACGTCACCAGCCTCTAACGCCGCCGAGATCTCCGGAAGCGTAGCCATGATCAAAGTCGCCGCGCGCTCAGGCTTCGTGACCTCAATATCAGCCGGCACAGACGGGGCTCCATCGGCGACTGAATTGCATGCCACGCACAAAATTCCGAGCGCAGCCCCTGCGAAGAGATGCTTCATCCCTCATTCTCCCATATCCTTAGAAATACTCACCCCAACCGTTCTAACCATTCGGCTTTGAAGCACAATTCGTTTCGTCGTCAATTTACCGCGGGTGTGATCGGACCACTGATTGACAATCCATCCAAGCATCGAAATGATAGCGCTAACATTTCGAAAGAGAATGTGGCGGAGGAGTATTCATGGTTAGACCTGATCTCGAACGTCGCCAGTTGCTTGCCGCGTTGGGTGCGACGTCCCTTGCAGCCTGTTCTGGCGGAGGCAGTGCACCGTCTGGCTCTACGGTGACACCGCCCTCGATCTCGCCGCCACCACCTCCTCCGCCTCCCATATCATCCAGTGCGGTCTTGAAAGATGTTTTTGAGAACGACTTTCTATTTGGCGCCGCCGTACAAGCTGGTCAGGTCACTGGCGGCGGGATCGATCAAGAATTGGCCGAACGCCATCTCAATTCAATCACGGCCGAATTTGAGATGAAGGCAAATATCATTGCGCCAACCCAAGGCAATTATGATTTCAGCGCGGGCGATGCATTGCTGGACTTTGCCACGACAAATGGTGCCGCGCTGCGCGGTCACGCGCTCCTTTGGTACCGCTCAACACCAGGCTACTTCACAATCGGCGGCCAGAGCGATGTACGCGATACGCTCGAGGCGTACATAAATGAAGTGATGGCTCACTATGCGGGCAATGTTTACGCGTGGGATGTGGTCAACGAAGTTGTCTCCGACTCGGCATCGGACACATATCGTCAAGATGACTGGTTCGCCGCAGTCGGAAAAAACTATATCGATTGGGCGTTCCAAACAGCGCGCGCAGCAGATCCGACCGCTAAGCTCTTCATCAACGACTACAATACCGAACTCTCGGGCAAGCGTAGCCGTTTGGTCACCGTAATCCGAGACCTACTCGATCGGGGTATTCCGCTAGACGGGGTCGGTCACCAGATGCATCTGAGTATTCATGCAAACCCGGATGACGCCCTGCAGGCGATTGACGATATCGATGCGCTCGGTGCTGGCTTAGAACAACACGTCACAGAGCTGGACATCTCTGTCTACAATGATCCGAACGAGTGCTTCGCCTCGGGTGTGAATTGTCAAACGGGATATGGCACGGCTGGATCGGATGTTCCGGACACTGTGTATCAACAACAAGCCCAGCTTTATCGCGATCTGTTCGACGGATTCGCAGCGCGAGATAGCATCACTTCCGTCAGCGTCTGGGGCTTGCGAGACTCGCAATCGTGGCTCAACGCTTTCCCGGTTAGCCGCTCAAATTATCCGCTGCTGTTTGATCAGGATGGGCATCCAAAATCGGCATTCGAAGCGATTACCGACCCGGACTACGTCATTTAGCGATCAAACTTCTTGAACTTCACGCGCTTCGGCTCGACTGCGTCAGGGCCGAGGCGGCGTTTCTTATCTTCCAAGTAAGAGCTGAAATCGCCTTCGAACCATTCGACATGACTGTCGCCTTCAAAAGCGAGGATATGCGTGGCCATACGGTCCAGGAACCAGCGATCGTGTGAAATCACAACCGCGCAACCTGGAAAGCTTTCAAGGCCTTCTTCCAAGGCTTGCAGGGTCTCAACGTCGAGATCGTTGGTCGGTTCGTCGAGGAGCAAGAGATTGCCGCCTTCGCGCAGCATTTTTGCCAAGTGGACGCGGTTGCGTTCACCCCCCGACAATTTCCCCACGGGTTTTTGCTGATCCGTCTTTTTGAAGTTAAAGGCGCTGACATAGGCGCGCGAATTCATCTCGACACTGCCGAGCTTGATCACATCCAAGCCATCCGAAATTTCTTCCCAGACATTCTTTTTGTCATCGAGCTTGTCGCGGCTTTGATCGACATAGCCGAGCTTCACCGTGTCGCCGAGTTCGAGCGTTCCGGCATCGGGCTGTTCCTGCTCGAGGATCATTTTAAACAGGGTCGACTTACCCGCACCGTTCGGTCCAATGACGCCAACAATGCCACCCGGTGGGAGTTTGAAGTCGAGGTCTTCGATTAGAAGATTGTTGCCGAAGCCTTTGCGCAGCTTTTCGGCTTCCAGAACTTTGTTACCAAGCCGAGGCCCAGGCGGGATACGGATGGTGGCGCTGGATACGGTTTCGCGCTCCGCCTTATTCGCCATTTCCTCATAAGATTGGATCCGCGCTTTGGATTTGGCTTGGCGGGCTTTCGGGCTGGAGCGAACCCATTCGAGTTCTTTGGCAAGGGCGCGCTGGCGACCCTTGTCTTCGCGGGCCTCTTGCTCCATGCGCTTGGCTTTTTGTTCCAACCACGCTGAGTAATTGCCTTCATAAGGAATGCCGCGACCGCGATCGAGTTCCAGAATCCAACTCGTGATGTCATCGAGAAAATAACGGTCATGGGTCACGAGGATCACGCAACCTTTGAAATTGATCAGATAGTTTTGCAACCAAGCGACCGTCTCGGCGTCGAGATGGTTGGTCGGTTCATCCATCAGGATCATATCCGGGCGCGAAAGCAAAAGCCTGCAAATCGCAACGCGCCGGATCTCACCTCCAGACAGCGCTTTGACGTCGGCAGTGTCGTCTGGACAGCGGAGCGCTTCCATCGCCATTTCGATCTTTGAATCAATGTCCCAAGCATCTGCAGCGTCGACCTGCTCTTGCAGCGCCGTCATCTCTTCCATCAGCTCGTCGGTATAATCCTCAGCAAGTTTCATAGAGATCGCATTGAACTGATCGAGCAACTGTTTTTCCGGACACTCGGAGGCGACATTCTCGAAAACCGTTAGCTCAGGATTAAGGTGCGGTTCCTGCGGTAGATAGCCGACCTTGATTCCGTCCGCAGCCCAGGCTTCGCCGTTAAATTCCTGCTCAACGCCCGCCATAATTTTCAAGAGTGTCGATTTACCTGCACCATTGACGCCGACAACGCCAATCTTTGCGTCAGGCAAGAAGGAAAGGTGAATGTTCTCAAAAACCTGTTTGCCACCGGGATACGTCTTTGAGACGCCTTGCATGTGATAAACATATTGCGGTCCGGCCATGCGGTGTGCTCCGATTTCGTTAGATTTGCCGTGTGTTAATCACGCCCTAGAATAGTGCAAGAGGGAAACAGCGGGACTCCAAATGTCAGGTGATGCAAGCTCTGTGAGCCGATCCAACGAACCGAAACTGGATTCGCTGATCGAAGATGTATTTGGGCTCAACGTACAGGGGTTCAGAACGCTCGGAGGCCTGTTCGTTTCTACAAAGGCCGTTTTCGAGAGCGCGCGAGTTTCTGATTGGCGGCAAAAGTATACGCCGACGATCCGGCTAACCTTCTCCATCATTACCGTCTATATGCTGTTGAGCTTCTTCTGGGCAGCAGAAGACGGTATATTTTATCAATCCCTGTATACGCAAATTGCAGAGGTACAAGCCGCCAGCGAAAACGCTGTCACACCCGAACAGATCAGGGAAATGGTAGATCACTCATTTGCGGCAGTCTCGTTTCTTTACCCCTTCGTTTACATGTTTTTTCATGGCCTTTTGGCCTCTTGCATTTTTATGTGGGGCAAAGGCACCGGGTGGGTCACGCGTATTCGACTCTATTTTTGCCTGCTGGCTGGCGGAATATCCGTTTCATTGGTGACCACAATGATCACACCATTCCTCAGCGGTACGATGTTCTTGGCATTTTTTGTTTTTAGCTCCGTTGCGACACTCCTCACCTACGTGTTGATCTATATCCGCGGTATGTGGGGAAATGCCTCCGCGATTGGATTGTCGGTACGCGGCATTAGCCTAAGCATACTGATTTTTACGCTCGACATGATCGTCAGCGGCTTGACCGCAGTCGCCGCTGGCGTTTGGGCAAGTCTGGTGGCAGCGTAGCGCTTCATCGGCGTTCTCTGGCGAGATCACGGAGAGATGATCTCCTGTTTGAGCTTTGTTCGTTGCACCCGTTGACTTCAGACATAAGCTTGAGAAGCAAGCTAACTCTTGGAGCTTTCCATGCCTTTTCGCCGTGATCCTATCGTCGCCTCTGCGCTGGCGGGGCTTTTATGGTGTGTGCCCGTCTCATCCATCGCCGCGGCACAAGAAGAAAGCCCAGCGCCAACCGAAACGGATCCGGGTTCGGAACAGGAAGTACCTGAGGACGCGGATCTGCCGCCGACGGCGCTCGCGGCCGGCGCGTTGCTCGCGATCATTGCATCTGTCGACGAAGAGGCGAGCATCGCGGTTAATGGTGCGAGCTTCACTATAGATGAAACTCAGGTCACGCTTGTATTTGATCTTAACGCAGACCGAATGCGCCTCGTCACCCCGATCGTGCCAAGCGATAACCTGTCTGAAGCAACCCTGAAACGGCTCATGCAGGCCAATTTCGATACCGCGCTCGACGCACGGTATGCCATCGCCCAAGGCCAGGTTTGGTCGACTTTCATACATCCCCTCACCTCGCTAAGCCAAGAGGACTTCATCTCTGGCATCGCGCAAACCGTCACGCTCGCTCGCACGTATGGGACGACCTACACCTCCGGCGCGATGAGTTTTGGTGGCGGCGATTCTCAATCAGAGCTACAAAGACTGCTCGATCGGCTGCGCGACGAAACCGACATCTAAACGTTTGGATCTTCACGGCTTCTGCAAAAGGGCTGACAAAGCGAACGCGGCGCGTTAGCCCTTGGCGCTATGTTGAAAACGCTATTTCTACCCGCGACCGCGCTATTGCTCTCTGCCTGCGCCGCGCCGCTCGCCCAAACCTCGCCAGAAGAGACACGCCCCATGGTCGAACAAAAGCCACTCACAATCGAACGCTTATTCGCCAGCCCAAGCCTCTCTGGTCCGACACCGAGCGGCGTCAAATATAGCCCAGATGGGCAACGCGTGACCTTCCTTAAAGCGCGCGAGGATGATGGCAGCCGCTACGATCTTTGGCAATTCGACGTTGCCACGGGCGAGCAATCTATGCTGGTCGATTCGAAATTACTCGAACCGGAAGACGTGGAACTCTCTGAAGAAGAGAAAGCGCTGCGTGAGCGAAAACGCATCGCCGGACGCAAAGGCATCGTGTCTTATGATTGGGGGACCGCGGAGACCATTCTCGTCCCCGTGGGCGGCGATCTACATTTGGTGACGCTGTCCGATGCGGGGCCAGAAGCAAGGCAGCTTACGGCAACAGATGCGTTTGAATATGACGCAAAAGTCTCGCCTGGCGGCGGCTATGTCAGCTTCATTCGCGATGGCGCAGTCTATGCGATCGATTTGGCAAGTGGGGAGGAGCTGCTTTTGACGCCGCTCGCCGAGCCGGACAAGGCCATCGCTTACGGGGTCGCTGAGTTCGTCGCGCAGGAAGAGATGGATCGCTATACGGGTTATTGGTGGAGCGGTGATGATCGCTTCATGGCCTACACGAAAGTCGATGAAAGTACCGTCGACATTATTCCGCGATTCGACATTGCGGCGGAAGACGTGACGGTCATCGATCAACGCTATCCGCGCGCGGGGCGCTCGAATGCAATTGTTGATCTATTTGTTCGAGATTTGCAGACTGGCGAAGTTACAGAGGTCAATTGGCGGCGAGATGATTGGGGACCTGCGACGGACCAATATTTGGCGCGCGTGAATTGGATCAAGAACGAACTTATCGTTCAGCGAGTCGATCGAAAACAGAAAATGCGGGATTATCACACCTTTCAAGTGTCGGGGCGCGGGTACGCACTAGGGACTGAAGCTCAAGAGAATTTCGTCAACTTGTCCGACCAAATTATCTCCATCCCAAATAGCGGCGACGAAATTCTCTATACTAGCGAGCAAACCGGATTTCGACACATCTACAACAAGCACGTGCACTTCGGGGCCCCAGCGAACTTCGAACAAGCCATCACGGCCGGTGACTGGCCGGTCAGTGAAATTGTTGGACTCGATTCAGCTTCAGAATTGGTGTTTTTCACCGGGCACAAGGACACTCCGTTAGAGCGGCATCTATACGCTGCATCCATTGCGGAAAAGACTATAGAGATCGACTCAGAAACGTCGGACAGCTATCGAGAAACCGATCCTGTCCCAAACCGCATAACTGAGTTCGGGAAATCCTGGGCGGTTACTATGAGCCCGGACGCCCAGTCTTTTGTCGGCACAAGTTCCAGCCCAATGCAACCGCCTCAAACGGGTCTCTACCGCTCAGATGGCTCCCTCATCACGTGGATAGAGGAAAACAAACTAGATGAAACGCATCCATATGCCCCATATCTCCAGAATCATACGGTCCCCGAATATGGCACGCTAACGGCGGAAGACGGTCAAACACTTTATTATTCCATTCAGCTGCCACCCGATTTCGATCCAGGCAAATCCTATCCGGCTTTGGTCGAAACCTATGGCGGCCCGCACGCTCAAACCGTCAATCGCAATTGGGAACGGATGTCGGATCAATTCTATTCGCGCCAAGGCTATGTCGTCTTCCGCCTCGACAATCGCGGGATGGCCAACCGCGGTAAGAAGTTCGAGGACGTGATCTATCGCCAAATGGGCATCCCGGAGGTTCGCGACCTCTTGGTAGGAGTTGATTGGCTGAAATCTCAACCTTTCGTGGACGGCGATCGCGTCGGCATCCAAGGCTGGTCGTATGGCGGCTACATGACCATGATGACGATCTTACAGGCACCAGAGGGAACGTTTACAGCCGCCGTCGCCGGCGCGCCCGTCACTGATTGGGCGCTCTATGACACGTTCTACACCGAGCGCTACATGGATACTCCGCAAGACAATGCGGACGGTTATGAAAAATCTTCTGTGTTCTATCATCTCGAGCAATTGAAGACCGAGTTGCCGGAGCTGATGCTGATCCACGGCATGGCTGATGACAATGTCACCTTCGACAATACGACGCGTCTCATGGCAGAGCTACAGCAGCGCGGCATCGTGTTTGAGCTGATGACGTATCCTGGTCAACGCCACGGCATTCGCGGGCAGTCCTTAGGGACGCATCTTTTGAAGACGCGGATGGCATTTCTGGAGCGGCACTTGAAGTGATTGCGTTCACCGCTCATTGCCGCAGAGGATAGGATGATCAAACCCTGGAAACAGCTTTCAAGCAAGCTGACCTACCAAGATCGATGGCTCACAGTCCGCTCGCACCAACTCGAGCGTCCCGACGGCGTTGTGATAGAGCCATTCCATATCATCGAAAATCCTGAATGGGTTTGCATCTGTGCGCTCACGACCTCTGGAGATGTTGTTGCCATACGAGAGTTCCGGGTCGGCGCGGATAAGGTGACACTGGGGCTCGTTGGCGGCGGTGTTGATGACGATGATCCAGACTTTGCCGCAGCTGCTCGTCGCGAGCTCGAAGAAGAAACAGGCTACCGTGTCGATAAGATGATCTCGATCGGGCGCGCTTATGCCAATTGGTCGAACCAAAACAATCAGATCAGCTACTTTCTCGGGCTCGGCGCTGTCCCCACCGGCACGCAAAAGCTTGACGAAAACGAAGACATCGAGCCGGTGTTGATCCCGTATGAGGAGTTTGTCACTTACGATTTTGATGGCCCGAAGCAGACCCACCACGCCGCCGCGCTGTTTTATGTCGAACGTTTCTTTAAGACTCATCCGGAGGCCCGCCCAAAGTGATCAAACCTTGGAAAATCGTGGAAAGTAGACAGACCTTTCGCGACCAGTATCTCGGCGTTCGCACAGATCGCTGTGTTCGCGATGACGGGCACATCGTCCCGACCTATCATGTGATCCAACAAACGCCTTGGGTCACCGTCATCCCGTTGACCGACGCCGGCAATGTCGTTCTCGTGAGAGAGTACCGACATGCGGCAGCGAAAGTCATGATTGGCTTTCCAGGCGGCGTATCAGATCCAGGCGAAACCGATTGGCAGGGTGTTGCGGAACGCGAGCTGGCAGAGGAAACAGGCTACGCGGCCCGGTCGTATCAGTGCATCGGCACGTGTTATCCAAACCCCGCAACGCAAGACAATGAACTCCACTTCTACCTTGCGCTTGGCTGCGCGCCACAATCCGAGCAAGCGCTAGACCCAAATGAGCAGATTGAAGTCTTGGAAATGCCTTATGCTGAGTTCCTCGCCTACGAGAACCTAGAGGTTCAACATGCTTTGCATGCGACCGGGTTATTCTATGCAGAACGTTTTTTTGGCAAGCATCCGACCCTTAGACCTGTCGCGCCGTGAGCCTTGCGCCCGCTTTCAGGGTTCGCAAATAGAGAAGACGATGCAGTATCAAGATAGCGGAGGTCTCAATGCCAGCCTTTCAACCCACGGCGGATCAGTTTCGTGCCTTCCGAGATGACCCGCATGACGGCCCGGTTAGCCAGGTCAATCTGCTCAAGTATCGGGTCAAAGCCGAATATGCGGAAAACGACCCGGAATATGGCGAGGATTGCTCAGGTGAGACAGCTTATTTGCGCTATTCTGAGGCCTTCACAAAAGCCGCGGCCGAGGTCGGTGGAACGACATCTCTGCTCGCGGCGGTGGAGCGCTATTTTATCGGTGGCGGCAATTGGGATGGTATCCTGGTCAACACGTTTCCGAGCCGCCAGGCCTTTATCGCGACGCTCAACCATCCAGACTATAAATCAATGTCCCGACATCGCGACGCGGGCCTCTTGTGTCAGGACTTAATTGTCACGCGGCCGATATGGCTTCACGGTGACAGGCAATAAACGTCGGAGGAGACTGAGCGTATGAAACGTCTGGGGATAGGACTTGCGGTTATAGCGGCGCTCCTCGTGATTGCCTATTATGGTTTGATCTGGATGATCACTAAGCCGGCACCGCCGCTCGAGGAAGGATCCGTGATTTCCTTGTCGCAGGGGGACATTACTCCGGGCATCGATCCAAACAACGCGGACATCCTCCAGATCAACGGCATTCCTTTTGCGGGTGACACGGGCGGAGAAAACCGGTGGCGCCCGCCGACGCCAGCGCCCAGCTGGGAGGGCGTGCGAGATGGCCGCGCGTTCGGAGCCGAATGTATGCAAAACCGGGCCGGCAGCGGTGAATTCCTGAACGATCTCCTCAACGGCATGGGCCTGAACGCGGTTCAAAGACACCTCGCAACGGTCGCATTGCAAAGCGGTCCGCCGCCCGAAGAGAGCGAAGATTGCTTGTTCTTAAACGTGCGCACCGCGAATGTCGGCGGCGCGGACCTACAACCCGTCATGGTTTGGATCCATGGCGGCAGTCACCAAAGCGGGGCAGGATCGCAGAGCATCTATCAAGCCAATCAATTGGTCGAGAATGGGGTCGTTCTCGTCACCATCAATTACCGTCTGGGCCCATTCGGCTATCTCGCGCATCCAGCACTCAGTGCGGATGATCCGCGCGGCGTCTCCGGCAATTACGGGCTTCTTGACCAAGTCGCAGCCCTCGCCTGGGTGCGCGACAATATCGATACGTTTGGCGGCGATCCCAATAATGTCACCATTTTTGGCGAAAGCGCGGGCGCGCAATCGGTGACAGAAATCATGTCGACGCCGCTCAGCGCCGGCCTGTTCCACAAAGCGATCCTGCAAAGCGGCGCCTCGACCTACAATGCCAATGGGCTGACCACTGCGATTGAAGGCCGTCTGACGATGCATGAAGCCGGCGTCGAGTTCTTTACAGGCTTAGCCCCTGACAATCCAAGTGCAGCTGACCTTCGCGCCCTCTCCGCGGAAGAGATTGTCGCCCACATTCCGAGTAAAATGCATTTGGGAGGGTACGGCTTACCAACTGTCGATGGCGTCGTGATCCCGAAACTTCTGGGGCAAGCGATTGGCGATGGGAGCATTCACAATGTACCCATCCTCGCAGGATACAATGCGGATGAAGCGACTTTATTCTACCCCAGCATGCAAACGCCGACGGTTCTGGCCCCCGAATTTCCAGAAACGTTAGACGCGCGCTTGGCTCTGATACGCGAGATTTATGGCGATGCGGATGCTGAAGCTTTGATCAATCTATACAGCCTGGACGATCCAGAGACCTATCGCGCCGGCGAAATGGATATGCTGGGTGACGATTTGTTTGGTGTCCATATGCGTTACCTGGCCCGCAGCAATATGGCGAGCGGGATGCCCTCTTATCTTTATCATTTCACGCGCGTGCCATCCTCCAAATCCCAAACCATCGGCGCATTTCATGCGTCTGAGATATTCTTCGTCTTCGGATCACACAGCCCGCTCGCCGGGCTCACGGAGGAAGATGCGGCGCTCACTGAAGCGATGGGGCTATACTGGACAAACTTCGCAAAGACCGGCGATCCAAACGGTGCGGGCCTAACAGAATGGCCCGTTTATGATCCTCAGTCTGACCTTTGGATGACGTTTAATCCTTCCGTTGAGGTTGCGGCGAACATCCGAAAGGAAAAGCTCGACATCATGGAGCGCGCCTTGGTCAGCCGGGTCGCACAAGCTGTCCCGCAAATAACGCCGCCCACGGAAGACGTCGTGGCGTCGTCAGGCAGTCAGGAGACCGCGGCAGATCGCCTCCAACCCTAATTTGTCGGTTTCATCAAACGCGTCTGGTTGCTCGCTATCGACATCAAGCACAGCCGCCAGCTGACCATCTGCGTCGAACACCGGAACAACGATCTCCGAATTGGTCCGACTGTCGCAGGCAATGTGCCCTGGAAAAGCATGTACATCTGGCACGAGGAGGGTTGCTTTCTGCTCGGCGCAAGCCCCGCAGACGCCTTTACCAAATGGAATCCGCAAACAGCCAAGGGTGCCTTGATACGGGCCAACCACCAGCTCGGTCGGCTTTAACGGGTCTACGACGTAAAAGCCCGTCCAGAAGAAGCGCGGCGAAAAGGCCTGCGACAATAAGCAGGCCGCACTTGCATAGCGCGCTGGGACATAAGTCTCTCCAGCAACAACGCTTTCAATCTCAGATTTCAGGTCTTCATATTGCCTTTGGCGATCCATGACTTTGCCTTGATTTGATAGATCTTCTTCATATCGGATTGTGAACCAAAGAGTACAAGATAAGAATGGACGTGAGCTGCAGGCTCTGGAATACAATGTCGGGGACCGGAGGCATGATTGCGTGAACGCAAACTGGGTTTGGAAACATCTGAGCGTTGCGCTACTCGCGAGTTGTCTCGGTCTCACCGCGCTGGCCCAACACACGCAGGAAACATCCTCGAACTCGATTGAGGCCGAGGCCAATACACCGGACGTCTCGCCAGTTGATGATGACCGTCTCGATCGAGCGCTCGCCGCTTATGACGCTGAGTCTGGCCTGCAACGCGAACGCCCTGAATGGGAACCAGAGCCCCGGGATCGAGATGAGTTCCGAAACCGCGAACCAAATGGCTTTATCCGCGCCATTGCTCAATTCTTCGAGGCGATTGGTGGGGTTCTGGGCTATATGCTGGCCGCGATCATCGTGGTCGCGATCATTGCTGGATTATACATGGTCTTTGGTGAAAGCCTGAGCTTTCGGCGCCGGCAAACGGAGAAAACGGCCGCGCCGGATATCTCCTCTGTTCCCGATTTGCGGCCGGAAGCAAAACGCGCGCGCGCTTTGCTCGAGGATGCGGATGCCCTGGCGGCCGAGGGCCGGTTCGCGGAGGCTGTACATCTCCTCTTATTCCGCTCGATTGATGAGATTCAGGAACAGAAAAGTGGCATTATCGGTCGCTCTCTAACCGCCCGCGAAATCGGTGCGCTCGGCGTTTTACCAGATTGGATCCGCCAAGCCTTATTGCCGATTATTCGGATTGTTGAACGCAGCTTCTTTGGCGGCCAAGATGTGACAGAAGCGGGATGGCGCGAAGCCCGCGCATCTTACGAAACCTTTGCCTTCGGGGAGGCATGGACGTGAGCGAGCGCCTTCCGACCAACAGCTCTCCGTTCTCAGGTATGACGGCGATCATCATGATCGCGATCGGCACGCTCGCTTTCATTGCGATCTTCGCACTGATGGCCTGGTCACCCGAACTTGCGAGCAAAAACCGCGCGGGTCCGCACCCGTACTCGAAGTCTTCTTTGGGTTATGCTGGCCTGATCAAATTGTTGGAAGCGGACGGACAGACTGTACAGGTCTCGCGGCTCGAAAGCTCTTTGACCTTTTCAGAGGGCCTACTGGTTATTACCGTCCCACAATATGGGTTCGATCGATCGAGTGATGACTACGATCTGAACTATGTCTCCGAACCGGCATTGTACGTCTTGCCCAAATGGTCCGGTTTCCCGGACTGGGAAAAGCGTAGCTGGGAAAAAGACACTGATTTGATGCCACGGCAGTCGGTCTCATCGATTGCTCGCACGTTTGATTCAGACCTTGATGTCTGGCGCCTGCGCAACCCTGGCACGCTGGTCACGCCCTTCGGAACGTTCTCACCCGATTTCGAACACGAGATGCAAGTGATTGAAAGCGACAGCTTGGAATCTGTGATTGACCAACCTGGCGGGACGATCCTAGCGAAACTCCCCGGCCGCGACATATATGTGCTCAGCGACCCTGACTTTCTAAACACGTTTGGTCTCACGCGCCGCGAGAATGCCCGCATGGCATTGGCGCTCATCGATTGGCTTCAAGCCTCTGCCGAGTACAATTACGGTTTTGATCGCGATCTCGCGATCACATTTGACGCAACCTTGCATGGCTTCGCCCGGTCCGAAGGGTTGTTGCGATCGATCTTTGATATTCCGTTCCTTGGGGCATCGTTGATCGCGTTGGCAACCATCCTCCTCATCGCATGGGCCGCGTTCATCCGCTTCGGCCCACCCATGCCTGAAGTGCGCGTTCTAGCGTTTGGCAAAAAAGCCCTCGCTGAAAGTTCTGCCGGCCTGGTGTCTATGGCGCGCAGAGAAGACCAGATGGCCGAACCCTACTTACAAATGACGGAACGCAATTTGGCGCGCCAATTCGGCTTACCGGCAAACACGGCCCCAGACAGCTTTGCCCAAACAGCAGACCGGATCGCCGAGCAAAAACACCTCGCACGCACCTGGACAGAGCAACGCAGCAGTTTCGATGCGCCCGTGCTTGGTCGCAATGATTTAAGAGATAAAGCCCTCGCTTTGTGGCGTTGGCGTCAGGAGATGAAAGATGGACATTGATGCAATCAAGGCGCTCGCAGCCAACATTCGCAGCGAAGTCGGCAAAGCCGTCATCGGCCAATCTGAGACGGTTGATCTCATGCTCACAGCTCTGTTTTCAGGTGGGCACATTCTGTTAGAGGGCCCGCCCGGGACGGCCAAGACCCTTCTGACGCAATGCTTTGCAGCAGCCATTAAGCTCGACTTCGGACGCATCCAATTCACGCCGGACCTCATGCCCGGGGATGTCCTCGGCACCAATCTGTTTAACTTCTCAACCAATGAGTTCACCCTAACAAAAGGGCCAATCTTCACCGACATTCTTCTTGCCGACGAAATCAACCGAACCCCACCAAAGACCCAGGCCGCGCTGCTCGAGGCCATGCAAGAACGTAAAGTCACGATCGACGGCGAACCTTATCCTTTGAATGATCGCTTCACGGTCATCGCAACACAAAACCCCATCGAGCAGCAAGGCACCTATCCACTTCCGGAAGCGCAGCTCGATCGATTCCTGTTCAAGCACGTCCTGGCATATCCGAGCCGCGATGAAGAACTCGCAATCGTGACCCAACACGGCAGCCGCAGCGGCATGAAATCGACCTCCGCCTTCGATCTGCAAGCCGTCGTGACACCAGAGCAATTGAGCGAGGCCGTGCAGGCGGTCCAGCAAGTTCGCATCCAAGAAGACGTCGTCGCCTATATTGTCGACATTGTCCGAACGACGCGCGAGACGCATGCGTTATCCCACGGTGCGAGCCCACGCGCCGCCGCGGCCATTGCCGCCGCCTCTCGCGCCCGCGCCGCTTTGGATGGCCGTGACTATGTCGTTCCAGATGACGTCAAAACCTTATCGCTGCCTGCCCTGCGCCATCGCGTGATCCTATCACCGGCCGCGGAGATCGAAGGCCGGACAACAGACGACACGTTGCTCGACATTATTGAGCAGACGGCCGCGCCGCGATGATCGCACCTACCCTTCGCGCGATTTGGTTGATGTTGCTCGGTTTGCCCGTGCTGCTGACCATTGCTGTATTCGCCCCTGCATTTTGGGGGCTATCCGGCGCGTGGATTGGTGCTTTGTTCGGCTTGATGCTGCTCGACCTATCGCTCGCGGCGCGCCGTACGGCTTTGCAGGTTGAGATCGACCCTCCGCAAGTCTTGTATATGAACAGCACTGACCCAGTGGAGGTTACCGTGACGTTCGGCGGCGGGCCCTTGCCGCAGCGGGTCAACGCATTGCTAGAGACCAATGCGTTTATCGAGCCCCCGAAAGCTGCCGTGCTCACCGGCTGGCAAAATCGCCAGCACACATTTACGCGCATACTTGCACCTGAACGGCGGGGGACTGGGCGGTTGGAACGATTATGGTTGAACTGGACAGGGCCGCTCGGTCTGATCCGGATCAAACGGGTTGAGCCTTTGCAACGCGATGTTCCGATTACACCAAACACGCGTTGGGTGAAGGAAGAGGCCGTGCGCCTCTATACGCGTGACGCAGATTTCGGGATCAAAATGCAAATCGATCGGGGCAACGGATCCGAGTTTGATGCGCTTCGAGAATTCTCTTCAGGCATGGACCGACGCGCCATCGATTGGAAACATTCCGCGCGCCATAGGCAGCTCCTCGCTAAAGAGTTTCGAACCGAGCGCAATCACAATATCGTCTTTGCGTTCGATACGGGCCGGTTGATGTGCGAGCCGCTGGGGAGAGTTCCGAAGATCGATCGCGCGATCAATGCGGCTTTGCTATTGGCTTATGTTTCACTGCGCTCAGGAGACAAGACGGCCCTCTTTGGGTTCGATGCGAAACCGAGCGTGACCAGCAATACGCTATCTGGCGTCGCAGCCTTTCCTCATATGCAGCAACTGGCGGCGCAGCTCGATTACTCTGTCGAGGATGCGAATTATACGCTCGCCCTAACCTCCCTCTCAGCGAGGCTGGAACGCCGCAGCTTGATCATTCTGTTCACGGACTTTGTTGATACAATCTCTGCAGAGCTCATGCTCGAAAATGTCAAACGCTTGATGGATCGGCATTTGATCATCTTTGCTTGTTTCGAGGATGCTCAGCTCTCTGAGATGATCGAAGCCGAACCCAAGACGGCGGATATCGTTTCCAGAGCGGTGTTTGCAGACAATCTATTGAAAGACCGCGAAGTGGTTTTGCGCAAGCTTGAGCATCTCGGGGTCCAGGTCATTGAGACACGTCCCGAACGATTTAGTGCTGACTTGGTCTCGCGCTATCTCGACATCAAGCGGAGGGAAATGCTGTGAGTGATCGCGTGATGAAATCCTATCGCTTTCGCGAGGAGCGGGAAGCTGACTGGGCGGAGCTTGATCGGATCATTCGCCAAGCTGAAAATAAAGGCGTCAAAGGTTTATCCGACGATGATCTTGCCGACCTTCCGCAGCTCTATCGACAGGCCGTGTCCTCATTGTCGGTGGCACGCAACATCTCGCTCGATCAGAACGTGATCGCCTATCTCGAGACCTTGTGTGCGCGATCCTACTTCTTCGTTTATGGCACCCGCGCCCGGATGAGCGAACGCATTGCGCAATTCTTCGCCAGGGACTGGCCGGCGGCTGTAAGTGCAGCCGTTGGACCGACTTTGCTCGCTTTCTTGTGTTTGTTTGGCGGCGCACTGCTCGCCTTCTTCCTCACCTTGAATGATAATGAGTGGTACTGGACCTTTCATTCCGGGTGGGACTCACGAAATCCCAGCGCGACTTATGATGAGCTCAGAGCCACTCTGTATACGGAGGATCGGGATATCGGCGATATGCTCGGCGCTTTCGCGGCTCAACTTTTTTCCCACAATAGCGGTATTGCGATCTTTGCCTTCGCCCTTGGTTTTGCCTTCGGCGTTCCGACGGCGATCCTGTTAATCTATAACGGTGTCTATCTGGGCAGCTTCTATGCCGTGTTCTGGCAAAAAGGTCTCGCCTATGAGTTGACCGGATGGTTGATGATCCATGGCGTCACCGAGCTCTTCGCCATCATTCTCGCGGGCGCGGCAGGGTTTATGATTGGCGGTGCTGTGGCCTTCCCCGGACGCAAGGCGAGACTTCAGTCCATGCGGGACGCTGGTGAAAAAGCGGCCATGGTAATCATTGGCGCGGTGGTGATGCTATTCCTCGCCGCGCTTTTGGAGGGCTTTGGCCGACAACTCATAAACTCGGACCAAATTCGCTACACCATAGCCGAAACGACTTTGGTCTTTTGGCTGGGTTATTTCTATCTGCCAAGACGCGGCGAGGTGGACCGACGTGACTGATGCAACTGTTGCCGCCGTCGAAGAGGGTAAGCGCCGCCGGGCGCGTATGCGGTATCGCGAGCAATTGGCCAAGCGAACGCGCACGCTGGTCACACCTGAGGGCGCGGCGCTCAACCTCAAAATTTCGACCTTTGGCGAACGGTTTGGCGCTTTCATCCTCGACATCGGCCTGCAGTTCATTCTGATTTTCGTCATCGTTTGGGCCATCGCGACGGTCGCGGGCGCCATGGATATGCGCGGGTGGCAAATCGCGGGCGCTGTTGCGCAAGTTATGATCTTCTTTGTCCGAAACTTCTATTTCATCTTTTTCGAGATTGGGCGGAAAGCCGCCACGCCCGGGAAGCGCGCGCTGGGCCTACGTGTCGCTGATCGGCAAGGCGGGCGGCTAACGGCAAACGCAGTGATCGCCCGAAATTTCCTGCGCGAGTTAGAGTTTTTCTTACCTCTAACCGTCGTATTCAACTTCGCTTTGGATGGCGTCGATGCTTGGATCAATTGGCTGCTTTTGCTCTGGTGCGCGATCTTTGTGCTGTTTCCCTTGTTCAACAAAGACAAGCTTCGGATCGGGGATCTGGTCGCAGGGACGATGGTCATCCACGCGCCGAAAGTGAGGCTTCTAAAAGACATTGCTTCGGTTGAACCGATTGTGAGTGAAGGCGGAGCTTTGGTCTTTTCAACAGCGCAGCTAGATGTGTATGGCATTCATGAGCTGCATGTCTTGGAAGACGTTCTGCGCCAATCCACCAACGAAATCAAAGCGACCGTGGCCGATCGTATCGCCAAAAAGATTGGACACACCCCGCAGCCAGGCGAATCTGATTTGGCGTTTCTTGAAGCCTATTATGCGGGTCTAAGACGACGCCTCGAACAGCGCATGCTGTTCGGTGATCGCAAAGAAGATAAGTTTGATCGCAAATAACCCGCTATGCGCGCGGCCAACGGTCCTGGCTAAGTTCGATGGCGTGTGTCGCGTCTTTCTTTACGACCAAATCAGCGTGCCCCCGGAGCGGCAGGATGTTGGTCTTCAAGTTAGGCAAATTGATCGCCGCCCAAACTGATTTCGCGAACGTGATGAGCTCCGGCTCCGACATGTGCAGGAACTGTGCATAGAAGCTAGAAGGATCATGCTCAGCAGCCCGCCACAATCGCAAAAAGCGCTCAAGAAACCAGGTTTCAATGTCCGCGAGGTCGGCGTCCAGATAGATCAGCATTTCAGGCTCGTGCGGCTCAGCCGCCGCGGATGCGCGCGGTGCAAAGCCGAGACCCTCCAGGATCAACACTTGCGAAGGCTCAATCAACCGCGTGAGCGCTGGATCAGGATCAAACGTGACGTGACTATAGCCCGGAAAGGCAGTCGGCGTTTCGCGTACAGATTGAATGGCGCTCGCCATGGCCGCCCGGTCGTAAGTCTCCGGAAACCCTTTCCGTTCGAACAGGCCCTGCTCGCGCAAGTAAGCGGTCGGAAACAAGAAGCCGTCGGTCGAAACCGTATCGACTATGTGTGTGTCGCTAAGCTGTGTTGCCAAGTGCCGCGCCAGCGTACTTTTGCCCACTGCGACGGACCCGGTCAGCGCAATGACCAGATCAGACCGCTCAGCATGAATCTCTCGAATACGCGCCGCCAGCGCGTCAATGCCTTGGGTCATTGGGATATCAATTTGCTCAGCCATTGCCGCCACCGGATCGTTTGCCGGTGAACTTAAGCGGCGCGCTACGCGATGCCAAGGAAGGTTTTTAGGTCGTTCATGAAGAGATCAAACTGATCATGATGAAG
>JBCBBY010000037.1:0-34260 GCA_038531195.1 Pseudomonadota bacterium
TGATCTTTCGGTGCCGCGTCTTGGACGATCGAACGACTCATCGCGATCGAGACGCCTGCGGACAGGCCCCATGTGAACACAATCGCGAGGAATGCTTCATGCGGAATGCGCGTCATCATTGGCAGGATCGCAAGCGAGCCGAGCAGTTGCGCGATCAATAAGAGCCGGCCTTGGCGTTTGATATTCTTGATCATTGAGAGCGCGACCGATGACACGAACGCGCCGAGCCAGAAGGTCACGAACATGTCTCGGATCCCATCTCCGGACAGGCCGTATACGTCGCGATTGATGATCGGAAGCACGACGAGAAAAGCGCCGATCACGAAAATGCCGACGCCAAACATCAAAACGGTCATTCCCCAAAGCTTGGCGTCTCCCGTGACGACCTTAAAGCCTTCGCCAATGTCGCCAAACGCTGCGCCGAGGCCAGAGCGGCCGGTTTTTACTTTGCGCCCTTTGGCGAGCATAAACGCAAGTACGGCGCCCATCGCCACGACAGCGCCTTGCAGCGCCAGCAAGAACCAGCTGTCGATCGGGCCAACGCCAAACCCGCCCAGCCAATCCGGCATCTTGGTCATCTTGTCGGCATAGCCGCCGAGGATCAGACCGGTAATTTGAGCGGCAAATTGCGCCAGGGTCGCGAACGCCACGCCTTGTTGTAGAGTCACGCCCGATCCGACGCGCCCGCGCCGCTCCACCACCTCGTTCAAAATCGAGTCGCGCGCGGGCATCATAAACGCGCCAACCGTTCCAAGCGCTAGGCCGTAGGCGATCATGAGAGGATAAGAGAGATTGTCCGTCGCCAGCGCAAACGCCAAGGCGAAGGCGGGCAGCGCGGCAAAGAGGTGCAAGATCATTAAGAGCGGTTTGCCAGACGCGCGCTCCGCCACGACGCCGCCGAGCAAGAGAAAAATGACGGATGGACCAGACAGTGCGAGATTGGCAAAGCCGAGCTCCGTCCCGCCAAGACCCAGCTTATTTGTGATCAAATATGGAAACAGCACCATTTGTAGACCAAAGGCGATGAACCATGTGGCTTGCACGGACAGATAGGCGGGCAGTTCGACTTTGACGCCGCGCCGAGTCTTGCGCGCCATCATCGACTGCGCGGTTTCCAGCAGAGACGCGCCTGCGCTCATCGCAGATCCCATGCCGCTTAAAGGAGATCGGGCTTCTTCCAGAATATCTGGATCGTCGATTGGGTCTGCCTCTGAAGGCGCGTCTGTCATCGTTTCTACTTGCCCTAATTCCCAGCGCCCCAACCTGTCGCGGGATTTGCAAACGCGCAACAGGAAATCTCCGTATCGCAGCGTCTGCGCCTTGGAGCCGTCACAAGCCCATGCTACGAAAATTTAAACGAAACGTGGAGGACCGGTGATGAGAGCCATGCGACAGTTGGGAAGTTGGGGGCTGGCTCTGTTTTTGATCTTTATGTTCGTGCAAGCGACCATTCATCCTTTACCAAACCCGCCCGAAGGCTCGGTGAAGCTGTTTGACCCGGCGGGGCAGAACATCGTCTTCGCGACGCTGGCGCAGAATACCGGTATAGCGCTGTTTGAGCCGACGGGCCGAGTTGTCATCGCAATTGGAGAATTGCTCGCCGCGATCCTGCTTTTATTGCCCTTCACGCGGCGGACAGGGGCGGTCCTCTCATTCTTGATTCTGGCGGGCGCCGTCGCGTTCCACCTCATGCCAGAGATTTTGGGCCGCGAAGTGCCGCTTTCGTTAGAGGCAAATGCAGGCACCGATGGGGGGCAACTCTTCGCGCTCGCCATAGCTATGCTTGCAGCGAGTGTCTTGCTCATTGTGGTTCATCCGGGACGTGCAAAACCCCAATAAATCTCATCACATTGTTAACCGATTTCCGGCTATCTCTACCACAAGTGTAGTTGGAGTTCGCCGATGGCTGAGCCCATTCCATTAACTGATGACGTGCCAGAAGGCGGTCAAGCGCGCAAAATCCTGTTGCGACGTCTGATCGACTATATCGCCTTGCCCGGCTCGCAAGTGGCCCCGCAAGACCGCTCCATGGGCGGTGATATCTTGCTGGATATGCTGTTGCATGCGTCTGAGGATGAGCGCCTATTGTGTGCCAACCGTTTGGCGGTGATGACCGAAGCGCCGCGGCGCGTATTGCGGTATTTGGCGCAATGCGATTATCCGATCGCCCAGCCTTTGCTCGAACAAAGCGAGGCGTTTGACAGTTCGGACCTGCTCGAGATCATCGATCAAGTGACGACGGAGCACAGGCTCCTGATTGCCAAGCGTAAGAAAGTGCCGATTGCTGTATGCGATGATCTCTCCCGGCGGGGTGAGCTTGAAGTTGTTCAAGACCTCTTGCGCAACAAAGGCGCAGATTTCTCTGAAGCTGCGATGGACGTTCTGGTCGAACGCTCTCGCAAAGAGCGGGAATTGACGGAACTGATCATTACCCGCTTAGAGCTTAAGCCCGCGCAAGCCATGGCGATGTTTTGGTGGTCGGATCGAGAGACGCGTCGGATTATCCTTCAGCGCCACGCGGCTGACCGCGCGGAGATGGTCGATATGTGTGCTGACGTGTTCGCCATCGCGGCGCAAGAAGATTGGTCAGATCCCGTGGCGCGCAAAACACTGCAACTTATCGAGCGTCGTCAGCGCAATCGCGCCGCCATAGAGAAGAGTCCATTCGCGAGCCTTGAAGCCGCGGTTGAAACGGCAGCCCGAACAGGTCTGACTGCCGAGCTCGTGCAAGAGATCGGTTATCTTGCTGGCATTAAGCCCGTCACAAGCGCCAAGATTATGAGCGATGATGGCGGCGAAGGGATCGCGGTGCTTTGCAAGGCGACGGGACTAAAGCGCCCGGCGCTTGGTCATTTTTGGGCCGCCCTTCGACGTCCCATGACGGATGACACCGGTGCGCCAGACCGGACGTTTGAGCTGCTATTAGAAACGTATGATCTGCTCACCGTGGCCCGCGCTCAAACAACGCTGAGATATTGGAATTGGTCGCTTTCATCTTCTTACGCGGCGCGCGGTCAGCAAAATTCTGCAATGCATGAAGACGAAGCGAACGATGAATCATCATTTTCGACCTCACGTCGCACCGCCAGCTTAGTTTTTGGCAATTAGCTAATTTTTCGCACATGTTGGGTCGGTTTTGACTGGTCAAACCCGGAATAGAGTTCTAATTGCGCGTTCTGAGTTGAGAAAACGGGAGCGGACGGGCGCGTGGGCTACTTTCTTGGATTGATTGTTGTTCTGATCGCGCTGTGGACCGGATTGTCGGGCGACTACACGCTGACGAAACCGCTTATCGCGACGCTGGGTGCAATCTCCATCGCGCTGTCAGCCTTTCTCGCCTACCGCTTTGATATTCTCGATCGCGAAGGGTCGCCATACGCGCGCTTGATCCAATTGCTAGCCTATTGGGCTTGGCTTTTGGTTGAGGTTTTCAAAGCCAATTGGGTGGTGATCAAAGCCTGTCTGCGCTCAACGCTCGATATCAACCCCGCCCTGGTTAAGGTCAAAACCGGATGTGAGAGCGACCTCGCACGGACCGTATTTGCGAACTCGATTACACTCACGCCTGGCACTGTGAGCGTCGAAGTTGAGGGCGACAAAATCCTCGTCCACGCCTTGTATGAAGACTCCGCCGGACCTGGCGCATTTGACGATATGGATCGCCGATCTCGTGAGGCGTGCGACGGAAAGGGATCAACATGATTGGCGCTGCTGCTATCGCGCTCATCGTCGCCATCGCGTTGATGCTGGTTCGTGCCTTGAGCGGACCGACTTTGTATGATCGCGTGCTGGCTGTGAACTCGCTCGGCACTAAGATTATCCTCTTATTGGGTGTGATCGGATTTCTCACCGGACGACCCGATTTCCTCGATATTTCAATACTTTATGCGCTGATCAATTTTGTTGCGACGATCGCGATTTTGAAATTCTTCCGCTACCGTTCGTTCCAAGTGTCGCTGACGCGGCGCGGAAAGGACAACGCATGATGGCGCTGATTCTAGACTATTTCCATGCCGTTCGCCCGGCGCTCGGGTCGGCTTTGCTTTTGGTCGGCGCGGTGCTCGCCATTGTCGGCACGATCGGCGTTTTACGCTTCCCGGACTTTTATACACGTCTGCACGCGGCGAGCGTGACGGATACCGCCGCCGCCACATTGGCTTTAGTCGGCATGGCGCTGCTCGCGCCGTCACTCGCTGTGGTGTTTAAGCTCGCAGTCGTTTGGCTGTTCCTCTTCCTCACAGGACCCACCTCATCACATGCCTTGGCCAATGCCGCGCATACAGCCGGCTTGCAACCAATGATCGGTCGTCTTGGTGAATCCGAAGGAGGCGCGAAATGACCGGTTTTGAAGGCGCCACGTTCGCCATTGATCTTTTGAACATCACGTTGCTGACCGTGCTCTTCGTCGTAGCGATTGCAATTGCGCGTCTGCGCAGCCTGTTCGCGATTGTGATGCTGTCTGGGATTTATTCATTGGTGTCAGCGACTTGGTTTGTCGCATTGGACGCGGTCGATGTGGCCTTCACCGAGGCCGCGGTTGGCGCGGGGATCTCAACGGCCTTGTTCCTTGGCGCTATGGTTCTGACCTCGCGCACCGCGAAAGCCGAAAAGGGCGCGATGAAGATTGTGCCCTTGCTTGTCGTCGTGGCGACTGGAGCGGTGCTGATTTACGCGACCATTGACCTGCCCGGTTTCGGGGACGCGACATCGCCCGCCAATACGGGCGTCGGCGTCGATTTCTTGTCTCGTACCTATCCCGAGATCGCGATACCAAATGTCGTGACCGCCGTGCTCGCCAGTTATCGAGGCTTTGATACTTTGGGCGAAGTCGGCGTTGTGTTCGCCGCTGGCCTGGCAGTATCGCTTTTGCTCGGCTTTGGTGAGCGATCGCTTGGCGCCACCGTGCGCCGCGAAGACCGCGTTGAGCCTGTTAAAGAGGATGAGGAAGCGTCATGAAGGGCGACCATCACGTCATTCTCCGCGTTGTCGCTAAAGCGCTGATCCCGATCATCGCGCTTTATGGCTTCTACGTGCAGTTCCACGGCGAATATAGCCCAGGCGGCGGCTTCCAAGCTGGCGTCATCCTGGCCGTCAGCGTGATCTTATACTCGCTGATCTTCGGGATCGCACCGGCCATGCGGGCGATTACGCCGGGCTTTGCACGCATCGTCGCTGGGGTCGGGTTCATCCTATACATCGCCGTCGGCGTTTGGGCGCTCGCCATGGGCGGGAACTTCCTCGATTATGATGCGCTCTTCTTAGAAGAGCCGGGTGGCCACTTAGGCCAGCATGCCGGGATCATCATTATTGAGCTTGGCGTCTTGTTCGCGGTGGCGGGGTCCATGGTGACGATCTTTTATGCGTTCGCGGGCCGGGTCAGCGAAATTCGGGATGAGGACTGGTAGAGATGCTAGAATTTGTCCTCGAGCGTGGAAACTATTGGGCGATTATCGGCTTGATGATGATCGGTCTTTATATCGCGTTTGCCGCCACGAACTTAATCAAACGCCTGGTTGGGCTCGGTCTGTTCCAGACCTCTATCATCTTGTTTTATATCTCTTTGTCGCGCATTGATGGCGGCACGGCGCCGATCCTGTTCGGCAAAGACTATGGCAAAAAGAAAAGTCATGGCGATGAGCATGGCGGCGAATACGCTGCTGAAGCGGGCGACCATGCGAGCAGCGGGTACGACGCCGCCAAGAGTTATGCCGGTGAAGGCCTGGAGAATGTTTACTCCAATCCACTGCCGCACGTTTTGATGCTGACCGCGATTGTCGTGGGTGTCGCGACATTGGCCGTAGGGCTCGCCATTATCGTTCGGATTCGGGAAGCCTATGGCACCGTCGAAGCGGATGAAATTCGCGCGATGGACCTAGAAGTCGCGATTGCCGAAGCTGCCAGCGACGCTGAGAAGAGCAAGGCAGGGGCTGCATGATCGACTTCATCTCTTCCCTGGTGCCGGCAAATCTTGCCGCTCACGCGCCTGCGCTACTGGTCGTGGCGCCGATGCTGATGGCACCTGTGGCCGCTTTCATGCCGAATGGCCGTCTCGCTTGGATCCTCAGCATAATCGCGACCGGCTTCTCATTAATCATGGCGATGGTGCTGCTGACCCAAGTTCGCTCGATCGAAGGCGGCGCGATCCTGTCCTATGCGATGGGCGGATGGGCGCCCGATGCCGGGATCGAGTTCCGGATCGACTCCCTGAATTCAATGGTATTATTGTTGGTGACGGCGATCGGGTTCTTGGCCGCGATCTTCAGCTGGCCGACCGTCAAAGCGGAAATCCGCGAAGCCAAACGGGCCATGTTCTTTGCCGCTTATATGGTTTGCTTCACAGGACTGACCGGCGTTGCGTCGACCGGCGATGCGTTCAACCTCTTCGTCTTCCTCGAGATCAGCTCGATCGCGACCTATGTCCTTGTGGCGCTTGGCGCGACGCGCGACCGCCGCGCTTTGCCTGCCGCGGGCAACTACCTGCTCATGGGTACGATCGGCGCGTCTTTCTTCGTGGTCGGTGTTGGCTTCTTATTTGCCGCGACCGGCACACTCAACATGGCTGAGCTCGCCATTCGCTTGCAGGCGGTTCAGGACAATAAAGCCGTGCTGGCAGGGTTCGCCTTCATCATGGTTGGTCTTGGTATCAAAGCGGCGATGTTCCCGCTGCACCAATGGCTGCCAAATGCGTATGCTTACAGCCCAAGTTTCGTCACCATGTTCTTGGCGGCAACCGCGACCAAAGTGGCGATCTATGCGCTCGTCCGGTTCCTCTTTACGGTCTTCGGACTTGAGTTTGCCTTTGAAGGTTCAACTCTGATCTGGATTCTCATGCCCATGGGGATCGCGGCGATGATTGCTTGCTCGTTCCAAGCGGTGTTCCAAACGGATGTCCGCCGAACCTTGGCCTATTCCTCGGTCGCTCAAGTCGGATACATGTTGCTCGGCATCTCCATCGGCACCGCTGCGGGCGTATCTGCGGGCATGTTCCACCTGGTCAATCACGCGCTGATCAAAGGCGCACTGTTCATGGCGCTCGCAGGCATGGTACTGACCTATCAGGGTACGAGCTTAAATGATCTAAAAGGCCTGGGCCGGACTTCGCCTTGGACCATGACCGCCTTTGCAATTGGGGCTGTCTCTCTCATCGGTGTGCCGCTGACCGCCGGGTTCCAGTCGAAATATGCGCTCGTCTCCGCCTTGTTTGAGAACGGTTGGTGGTGGGCCGTTGCCGTTGTCATGTTCTCTAGTCTGCTGGCGGTTGTGTATATGGGCCGGATGCTCGAAGCGATCTTCTTCCGCGCGCCGACCAATCCAAACAAACGCCGACAAGAAGCGCCTATGCTTATCCTCATTCCGCTTTGGATTTTGGCCTTGGCCAATATTTGGGTCGGTGTGCAAGGCGGGTTTGTGGCTGGACTGGCCGATGATGCCGCGGCCGCGCTGTTTATTGGAGGCGGCTCATGAGCGGTGAAATAGCCATTCTCGCAGCGCTTGTGCTGCCACTCTTAATTTGCGCTGGCATTTGGCTTGCGGGACGGTTCCCTGACATCCGCGAAGGCGTGACCTTGGTTGGCGCGGGCAGCCTGTTCCTGATTGCGATCGTGATCGCCATGAAAGTTTCTGGCGGCGAGTCGCCTGAGGTCAGCTTCGGTGAAGCCGTTCCGGGGCTAGAGTTCGCGTTTAAAGCTGAACCGCTCGGCGCTTTGTTTGCGCTGGTCGCGAGTGGCCTCTGGATCGTCAACAGTTTCTACTCGATTGGCTATATGCGCGGCAATCGCGAGCGCAATCAGACGCGCTTCTATATGTGTTTCGCCGTGGCCTTGTTCGGGGCCATGGGCGTGGCGCTGTCCGCCAATTTGTTCACGCTGTTTGTCTTCTACGAGATCTTGACGCTCTCGACCTATCCGCTGGTCGCGCACAAAGGCGATGCCAATGCGCAGCGCGGGGCGCGGATCTATTTGATGACCCTGCTCGGGACCTCGATCGGCTTCCTACTGGTAGCGGTGATCTGGACAGGCGCGCTGGCGGGCAGCTTAGACTTTGTCCCTGGCGGTCTGTTGCAGCAGGCTGAAGGGCTCACCCCAGTCGTTGCTAGCGCCTTGCTCATCCTATTTGCCTTTGGGGTCGGTAAAGCCGCTTTGATGCCGTTCCATTTCTGGCTACCGAACGCGATGGTGGCGCCAACGCCTGTTTCGGCGCTCTTACACGCAGTTGCGGTTGTGAAGGCAGGTGTGTTCACTATCCTCAAAGTCGCGATCTATATTTTTGGCGAAGAAATCCTCAACGCCACGGCCTCGCGAGAATTTATCCTCGCGGTCGCGTGTTTCACCATCATCACGGCGTCTTTGGTGGCGATGACGAAAGACAATCTGAAAGCGCGTTTGGCTTACTCCACGGTGGCTCAGCTGGCTTATGTGACCTGCGGCGCGATGCTCGCCGATCCAGCAGGCTTCATGGGTGGCTCGCTGCAAATCGCGGCGCATGCGGTCGGTAAGATCACGCTCTTCATGTGCGCTGGCGCGATCTATGTCGCCACGGGCAAACAGAATATTTCGGAGATGAAGGGGCTGGGCAAGCGCATGCCGCTCATCTTCATCGCCTTCTTTATTGCCTCTCTGTCGATTATCGGCATTCCGCCTCTGGCCGGTGACTGGCCGAAATATGAGCTGATGCAAGGCGCGGCCGACGCGGACCTCGACTATGTCCCTTACGTCCTCATCATCTCGTCTTTGCTCAATATTGCTTACTTGTTGCCGATCCCGATCCTGGCGCTCATGCCGCCGCCGGGAAGCGGCGAGCCTGCCGCCTTCAAACGTCCTGGCGGCGCGCCTTTGCTGACCGTGGCCGCGCCGTGCTTTACTGCAGTCTTGTGTTTTTTGATGTTCTTCACTGTTGGCCCCATAGCAGACTTCCTGGAGCCGGCCACAGGGGAACGCGTCCCAGCCAAGTATTATGAAGCAGGAGGTGCGCCATGAACCTTCCTCCCGAACGCGATGCCAGCGGACGCTTTGTCAAACCTGACCAAGACGCGCCAAAGCCCAATGATGATGATATGCACCCAACCTCCAAACTCTTGTTTGGCTGGGTGAGTTCGCCGCGCACGCCGCTCATTTTGCTGATCTTAGTGGTCGTGATTTCGATCGGCCTGGTGGTGTTCGATCTGGCTGTGAACCGGCACGAATATCTCGACTTTGCCAATGCCAATGGCTTTTACGCCATTTGGGGCTTCGCGGCATTCGCGCTCGCGGTTCTGTCTGGCTGGCCGCTCGGCAAGCTGCTGCGCCGTGATGAAGACTATTATGGCGAAGCTGACACCACCCCGCAGGATGTGGAGTCTGACTCATGAGCGGCTTACTCGGTAGCATAAATCCTGGCCTCTTGCTGGTCCTTGTTGGCTTTGCAGGCTGTCTGATCCCGGTTCAACGCGTCCGCCAGGCGCTGATGGTCGGCACGCCAATCGTGGCGATTGTGCTGCTTGCGCTGGCCGAACGCGGAACCGATCTTTCCACCGCGTCCGTGCTCAATCTCGAGCTTGTGCTCTACCGGGTTGATAGCCTGTCCTTCATCTTTGGTTTGGCCTTCCTCATCGCGTCCTTCTTGAACGCGATTTATGCGCTGCACACCGATGACCGGCTACAAGACGGAATGGCGCTGGCTTATGCCGGTGCAGCCGTCTCAGCCACCTTCGCAGGCGATCTGATGACCCTGTTTGTGTTCTGGGAGATCACTGCCGTCAGTTCGGTGTTCCTGATCCTCAGAGCCGGGACCAAAGCCGCCTACCAAGCTGCAATGCGCTATTTGGGCGTGCAAATCTTCTCCGGGGTCTTGCTGCTAGATGGCTTAGCCTATGTGTACAAATCCACCGGCAGTCTTTCGCTGGACGCCTTCACGTCTTTCGACCAGCCCGGCGCAAAGCTGATCTTCGCAGCCTTCGCGATCAAAGCTGCCTTCCCATTCTTGCACAATTGGCTGCAGGACGCCTATCCGAAGGCGACCGTGGTTGGCGCTGTGGTGCTGTCCGCGTTCACCACCAAGCTCGCCGTCTATGCCTTCGCACGCATGTTCCCAGGCTTTGAGATGCTGATCTGGATCGGCGCGATTATGACCGTCTTCCCGGTCTTCTTCGCGGTCATTGAGAACGACTTGCGCAAGGTCTTGTCTTACTCGCTGAACAACCAGCTTGGCTTTATGATCTGTGCGATTGGTATCGGCACGCCGCTCGCGATCAATGGCGCCGCGGCGCACGCGTTCGCGCATATTATCTATAAAGGCCTGCTCTTCATGAGCATGGGCGCCGTGCTCTACCGCGTCGGCACGGCCAAAGCGAGCGAGCTTGGCGGGCTTTATAAGTCGATGCCGTGGACAACGATTTTCTGTATTATCGGCGCGGTCTCGATCTCGGCTTTCCCACTCTTCTCTGGCTTTGTCGCCAAAGCCATGACGATGAGTGCGGTCGCCAAAGAAGGGTATATTATTGTCTGGTTGATGCTGCTCTTTGCGTCTGCCGGTGTGCTTGAACATTCAGGCATCAAGATTCCGTATTTCACCTTCTTCGGACATGATAGCGGCAAGCGCGTGAAAGAGGCGCCCTTCAATATGCTTCTGGCCATGGGGATGGCGGCGTTTATCTGTATCGCGATTGGTTTGCCGACGATTGGCGGCTTCGGCTATGGCTGGCTGTACGACATGCTGCCTTGTACGACGACCGCGCCGGCCGATGTCTGCTCGATATCGGGCAAGGAGATTAAACCCTACGCCCCTTATACGGTCGATCACGTGCTGACGCAGTTGCAATTGCTGATGTTCGCGGTGCTCGCCTTTATCTTGCTCAAACGGTTTGGGCTATACCCGCCGGAGAAACCGGGCACGATCCTCGATACCGATTGGATCTTCCGCAAACCTGGCTTTGGCATGGTCAAATGGGCCGGTACGGTTTGGGGCAAAGCTGGCCCAGCGCTGACAGGCTTCTTCGCTCAGATTGGCGCGCGCACGTTTGAGAAGATCGAAACCACGTTCAGTCCCCGCGGTGCCCTGGCGCGCGGACCGCTGACCGTGAGCATGGCCATGTGGTCTGCGGTATTACTTGGAATAGTGATGCTTGTGGTCCTACTGTCCCGCTAGCGCACCTTCGACAAAACCCTGATAAGCCTAAAGAAAACCAAGTCGTATTGAGCGACTATTTTGATGCTGTTTGCGATTGAGTGCAATTTCAACCCTACACTTCAAAAGTAGACGTGTAATTTTTTATTTACTACACTGTTCGAAATCTCATATGTATTTGCGTTCATATAGGGGACACATGAATGAGCGAAGAATTAGTCCGCGCGAATGCGGCGCCTGCAGCGATTTTGGAATATGCGTCTGACATTGTCTCGGCTTATGTCAGTAATAATCCGATCCAGAGTTCAGAGCTGCCGGAATTGATCCGCGAGATCCACACAACCCTGCGCACTTTGGAGCGCGCCGATCCTGTCATTGGATCGCTAGAGCCTGCGGTGCCGGTCAAGAAATCCATCACGGATGAATTCTTGATCTGTCTTGAGGATGGCAAGAAGTTCAAATCTTTGAAGCGTCACTTGCGCTCTAAGTATGGTTTGAGCCCAGAGCAGTATCGTGAGAAGTGGGGGCTTCCTTACGATTACCCAATGGTCGCGCCGAGCTATGCTCGTAAACGCTCTGCATTGGCCAAAGAAATGGGCCTTGGAAAGATCGAGAAATAGCTCGATTAGACTTCAATTATTATGTTTCGGTGTCGAAATAAAATAATTGAGTAATAGAGATTAATAAAATACTACAATTCCACTTGCGCGGCGATTCGAACTGATTCATGTCTTAAGGAACGAATCACCACGGGGGTGGCAATGATATCCAAAACAACAGGCTTCGCTGGCCTGACTCATGCACAATCTGAACTCGTCAAACATTGGCGAGCAACGTGTGAGAATGGTGCCTTACCGGCCCGCGAATGTTTGGATCCAGGGGCTATTAAAGCGCACCTTTCTGCCATCTCCATCATTGAAGTTTCAGCGCATGGTCGCGCCACGTTTCGCCTAGCAGGATCAGGTCTCCGGCAGATATTCGGCCGCGACATGCGGGGGCGCGCCGTCTCTGAATTGGATCAGACCACGTATGAAATGTGGTCGCTCGGTTTGGCGCGCGCACTGGATATGGGCCAGCCGATCGGCGGGATGATTACCGGTGACGAAACCAGTCATGCCTGGCTCCGCTTGCCGCTCCGGTCTGAGCGGCGCGGCGCAATGCTGCTTTGCCATGATGCGCTGATCCCGAACGCCCGGCTGCGGTCGCAATACAACACTCAGTCCCACATTTCGCTAAATAAAACCCAACACTTAGCAGCCTGAATTCATTGATTTACTTGATCAATATTTAGGAAAATAGTCCTACACTGTATTTCTGCGTGATAATCTTCTCTGATAGGAGCGGAAGGAGAAGTAGAGTGGCACGCCAAAAGCGTAAGGATGCGAGCAATGCCTACTTGGCAGCAAGCCTGGTTGGATATGCGCTTGAGATCAAAGCCGAAAAAATTCTATCGCCGGATCGCGGCACCCGTGAATTGGCGCGGGCGCGGCAGGTGGCGATGTATCTCACACATGTCGGCCTCGGGATGAGTCTGGCGCGCGTCGCGACGGCGTTCGAGCGCGATCGCTCCACCGTAGCGCATGCTTGTCACCGGGTCGAGGAAATGCGCGATGAGCACGCGTTCGATTTATGGATAGATGCGCTTGAGCAGGGGCTGTCTACGGTGGCGCCTTTGCTGACACAAGTCGCGTGACGCGCCGCTTGTTACGCGCGTTACAGCGCGGCGGCGTGGCGGCAAAGACCGAGCGAGATGCCTGGGCCGTTTGGCGCTGTCACGATCGTCGCCGACGCATCATCGGCACGCTCTCTGGCGCGCAAGTGGATGTACTGCGATTGAATGACTGTCTTACCTTCGCGCCGGAGAAACGCGCGCCTCGCCTCGTTTGGAATCTCGATCTGAGCGTTGGAGAACCTTGCCAATGTTTGACAGCGCTCAGCCACTTGGACCCAGCGAGGGGGCGGGCTCTGGACGCCTTTATTCTAAGTTGCAGCGACCCGATTGAACGTGGACGCATTGTCGATTTGATTTTGTCCTTGCAGCGAACGCCTCAGCGGTGGGCTGCGATGCGAGCGAAGATGGCCACCCCGGATTTTGAGTTGCTCGAACAGCTGCTGGCATGGCCGTCGACAATGGGTGCGTTCGCGATGTCCAAAGGCTTACGTCCCAGCACTCTAGAGCGACGTATGCGGCCGGCGTTTCGAGTGGCGTCGGCGGAGTTCTCAAATCATCCTTGAGCGCCCGAACTCGTGCGCGTTACGCAGATGCTGCGTCTTTGATCCGGGCCAGCATCGATGCCAAACCATTTGATCGTTGCGCGCTGAGCGCGCCTTTTACGCCAATTTGTTCTAAGAACGCGTCTGCATCAAAGCCGCGAATATCCGCTTTGGTCGCACCCGAGAACAGCTTAATCAGAATCGAGATCAGCCCTGAAACGATCATCGCATCGCTCTCTGCCCGGATGCCAATGCGGTTGTCTGCTTCCGGCGTCAGCACCATCCAAACTTGTGAAGCGCAGCCGCGAACTTTGGTGTCTTCGGTCCGTTCACTGGCCTCAAGTGGCGGGTTGGCTTTGCCGAGATCGATAATATGCGCATAGCGATCTTCCCAGTCGTCTAGGAAGTCAAAATCATCTGCGATTTCAGCGGCGCGCTCTGTGATGGTCATGACCGGCATTTGGTATCAACCCGGCCAAAAGAAAACCCCCGGTACTGCGACCGGGGGTGAAAAGTCCAAGTGAATGAGACGTCTAGTTCGAAACTTTACCGATACACTTACCGATATCGGACAGCGCGTGCTCGCCAATGCAGAACGGAACTTCGTAATGCTTGTGCGCCGCGGCCACACATTGTTGCAGGTTCAAATTGGCCATGTTCAGGCAACCTTGAGTCTCACGCTCGCTCATGGCTTGGCGCATAGACGAAGCCGCGCTTGGGTCGGCGTTCAGGATGCGATAAGCGGCCAGCGTCGTAATCCGATCCGCAATCGGTTCTTTACCGCGGGCCACTTTGTGCGATTGACCAAGACTGGCGACTGCGCCTGGCAGACGGATCGTGCTGGCAGCGCCAGAAACACTTTCCCAAACAGACGGCGCACCAGAGCGGCCTGCTTGCTCGAGCACCGCATTGATTTCAGGCGACTGCATCGCTTGCACCAACGCGCCGCGGGCTGGGATACCAGATTGAGTCGACGCGAACAGGTTGGTCGCTTTGACTTGCGAGTTGCCGACACGCCCCTTCGCCCAGCCGGAAGCTTGCAAACTATAGGCTTGTTCTTTGACGAACGCCGCCGTGCTGATCAAACGACGGCTATCAGCGTTCACAGCGCTCAGCGCTTGGTGCACGGCTTCATTCCCGCCATTCAATGTGCGCGCATAACGCACGTCATTCTGCATGCCGGTCATCAGACTGTCGCGGCCATAATAGCCTTCAATATCGAGCACCGCGGCGCGGAATTCTGGGTTTTGAGCGGCGACAAGCGCCGAGTAGGCCATCCAGCCTTGGGTCAGCTGCTCTGGATTATGACCACCGAGACCGTTGAGAGAGTTTTCAATGTCGCTGGCCGACGAGAAGCCTTTGGTCTTCACATCGGTGACTTCACCTTGATACGTCGCATAGAGCGCCGCGGCTTTGGCGAGTGGATCTGATTGATTTGCGGTTGTAGAAACCTTTTGAGGTGCTGGAGTGACCATCTGGGCTGTCGCCGGCAGAGTCAGTCCTGCAAATACGGCGGCTGCCGTAATTACCGATTTGATGGTCATGAAAAGCTCCCTCACTCTACCATCCGACACTGGCCTATCTTTTGCGTCCCGCAAAGGCTAGCATCTGCTGAAACTAGGATTCTAACGCATAATTTAATGAATCCATGATGGGAAAAATGCCTAACAGAGCTGACCATTCAGTTAAAAAAGGACGCCCCGAACGCGCGCTCGCCATTAAGGGTTGGACGGTTGTGGGGGGGATTGTCACGGCCGTCATTGGTGCGCTCGCTGCAATGTTTACAGGTGGACTGGCGGGTCTATTGCTTGGTTCAGGCGTATTAACCACAATTATTTTTTTGCAAATATTTTTAATGCCGCGAATGTCGAGCGCGCCCGTTTCCAAAAAGATTCAGCCAACATTAACCGAACCGGACGCAGCCCACCGTCCTGCTTTGAGCCAGGCGCCGATGTTGATATTGAACGTCACACCGCTTGGCCGGATCCGATCGGTGCTCGGTCGACAGACGCTGTTACCTCAGGCGCAGATTGGAACAGATATAGATGCGGTGCTCTCGGAAACGACATCGGTGAAAGTCGCGCGCATTCCGGCGATGGATGGCGCTTGGGTCGTGGTCATGTCGGAAGCCGCCGACAATGGCACTGAAGCGCTCGACGAACGGACCAGCTTTTTTGCCGGGCTGGGACATGATCTCAAAAGCCCGTTGAACGCGGTGATTGGATTTTCAGAGATTATGGAATCCGAACTGCGCGGTCCTTTGCCCGAAGCTTATAAAGACTATCCATCACTGATCCGGGAAAGCGGTCAGACTTTGCTTCGCCTTGTTGAAGACATGCTCGCTTTCGCCAAGTCTGAAGCGGGGACATATGAACTGGATCTCGCGCCCATGGACATCGCGGCAAGTGGTGAGAGTGTCTTGCGTCAATCGCAAGCCATGGCCGACAAAGCCGACGTGCGTCTGCATTTCGTCGCCAATACGGAAGTCACGGCGATGGCGGATGCCGACGCGATCCGCCGGATCTGGGACAATCTCGTCTCCAATGCCATTAAATATTCAGCGCCGGGCGAGACGGTGACGCTCACCGCCCGCATGGTCGGCGATACGAGCGTCTTGCAAGTCAGCGATACCGGCGCCGGAATGGATGCAGACGACTTAGCCCGCATTGCCAAACCGTTTGCGCAAGGCCGCAATGCCAAAGGCCGGACCGGCACCGGGTTGGGCCTCGCTATGGTCCAACGCTTGGCGGAGATGCAAGGCGGCAAAGTCGAGATCCGCACGGCGCCAGGCCAAGGCACAACCGTCACTGTGCGTTTGCCGGCTCATCGTGGTGACGAAAAGCGCGCGGCGGAATAGGGGCCATCGATGTTTGACGAACGGTTGCCGACAAAGGTTTGGGTCGATGCTCTGGTGCGGCGTGTGCAGGTCGCGGGCGCGGCCGCATTCGTCCTCCAGCGCGGGGATGAGTCGCGCGGCGATGTGTTGATCAAAGTCTCGGACTTACAAGGCGCCGCGCATGTCTATGCCCCCCGCACCTCGATGGAAGGTGAACGGATTTTCGTCGATCTTGAGAGCCAGAATATCGGCCCGGTTGAAGCAGACGCCGATGACTATGTCCGCCGTGCCCGTGAGCGAGATCGGGACCTCTGGGTGGTTGAAATTGAAGACCGCGACGGACGTCACTTTTTGACCGAGCGTGTCGAATAAGTGTCATATCGCGCTGACGTAACGCTTCGTTAACTGCAAATCACCGAGATGGTCGTGGGAACCTAGGGGTGGACCATGTTGTTTCTCTTGAATGACACGGTGATTGAGATAGACGCACCGGAGGCGCATCTGACGCGGCGCTGGCGCGCGATCGGCTGCGGCGACCCGCGGCAATTGCGCGCCCAGCAAGCGGTCGAGTTTGCGGTCCAGAAATTCGTGCAATTGCAATCCGCCAGCGCCGAAGACTGGGCGCTGGGCCGCGCTGACATTGCGGCGCTGGTGATTGCCAGTACGGGTGCCAATAGCCTTATGCTCAAACCCAATGCCGCGGGCGGGTTTGAACCACGCTTGCGGGACGTTCCTCCATTGGTGCTCGAAACCTATCGCCGCGGGGCCGCGAGTGATGGCCGCCATCGCAAACGGGCTTAGACCGCGCCAGCTCAAATTGGTCAATTGAAGCCAATCGGGATTTAGGCTACCCGCACGGGCTGTTGCCGCGTGAGAGCATTGAATGTCCATTTCCCAAGAGGCGGATCGCCGCCGTACCTTTGCGATCATCTCCCACCCTGATGCGGGTAAGACCACGCTGACGGAGAATTTGCTCTTGGCGGGGGGCGCGATCCGTATGGCCGGCGAAGTGGCGGCGCGCGGTGAACGGCGGCGGACAACGTCTGACTGGATGAAGATCGAACGCGATCGCGGCATTTCGGTCAGCGCATCCGTGATGACGTTTGAGTATCGCGGCAATGTTTACAATCTGCTCGACACGCCGGGTCACGAAGACTTCTCAGAGGACACGTATCGGACCCTGACCGCCGCGGACTGTGCGATCATGGTGCTGGATGCGGCGAAAGGCATTGAGCCGCAAACGCTGAAACTGTTTGAAGTCTGCCGCCTGCGAGACATTCCGATCGTGACCTTCATCAATAAAATGGACCGCGAGGCGCTGGATCCGCTCGAATTGCTCGATCAGATCCAGGACCAGTTGCAGCTCGATTGCGCGCCGCTTTACTGGCCAGCCGCGTCTGGGCAGCGGTTCGGTGGGATGGTCGACCTGCGAACGGGTGACTTCCTGCACTATTCGAAAAAGACAGCGGATGAAGGCCTCACACCTGGCGAGTCCCCGCGTGTCGAATTGGAGGCCGTACGCGACCAAGTTGACCCGAGTGCGCTCGAAGAGCTCGAAGAAGGTAGCGAAATGGCGCGGGAAATGCTGCCCGAGATCGACAAACAGGCCTTTCTCGAGGGGCATATGACGCCTGTCGTCTTCGGCACGGCGCTGCGCCATTTTGGGGTCGGTGAATTGCTGCATGTCTTAGAGGAGTTTGCGCCTGCACCTCGTCCGCAAAGCTGCGAGAAGAAGCACCAGCCGCACATGCTGGAACGCGGCGATAAAGGCGTGGCCGGTTTTGTGTTCAAAATCCAAGCCAATATGGACCCAAACCACCGCGACCGCGTGGCTTTCTTCCGGATCTGTTCGGGGGAGTTCAAGCGCGGGATGCGTCTGAAGATCAATGACGGCAAACAGATCAACGTCCACAACCCGATGATGTTCCTGGCCCAAGATCGCGAGATCGCAGAGACCGCGTATGCTGGAGACGTGATCGGCATTCCCAACCATGGCCAATTGCGGGTCGGGGATAGTTTGTCCGAGAGCGGCGACATCAAATTCGCTGGGATCCCAAATTTCGCCCCGGAAATCCTCCGCCGCGCGCGCACCACAGACCCGATGAAAGCCAAACATTTGCGCAAAGCGCTCGAAAGCTTGGCAGAAGAGGGCGTCACTCAATTGTTTAAGCCGAGCATTGGCTCTGATATGATTGTCGGCGCCGTGGGGGCGCTACAAATTGAAGTGATGGCAGAGCGTATGATCAACGAATATGGCTTGGACGTCGTGTTTGAGACCGCGCCTTATAATGTCGCGCGCTGGATCCATTGTGATGATGATTCGATTTTGAGTGCCTTTTTGGACAAGAATAAATCCGCTTCCGGAACCGACCTGGATGAGGCACCCGTATATTTGGCAAAGAACGCGTGGGATGTGGGCTACGCCCAGGAAAAAAACCCTGACATTCGTTTTACTGCCACAAAAGAGCGATCTAATTGATCGTCTGAGCATGAGGAGCTGACGATGGCGAGTGGGACGCAACCGCCTTTGGTATTGCCCAATTGGATGCAGGAGAACCTGCCGCAATGGGCTTTAGATGCGACAGAATACTTGATCGAGATTTGGAATGAGGGCGCCTATGGCTTCACCTATGGCCAGATTATCATCATTGTCGGCATCTTACTGTTTTCACTGATCGTTCGCGGTCTTTTCTCGAGGGTTGTCGTGCGCGGAATCGCGCGGGCTGCAGCTGGCACAGAGACGCAATTTGACGACGCATTGGTGAAAGCCATTGCGACCCCGCTGAAAATCGTTCCGGTGATTATCGGCACCTATTTCGCCTTGCAATTTGCTGAGGTCACAGGCGATGCGGAGGTGTTTGCCGACAAGATTGTCCAATCGGTCATCACATTGGCGGTGTTTTGGACGCTCTCGCGCGCCGTCAATGCGTTTGAATTCATCTTTACGGGCCTGCGAGACACGCTGTCGCCCGCGATTGTGGATTGGCTGGTAAAGCTGCTGCAGATCATTCTGATTATACTCGGATTTGGTGCGGTGGCGCAGATCTGGGGGATTGCCATCGCGCCTTTGATCGCTGGTCTGGGCGTCTTCGGCATCGCCGTCGGCCTCGGCGCGCAGGATCTGTTTAAGAACCTGATCTCGGGCATTCTTATTATGAGCGAAAAGCGCTTTCATCCCGGCGAATGGATCAAAGTCGACGGCGTGGTCGAAGGCACGGTCGAGAAAATCAATTTCCGGTCCACTTTAGTCCGCAGGTTCGACAAAAGCCCGGTCTATGTCCCGAATGGGCTCTTATCCGACAACCCGCTCACCAATTTCTCTCGAATGAGCCATCGCCGTATTAAATGGGTGATTGGCGTCGAATACCGAACCACCGTGGATCAACTGAAGTACATCCGGGATGAGATTGAAGCCTGGCTGTGGAATGATGAGCGCTTCGCCAAACCGCCCGAAGCGGCTTTATTCGTCCGCGTGGACAGTTTCAATGACAGTTCAATCGATTTCATCATCTACTGTTTCACGCATTCGACCAATTGGGGCGAATGGTTGAAGATCAAAGAAGAACTCGCCGTCGCCTGCTATGACACTGTCGAACGCGCCGGGACTGGCTTCGCCTTCCCAAGCCGCACGCTATATATGCAGCAGCAGGATGCGCCGGAAATTGTACCTCCACCGATGCCAAGTCTCGGGGTGGCGAAAGCCAAGGCCGAACGGTCTGAGCTGGAGCAATCGTCCACACAGATCGATGATGATGACGGTTAAGGCGTTCAAGCCGGGTTCAGTTAACCCTTCCCCTAATGGCGCCATCCGCTTAAACAGGACTGAGTTTGGAGGCGTGCAATGTTGAGACTGTTTTCGTTTCTATTGATCCTTATCGGGGCGGGTGCCCTGGCATTTGGCGGCTATCAATACATGAATGCGGGGTCGCAGCCGGCATCTGTCAGCGCGCCGCCGCCGCCCGCGATCGCCGGAGGCTTTGAAGCTGCTTCCATTCCTGAGTCAGCGAGCAAACCGACAGCCAGTCGGTCGATGAGCAAGTCTATACTGCCAGATGAAGACATGTTTGACACGGCGATGTCGACAGAGGACTTCCTTGGCAGCCTGAGAACCGTTCCCATCGCGCACGAAACGCCCAAAGGCGCAACATTCGGGCGGCCGTTCACGGTAACGGTGGCGCTTGATGCAACCGGCGATGATACGGCTGCCGACGCCTTGCCGGGGCGAGGAAATATTGGTGAAGGCGAGGCCAAAATCTCGGATACCGTCCGGGCCTTGGTGTCGGGTGAAAATTTCGACATCGAGCCGATCACGCCGGATATTCAGCGCATTTCACCACTGACAGAGAATATTTGGCGCTGGAAAGTCACGCCAATGGCCGTTGGTGATCAAGAACTGGTGATCGAGCTCTTTGCCCTGATGGGCAATGAAGCGCTGCCATTGCGGACGTTCCGCGATTCTGTCGACGTGGAAGTCTCCCGCATCGGCCAAGCGATCGCTTTGGCCCAATCGATCAGTCCGATAACCGTTGTTGCTGGCGGAATCGGGTCGCTGCTTGCCGGAATGTTTGGCTTCATTGGGTTTTTCCGACGGCGATAGAGGCGGCGCCCCACGAATACATCATGTGAACAGCCCAGACCTAGGCAAATTCGAAATTGTCTGAGACAAATGTAAACAACGATCATAAAAACACATAAAGGGACGCTTCATGCGCTTGAACAGATTACTCTCCGGGGCGGCAATCGCCTGTGCATTGGTGTTATCCGCGTGCGGTGGCGGCGGTTCAGGTGAAGACGATGTTTTGACGCTGCGACGCGGGATTTCGGCGAAAGTTGATTCCCTGGACCCGCACCGGTCGTCTGCCGCTTGGGAAAACATTATCATTGGAGATATGTTCCACGGTTTAATGCAGCACGCCCCTGATGGCGAGGTGATCCCGGCGATGGCGGAAAGCTGGGAAACCAGCGACGATGGCTTGATTTGGACGTTCACGCTTCGCGAAGCAACCTGGTCTGACGGCGTTCCTGTGACCGCTGAAGACTTCGTATACGCCCTACGCCGAATTCAAGACCCGGCAATCGCCTCGCAATACTCGTCATTACTCTACATCATCAAGAATGCCCAAGCTCTCAACGAGGCGCTAATTGAGCCAGAAGAATTGGGTGTCCGCGCAATCGATGAGCGGACGCTGGAAATCACTCTGGAAGAACCTGCTCCTTATTTCCTCGGCTTGCTCACGCATTACACGACTTTTCCCGTGCCGCAGCACATCGTCGAACAGTATGGCGTGGCCTGGGTGCAACCAGATAATATCGAAGTCAACGGGCCGTATAAGCTCGTTTATTGGGTCACTGGTGATCAAATTGTCGCTGAGAAAAACCCAAACTTCTATGAAGCTGATACACTTTGCTTTGAGCGCGTGAGCTATTTCGAGTTAGAAGACTTGGCCGCGGTTGAACGCCGAATCGAAGCAGCTGCTCTCGATATCAATAATGACTTTGATGGCGGCCGTAAGGCCGAGTTGGACCGTCGATTCCCCGGATGGGCCCGCACTACGCCAGGCTTGCTGACGACCTACTGGAGTTTCAATTCGAGCGAAGCACCGTTCGACGATGTGCGCGTTCGAAAAGCTCTATCTATGGCCATTGACCGGGAATTCATGGTCGATAGCGTTCTGACGCCCGGCAATGTTCCTGCGTACAACTTTGTCCCACCCGGGATTGCAAATTATGAAACTGAACGGCCCGAGGTATCTTGGCGGTCAATTGGTCGTACCGAACGGCTGATGGCAGCGCGACAGCTTCTTGAAGACGCCGGATATGGCCCGGACAATCCGTTGCGGTTTGAGTATAAACACCGGTCGACTGGCGACAATCCGAAGGTCGCCCCAGTCGCGCAAGCGAATTGGAATGAAATAGCCCCTTGGGTGGATGCTCAGATCCTGCGCCAGGACACGAAAGTGCTGTATGCGGATTTGCGCCAGAACAATTTCGAAGTCGCCGATGGCGGTTGGCTCGCAGACTATAACGATCCACTCAACTATCTTTATCTCTTAGATACCGATGCAGGGCAGCAAAATTACGGCAATTACTCCAACCCAGAATATGACGGACTGCTTGAGCTTGCCAGCCAAGAGCGAGATCTCGTGAAGCGGGCTGAACTGTTCGCCCAGGCCGAGGAAATCATGTTGGAAGATTATCCGATCACGCCAATGTGGTTCCAGGTCACCAAGAACTTGGTCGATCCCAATCTTGAAGGATGGGCTGAGAACGCCGAGGATAATCACCGCTCGCGTTGGCTTTGCCCCAAGGCGGAACCCACCGAAGCTGCACCTGAAAGCGAGTAGTCGAACGTTCGGGGAGGGACATGTCGACAGAGTTTGAAACTGCCGGGGCGGCGTCGGTTGGAGGCCTGACATCGCGCCAGAAAGCTGACCTCGCGGGGCAACCTTGCCGCAATTGCGGCGAGATTGTCACGCAGCGTTACTGTACCAATTGCGGCCAGCTGGCAGCGAGCTTTCATCGCCCGATCGTAGATCTCATCGGCGAGACGATTGGTGACACGTTTACTTGGGATGGTCGCATTGCGCGCACATTGCCGGTCTTGCTGTTTCGTCCAGGTCGACTGACCAAGAATTACACGGAAGGCAAGCGTGCGCGATATGTGCCGCCATTTCGGCTCTTCCTCCTTGCCAGTCTGCTCTTCTACTTGATCCTCTTCGCGATTGTCCCGCCCGGACAGTATATGAATGTCGACGAAGAAACCCGCGCCGAGATCACCCAAGGTATTGTTGACGGCCGCACGGATCAGGCGGCACAAGCTATTCAAGAGTCGACGCGCGAACGTTTAGACCGTGCCAATATCAGCGTAGAGGCGCCGGACGCGATACGCGGCGATATTGAAAACCAAATTGTCGCTGTTTTGGAAAACCAAGATCAATTTGCTGCGCAGTTGGAAAATTGGTTGCCGCGATTGAGCATTCTCATTGTACCGCTAACGATCATAGCGCTCACTTTTTTGCATATCTGGCGGCGCTCTCTTTACGTCTACGATCATGCTGTGCACGCCCTTCATTTGCATTCGTGGATTTATCTGACCGGGGCCTTCTTGATGTTGGCGGGGCCCTACCTGCCATCCATCGTTCTGTGGGGCTTCTTGATCGGCTTCTTTGTGTATGTTTGGCGCAGCCTCGCGGTGGTTGGATCGACTGGCGCTATCATGTCGGGTTTGAGATTTTTCTTGCTTCTGATTTTTTGGCAGATCGTTATTGCCATGATCATCGTCGCAACCGTGATTGTGAGCGGCATGTCGGTCGACGGCGGCTGAGCTGCAGTCACCTCTCGCCCGATAGATCCTGATGCGCAACCGTCCGATCCCGAAGCTTTCCGATGCGCAGAAAGAGATGATCCGACGATTGGTCATCTATGAAGACGCAGAAGTGTTGGCGTTCGACAAACCGTCAGGGCTCGCGGTGCAAACGCGCGGCAATCGCGGGACCTCCTTGGACTTTCTGCTCTGGGCGTTTGCGCGCTCGAATGGAAAACGACCGCACCTCGTGCATCGTATCGATGCCGGGACGTCTGGCCTAGTTCTCGCCGCCAAGACCAAGCCGGCAATGAGTTTCCTTTCCACGGAGTTCGCAGAGCGACGGGTCGAGAAAACCTATCTTGCCTTAGTGTCCGGTGACGTTCCGGATCAAGATGAAGGGGCTTGCGATGTGCCTTTGCTGAAGGTTGGACGAGCGGTGCAGCCGGGACGCGTCGACCGCGGCGCCGACGCGGCGCTGACGCGTTGGCGCGTCCTCAGGCGTTCCGATGCGCATGCCTTGATCGAAGCGCGACCCCATACCGGCCGTATGCATCAGATTCGGGCTCATTTGGCGCATCTTGGGTGTCCGATCCTCGGAGACCCGATTTATGGGGAAGGCGCCTCTTCAGGGCCTCGGCTCATGCTGCACGCATCCCGACTTGAAATCGCATCGCCGAGCTCGAACACGCATATGTTCGAGGCACCCGTCCCGCAGGACTTTCTAGCTCAGCAGGCCAAGCTCGATCTCTAGCCCGCGTCGCCGAGGGTCACAGACATCGGTGCGCCCGGACCCAAGTCGAAGCCGAGGTAGGTCCATGCGATCACCAATAGAACGCCGCTAATCAACATCCAAACCGAATAAGGCAGCATGGTCGCCGTCAGACTTCCTAGGCCAAAGTCTTTCACCCATCGCCGGGCAAAGACCAGGATGAGCGGGAAATAGACCATTAGCGGTGTGATGATATTGGTCGCGCTATCGCCGACGCGATAGACCGCCGTCGCACCATCGGGCGAGACCCCGAGCAGCATGAGCATAGGCACCATAACGGGTGCTAAAAGCGCCCACTTCGCTGAGGCCGACCCAACGAATAAATTGATGATCGCTGAGAAAAGGACGATCAAGCCGAGCAGAATCGGTAGCGGCAAACCGGAACTTTCAATTGCGGCAGCGCCATGGACCGCGCTGATCAAGCCGAGATTCGACCAGCCAAACATCGCGACAAAGTGGGCGGCCGCAAAAGACAGGACGAGATAGTAGCCCATATCCTTCATCGCTTCCGACATCATGTCGACGAGATCGCGGTGGTTCTTAATCGTCCCCGCCGCGGCGCCATAGGCCCATCCCGCCGCCAGGAATAAGACGAGGAAGCCGCCAACAAGCGATTGGAAGAGGGGCGCCGCGCGCTGGTACCATTCGAGCCCTTCAGTGCCTTCGCCGTCCAACCAGAGCGGCGTGCCGGGACCGAATGTCATGAACCCCCAAAGGGCGAGCACCCCGAGCACCGCTAAGCCAGCATTGCGCAATCCCTTTTGTTGTTCGGGTGTGAGGGGTTTGTCTTCATCGCTATAGCTGTCCGCGTCTGCGCCCTCTTCGGGGCGCCATGTTCCGAGGCGCGGTTCGATTACACGGTCTGTAACGAACCAGATGATGGGCAGATAAATTGCCAGCAGGGCGACGATGAACCACCAATTGCCCGCAATGTTCGCATCATAATTGGCGTTCAAAATCTCGCCGGCTTCCTCAGTGATGCCGTAAAGCAAGGCGTCCAGCTGGCCTGGAAAAAGGTTGGCTGAAAAGCCGCCGGAAACCCCGGCAAAAGCGGCTGCGATGCCCGCCAGAGGGTGTCGACCGGCGGAGGCAAACAGAACCCCAGCCAGCGGAATGAGTACCACATAAGCGGCATCAGCTGCGTGATTGCCAATCATAGCGACCAGAGCAACGACAGGGGTAAGCAAGAAAACGGGCGCGCCGCGTACGGCTGAGCGCATTGCGCTTGCGAACAGACCTGAGCGCTCCGCGACGCCCGCCCCTAACATCACAACCAGGACGTAACCCAAGGGGTGGAAGTGCGTGAAGGTTTTCGGCATTTCGACCCAAAGTCGTTGGATATTTTCCGCGGCGATGAGGCTGACCGCGCTAATGATCCCGTCACCGCCAATCCCAAACCGTGCTTTCTGGCTATCCGGCATGCCACCCAGGACTTGCTCATCCAAAGTGGCATTTACGCCGAGCATGGCGCAGACGATCGAGACCAGAACGAGGGCGATGATGAAATATGCGAAGAGAAAGACTGGATCAGGTAATTTGTTACCTGTGCGTTCAACCCACCCCAGAATACCTTTGGTCTGCGTTACTTCCGCGACTTCCGCCATACCCGTCTCTCCCGTCAGCTCGATTTTCCTTATATCGATCTAGACTGGTCAATCGGGGCTGGCAATCTTGAGCCTGTAAGCGAGCGCCACTGTAGGTTCTGATGGCGTTTCTGGCTCAAATTGAGCTGAAAGGGTTGCCCGAAAACACTTGGTTTTCCGAAAGAATTTTCCGATTTCGGTGTCGTTTCTCTTTCACAAAGGTAAGTCGTTGCAACTTGCAGCTATTGCTTGTCGAGAGCCTTGAAACCTCAAACGTTCACCCTTAGTTTCATTTGTAACATAAATGTACGACATGGGGATGCGTCGTCATGACTAAAATTGATCAGCACCTTGCGGCGCGGATAGCGGAAGCACGGAAGAGGTCGGGGACGCGTGTAGAAGACGCGGCAAAAGCCTTAGAGCTTTCGACGATGGACTACAATCATTTAGAACTCGGCAATACGCGTGTTGATGCGCGCTCTTTGGCTATATTGGCGAGATTTTATGATCGCCCGATTAGATGGTTTTATGATGGATTACCGGGGCAGTCTGTGTTCGATGAAACCGCGACCGGAAAGTAAGATCAGTTAGACTGTGATCGCGCCGGCGCATTAATCGCCATTTCTGCGGCGACACGGCGCAAAGCTGATTCAGCCGCGCCAAGGCTCTCTTCAAGATCCGAAAGCGTCTCGGCAGAAACTGGGCCTAAATCGGTTTTGACCCAAGCGATCGCGCGCAACATGTCGGCGACATATTCGATATCTTCGATGGAAAGTTGGGTATCCCCCATGTCTCTCGACCCAGTCTGTGACAACGCATTAACCTTACTCTATTGCTCAGATAGTTTGAAGCCGATTGCAAGCAAGAGTCTTCGTTTTTTTGAGTTTTTTTATGGCGGTCTGAGGATACGTTAGTAAACAACTTTACAAACCCGTCATCGGTTCAGTAGTTTCACAGTATGCGAGCGAGATACTAATTTCAGACATTAGAATGCGCCCGTGCATTACGTGCCATATATATATGGTGATGCCAATTTATCATTCTACCGTCTTTGAATGCTTATTTTATTGGGCGCCAAAAATAATCTTAAACAGTAATCTTCACCAACGCTCTTTGTGCGGACGTAAATCGAGCTCTTGGGTCCAGGCAGATTTGGGCTGATTGTGAACATACCAGTAAGCGTCAGCGATGGCATCCGGCGCTAAACCGCCATCCTCACCGAGCTGATCGAGATATTCTGCGAACCGGCTGCGCACCATTTCGCCGTCTATGACGCCATCAATGATGAAATGCGCGACATGGATACCTTTCGGGCCGAATTCGCGCGCCAGTGATTGCGACAGCATGCGTAGTCCCGCTTTCATTGACGCAAAATGAGCGAAGTTGGATTTTCCGCGCAGCGACCCCGACGCGCCCGTGAAAAACAAACTGCCATGACCTTGTGACAATAGAAGTGGGATCGCGCGTTTCGCGGTTAAAAATCCGCCAAAGCATCCGACGCGCCAAAAGGCTTCAAAGGTTTCAGCGTCCAATTGCTCAAACGGAATAATGGCATTGTTTCCCGCATTGTAGAGGACAGCGGCGATGTCGCCACGTGCCGCCACATGGGCAAACAAGGCATCCTGATCGGCTTCAGATGTGACGTCGATACGAATGCCTTCAGCCGATCCGCCCGCCGATGCGATTTCGCCCGCCAAGGCTTCGACCTTTTCCGGGGTGCGCCCGCCGATGATGACGTGATGGCCTTCGGACGAGAAGCGTCGCGCCAGGGCCCCACCAACACCGTTGGATGCGCCAGCACCAATTACAATCACTGTCCCTGCCATTTGAAACTCCTCCACAGATCAGACGGGTGATCCTTGTTTGGAGAGATCCCCGCTTGCTTTTTGCTGAGGGAACCCTAGCGAACCGGCTGGAGCGTTTCAATTGTGTTGAGATATGTCACGCTGCGAGGGACGCGGCGCGCGCAACCGCATTAGTTGAGCTTATCTTCGTCGCGTGGCTTCGCCGGGGCGAATGCGGGGTGAAGTGGCTCGGCAGGCACGCCTTCATCTTTTAAGGCTTCCCGTTCATCAGCGGTCGTTTCGCCCCAAATCGGCTTATGCTCGGTTTCCCCATAATGCATGGCCCGCGCTTCCGTAGCAAAGCCATCTCCGACATAGTCAAAATTCTCGGCCACATGCTGGCGCGCTTTTGCGGCCAATTTGCCGAAGACTTTTTGTGGATCTGGTGGCGCGGACTTTTTAGTGCCGGATACAGCGGGCGCCATGATTGCTTTCTGAATATGCGTCCCGCCGCATGAGAGACATTCGACGAGCCCTTTTTCAAGCTGTGAGTCAAAAGCAGATGACGACGCAAACCAGGCGTCGAACTCGGCCTCGCAATCAGAACAGATGAGCGCGTATTTGATCATTTATGCGGATAAGAGCACATCAAGCTTACCAGCACGTTCAAGCGCCATCATATCATCGCAGCCGCCAATATGCATATCTCCGACGAAGATTTGCGGGTAGGTCCGGGCGCCATTTGAGCGTTGGATCATCTCAGCCCGCTTTTTAGCGTCCATGCCTGCATCAATATGAGTGAAGTCAGCCTCTTTTTGCTTCAGCAAGCTGAGGGCGCGAGAGCAATAAGGGCAAAATGCGCGTGTATAGATCGTAACCTTAGCCATTGGCGGGGCGGTCCTTTCGTCCGGTTCGCCCCTTATATGGTAAGATCGGCCTCTCTTACAACGCGGGCAAGCACTAGCACATTGACGCGGGCTGCCCCCGCCTTTTTGAGCGCTTTTGTGCACGCCGCGAGCGTTGAGCCGGTGGTCAGGACGTCATCAATCAGGGTTACGATGCTGCCTTTGATCCGTGTTTGCCGCGATGTTCGAACTTCAAACGCCCCAGCAACGTTGCGGCGTCTTTGGCGCGCGGTGAGGCCACCTTGGCTGGGCGTGTTGCGTTTGCGCGAAAGGGCATCGACCAAGGCCAACGTTCCTGTGCGGCGCGCAACACCTTGCGTTAGCCATGCGGCTTGATTGTACCCGCGTGCCGCGAGCCTTTGATAATGCAGAGGGACAGGCACGAGCCAATCCGTCTCGGGCAGGATGTCTCGTCCGGCCATTGCCATCCAATTACACATAACTTTAAGCGCATCCCGGCGTCCGCTGTGTTTCAGTTGCAAAATCGCGGGTCGCGAGGCTTCGTCATAGGCAATCGCTGCTCTGGCTTGATCCCAGTGCGGCGCTTTCGCGGTGCACGCGCCACAAATCGTCTCGGCGCCGAGGTCTATTTCAAGCGGTGTACCGCAAATCTTGCACCCAGCGCCGTTTAGAAAGTTGATTCTCGCAAAGTCTTCGGCGGGAAAAGGACCATCTCCCGGATGTCTGAGACCCGTGAGAGCAGAGCGTTGCGGCCAGACAAAATTCGCCAATGTGCGCAATCCGGCTCTTGCCGAACGTGCCGTCCAATGCAAATCGGAACCCATGGTGTCGTCTCCACCCCCCAAGCTTTTTGATCGCGCGCGTGTTGCTCGAAATAGAGACCGCGCGTCGTCTAATTACCGCGAGTATGCCTTCCTCAAGGGCAGAGAGTCTACACAATTATTGGAAAGACTTGGGGATAGCCCGAGAAAGTTTGAGCGGGCCTTGGATATTTGGGCGCATGATGGCCAAGCATCAGAGGCGCTCCAAAGCAGCGACCTGGTTGGCCAAGTAACCGCCTGGGAGCCGTCTCCAGCGATGCTCGAACGCCTATCTGCGCGAGGGATAGACGCGACGCTCGCGCATGACGAAAAGCTGCCCTTTGAGCCAGCTTCGTTTGATCTCGTTGTCAGCGTTTTATCGCTCCATTGGATGAATGATCTATTGGGGGTGATGAACCAAATAAAGACGGTTCTGAAACCGGATGGTTTATTCCTCGCCTGTCTATTTGGCGGTGGATCGCTCAAGGAGTTGCGGACGGCGCTCATTGAAGCGGAAAGTGAGATCACCGGCGGCGTTAGTCCGCGATTGTCCCCTTTACCAGGGCTGCAAGACATGGCGGCGTTGATGCAGCGTACTGGATTTGCGCTCCCTGTCGCCGATATCGATCACGTCACGGTGCGCTACTCGCATCCGATGAAATTGCTCGATGACTTGCACGGGATGGCCGAGCAGGCGGCCTTTTTTCCGCGCGACGGCCAAGATCGTCGTCCTCTTTCGCGGCGGATTCTGGCGCGGATGTCGGAGATTTATGCTGAGCGCTTTTCTGATCCGGATGGCCGCGTGCGGGCGAGCTTTGAAATTATTTGGCTGTCAGGCTGGGCTCCGGCCCCAGGGCAGCCCAAACCCCTAAAACCGGGAAGCGGAAAGTTTAGTCTCGCCGACGCCGTCCGCTCGTCTGCTGTCCCTAAAACCGATACCTGACCCACAGTATACAACCGTGCGATGTGAAGTGTGGCCCAAAAGCCACCATGCGCGGGTCGCATACCCCATATGCTTAATTTAGCCCTAATACGTGCACATTTGCGTTCTTATCTCCTCCGCAACGCGCCCAGAAGTGGCGTAGAATATGCAAGGATACTCCCATGTTGAGAACGTTGCTGATCTCACTCGCGCTAGCCGCATCTGCCCCGGTCGCAGTTGCCGCTGGCGACAATGTCGACAGTGCCGAAGCACTTGTCCACTCGGCTGCAAATGACATTGCGCAGAGCGAACGCACCCGCGTCGCGGACGTGGTTCTGTCTCATATTGATACTGGGGCAATCGCGAATTTTACACTCGGTCGTTATGGCCGGTCGCTGCCCACCACCGAAAAAGAACGTTTTACGCGCGCCTTTGAAAACTTCCTACGTCGCCAAATTGAAGCCAATGCGCATCAGTTTTCAGGCGTTGAAGTGAATGTTGTGAACACCGCGGCGCGCAATGCCCGTGATGCGATCGTCACCACGGAAGTCCGTGCGGGCAGCGAGGCTGTGAAAGTCCGGTGGCGCGTGATTGAGCGTGGTGGGAAATGGTCTGTCGTCGATCTGGAAGTCGCCGGAATCTGGCTGGCAATTGAACAACGGGCTCAAGTGGCTGCGATCATGTCGCAACCGGGCGCGGATATTGAGGATGTTATCGCCAAGTTCGGCTAAGCTATTGCCGAATGATCAGCCGATCGCCGCGGAATTCATAGGAATAAAGTTCGCGCAAAAAGCTCATGCCGAGCAGCGATTGCTGCAAGTCTGAGCGAAGCACCATGGCGTCGACATTCTTGATGTTCACTTGACCAATCTGGATCGAGTCAATCTTGACGCTCGCGCCCATGGTGACGCCGCCAGCGGTGCGGATTTCCCAACGATAGTCGAGCTTATCCGGCCGAAGTCCCATCTTCTGCGCGTCTTTATATGTGAGTGCGACCACGCTTGCGCCAGTATCGACCATAAATTCGACGGTCGACTTTTTATTGACCAATGCGCGGGTCCAATAATGGCTGTCATGCCGGGACCGAATCGTTGCCATTCTTCGCGCCGAGGCGGGCGTCGCTTGCTCCACGGCGAGCGAAGCGACATTCGGTGTTTCGGTCTCCGCCATCGTCGTCGTCGCTGTTTCAGATTGAGCCGACTGCTCCAGTTTTGGGTCTAAATAGAACGATATCCCAGCGGCAAGACCGCCTGCCAGCAACATGGTCGATATGATGTGTGAGAATTTCATGAGGCGGTGCTTATCTTTCCCATTGCGCGAAGACGTTGCAGGCGCTCTGGCAGGGCATCCATGACGGTTCGTCGGCCGGCATCATCATATTGCATCCAGCCGCCAATCTCTTTGAGACTGCGCCCACAGCCCAAACATAGGCCAGTTTCGCCATCTACGGCACAAACTTTGATACAAGGGCTTTCAATCTCAGGTCTGGCCATGTTTATCACTCTAATGCCATATCATCAAAATATGCTTGCGACACTTTTATCAAATTACCAGATCAAGAATTGACTTGGGCGTTGAAATAAGGGCGTTTTATGCGTTCTCAAGCAAAAAGGAAATGACGTGCCGGAAACGGAGCCAGCTTCACGTCCATTAGACGACGTACGAAACCTCGCGATGCAGCCGATCGAAACCGATCCGGCCAGTGCCCAACGCGTGTATGACGCGCTGCTTGAAATGGGCCGCGAGGGCGATTTCGGAAAGCTGGGTGATGGCGCCGCTTGGCTGGCGGAATGGCAGAAACGCTATCCACCGAGATTAACCCTGCCGACCCTTGCGATATTCGCGGGGTCTCACGGCATCTCTGCAAATGGGGTCACGCTCTCCTCAAACGAAAATACCCGCGCCAAAGTTGATGCATTGAAAGGCGGACGGGCGCCGCTCTCAGCGATTGCGACGCAGGTGGATGCGAATATTCGCGTATTCGAACTCGCGATTGATAAGCCGACCCCAAACTTTGCCGAAGAAGCGGCGATGACAGAACGGGAATGCGCTGCGACGATCGCTTTTGGCTTCGAGGCTCTAGAAGGTAAACCGGATTTGGTCGCTCTCGGGGTCGTTGGTGCTGGGATCGGAACATCAGCCGCGGCGGTTGCGTGTGCACTCTATGGCGGCGCGCCAGAGTATTGGGTGCGTCCAGGGCCACAAGTGCCGACGGAGATGAATAAGCAACGTGTGGCGATTGTGAGTGAAGCGCTACGTGTGCATCGTGGTCATTTGTCGGATCCCCTCGAAGCGTTGCGATGCCTCGGTGGCCGCGAGCTCGCCGCCTGCGTCGGCGCCATTATCGCAGCCCGCCATCAAGGTGTTCCTGTTTTAGTGGATGGGTTTGCAACCACAATTGCGGCGGGGATTGTGCATGCGCTAAACCCGCTTGCCATCGATCATGTTCGCGCAGCGCACGTTACGCGCCGGCCGGCGCATGAAGCCGCACTGGAGCGTATCGGAATGACCCCAATTGCGAATTTTGAGTTCAATACCGGCGGCGGATTGGGCTCAGCGGCAGCGATTGGTCTATTGCGGACCGCCTGTTCGCCATTTTTGGGAACGCCTGACGCTTCGTAAGCCTATCGCGACGGCATCTGGGACAAACTGACGTTTACGTTCGCGTTAACTTGCTTTTCGTCTCTTCGCGCGTCAAATAGAGGCAAGACTCAACACGAATAATTGCTGGGAAGAGCCGTCATGAACCTAGAATTTTCACCCGAAGAAATTGAATTTCGCAACGAAGTCCGCGCTTTTATTGAGGAAAACTACCCCGAAGAAATGCGTGGGACGACAACTCGCGATGATATGACCCGCGAGCAATTCCTGGCCTGGCACAAAGTGCTTGGCAAAAAAGGATGGGCGGCGCCAGCATGGCCAGAAAAATATGGCGGCACAGGTTGGACCTCAACGCAGCGCTACATTTGGTCAGAAGAGAATGCCCGGATCGACGCCACAATGCCGCTTCCGTTCGGCATCTCTATGGTCGGCCCTGTGATTTATACGTTCGGAAGCGAAGAGCAAAAGACGCGCTATCTGCCGAAGATCCTCTCTGGCGAAGAGTGGTGGTGCCAGGGTTATTCTGAGCCCGGTGCGGGTTCGGACCTCGCCAGCTTAAAGACGACAGCGGTGCGCGACGGTGACCACTATGTCATTAACGGTCAAAAAACATGGACGACGCTAGCACAGCATGCCGATTGGGGCTTCTTCCTGTGTCGCACCGATCCAAACGCGGCCAAGCCACAAGAAGGCATTTCCTTCATCCTCGTCGACATGAACACACCTGGCATCGAAGTTCGCCCGATCATCACGATTGATGGTGGTCATGAGGTCAATGAAGTATGGCTCACGGACGTTCGCGTGCCGGTGGAAAACCGTGTTGGCGAAGAGAACCAGGGCTGGACCTATGCGAAGTTCTTGCTCGCACATGAGCGCTCTGGCATTGCGGGTGTCGCACGGTCGAAGCGCGGCATCGAGCGTCTTCGCGACATTGCGTCTACAGAGATCCTCGACGGCGAGCCATTGATCAAGGACGACTCGTTCGCGCGGAAGATCAGCCAGCTTGAGATTGACCTGACGGCGCTGGAGTTCACCGAGCTGCGCACACTGGCCCGCGAGTCTGCTGGTAAAGGGCCTGGGCCAGAAAGCTCTATTCTGACAGTCACAGGCAAGGAAATCCAGCAGCGTTTGACGGAGCTTACACTTGAAGCTGTCGGTTCTTATGGCGCCCCATATTTCCGCGGCTTCCCGTCAGATGGGTCGAACGAATTTGCGATCGGTCCCGACTATGCGCATCACGCCGCGCCAAATTATTTCAACTTCCGCAAGACCTCGATCTATGGCGGTTCGAATGAAATTCAGCGCAACATTATCACTACGATGATCTTGGGCTTGTAAGGCCATGCCGCGCACGCTTCTTTTAAGTGCGTTTGTAGTCCTGTCCGGTGCGGCGCACGCCGCGCCAGTTCAGGCTATACCGATGGGGCCCGGCTCAAAGATCTTTTGGACGAGCGCTTATAATGGCGGCTCTGATCGATT
>JBCBBY010000038.1:0-34131 GCA_038531195.1 Pseudomonadota bacterium
CAGTGGTCCCGTGGAAGAATCATGCGCTGGGAGAGGTGCCTGAGGATTATTACAGTATTCCATTGGGGCAGGCTGTGACGCGCAGGGAAGGTGCAGACCTCACCATTCTGACATATGGCACCATGGTGCATGTCGCGCTTGCCACCGTGGAAGACACCGGACTCGATGCCGAAATTATTGATTTACGCACGCTTATACCGCTCGATCTGGAAACGATTGAGGCGTCGGTAAGAAAAACAGGGCGGTGCATCATCTTACACGAAGCCACCTTAACAAGCGGCTTTGGCGCTGAACTCGCCGCGCTCGTTTCGGATGCCTGTTTCTACCATCTCGAAGCACCTGTGACCCGTGTTGCAGGATATGACGTGCCTTATCCGCACGCGAATGAGTGGGACTATTTCCCTGGGCCGGCGCGGCTTGAGAAAGCCATGAAGAAAACCATGGAGGCCAGCTATGGGTGAATATGTGATCAAGTTACCGGACGTCGGCGAAGGGGTTGCCGAGGCTGAACTTGTCGAATGGCTCGTAGCCGAAGGTGATGTCGTTGCAGAAGATCAGCCGCTGGGCGCGGTTATGACCGACAAGGCGAACGTCGAAATACCGTCACCCGTCAATGGAACCGTCAAATCTTTGGGGGCGGACATTGGTGATACTGTGGCTGTTGGGGCTGTTCTCTTGCGCCTCGATGTCGATGGAGAAGGGAATGCGGATGACCTAGGCAGTGCACCTGAGCCCGTGGATGCGCCAGTCATAGCGAAAGCTGACACCCCTTCAAAGCCTGCGCCCACTAAACCAGAGCCGCAACCTGTATCGACCCAAAAAGAGTCGACGCCTTCTTTAGCCGAGCAGGGGGTTTTCACGCAGTTTCGGAAAGATGGAGAACGACCGCTCGCCTCGCCGTCAGTGCGACGGTCGGCATTAGAACGTGGCATCGATCTACGATTGGTTCCGGGCTCTGGCCCAATTGGACAAGTGACCCACGCGGATCTCGACTCATACTCGACATCGCCGCCTGCAACTGGGCGCCGTCCGCAAGGTGTGCCCAAGCTCGACGTGCGCGAGGTTAAAGTCGTTGGTATGCGCCGGAAGATTGCCGAGCGCATGCAGCAAGCCATGAGCGAAATTCCGCACATTACAATTGTGGAAGAGATTGATGTCACGCAGTTGGAAACGCTCCGCTCCAGTCTCAACGCCAAAAAACGAGACGATCAAACTAAGCTCACACTATTGCCATTTCTGATGCGCGCAATCGTCAATGGTGTGAGGGCGTATCCCGAAATCAATGCGCTCTATGACAAAAGCGAGAACCTTCTAAAGCAGTTTGAAGGCGTTCATATTGGAATTGCGACACAAACCGATCGCGGCTTGATCGTTCCAGTTGTTCGCCATTGTGAAGCTCTCAGTATTTGGTCCAGTGCGGCGGAAGTCTCGCGCGTTTCCGCAGCCGCGCGAGATGGCTCTGCTGACCGGAGTGAACTCTCAGGCTCAACGATTACCATATCGTCACTCGGAAAGTTTGGTGGATTAGCCACCACTCCGATTATCAACGCACCCGAAATGGCCATTGTGGGCGTCAATAAGATGCGAACGCAACCGGTTTGGGAAAATGGAATGTTCGTCCCGCGCAAAGTTCTAAATCTCTCGTGCTCCTTCGACCATCGATTTATCGACGGTTGGGAGGCCGCTCAATTTATTCAAATCATGAAATCCCAGATCGAGAACCCGGCCGAGCTTTTCTTGGAGCCAGACGATGAATGAAATTACTTGCCAAACGCTCGTCATTGGGGCGGGCCCCGGGGGCTATGTCTGTGGCATAAGGGCTGGTCAGCTGGGACAAGACACAGTTATTGTCGATGCGGGCGACCTAGGTGGAACGTGTTTGAATGTCGGATGTATTCCATCAAAAGCCATGATCCACGCGGCTGACGAGTTTGAGAAACTGACCCAGTTTGCAGACGCTAGTCCGATTGGGATCTCTGCCTCTAAGCCCGTTCTCAACCTAAAGAAAACGGTAGCTTGGAAAGATCGAATTGTAGATCAACTCACAACTGGTGTTGAAGGGTTGTTGAAAAAAGCCCGGGTTCGCATCGTTAAAGGCCATGCCAAGTTTCTCGACGGAAAAACCGTTGAAGTCGAGGGCGAAACGACAACGCTCATTCGCGCTACGTCGATTGTTATCGCGACTGGATCTGCGCCACGCGAACTGCCAAGTCTTCCATTTGGTAAGCACATTTTGTCATCTACAGAAGTCTTGGCGCTTAAGCGGCTACCCAAATCACTTGTAGTCATCGGCGGAGGATATATCGGCCTCGAGCTTGGGATTGCGCTTTCAAAGCTGGGGTCAAAGGTCACGGTTGTCGAAGCCGCTGGTGCGCTCCTGCCTGCTTATGACAAAGCGCTCTCTGGACCAGTCGTGAAGACCTGTAAGCGCCTGGGCATCGAGGTTCACACGGGCACGATGGCGAAATCGTTTAATGCAAGCGAAAGCACACTTTTGGTTGAGGATTCAGATTCGAATGAAGTGGAGATTGAGGCGGAGAAAGTCCTGGTCGCGATCGGTCGCCGTCCTGTGGCAGACGGATTGGGCTTGGATCAACTTGTAATCGATATGGATGGAGAATTCATAAAAATCGATCAGCAGTGCCAAACCAGCATGTCCGGCGTCTATGCGATAGGCGATGTTACCGGAGACCCGATGCTCGCTCACCGGGCGATGGCGCAAGGCGAAATGGTGGCCGAACTGATCGCGGGTGAGCCGCGTATCTGGGATAAAACTGTAATCCCCGCGATTTGTTTCACTGATCCGGAAATCGTTGTAGTGGGTCTCTCGCCTCAGGAAGCCATCGAGCAAGGTCACGCGATTAAGACTGAGACGTTTCCTTTCCTTGCAAATGGACGCGCAAAATCCATGGAAGCCGAGGAAGGATTCGTGCGAATTGTCGTGCGTGAGGCTGATCATCTGGTGCTGGGAATCCAGGCGGTTGGTCGCGGTGTCTCCGAGTTGTCAGCTTATTTTGGACTTGCATGTGAAATGGGTGCCCGTGTTGAGGACATAGCTCAGACAGTCCATGCGCACCCAACGCTCGGCGAAGCTGTCCAAGAGGTTGGGCTCAAGACGCTGGGCCATGCGCTTCACATCTAGAGAAAAGACTTTTCTGAATGGAAAACAAGAGCGTTTACACCAATCCCCCCGAGCCAATCTCAGCGGACGAGAAATCCTTTACGCGGCTCGAGTTGACCTTTGATGAGTCCGTGTTTGGACCAGTAAAAACCCTTCAATATTTTGCAGCGCTGAATATTTTGCCCTCGTCATTTTCGCTCGAGCAGAAGCGAGAAAGCGTTGTGGTAACATTGGTCACGCCTTCCACCCCTCGTTCAAAAAGAGTGATCGAAAAAATCCGCGTTCTTCCAACTTTGTTGGGCTTCAGAGCAACGAAGGTATGTGAGGCCGCTTAGGAATTGTCATTGATCCAGATCAGTTGCTTTTAATCTGATTTTGGTCGCTTGAAATGTCGTTTTCTGGACTAGCCCCATCTTCATTTGGTTCATCGGAATCATTCCGATTAATTTCGCGGATGGTTTCATCAATGTCATTGGTGCCAATGAACCATCGGCGAACCAGCAACGGGTGAATGGAATCAAGGGGGTGCTGTCAGTTTAATGCGAACCCGTCTCCAGCATCGTTTGGGGTAGGGGCTCTTATCCAGCCAGAAGGCCGCGCCATTCAGAGAGAGCAGCGTTTCTCATGGATTTGAAGGTTGAGCGGTGGTTGATGTGGCGGTCTAGATTGAAGTGATTGTGGAACGAGGCATGTGTCGAAGCGAATTTTTGTAGGTTCGACATTCGCCTGAATCTCGACATTGCTCGCTCTCGCCTTCGGAATGGAAGGTGGCTATTCTCCGCTCTATTGTTGAGGTGACGACCGACCTCCTGGCGGTCTTCATTTCCGATCTCTCTCATAGCTGCGTCGTAGGACCGAAGCCGGTCAGTGATGACCGTTCTCGGCGATCCGTATCGCTTCATGGCTTTCTTCAGAAACTTAAGTGCAGCCGGCTTGTCGCGGGTTTTGGTCACATAGCTTTCAAGCACTTCGCCTTCGTGATCGACGGCGCGCCAGAGGTAGTGTTGGACGCCGTTGATCTTCACAAAGACCTCGTCCAAGTGCCATTGCCAATGGGTATGCTGTCGCATGTATGACGCGCGCTTCGTTGTTTCGAAGCGAGAGAGGGAACCGGACATACATCATCACTGCGAGTTGGATTATTTCCGGCGACGTTTTGAAATAGCGAAACGGGTTCTTGCTCATAGAACTAGGCTAGAGCAGGGCGGTTAAAGCTCACTTTCCGCTGACAACTCCACTGAGCGCCTTATCAAGTCGCATATTCCAAATTCCTGGATTGCGCAGGACGCGTTACTCGGTTGAACATGAACACGTTCACTTAGATTCGAACGTCGGTGTCGATTTGGTTGAGGGGTGACGTCTCGAATATTTCAAAATCGGCTGAAATTCCCTGTATTTTCCCTGTATTTTCAAACCTAACTGATTTTTGTGGGCACAGAGACGGGTCGCCGACTCAGCTCAGATGCGCCGGCAGAGACCGTGTCTCTGTCTCAGGACTGCCGCTAACCGAGCGCCAAGTCTTTGAATTGTGGGCTGTTTCGTGCGCCGGCGCTGGATGGCTCAAATCGCGCGGACTGCGTGGCGGAGAGGAAGGGGGTAAATTATTCTATTAATAACAACGAGTTGCGGCGTCTAACCGGAATTCATTAGTGAATTGTTTTTCAAGAGTATTCTAGGTTCAATGTCTAACCTTCGTCTCCGCGGTCGCGATAGATCGTATGCGCGTCATGAGCACCGGCATTTAGGTTTTTCTCGGTTTAAACAACCCATGCGGATATTCTAACGTGAACCAGTCTTATTCACCGATTGCACGCCAAACACAAAAACGCCCGGCCGATTTGGCCGGGCGCTTTCTTTGATAAGTAGCGGCTTTAGAACGATACTCTAATGCCAGCTAGATATGACTGGCCGAAGCCTTCTACTTCGTAGACGTTATTGGTGTTGCCGTTGTAGCGGCGACCAAACTCATCCGTTAGGTTATTCGCGTCGAGGAAGTAAGTAATGTTCTCGTTCTGAGCGTAACGGAAAGAGAAGTCGAGCGACGGACGCTCATCCCAGAACCGGTCCTGATCCGGATTGCTCAGATTGATCGCGTTTAACCATGGCGAGCGATACTGATAGGTTAGACGGGTCGAGATACCGTATTTCTCGTAGAAGATCGAAATATTGTACGTCTCGTCTGATGCACCCGCGAGACCACTCTCACGAGACGCGCCATCATTTTGCCCCGTATCTTCGTTGAAGAGGGGTGGTGTTTGCGCTTCGTCTTCGGCTTGGGTGTAGTTGATCGACGTTCCGAAGCCATCCCATGGTTCTGGCAGGAAGCCAAACTGCTGGGAGTAGTTGAATTCAAAGCCTGTAATAGAAGCGTCTGAGCCGTTGAGCGGGCCGGATAGGCGGACCCGGTTGTCTGGGAAACCAAAGGCAGCGCCGTCAAGTTCCTGCACGGCCGTAAAGATGGGATCATCAATATCCTTATGGAACACGCCGAAGCTAACGATACCGCGATAAGGCAGGTAGTATTCTGCATAGGCATCGATCGAACGGGCGCGCAATGGCTCAAGCGCTGGGTTGCCGCCTGAGAGGAAAATGACGCCACCTGCGTCTTCATCCGAATCTTCGTCAATGATCCGATTTGGAGCAAGATCTTCATAACCTGGGCGTTCAATGCTTTCGGTATAAGCGAGTCGGAAGACGAGATCTTCGCGCGGTCGGTAGTTGAAATGAACGCTCGGGAAGAAGTCGACATAGTCGTCTGACGCTGTGACTTGCTCTAAGATTGGATTGCCGTCGGCGTCGCGAGCGGCATAAATTTCATCCAAGGTAATCCCGCGATTTGACCCGGCTTCCAAAAGGTCTTCAATCGCACCTTCGTCTAACGCATTGTTACCAGTTGCTTCCCAATCCGTAAGTTCGACACGACCCCCGACGATGATGTCGAAATTGTCGAACCGGAATGTGTTCATCGCGTAACCCGCGTAAACATTAAAGTCGACGTCATAGAAATTTTCCCAGACGTTGCCTTGGGTCAGGATCAAATTGTTTGCGCGTGCAGCTGCAAACACTTGGTCGCGGCCATCGAACGAACGGTCTTCACCAAACTCAAACATGGCTGGCTGTGGGAACGTCGCGCGCGACAGGCTATCGGTCAGGATATTGTCATAGTCGGTATTCACGAACGCATCGATATCGTCGGTGACTTCGAGGTCCGTGTCCTCAAGAGTGGCATTCGCGAGCGAGACGCGCCCACCAAATTTCAAGTCTGAAGTGATCCCGAACGGTTGCCATGGATACTCAATATCGAACTGGCCGTAATACTCTTCCACAGCTTCTTCTGTGTCAGAGATTTCCAGGTTTTCAAAGATAAACGCTGAGACAGGAGGGCCCGTCAGGAGGTCACCAAGCGCATAGCCGTCTGGGTTGGTGGCTGTGACTGCGGCCGGGTCCAAGATTGAGTCATAGACTTGAACGATTGGCGCGTCCGGATTGGTGTAGTCATAGGTGACGGAGATACCATCATCGGAATTGTTGATGTCGTATTCCCAATAAGCGCTATCTGGTTCGCGAGATGAAATCGACTCGTTGAAGCCGGTTGTCCATTCGAGACTGAAACGCTCAAAGTCACTCTCACCGCCAAGCTGAGTGGTGAAGATCGACTCGATGTCTTCACGCATGTTGAAAGTCGCATCCAACTCTACGCCGTAAATCGTCCCGCGAACGGCTGTGTTGCCGATGGCATCAAATTCGTCGCTGCCGACTTCAGCAAACTGAGCGTCGTCGAAATCGTAAATGTGTTGGTCGCGTTGCTCGAAATCCGAGAAAGACGAGAAGACCGTGTTCCAGAAAAAGCTGTGATCGTCGTTCGGCCGGAAGTCGAAGCGCAGATTGCCTGACGTGTTTTGACGCTCGAGACGGTACAGGCGGTAGTCCGCTTGCCGTGAAATCAGACGGTCCCCTTCGCCGATAAATCGGTTCTCAGTGTTGTCCGTGACCTTATTATCGTGGAAGAAACTACCAGATGCCAAGACACCAAGTTTCCCATCGAAGAAGACATCGGAAACGGTCAGCTGAGAGTTGAAAAGCTCGCCGCCGCCAAGTTGTTTTACACCCAATGCAAGTTCGGCGTCGACGGCCAAGTCTTCGCCCTTGTCGAAGGCGCCTGACGTTTCAATGTTGATGAAGCCACCAATTGAGTCAGCAGGCAAATCTGGGGTGATCGCCTTAACAACTTCAATCGAACCGATGACATCGTTCGGGATCGTGTCGAAGCGTGTGCTGCCATTACCAGCCGACGGAACAGATACACCGTTAAACGCGATCGTAGAGAACCCAGCCGGGGCACCGCGAACGTTTACAAAGCGCGCTTGGCCTTGGTCGCGTTCAATCGAGATGCCTGCGACACGGCCGAGCGCGTCCGCTGCGTTCCGGTCTGGGAAACGACCGATCGAGTCTGAGGCGACAATGTTTGAAACATTATCAGCGTTCTTTTGGCGAGACAGCGCGGCGGCTTCTGAGTCAGCGATCGGTGTGCCAACGACCAATACGGTATCTTGAACGAGATCTGATCCGACGCGGGCAAGGCTGATTTCCAGAACTTCTGTTTGACCGCCGGCGATGGTTACTGTTTCGACCACTTCAGTACGACCAATATAATTGAACTGCACTTCATACGTGCCTGCAGGCACGCGGCGCAACGCAAAGCGGCCTTCGGAATCAGTCTCTGTCGTAATGTTCAGCGCTGGAATTTCTACCGAAGCACCGCGGAGGAAGGACCCTTGTCCTGCGTCTGTGACGACGCCGTCGAGCCGTCCGATTTCTTCGGATTGTGCCGCTGCTGGAACGGTAAGTACTGAAATAGAACCAGCTGCAAGGCTGCTCAGCGCGAGTGTTCGCGCCGCCGTTATGAGCGTTGCTTTTCTGAGTAACGAATGCATGGACTTTCCCTCTTAGTGTCCTGGAACGGAAACGTTCAGGGAGGGCGAGTACCTATCTGTCCAAAAATAAAAACGACGATTTGGCGAACATTTCTCGAAACTTTCCCGACAGGTATATGAACGAATGGTAAATTTGTTGAGGCGTGGATTTTCGTGCCCGCACTTCGATCATGCTTGTCCAAATCATAACCGATTTCGCATACCGAAAATTCATTACATGCGGTGGATCAGATGATCGGACCTCTATTTTTCCAAACTGAAAGAGTCCCGCATCGCGCCTGCATCATCGTGCATCCGATACTCGAGTTTGTTGCCTAAAATCGAGATCAGAGAATAGCCGTACCCTTGATAAGTCTTGGCCCAGCGTGGATCGGGTTGTCTTGGTCGGTCAGAGAGATTCCCGCCGCCTCCGCCGAGTTGCACATAGATAATGCCGTCTTCTTGAGATGGGGCGTCTCCCGAGAGGGGCCATGAACGCAGGTAATTATGATGATGTCCGACCAAGACTAAGTCGACATCGTACCGCTCATAGATATCAACAAAGTCCGAAACCAGATCTGGATAACGTTCGGATAAGACGGGATGGTGATGGGTCGCAATTTTCCAGGTCGCATCGGAGGCGCGGAGTGCAGCATCTAACCAAGCGCGTTGGTCGGCTCTAAAAGAGGGATCGTCTTCTCTCGCAGATATGTTCGAGTCCAGCACGAAGACTTCGACATCGCCGTAACGGAAATTATAGTAAGAGCGCGCGGGTCCGCGATCGGCATGGTATCGATCAAACCAAATATAGTCGCTTTCGCCATTTCCCATAACGGGCAAGACCGGCATTTGCGCCATGAGATGTCCCATGGCCGCGAAATATTCGTGGGTCCACTCCACGCGCTGATCATGCCTACCGCCATCTGTAAGGTCACCGGCATTGATTAAAAAGTGCGGAGTCTCGCGCCAGATAAGATCGGCGAGATGGGCGTTAACATGCGGCCGCGCTTCAGTGTCCGAAATAGCCGCGAAGATGATGGGGTCTCCGGCCTCCACAGCCGTGCGAAACGATAATGTGCCAGAGTTTAATTCGTGACCGGCGCCATCATCTAGGGTCACTTTATAAAAGTACGCCGTGTTTGCGCGTAGCCCGGAAATGTCTGTTTTGGTCATCCGGCCTTGCGACATTGGAAGACGTTTTGAGTTTCCCAAAGCTGGCGTCGTGCCCCACTCGATCAGCGAGCTGTGCGGACGATCAGCCTCCCAACTTAGTTGTACTCTGTCGGTGCTCGGCATCGCGACATGCGGCGCGACGGTTGTGAAGTGAAATGTGTCTCGGAAGTGAATTGCCTTATCGACAAGCTCTCGGTGATCTCCAAACCGATCCGCAATTTCACTTTGCGACAAAGCGCGATCATAAAGCGCGACATTGCGGACAAGGTTGCCGAGCGTCATATGCGGTTCTTGACTGAGATATGCGGCGATTTCGAATTCCGCACTTTGTGGGTAAGGCGGGAGACTGGCACCTTCGGTTTGCGCCATTAGCTCGCCTTGGTGATAAAGTTTCAAACTTCCCTGTTCGTACACGCCGACCAAGTGATGCCAATATCGATCGACCCCGCGTCGATAGAGCCCACTCTCTAGATCCTGCTCAACCTTGCTTGATTTAAGCTCCATGACAGGCCGCGTGATGACCGTCTCCCCAACGCTGAACTGGACATCGCCTTGCCAGAATCCGAACTGCCAAATGGCGGGAAGGTTCCGATCAGCATCAAAGGCGATAGCGCCCGCTCCAACCGGTTGGTCAACGTGATAGGTTACCCAAAACTCTACTGTAAAGTCGCCGTCGGGCAATTGATCCGCGCGTAAAAGCCGTCGCTGTCGATCTGTCGCTTCTTCACCCATCCAGTCACGAGACGGCGATCTGCGATCTGAGATGGGCGGTGTGATTGGGACCAATGGCGGAGCTTGGCTCGCGTCTACGCCAGCGCCGCCGGGGAGGACATAAGATGGCCAGAACAACCAATCTTGGATGAGGCCCTCAGGGATTGCAGCCTCACGTTCCAGGACAGATTCGGGCGGTGCTTCCTGGTGTCCAGGATGGGCGGATGCGGCTGCGCCGGACCAGGCGACTGCGCAGGCCGCAAATGCAATCAGACGTCTCATCATCTTAGTCCCCCGGCTGATGAAATTGGCAGTAGGCCCTAATGTGAAGGCGTGACAGGCTTATAACGGTTTCGTGTTACCTCGATTACACCGCCTCTGATTGTTGGATGCGGCCGATATAGGCGAGAATGCGTGCGACACTTTCTTCGACGCTGAGCACGCTGCTATCGAGACGCACGTCAACCGAGGTCCAGGGATGATATTCTCTGCTTTGTACACGCGCCCAGCTGGGAAGCGGATGTCCGTCAATGTCTGCTGGACGTGTTTCAACGCGGCTTTTGTGCTCCTCCAGATCCGAACAGATAATCTCGATGTTTATTAAACGCGCTTGGGAGGCGCTTGCAGCATCCGCCCATAGGCGCCGGGAATCGGGCACCGGGTTGACGGTGTCCGCGATCACAGAGTGCCCGAGTTTTAAATTGCTTTCAGCGATTCCGCATATGGCACGATATCCGGCATCTTGCGGTTTATCGACGTTTAGCATGCTTTCGCGAAGCGCTGACTCCACCACATCAACCCGAAGGTAGGTGGCCGAAATCTGCCGGCTTAACGCTTTCGCGATGGTTGTCTTGCCGACGCCAGGGAGGCCTGAAAAGGAGATAAGCAGGGGCATTAGCGCGCTTCGCTCAATCGTCATCTATGTCGGCTATCGTGACAAAAGTTGGAACCAGTGCAACCCTGAAAGGCGTGACGATATGATGACAGGCAGTTGCCATTGCGGTGCTATTCGATGGCGATTGAACTTTCGTCCAGAGACAGCCTTATCTTGCAATTGTTCTATTTGTCACCGGTATGGCGCCATTTGGGCCTACGGGGTCTTCGGCAAGTCGATACACATTGCGGGCGATGCAAAGGCGTATGTTCGAGATGATGAAGGCCAGATGCAATTTCTGTTCTGTCCAACGTGTGGGTGCATGACGCACCATCTGGCGCTGGTCGCGGATGAAGCGGGCAATCGCCGATGTGCGGTCAATCTCCGGATGGCGGATTTTGAGAGCGTTTCCGATATTCCAATAACCCGCTTTGACGGGGCAGAGACGTGGTCGAAACGTCCAAGCGCGGGTCTTACAATTGGCGATATTTGGCACTGAGTTCACGCCGGAGACATCGTGAACGTTCTGAGGTTTCCATCTAGTACAAGGATCCGGATGCGGGTGATATGAAGATCGATTTCGCGAAGGAACATAGTATTCCCTTTCGAGTTGTGGTCGTGGGGTGTTCTGGATCAGGCAAGACGACCTTTGCGACGCGCTTGGCTTCGGCGCTCGACATTTCGCACATCGAGTTGGATCTATTGAACTGGCGTCCCGGGTGGCACGATCGATATGTTCATGAGTTTGACGCGTTTCAATCCGACTTGGCTCAAGAAATATCGCATGAAAACTGGGTTTTAGCTGGCGGATATACACGCGTTCGATCAATGATTTTTGCTCGGGCAAGCATTGTTGTCTGGTTGGACCTGCCCAAGCACCTCGTGTTGCGACAGGTTGTCTGTCGATCGCTCATGCGCGTGATTGATCGGCAGCCCATTCTCAACGGCAATCGCGAGCGATTTTGGCAATGGTTTACGAATAAAGGTCACCCGATCCAAATCGTCTTATTTCAGTTCGCCCGAAAGCGCGCCAAGATTGAAGCGCAGCTGAGTGATGAGAGCGCCGCGCATTTGATGAAGATTCGATGTCGTTCTCGGCAAGAGGTAGCGGACGCTTTTGCGACACTAACTTCAAACAAAAAAGCCCGCGTTTAGACAAATATTCTGGTTCACGCGTGATCGGCGACACGAGTTTCACGCAGCTGACATGATGTTCCGGTATCGATGTCGAAACAACTTGGGGTGCGAAGAAGATGGTGCGTTTCGGGGTACGAATTTCAATCGCTTTTTTGTCACTGTCGGTCATGTCCGCTTGCTCCGGCGCACCCGAAGTTAAAGATCGCCAACACGCAGATGATTGGCGCGCGGAAGTCACCTCATTGAAAATGGGATCACGGGCATCCGAAGAAGACCCGATAGCGCTTCGGCGGATCTCGACCGTGCAAGATTATCTCACCGAAGCCATGGGCATCCCCGTAAAAATCTATGAAACGAGCGACTATAACGGCACGATCCAAGCGCTTTCCTCAGGACAAATAGATATGGCATCTATGGGGGCCGGATCGTATGCCAACGTAGATGCGCAGATTGGGTTGGAAGCAGAGCCAGTATTGGTGCGCCGGGATACGCTTGGCCAGGCAGGGTATTACTCAACCATCGTCGTCAAAGCCGAAAGCCCTTACCAATCGATCGAAGACCTAGAGGGCGAAACACTCGCTTATGTCGACTTTAATTCGACATCGGGTTACATATACCCGCGCTGGGCGATGCGGCAGCAGGGGATAGAACCTGAAACGTATTTCGATGACGCTGCGATGGCAGGCGGACACATCCAATCGGTGTTGGCGCTATCCAACGGCCAGTTTGATGCCACTGTTGTTGCCGCAAATAGTGGTAATCCTGAGATCGGATACTCCAACGGTACACTAAAACGTCTTGCGCGTCGCGGCATGATTAAGGAACAAGATTATCGTGTCATTTGGCATGCGGGACCGATCCCGAATTCGCCTTACGTGTTGCGCACAGAACTGCCTTCGGAAGCCCGCGATTTGATTAGGGGCGCCTTAGCAGCCATGCCTTACGATTCTCCAGAAGCTCACGCCGGAATGGCTCGTATGCCGGGCGATGACTATAAGCCGGTCAATCGCGAATTCTTCGATATAATCATCGATATGCGCTTGGAAGAAATTTCAACGCATCGAGAGCGCGCCATTGGCGGCGGCCTCTAGAAAACTGGTTTTGAGGCAATGACATTCCTTTCTAAGTTTCGCACGCGTGTTTGCAGCGCTGGTTATTTGTGGGCGGCCATCTCAGTGTCAGCTTTTGCGCAGGTCGTTATTGAGCCCATCGAGAAAATTTCAATCGCTTTGCCGCTCGCAACGGTTGCGCCAAACGATGCCGGCTGTCGCCCGACTGATGAAATATCGGACCTTGAGGCGAAAGCGTACGCCAGTCTGCTAGAGCAAAGGTTTAACACAGATGTGACCCTGTGTTTGACTGAAACGACAGCTGAAGCGGTGGCACTGGCAGAATCTGGCGATGTGAATTTAGTGTGGGTCGATCAAGATACCGTTGCCCCGCTCTTAGAGGGGTGGCGTGCCTCTTTGTCTTTGCGAGACAATACCGGCCTAGGGCGATCACCTTTTGTGATTTTTACCCGGGCATCAGACGCGCCGTTGTCGCTCGGTGAACTAGATCCAGGCGCCATCGGGTTTCAAAACATATCGCCGGCAACCTTAAACATCGATCTCGCAAGACGTTTACTGTCTGACTTTGGGATTGCGTCAGAAACGCCGAAGGACGAGTTACTTTATTCGACAATGGACGACCTCATCGATGCGGTTGAGTCAGGTGTGCTGGACGCAGGCATCGTGGAGGCGAACGCCTGGGGGCGATCATGCTCCGTGCTCGAAGCAGATTCGACGATTTGCGATACATTGCAGGTAATTGCATATGACCGCCCGCGCGCGCGTAACGCGCTTATGGTGCCCTCTGAGACGTCTTTGGAACGCCATTACCGTCTGGTTGGGGTTCATATTGGCTTACATCTTGATGATGCGGAATTGTTTGAGTGGATCAGTCAAGGACAAGGCTCGGAGTTCGATCCCGCAGAACCAACCGCGATGATGCCGAAATCCGCCGATAAAGCGATCGCCTTTTAATTATGTCAGATGCCATCACAGCATCTTCGGCAAATATAGATGCCGGCCGCTCGAAGGAGGACGAACGCGTTGTTTCGTCTTTTGAAGACGAACGGTTGGCAATGCTCCGTCGTCGTCGCCTCGGGTTCGCAGCAGGGTTCATTGGTATCGGCGCTTTGTTCCTGTGGTCCTTCACGATTTCTGAAATCATTGGCACGCCACACAGTACGGACCCATTGTCCCGTTTGGGTGAATTCCTCAACCGAATGAACCCGAATCTGCAAGCGGAAAGATTGCTCGATGATGCGTCTACAGAAGGATCATTCCTAAGCTGGTTCTACGGATGGCAAATTTGGTTCTCAGCACTCTGGGAAACGCTACAGATTGCCATCATCTCATCCGTTTTAGGGGCGTTCTTGGCCGTACCGATCGCGATGATGATGTCGCGGAACTTGATGCCAATCTCTTCTGTTCGCTTTGTTTTACGACGGATTTTGGAGGCGATTCGAACCCTTCCGGATCTCATTGTTGCATTGATTTTGGTCGCCGCGTTCGGCGTTGGTCCTCTGGCGGGTATCATTACAATCACCATGTCGACGACAGCGCGCTTGGGGAAGCTCTACTCAGAGGTGAACGAAAACGCTGACATGCGGCAACTGGACGGCGTAAAAGCGACCGGAGCGGGATGGTGGAGCCAAATACGCTACGGTATCTTCCCGCAAGTTGTTCCAAACTACGCCTCCTACGCAATGCTGAAGTTTGAAGGCAATATTGGGGCGGCTGCGGCACTTGGGATTATTGGCGCTGGCGGGATTGGAATCGAGCTTTCGCGAGCCATCACATACACCTTATTCGCCGATTATCTGGCGATCCTATTATTGATGACGTGCATGATCTTTGTGATCGACATGTTGTCAGAGTGGATCCGCCATCGCCTGATCGGTGTTTCTGCGAGCGGGGCGATTTAATGACGACGGTTTCCTACGATCAACTTATTCAGGAAGCCGACTCTCTCGCCCCCGGCCTTGTACGCCGCACGCTTTTCGATCGCCTCAAATCTATCGCCCCTTTCCTCATTGGTTTCGCCGCCTTCATCTGGATTTGCATCGATGTAAATCTCTCGCCAGCCACGTTTCTAAGCGGGTTGAGCAAGTTAGGTGATTTCTTTGGCAATATGTTTCCGCCAAGTTCTGGAGGTCAGTTCCCCCGCACCTTTAACGCCCTTATTGAAACACTCGGTATGGCGTTCGCTGGAACGTTCTTAGGCGTGGTGTTCGCTATCCCGCTTGGCATCATCGGCGCTAAGAATGTTGTCTCATTCGGGCCGCTCCATTTCTTAATTCGCCGTTTCTTCGATTTCTTTCGAGGGATCCCCGCACTGGTCTGGGCTCTGATCTTGGTGACGGCATTTGGACTAGGCCCTTTTGCCGGTGTCATAGCATTGGCTCTGGCGGATATTCCTGTGTTGTCGAAGCTCTATGCAGAGGCGATTGAGAATGTTGACCGTAAGCCGATTGAGGGCTTGCGGGCTGCCGGGTGCGGTCGTTTCGATGTCATCCGATATGGCATTGCGCCTCAAGTGACCCCAATCGTGCTCAGTCAGGCGCTTTATTATCTGGAATCCAACTTTCGAAACGCTGCGATCCTTGGCGTGGTTGGCGCTGGTGGGATTGGCTTCGAACTCGAAGAACGCATTCGCATTTTCGCGTTCGATGAGGTCGCCTTTATTATCCTACTCTTCATGGTCGCCGTTGCAGCGCTCGATACCATTTCTGGTCACTTACGAGAAAAGCTAGCTTAGGGCGCGACGGCGTCAGATGCGTTCCATTTCAAATAAGTCTGAGGCGGGCGGGGTTCCGCGCATCCTTTGAGCGCCGCTGTGGTTGCCCCCCAAATGGCGCCATGCTGCGCGGCCTCGACCAGGCTTGCACCGGCGACCAACGCCTCGAGGACCCCAGCGGCAAAAGCGTCGCCAGCGCCCGTGGCATCGATTTGTTCGACTGCCGGACTTGAATAGGAGACATTGCCTTGCTCGGTGAACACTTGGCCTCCGGCTTTGCCTTCGGTGACGATCACACCTTTTAGACGATCACCGCATGCGTCGCATCCCTGATCAAAGACATCAGCCAATCGATCCGCCGCGGCGAGATCATCATGAGATCCGATCAAAACATCGGCGGGCAGGATTGAGTCTTCAATCGATTGCGGCCAGTGGGCGATGGTTGGGATTGGGGGTAGGTCGGCGAGCGTTTCAAAACCATCGAACAAGGACCGTAAGAAGATGCCATCTGGTTTGAATGACTGGACTTTGCTTACGTCGATCTTGGCGGCTTTTTTCTTGAGATAGTTGCGAAACGTGCGATCGAGATTTGGGTCAGCGTGTTGAAACAAAATTGTTCGCTCACCGTCGGGTTCGATGAGAAGCAATGTTGCGCCATTGATCGCTTCGCTTGGGTGAAGCAAGTCGGTTTCAATCTGCAACTCCGCCAAGCGGTGTTTTATCAGCTCTCCAATATCATCTTGCCGGAGCGCGCTCCAAACCGCGGCTTCGTGGCCTGCATTCACCCAGCATGCGGACGCATTCGCCGCGGCACCGCCCAGCCGACCGTTTGGCCAATCTGATAGCTGGTCTTGGTCGCCATATCCAAGGATGCGGCGCCCACTCATGAGCGGTTGATCCAGCCAAACGGGTCGGTCCCAACCAACACTTCCAAAGACCAAAAGTCGCGCCATAAATTAGTTCCACAATCCTCTTGCCAAGCTCATGCGAACTCGGTTTTAAGTCCCTTTATTAAGGGCGAATTTTTTGACAAATCTCGAATTTGTACGACGCCAAATTACGGCCAAGCTACCAGACGATCGCAACATTCGTGCGTCACTTTTGCTGCTTTGCGGAATTTCTATCGCGAGTTTTATGGCTGTATGCATTCGCTTCTTAGGAGATGACTTCTCACCGTTTCAAATCGTGTTTGTTCGATCGTGTGTGATGCTATCTGTCTTACTTCCGCTTTTGCTAAAAACAGGCTTGTCGATCCTGCACACCGATCGACCGTTGATGATCCTGACCCGCGCTGTGTCCGGGTTTACCGGGCAGATTTTTGGGGTGCTAGCGATCATCAATCTGCCGCTTGCTGAAGTTCAGGCGCTTAGCTTTTCGCGCGCCTTCATGGTCGCGCTTTTGAGTCTGTTTTTCTTGCAGGAAGTCATCACCAAACTGCGATGGGGAGCGATCTTTTTGGGGTTCGCGGGCGTGGTAATTATTGCTGATCCGCAATCTGGATTAAACGGTTTTGCGTTCTTCGCACTGGCGAGCGCCTTTTGCTTTTCAATCAATACGATCTTGATCAAAATTTTACTCGCGACCCATTCAAGGCAGACCTTGATGACTCATGCGGCACTGTTTCAGTGCCTTTTTGCGAGCATTCCAACCTTCTTCGTTTTCAAAATGCCGCAAAACGGAGACTGGATTTGGTTTGTCCTCATGGGGGCGATTGCACTCTGTGTTCAACCTTTGAACTTAGCGGCCTATCGCATGGGCGAGGTGAGCCGGCTCGCGCCGGTCGAGTTCACCCGATTGATCACCGCAACCCTGATTGGATTTTTGGTCTTTCAAGAAGTGCCAAGCTATATGTTTTGGTTCGGCGCGGTCTTGATTGTTGGCGCCAATTTAATGGTTATGAACCAAAAAGATCCGCGATAAAGCCCCGTATCTGAACAACAAATCCGCTGACCGTCACATTTCTTTGACTAAAATCCACAGGTAATTTGTGGTTTAGTCTTCGAAATAAATAGCTGCGAGGGGTCCCCCAAATTGCTCGAAATTGCATCGCTTTCTAAGAGATTTGGGGTGGTGAACGCCCTTGATAATATTTCACTAAATATCGAATCTGGCGAAATGGTCGCCGTGATTGGGCGCTCTGGCGCGGGCAAATCGACCCTCCTGCGATGTATCAATATGCTCGAGACACCGACCTCCGGATCGATCGTCTGCAATGATCGCACGGTGTCGACGCTTAAGGGCAATAAACTGAATCAATGGCGCGCCCAATGCGCGATGATTTTTCAGCAATTCCAATTGGTGCCACGCCTCGATGTGCTGACCAATGTCATGATTGGATCACTATGTGGCCGCCCATTTTGGGCCTCAATGCTGAAGCATTTTCCAGCGGAGTATCGGGCCCGCGCCATCATAGAGCTGAACAAGCTCGGCATGAAGGACCAAGCATTGCAGCGCGCAGGCACACTGTCGGGTGGTCAACAGCAACGCGTAGCGATCTCGCGCGCCATGATGCAGCAACCCGAAATCCTGCTCGCCGACGAACCTGTCGCATCGCTCGACCCGCGAAATACGCACGCGGTGATGTCGACCCTTAGCGAGATTAACGCCGAACGCGGCATCACGGTTTTGGTCAATCTCCATTCCATCGACATCGCCAAGCAATATTGTGATCGTGTGATTGGGTTGCGCGATGGCAAGCTTGTTTTCGATGCGCCCGTGCGCGATCTGACGGACAGTGCGCTCGACACGATTTATGATGGTGAAGATATCGAAGACGCGCTTACACCCGTTGCGTCTTTCGACGAATTTGCGACATCCGAAATCGGAAGCGCGGCCTAATGGCACTCCTTGCGGACTATCCGCTCGATCCTGGGTACGAGTATTTCGCCAACAAACGCGTCCCGGATGATGAAAATTCCCCCAAAGGATACCCGCCGAGCGGTGCGCCTTATATCGCTCCGGGCGGCGCCGTGCGCGATAGTGTGCTGGGACCATGGTGCCGCGTCGGCGCAAGAACGTCGCTATCGGAAACGGTTTTTGGGGCGTACAGCTACATCGTGAATGACAGTTCCATCGCCTATGCGCGGATCGGAAAGTTTTGTTCAATCGCGCGGCAGACGCGGATTAATCCCGGCAATCATCCAACCTGGCGCGCGGCGCAGCACCATTTCTCGTATCGGGCCGTCTCCTACGAACTCGGTGAGGAAGATGATTACGACTTCTTTCAATGGCGACGAGATCATCAAGTTGATATCGGACATGACGTTTGGGTTGGGCACGGCGCCACGATTTTACCTGGTGTCAAAGTTGGAACCGGCGCGGTAGTAGGGGCTGGCGCTGTCGTCTCGAAAGATGTTCCGCCGTTTACGATTGTTGGCGGCGTTCCGGCGAAAACTATTCGCGAACGGTTTCCGAGTAAGATCCAGCAAGGTCTCCTCGATCTTGCTTGGTGGGATTGGGAGCATGACAAGCTCGCGGTCGCCTTAGCCGACTTTCGCGAATTAGATGCTGAAGCCTTTATCGAAAAATACCAATAAGACTATGAGCCAACAGTGATGACCGGGTCTCTTATCTTTGTGGTCGGACCGTCTGGCGTCGGCAAAGACACTTTGCTCGATGGTGCGCGCCATTGGTTGGAGGGTGACTCTCGTTTCCATTTCTTGCGCCGCGATATTACGCGTCCGGAATCGGCAGGCGGTGAAGCGCATAACCCGGTATCTCCTGAAGCTTTCGAGGCTCGCCTGCAGGCGGGCGAATATGCTTTGCACTGGGGCGCGCATGATTTGCGCTATGGCCTTCCACATTCTGAGTTGGAGGGGCTAGAGCGTGGGCGATCTGTCATCGCAAATGGATCCCGCTCGGCTGTAGATACAGCGCGCCGCCTTTTCGAGCGTGTCGCAATTGTCTCCGTGACCGCGGACGAGGATCTGCTACGGCGTCGCCTGAAAGCGCGCGCGCGAGAAGCGGATGCAGACATCGAAAAACGGATCGCGCGGGCGACGGCTTTTGAGGTGACTGGCGAGGATGTTCACACGATAAGAAATGATGGCAGCGTAGAAGACGGCGTCGCGAAATTTGTAGAAGTTTTGGCGCTGCTCGATGGGCGTTTGTTTCGGCAGCGTCCTCAAGTTGACATCGTGTATCCACGCCCCGGATCGTATTTGATTACCCGGCGAGACCAGACCGTACTTTTCGCTTTAACCGATGCGTACAATCTGCCGGGCGGCGGCATCGAGCAAGGCGAGACGCCTGAGCAAGCCCTCGCGCGGGAAGTCTTAGAGGAAACGGGGTGTCGGCTAACCTCAGCGCCGCAGTATTTGTGCGATGCAAGTTGCTACAATGCTCAACAAGACGGGCCATCTTGGCACAAATTGCATCGTTTCTTTACCGCGAATGTCGAAGAGGTGGCGGCGCCGACAGAGCCAGATCACGAGCCCGTCTGGGTGAACCCGTTGGACATTTGGGATCAATTAGGTCCAGAGATTCGATACGGACTTAAACAGGCTGGTCTGCGAGTGCCGGAAAAGATGCCCGCGCAATAATGTTAAAAGGCGCACGTCGATCGACTTGCCTGTATACTGCAATCCCGTCCACCCGCAGCGGCGACATTGATGCGGGTCGAAAATAGTTTTGCAAAAGCCCGTGAAGGCGGTCACGCGTGCCTTCAGAAACGATACGGCTTGAAAGCGTCATGTGCCAGCGAAAGTCATCGAAGATGTAAGGGTATCCCCATTCTAGCATGCGTGCATCTTGCTCGGGCGAAAGATTGGCCCTGCGCCGCCGCTCAATATCGTCAGGAGAAAGCTCGGCGCGGAAATGGTCAAAGTCTTTGACGCAAGCTTCATGGAGTTGCCGCATCGCCTCAAAGTTGTTTGTCAAACGCAATGCCAAAAATTGCCCGAGTGTTTTGACGGAAAGGTTCACGTCAAATACCGGTTGCTTGCGCGCAAAATTATGAAGGTGCTTTACCAGTTCCGCTTCCGTTCGATCGGCGTGCAATTCAAACGGCGCTTTCATCGTGGCGTGAAACCCATAATGCGATGGCGAGCTGGTGAGCCTATCAATGTCGTCATCATTGATATCATCGAATTCGCGGCGTCGGATCTTATCGCCTGTAAAAGCACTGCGACCGAGCCATTCAGACCCAAGCAAACAGATCGGGTGATCTTCTGCGGGGGTATAGTAGATGGCGTATCGGGCAGACTGACTCATACAGCGCGGCGTCCTTTTGACCAAACTTCTTTGATGATTGGCCAATGTCCAGGTTTGTAGTGGACCCGAACAAAGTCCGCCCGTTTGCCGACCTCAAGCGTCCCTCGGTCATTTAGCAATGCCATTTTGGCCGGTTCGGCGGTGACTGTGCCAATCGCTTTTTCCAAAGGCCATGAAAAGGGCGCTTCCGCCAGCATGAAGGCGGCGCGGATCATCGAAAGCGGTACATAGTCAGAGCAGAGAGCATCAAGCTGGCCAGCTTCTGCAACTTGGCGCGCTGAAGCATTGTCTCCATGCGAGCGCCCACGAACGAAGTTTGGCCCGCCCATGACTGTCACCATATTATTTTGCTTCGCAGCTTCCGCGGCTTCATAGGAAACCGGGAATTCCGCGATCTGGCAGCCAAGGCCAACGGCGGTTTCAATATGATCTGCTGTCGCGTCATCGTGGCTGGCAACGGGTATCTTATGATCGCGGCCAAACTCCGCGATCATCCGTCGGCGCGCATCGGCACCTTCAAGATCTCGCCATGACATGGACTCTTGCAAGGTCGCTTCGATTTCTTCGATTTTGCGGCCGCGTTTGATTTGCTTCTGTTTCCAAGCTTCGAGCGATCCGGATTGTCGGTTGCCACCTGGCGTATGATCCATGACCGACAACATCTTGAGGCGTTCAGTCCCGAGATACGGCGACACGAGGTCTTCGATATCCGGATTGGTGACTTCACATCGGAGATGCAGCAGATGGTCAATCCGCAAGGCACCGGAATTTTCCGCGTCGTCCATACCGCCCATCATAACGGTCAGCGCTTCGCCGCGATCAAGCCCGTTCTTGCGGCCGCTAAGCGACAGGCTGTCGAACACGGTCGTCACGCCTGCCGTAGCCATTTGGCCATCGTGCGCGACGGCAGCGCCGGCAGAGTCCCACTGGGCCCCAGGGCGCGGCATCAAGTGTTTTTCTAGATTGTCGGTATGGATGTCGATCAGGCCAGGAATGATGAGATCGCCCTCAGCATCGACAGCCTGTGCGGCGCTGCCATTGCCGATCGAGGCGATAGTGTCGCCGTCGAACGTCATCGCGCCTTCGATCACGCCACTCGGCGTGACGAATTTCGCATTTTCAATCGCTTGCTTAGACATCTTATGCAGGCTCTTTCACAGCATAGTCTGAGACTTCGAAGAAGCGCGTCGCAACCGCCTGGCGAACCGCTTCATCGTGGAAAATCCCGATCAAGGCTGAGCCTTTATCAAGCGCACGTTTGATCAAAGCAATGACCCGTTCCCGGTTGGCGGCGTCGAGCGATGCCGTCGGCTCGTCCAGCAACATGACGGGGAAGTCTAAGACGAACGACCGAGCAATATTGACGCGTTGTTGCTCGCCGCCTGAGAATGTCGCTGGCGGAAGATCCCAGTGCGCACGTGGCAGTTGCAGCATGTCCAACATAAACTTTGCGCGCTCCTCGGCTTCTTGGGCGCTCACGCCATTGTCGAGCAGCGGCTGCATCACCAAGTCGATCGTCGAGATCCGAGGGATCACGCGAAGGAACTGGCTGACATAGCCGAGTGTGCGGCGACGGATGTCGAGAAGCTGAAATGGTGGTGCTTGCGTGATGTCCACCATTTCGCCTTCATGGAAGACTCGCACCGCGCCACCTGTCGGCAAATAGTTGCCGAAGATGGAGCGCATCAAGGTGGATTTTCCAACGCCTGAAACACCCGCGAGAACCACACATTCACCGCTCTTTACGGAAAGATGCAGGTTCTCGAAAACTGGAATCTTCGCTCCCTCTGCATTGTGCAAGATGAAGTGTTTTTCGAGATTTTCGATTTCAATATAGGTTTGATCTGACATGTCTGCATGCCCCCAAATTTAGTTAGATTTGCAGCACTGCAGAAACGAGCAGCTGGGTATAAGCGTGTTGTGGATCGTCGAGGACTTGATCGGTCAGACCGGTCTCTACGACATAGCCTTCCTTCATCACCATCAAACGATCCGCGAGCAGGCGCGCGACGGCGAGATCATGGGTCACCACGATGACGGCCAATTGCGACCGCCGCACCAAGTGGCGAAGCAGATCGAGCAGGCGCGCTTGCACGGAAACGTCGAGACCACCTGTGGGCTCATCCATAAAAACGAGACGCGGACTATGAACCAAGTTGCGCGCAATCTGGATTCGCTGCTGCATGCCGCCCGAGAAATTCTTCGGATTGTCATCAATGCGCGCCAGGTCTAGCTCAACGCGGTTGAGCCAGGTCATCGTGTCCTCACGCATATTCCCGTAATGACGATTACCCAAGTTCATCAAAGGCTCAGCCACATTCGCACCGGCCGAAACACGCATCCGCAGACCGTCGCGAGGGTTCTGGTGAACGAAACCAAGCTCTTCTCTCTGCAGACGACGCCGGTCTTTTTCAGACAGCGCGAACATATCGGTTAGACCGTACTCTTTTGTCGCAAACTGAATATTGCCAGCGGTTGGTTTCAGGCGGCCTGAAATGCAGTTGAGTAAAGTTGACTTTCCTGAGCCAGACTCGCCCACAATCCCGAGCACCTCGCCTGGGAAGAGCTCGAAGCTAACATCTTCGCACCCGGTAATCAGGCCATACTTTTTCGTGACATTTGATGCCCGCATGATGGGGGCGTCAGGCACCAGCCCGATGGGGCGGTCTTCAACGGCTAATGCGGTCATGCCAGCACCTCTTGCGCGACGGGTGTGTCGTCAGAATTTTCCGTTAGTTCGTGGCCCGCATGAGGACCGACGTGCCCTTGTGCGCGCCGTTCAGCGCAATAGTCGCTGTCTGAGCAAACAAACATGCGATTATTGTCATCGTCGAGAACGACTTCATCCATGTATGAATGTGTTGCGCCGCAGAGGCCGCAGACTTCATCCCATTTTTGAACCTCAAACGGATAGTCTTCGAAGCCGAGGCTTTCCACTTTGGTGTAAGGGGGAACAGCATAGATCCGTTTTTCACGGCCTGCGCCGAACAGGTGCAAAGCCGGACTATTGTGCAGTTTCGGGTTGTCGAATTTCGGAATAGGCGAAGGCGACATCACATAGCGATCATCAACCATGACGGGGTAACCGGCGGTTGCCGCGATGCGCCCGAATGTCGAAACGTTCTCATAGAGGCGAACATATTGCAGGCCATATTCTTCATATGCGTGCATAGCCCGTGTCTCTGTTTCGCGCGCTTCCAGGCTACGAAGGGGTTCAGGCTGCGGCACTTGGAAGACCATAACCTGGCCCTCCACCAAAGGCTTCTCCGGGATACGGTGACGGCTCTGAATAATCGTCGCATCGGCGGTGTGTTCGGTCGTCGCGACGCCGCCAACCTTGGCGAAGAAGCGACGGATCGATACCGCATTTGTCGTGTCGTCAGCCCCTTGGTCGATACACTTGAATGTATCATTTGGGCCAATCAAGCTCGCGGTGATCTGAATGCCGCCGGTGCCCCAGCCATATGGAACAGGCATTTCGCGAGACCCGAACGGAACCTGGTATCCAGGGACCGCGACGGCCTTCAAAATCGATCGACGGATCATCCGTTTAGTTTGTTCGTCGAGGTAAGCGAAATTGTAATCCGCTAAGCCCGGCCCAACATTCGCATTCATTGTTTGTGTCTCGGTCATTCTGCAGCTTCCTTAGCAGCTTGGCGATCGGCCCATTTTTCGCGTTCTTTGCGGACGAATTGCAGGCTCGCTTGAAAGTCGACATAGTGAGGAAGCTTCAAGTGCTGGACGAAGCCAGAAGCTTCGACATTGTCGCAGTGATAGAGCACGAATTCCTCGTCATGCGCCGCGAATTCCGGTTTCTCACCTTCGGCCGGACGGTTCTTCAAAGCGCGATCGACGATCGCCATCGACATGGTCTTGCGCTCATTGTGTCCGAATGTCAGCCCGTAACCACGGGCATAGCGTGGTGGCTCCTCACCGCTTGCTTTAGCGTTGGAAATCATCTGGCATTCTGTGACCATGATTTTGCCAATCGCGATCGGAAAACCAAGTTCTTCTGGAATGAATTCAACGTCGACTTCACCCAGCCGAATCTCGCCGCAGAGCGGGTGCGTGCCACCCCAGCCTCGCTGTGTGGAATAAGCGAGTGAGAGCAAAAAGCCTTCGTCCCCACGCGCGAGCGACTGCAGACGCTGGTCGCGGTCCGCGGGGAAACTCATTGGCTCGCGCGTAAGATCGAATGGATCGACTTCGTTTTCATTGGCGGCAGCCGTTTCGTGCTCGAGGAGATCCTCATGCGCGAAAACGTCTTCAATGTTTGGCAGTTTCTCTGGAAGGTGCTGGTCGTCCTGCTCAGTCCGCTCCAGAGGCGTTTCGCCGTTTGCCATCAGTTGAAAGTCAAGCAGACGGTGTGTGTAGTCGAATGTTGGGCCTAGGACCTGGCCACCCGGAATGTCCTTAAAGGCTGCTGAAACGCGGCGTTCGACCCGCATCTCGCGCGTATTAATCGCTTCGCTTACGCCGAACCGCGCCAGTGTTGTTCTGTAAGCGCGAAGAAGAAAGATCGCCTCGCCAATATCGCCGCGCGATTGCTTGACCGCGAGCGCTGCGAGGTCTCGGTCATAGCAAGAACCTTCGGCCATAACCCGATCTACGGCGAGCGAAAGCTGTTCTCTAATTTGATCCGCTTCAATTTCGGTAATTGAGCGATCGCCGCGGCGATCCTCAGCGAGCAGATTGTGAGCATTGGTGATGGCGCGCTCGCCACCTTTTACTGCAACATAAGCCATTTGGTTGTCCCCTAGGCGTGCGTGGTTCGTGTGGTGCGCGGCAGGCCGATGACCCGGTTATCCGCGGTGAGATAACAATCAACGCCAAGCTGGAAGCCAGCGACATTTTCCGTTCGCTCGTTCCAAAATGACGGTGGCATTCCGTCCGGATTGATGTCGACCGTGGTTTTGATCCCAGGGCCTTCCAGCGTAACACTTGGTCCGGATTCTAAAGAGGCGATCTGTAAGACTAGGCTCGTAGATCGATCCGGATACTTAGCGTCGCCTGGGTGAAATTCGTCGAGAGATGGCCAATCGTCACCCTGCTGTAAGATCGCGAAGCTTGCCTCTTTGGGCACCGTGGTGATCGGCGCGGAGCAATGGAAGCGGAGCCATGAGATGATCGCTTCAGTGTGCAGCGAGGCGCTCAGATAGATCGGGGTATCAAAGTCCATCAAGGTGAGGGCCAGACCTGCGGTCGCTTGATTAAGCGGCGCCGGTGCGGACGGCACGTCCAAAGCCTGAGCAATTCCCGGTCGCGATAGCGCATCGAGCAATTTGCGGAAGCAGGCCTGGGCATCCAGGACCGGATCCGGGAAACCGGGCTGGACGGCCGAGAGATCGAGTACTTGGGTCATTTTTTGTCTTCCCGGGTCCGAACCATTGTGAAGAAATTCACCCGCGTCGCCGCGACTTTCGCGGCGCGCTCCGCTTCGTCGGCATCGTTTTGCTGTTTCAGCGGCGCAACCAATGTGTCGTAAGCATGCTGATGGTGGGTTTCTGATTGGAGCAATGCGTCAGCTTTCGCCGCGATCAACGCGTGATCGAGATTGCGCCCGGCAATATATGAAACGCCCGTTTGTCCCTCTGGCAGCCTGACGGCGCACCGCGTTACCGTCATCTCTCCGAGATTGAACTGTCCGCCTGCGCTGCCTGCTCGGCCTCTCACCATGACCAGGCCGCGCTCTGGCTTGCGGATGATGTCGCAAGGAATTTCGTTCAAGCCTGTGGCGCCAGCCCAAACGGATTCAAGCTGTTCGGGGGAGCTCGTCGCGAGGATTTTCATCCACGCTTGGCGTTCCGCATTTGCGTTCTGCGGAAGTGTGTCAGTTTCAACAAATTTTTGATTCATGGGGGTTTGCGTGTTGCCGTTTCCGATGAAAAGATATAGTTAGCGAGTAGTAAAAATATGCAGAAATGAGCCGAAAAGCAATAACAAATTCTATGACGAATTTATAAACAAGCAAAAATTTGTCTAAAATGAAGTTTAGACAAAATAATTATGCTTTTTATGGGGATTTATGTGCCAAGTAAAATTTGGAAGCAGGTTTCTAACCAAATAGAACAAAGTATTCGGGCCTATGAATATGCGCCCGGAGATAAACTTCCGACAGAAGCCGAATTCTCTCGAAAGTTTATGGTCAATCGTCACACGCTGCGGCGCGCACTGTCGCATTTGCAAGAGATCGGATTGGTCGAAAGCACACAGGGTCGGGGCAGTTATGTGCGTCGGCCGACCATTCGCTACACGATTGGCAAGCGCACCCGATTTTCAGATCAAATAAAGAACCAATCGATCGTCGCCGGGACGAAAACGCGGCAGGTCGTCATCAAACCTGCGAATCGCGATGTCGCAAAAGCGCTCGACGTGCCGCTTGGCAACAAAGTGATCGCGGTAACTCGAATCGGATATGCGGGCGAAGTGCCGATCTCTATCGCGACACACCATTTTGACTTCCATCGATTTCCGACATTTCAAAAAGTCTATCCTCAACACAATAGCATCACCCAAACTCTGGTGAATTGCGGTGTGTTGGATTTTACCCGCAAATGGACCGTGGTGCGGTCGCGGCTTCCAGGGCCGGATGAGTGCGACCTCCTGAATATCCCGAAACACGTTCCGCTTATTTTGACCAAGTCTCTCAATGTCGACCCGCTCGGTAAGCCCTTGGAATACGGGGAAGCGGTCTTCGCCTCGGACCGTATGGAGCTCGACATCGCCTCCACTGAAGAGCCACCCAAAGATTATTAAAGACAGAATTTACAAGCAGGATTTCAAATGGAAACGCGCATTGCGAATGCTAGAATTGTTACGCCCAGCGACGTCGTCGAGAGCTCTCTCGCTGTCGCCGATGGGGTGATCCAAGCGTTTGAGCCGAACGGATCGGGAATCGATTTTGACGGCGATTATCTCATTCCAGGCCTTGTCGATATCCACACAGACAATCTGGAGAAACACTTCTATCCGCGACCCGGCGTCGATTGGGATGCGCAATCCGCCGCGATTATTCATGACGGACAATGTGTGTCGGTTGGTATCACGACCGTGTTCGACAGCCTGTCGATAGGCTCCTGGTCAGACAATGAGGCCCGCCACCTGGAGAATATGTTGAAACTTGTCGACGGCCTTGAAGCTGCCGACAATGATCAGCAATTACGCGGTAATCACCTTTTGCATTGGCGCTGTGAAACCTCCAGTCCCGTACTGGAAGACCTGATGAGCAAGCTGATCCCGCATCGGCTGACGCATCTGCTCTCGGTGATGGATCACACGCCTGGACAGAGACAGTATCCAGACATTGAGAAACACAAAGCGCGTTGGAAAGAACATCTCGGCCTCACCGATGAGGAAGTCGAAGCCCGCGTCGCCAACGCCCAAGAAAAGCAAGCTAAGTATACACCGATGAATCGGTCGGTGGTCGACAAAGTCGCGAAAGAGAAGAAACTCGCTTTGGCGAGCCATGATGATCAATTGCCCGAGCACATTCATGACGCGCTGGCGATCGATGCGACCATCGCTGAATTCCCAACGACGCTCGAAGCCGCGCGCTTGGCCAAAGAGAACGATATGACCGTGGTCATGGGGGCTCCCAATTTAATGCGGGGTGGGTCTTACTCCGGCAACGCCTCAGCGGCTGAAGTGGCGAGTGAAGGGCTTCTGGACGCGTTTGCATCTGACTATGTTCCGCGCTCGATGATCGAAGCGGCTTTTCGTCTGACGCAAGCGCCATTCAATTGGACTTTGCCAAAAGCCGTCGCGACGGTGACCGCCAATCCAGCAGACAGCGTCGGCCTCTCGGATCGCGGCCGGATCGAAACCGGAAAGCGCGCTGATTTCATCCGTGTGAAAGTCAAAGATGGCCGCCCACTTGTCCGCGGCGTTTGGGTAGCAGGGGAGCGTGTGGGCTAAACCTCATATGGAGCAAGATGGCGCAGTCATGGCGCATCGTGACTTACAATACTTGGAAGTGCGATGGTCGATACCGCGAACGACTAAATTGGATGGGGCAAGGGCTGAAAGCTCTCGCCCCTGATGTCGTTTGCCTGCAAGAAGCCTTCGATTGCCCAGAACGGGATGCCGATACTGCGCGTGAGTTGTCGAGCGTGTTGGGAATGCAAGCCGAGGTGCTCCCGGCCAGGCAAAAGCTCCGCCTATTCGAAGGCGATCGTCGAACGTCACGTTCAAATCTGGCGATTCTCGCGAAGCGTCCGATGACGCGCTTAGAAGACACTAAACTGCCTGGGCATGCGGCAGATAATGATCGATGGGCGATGCAAGTGAATATCCCGACCGGAGCCGGCGCGCGCTTGCGAATCATCAACACGCACTTCACGCATTTGCGAGATCAAGCCGGACCTTTGGTGCGAGCGGCTCAAGCTGAGCGAGTCGCGTCGCTGACAGACTTGCAAGCGTTTGAGACGGTCATTCTTTGCGGTGATTTTAATGATGAGTGGGACAGTCCATCGCTCAAGCCTCTGAGTGTTCGCCCATGGCTCGAGCCGCAGGATGATGAGGGTGGCGCCACATTCATTGGGGCAAGTCCTGACAGTCCGGTGTCGCCCAGACGACTTGATCATATCCAAGTGGCCTCCGCACCGAGTGACGAGATTACGGTGAGAAACCGAAGCCGCGCTTTGGCCATGCCGGTTGGACCAAACAATGAATATCCCAGCGATCATGCGGCGCTTGTCATCGACCTTGAGATCGGACCGCCGCGAAGAGGAGGGGCCTAATGCCTGATGGAGCGATTGCCTCGGCTGCGGTGAAACCGACCCGCCGCAAGAATACTGATATCGGTTGGCGCGATGTGCTGAGCCTCTGCGGCCATTATTGGGCGCAGCAAAAGCGCCTGCTGGGCGTAATCTTAGGCGTCATTGCGATTCAGATTTTGATCGACCTCACGATCCCGATTTCTTCGGGATTGCTGGTCGATCGGGTCATTTCAGCCATGAATGATCAGACGAGTTTCGGGCCTGCATACCAGGCGCTGGTGCTTCTATCGGCTGCGACGATTGGATTTCATTTCTTCCGTTGGATTCGATTCCACCTGCTGCACCATTTTCTGACCAAAGCTATGGACACGATGCTTCGCGACGGCTTTGGCAAAGTGCAACGCTTTTCGGCGGACTGGCATGCGACAACGTTTGCTGGCGCCACAGTCCGTAAGCTCACACGGGGTAAGTGGGCCTTTGATTCGATGACCTCGATTCTCTGGAACAATTTCTTCCCGATTTTCCTCAGCATATGCGGATTGACCGCTCTGATCGCGTATCGGTTCCCTTTGATCGGACTTATGTTCGCGGGCGTCGTGATATTTTATACGGTCACCGCAGGCCTAATCGCGACCTATTATGTTCGTCCAATGAACATCAAAGCCGCGACCTCCGATAGCGCAATTGGTGCGTCCATGGCGGATACCATTATGAACAATCCAGCGGTGAGTGCGTTTGGTGCGGCCGCGCGCGAAGACGATCGCTTCCATGGACTGACCGATCGTTGGAGAAACTTCTGCCGCCGGGCCTGGGACCGCGGCTCGGACATGTTCTTCATCCAGAAACTGATCTGGGCCGTGTTACAGTTCTGCTTGGTCTTCGCGTTTATACAGATGGTGCGCGCGGGCCGGGCGACACCCGGGGATGTCACCTTCATTCTGACCGCCAATATGCTTGTGGGATCCTATCTGCGTGCGATCGGCGATCACATTCGCATGCTCCAGCAGAGCTTTAGTGAGATTGCCGATATCGTCGATATCATTCGCAGTCCGGTGCAGATCGCTGATATTGATGATGCAGCCGTCATTGCGCCGAAAGCAGGGCGGATCGAGTTTGATCATGTCACCTTCGGTTACGAAGATGGCGCCTCCGTTTTGTACAATGATTTCAGCCTCACAATCGGGGCCGGCGAAATTGTCGGTTTGGTCGGGCCGTCTGGATCAGGCAAGTCGACATTCGTAAAGCTGATCCAGCGGCTTTATGATGTGAATGGTGGCCGCATCTGCATCGACGGCGAAGACATCTCGAAAGTCGATCAAGCCTCGCTTCGGCGATCCGTCGCATTGGTGCCGCAAGACCCACATCTGTTTCATCGCTCCTTGGCGGAAAACATCGCTTATGGACGCCCAGACGCAAGCCTCGATGAGATCCGGGCCGCGGCGCAAAAAGCGCATGCTGCTGAATTTATTGAAGCCTTGCCGCTCGGCTATGACACACTTGTTGGTGAGCGCGGCGTAAAACTCTCGGGCGGCGAGCGCCAACGTGTGGCCATCGCTCGCGCATTTCTCGTCGATGCCCCAATCGTCATTTTTGATGAAGCAACCTCCAGTCTCGACACGATTACTGAAAAGTACATTCAAGATGCCATGGCCGAACTTATGAAAGGCCGTACCACGATTATGATCGCGCACCGATTGTCGACCGTTCGGGACGTTGAGCGGATCTTGGTGTTTGAAAAAGGACGACTGGTGGAAGAGGGCAATCACCAGGCGCTCATGCAAATACCGTCCGGCCGATACCGTGCCCTACACGACCTACAACTGAAATCGCAGGAGGCGCTAATATGAGTGCCGATACCGCGTCTGTATCTCCCTTACATAAACCCCGAAGACCTTATCCGCGTTTAAAAACGACAGCTTGGGACATGTTTGGTTTGCTCGGACGGTATTGGCTGCGCCGTCCGGTCCGCTTCAGCCTCTCCTGCATTATTGTGATTGGTATGGTGGCTGCAGACATTGCCATGCCAATGGCTGCGGGAACCATGGTTGATCGCATCGTCGATGCCGTGGCCGGGGAAGGCGACATGTCTTCTGCGCATGCGGCATTGATGATTTTCGCTGCCGCCGGCGTGGTGGGATTCACATTAAAATGGCTGCACTCACGCGTCTGGAATTCAATGGCGTCAGCAAATATGCGCGAGCTTTTGGCCGAGACATTTGAGCGCGTTCAGCGCTTCTCATCCGATTGGCACGCGAACACGTTTGCGGGCGCGACGGTCCGTAAGGTCACGCGCGGCAAGTGGGCTTATGATGCCATGTCAGACATTTTCTGGATCCACTTCTTACAGCTCGGACTCGTCGTCGGCGGCATCACGATGATCATGTTGATGCGGTTCCCGATTGTCGGGATCTTATTCTTGGTCACGGTTGTCATCTACATTGCCATCTCGACCTGGCTCGCGATCAAATATGTCCGGCCTGCGAATGTGAAATCAGCCGAAGCCGATAGCGCGATCGGGGCGTCGATCGCGGACAGCATTACCAATAATGCCGCGGTCAAAGCTTTCGGGGCCGAGCATCGAGAAGATGGTCTGTTCCAAGGCGTGGTGGGACGCTGGTCAGGCTTAGCTCAGATCTCCTGGAATCGCGGACAAGACTTAGCGGCGGTCCAGCAATTGCTCTGGATCGCGTTACAATTATCGACCATCTACGTGCTAATCGAATTGGCGAGAGCCGGGCAGGCGACGCCAGGCGATGTGACTTTTGTCATCACAGTCAATTTCATGCTGGGTGGGCGTTTGCGCCAAGTCGGCGATCATATTCGCCAGTTGCAGCGGACCACGAGTGAGTTTGCGGATGTGGTTGATTTTCATATGCGCCCCCCCCAGGTGGCGGACCAGGATGACGCTTTCGAAATCGACCCAAAAGGCGGGCGGATAGAGTTTGATCATGTCACCTTTGCCTACGGGCAGTCGGCGCAGACCATCTACGAGAACTTCTCTATCGATATCCGTCCTGGGGAACGGATCGGATTGGTCGGCGCTTCAGGCGCAGGCAAATCGACTTTCGTCAAACTGATTCAACGGCTCTACGACATTGATGGAGGAGAGATCAGGATCGATGGCCAAGGGATTGATAAAGTCACCCAAGCGTCTCTCCGCCGTGCGGTGGCGCTTGTTCCGCAGGATCCATTGCTGTTTCACAGATCCCTCGCTGACAATATCGCTTATGCGCGGCCCGGCGCGAGCCTGGAACAGATCGAAGAAGCCGCGCGGAAAGCGCGGGCAGATCGGTTCATCGATAATCTCGACTATGGCTTAGACACTTTGGTCGGCGAACGCGGCATTAAATTGTCCGGCGGTGAACGCCAGCGTGTCGCCATTGCTCGGGCTTTTTTAGCTAACGCCCCAATCGTGATCTTTGATGAGGCGACCTCCAGCCTCGACACGATCACCGAGAAACACATCCAAGATGCGATGACCGAGCTGATGGAAGGGCGCACCACCATCATTATCGCCCACCGCCTATCGACAGTGCGCGACGTCGACCGAATTCTCGTTTTCGACAATGGCTCAATCGTCGAGCAGGGCTCGCACCAACAATTGCTGCGCAATCCAGATGGAATCTACCGTGCCCTGCATGACATGCAGACAGATACACTCGTTTAGGGGAGACGCGACATGGATTGCAAAATCATCGCGTGGGATTTTGACGGCGTCCTGAACCGAAACATTGTCGATGGGAATTTTCTCTGGAAGGCGACTTTCGACGAGGATATGGGCGGCAGTGTCTCCGACTTCAGTCAGTATATGTTTCGCAGCGGTCGTTTCGGCGATGTGCTCGCAGGCCAACGAGACATTCGTGATTTGGTGGCAGACTGGCTCAATCAGTCGAGCTGTCAGAAGACGCCGGATGAGATTCTCGAATACTGGTTCCGAAAAGATGCTCTGCCGGATGCCCGAACCATTGATATTCTAACCCGCGCCCGTGCCGCTGGATACCGGAATGTCATTGCCACGAATAATGAAGCGCGCCGAGCGGCTTATATTGAGCGCGATATGGGATTCGGTGCACACGTCGAGCACGTCTTCGCGGCCGGGCCGATGCAATGCCAGAAGCCTGAACCTGCGTTCTACCAGACCATTGAGCGGACACTCGGCGTTTCAGGCAGCGACTTGTTTTTGATTGATGATAAAGCCGAGAATGTTACCGCCGCACGGGCGCTAGGGTGGGACGGTTTTTTCTTTCGCGAAGGCGACTATGCCGGATTAGAGGAGGCGTTGTTTGGCTAGAGCGCTTCGGGTTGCGGTGGCTAAAATACCGATCTCGCCGGAGCCTGAGGTTAATGGCGAGACGATTAAAGGACAGATGCATGCGGCCAAAGCAGCAGGCGCGCATGTTGTGGCATTTCCCGAAGGTGCATTGTCCGGTTGCGTCAATCGCCGCCCAGTTGACGGTCTGCCAGTCCAATACCTGTCGTTTGACGTAACCG
>JBCBBY010000039.1:0-33589 GCA_038531195.1 Pseudomonadota bacterium
TCCCATTCTCGTCCCGCCTTTGGTCCCGCCATAGGGCGGGAATATGGTCGATCTCGGATCAACCCGATTGAACAAAGAGTACGCTATAACCCAGCATTTACAAGGGTTTTTGGAACAAATCGGGACGGGATGGAATGGTGGTTCGGTAGCTCAGCTGGTTAGAGCGCACGACTCATAATCGTGAGGTCGGGAGTTCAAGTCTCCCCCGAACCACCATTCTTTTCCGGTTTGCAATGTAAAATTTTTGATCCAGTGGATCAAAAATAGGAAAAGAATGCCCTGGCAGGGGCTGTTGCGACCTGTGTGCCTATCATTTCCCTCCCCATTCGACCAACGAAACACACCCCAGCCCTCATTCCTGCGTGACATTCACGCCAGATGACCCAAATGTACTTGCAGTTGGGCACACCGCCCCTTAGGACCAGCGATCCGCGAGGCCATTTGCCGGTCTGGACGCAAAGCAATTATGTCGGGGCAGATGGAAATCGATAGCCGCACTTTCAGAGACACGCTTGGGCGATTTGGGTCGGGCGTGGTGATCGTCACCGCGAACTACGAGTCTGCGCCGATCGGCTTTGTGATGCAGTCCTTTATGTCACTGTCTCTCGATCCGCCGCTGATTGCAGTCGCACCGGCCAAATCGAGCTCAAGCTGGCCGAAAATCCGCGAGGTTGGGCAATTTTGTGTGAACATCCTCGCCGCTGACCAACTTGACTTGTGTCGAACCTTTTCGAGCCCGTGCGAAGACCGGTTTGCGGGGATTGAGATTGAGACCGGTGCAACTGGAGCGCCTCGGCTCCCTGGCGCTATCGCTTATATCGATTGCGACCTCGAACGAGAGCACGATGCGGGCGATCACACGCTCGCCATTGGTCGGGTACGAGACCTTTCCGTAAACACCGGTGAGCGCGCACCTTTGCTTTTCTACAGCGGTCAGTATGGCCGGTTTTCTGCCGATTAGCGCTGATACTTAATAAATTGGGTTTTGTTGGCGATGCGATCGTAAAGTTGCCGTGCTGTGTGATTGTCGTCAGCGGTGTTCCAATAAACTACCGGACAGTCTTTCTGATCCGCTTGCGCATAGACCTCTTCGATCAAAGCCCGGCCCACGCCTTTGCCTCGCGCTTCGGGCACCGCGAACAGGTCCTGCAAGTAGCAGACATTTTCAACCCGCCAACAATGCCGATGATACATGAAATGGACGAGCCCTAGTGCTTTGTCGCCCTCCCATGCGATATAGCCGGAGGGTTCATACTCGCCATCTGTGAGGAGACGCTCAAACGTGCTGTCATAAACAGCATCGCTGACGGATGATTTGTAGAATACCAGGTATCCGGTCCACAGCTCTCGCCAGACGGCTTTGTCTTTGGCTCGAATGGACTTGATCTCAATGGTCATCCTTCTTCCCCCTCTATGGGAATAGCGCCTGCAGACCCGAAAGACCCAGCGTTTCGTCCCAGCCCATCATCAAATTGAGATTCTGAATCGCCTGCCCGGACGAGCCTTTCACAAGATTATCGATCACCGCGATAATGATCACGCGTCCGGCAACCCGATCTGGATAGACCGCAATTCGGCAATTGTTTGTCCCCCGCACATGCTTCGTATCTGGGGGTAGCGAGCCAAGCGGTAGCACGGAAATGAAAGGAGCATCTGCATATTTTGCCGCGAGTGCAGCTTGGATTTGATCAGCATCGCCGCGCACATGGCAGGTCACCAGCTCGCCGCGGACCATCGGCAAGAGGTGCGGCGTGAAGGTAACACCGATATCGGTTCGCCCTGCCTGCAGGTTTAGCTCTTGCTCAATCTCAGGCGCGTGGCGGTGTTTGCCGACCCCATAGGCATGCGCGCCCTCTGCAGCTTCTGAGAACAAGTTGCCCTCTTTCAAGCCGCGCCCTGCGCCGGACACGCCAGATTTCGCATCTATGATGACACTGTCGGGATCTATGAGTGTGATGACAGGCAGCAATGCGAGCAGGCTCGCCGTCGGATAACAGCCCGGACACGCCACAAGCGTTTCGTTTTTCAGCGTTGTGCCGCGCCATTCAGGGAGGCCATATTTTACGGCAGCTGTTCGCTCCGGGTTAAGATGCGGCCGACCATACGTCTCAGCATACAGGTCTGCATCTCGCAGGCGATAGTCAGCCGAGAGGTCGATCACGCGGACATGGTCTGGCAGCGTTTCGATGAGATCTTGACTGGTGCCGTGCGGCAAGCATCCAAAAGCGACGTCAATATCGCTCCAATCGACATCGTCGGCTTTTACAACCGGCAAATCGTTGGGGCCCATAAGATGCGGAAAAATCTCGGATAGAGCTTTTCCGGCAAGACTATGCCCAGTCGCCGCGACGGCTTCGACGCGCGGGTGTCCGGCCAGCAATCGTACCGTTTCAGCGCCGGTATATCCGGACGCGCCGAGGACTGCAGCTTTCAGCTTTGTCTCATCACTCATGACCAAACCCTTGTTTCAGATACGAAAAAGGCGCCCCGTTGGAGCGCCTTGATCACGTGTTCGATTAAACCGTAACGCTTAGCGCTTGGAGAATTGGAAGCTACGACGGGCTTTCGCGCGGCCGTATTTCTTCCGCTCAACAACGCGCGGGTCACGAGTCAGGAAGCCGAATGGCTTCAGCGTGCGGCGTAGTTCTGGCTCAAAATTGACCAGGGCACGGGCAATGCCGTGGCGCACAGCGCCAGCCTGACCAGACAGACCAGAGCCTTTGACAGTCGCGACAACGTCATACTGTGTCCGACGATCGGCTTCGATCAGTGGCTGCTCGAGCACCATGCGCAGAACTGGACGGGCGAAATACTCGTCTTGGTCTTTGCCATTAATCGTGATCTTCCCAGACCCGGGCTTCAGCCAGACGCGAGCCGTCGCAGATTTACGACGACCTGTGCCGTAAGAACGGCCATGCTCGTCAATCTTTGGTTCCGCCGTGATCGGGGCGAGCTCTTCAGCTGCGCCTTCACCCTCGGTGACGTTTTTTAGATCTTCAAGAGATTGTGCAGTTTCAGCCATGTTTAGGCGACCTTCGTATTCTTGGAGTTCATCGCAGCAAAGTCGACCGCTTCAGGGGCTTGCGCCTCATGCGGGTGCTCTGCGCCAGCATAGACACGCAGTTTACCAAACTGCTTGCGGGCCAGCGTGCTTTCTTTTGGCAGCATGCGCTTCACGGCCATTTCGATGGCGCGCTCAGGGAACCGACCAGACATGATTTTGCCAGCTGTGGTCTCTTTAATGCCGCCCGGGTGACCGGTGTGACGGTAATAGACTTTGTCCGCGAGCTTATTGCCCGTGAATTTCGCTTTCTCAGCATTGACCACGACGACGAAGTCGCCTGTGTCAATATGAGGCGTGAAGTCAGCGCGGTGCTTGCCACGCAGACGCTTAGCAACGTAGGAAGCAAGACGACCCACAACGACATCGGTCGCGTCGATGACGATCCATTTGTTCTCAACGTCGGCAGGTGCGTTATATGTTTTCATTGCTCCGCCGGAGCCTCTCATTCGGAGTTATTGGATAATGTTTAAGCGCCCGCATCTACGCGCCGCGAAACGCCTTGTCAACGCGCCTTTCGCGCTGTCCCTGCTTTTCCTTGCCAGCAGCTGTAGCCCGGCATCAGAGCCTGTGGATACAGAGTCTGCTGAAGACCCCGTAGAGTCAACAGAATCCGAGGGTTCAGGGGGACTGGTATTGCCCGCAGTTTGGCAGACAAATGACCTTGGGACGCCGATTACGTCCATTGGTGTGGCCGGTGAACTCGGATCCACAGTCGCAGTGAGCTATGCCGATGGCGGGTTACAATTCCTAGATCTCGAGGGTGAGCGGGTCACGGACAAAGCCGATATGGGCGTCTCTCAAATCGCCGATGGCCAGTTTATGCGTCTACAAGATACATCCGTCACGGTGTTCCCGGGTATCACCACCGACGGAGGGATGACGCTCTATATTCATGGGGGAGCGCTCAGCGAGCCGCTCCCTTATCCGCTCGACTATGGGGCGACGTCGCGAATTCTAGGTCTTTGTAGCGCCGGGCCCACGTTTGAGCGCGATGGTGTGATGCGGATTGGATTTTGGACCGAGGACGCACCGTCGGAATTGAAACTGGGCCGGGTGGTTGAAATTGGCGACAATCTTATCCTGCTGCTCGACGAACCCGCGCGCGCAGCCACCAATATTTCGTCCTGTGTTATGACCGATACAGAGGATGTCGCCTATTCTGACCCAGTCACTGCGGCAGCAGACCTGAAACATCGCAACAAGACCTATCGGTTCCTGCTCGATGAGTTTGGTGGTTACACATTGATCACCGAGACCGGCGACGCGGTGGATTTCCAGGTCCTTGACGGCATCACGGTACGCCCACCCTCCTTGCCTGTAGATATGGCGGGAACGGGCGATGCGCGCGGGGGTGGTTATCCTGGTGGCGTCTTAGTGGTCGCGGGAACGCGCGATGGCATCCACACCGTCACTTATATCGATCCGAGCAAGGTTACGCTTCAGCCGTTTGGCTATTCTGCGTCGTCTGGGGCTGACTAGTCCAGACAAGCCAGACGCTGGTTAGCAATACAATCACGCCGAGTCCTTGATGCACGAGCGCAATCGGCAATGGCGCAGCGTTGACCAATGTAATAATGCCCCAGACCGCCTGTGCCGTGACAAGGCCCGCAACGATGGCGAACCCGGCAAACACATCGGTGCCGCGCGCCCGAAATGCCGCAAACAGAGCCAGCGCCCACAAGAGATAAGCACCGAGACGATGATTAAACTGCGTCGCTGCGCGCCCTTCGAAAAGGCTTCGCAGTCCCAATTGCGTATCCACGTAATGGGCCGGCACCAGTTCACCCGCCATCAGCGGCCAATCAGTGTAGCTGCGCCCGGCATCAAGACCAGCGACCAAGGCCCCCGTCAGCATTTGCAAACTGGTCATGATGAGCAAGCTCATAGCTAGTAACTTCAACGGCGCGTTCATATGGCGCCGCTTTTGTTCACTTAGGTCGAACCAAAACCAAACCGTGATCGCGATGATCAACAAGGCCAAGCCAAAATGCGTCATTAAGCGATAGGGGGCCACGTCCAGCCGGTCCGTTTCACCGATGCCACTGGCGACCATCCACCAACCGATAAACCCTTGCAGCCCGCCCAGTGCGATAAGACCCCCAAGACGAACGGCCCATTTCTTGGACAACCAGCGCATGGCGGCGAACCAAATGAAGCCACCAACAGCAACCAAGCCGATCAATCGCCCAAACAACCGATGCCCCCATTCCCACCAATAGATGAATTGGAATTCGGACATGGTCATATTGTAGTTTTGCTGCTGAAACTCAGCGGTGCTCTTATATTTTTCGAACTCGCTGAGCCAAGCGGCTTCGCTTAATGGCGGCAGCGCGCCTTTTATCGGCGCCCATTCCGTGATGGAAAGACCGGAATCGGTGAGCCGGGTCGCCCCGCCAATCAAGATCATGGCATAGACCATGAGTCCGATAAGGATGAGCCAACGTTGGATCCAACGTGCGGCGACAGGAGAGGTTGCGTCAGGCATTGTGGGCTCTATTTGACCCTAGAGATCAGAACAACAAGCGGCCACACGGTCGCAGGATGAAGGAAATTACAGTTAATGCCCCATGCGCAGCGCAGATTGGTCGCAAGCATCATCTTAATCGTCTTCCTTGGCATTTGGGTCTGGGGCGCAACAACGATCGGATCCAAGCTGGCAACGGCGCCAAAGTGGATGAGCTTGATTTTCTTTGTCGTGGCAGGGATTGGCTGGGCCGTGCCGCTCAAGCCCGTACTTGGGTGGATGAATTCTGCGCCTGATCGAGATGAGTGATAGCTGCGCGCAAACATCTGTCGCTGGGAAAGTTCTCTCCAACGAAACGTGTTTCCACGCCGCCTTAATAGGCTAGCAAGAACGGTGCGCTACACCCCGATTGCGTCTGAAAATTAATACTTGGTCGGCTGGGATGCTGGGGACACCATCTAAAAAACTCTTTGTCATCTACACGTCAGGCCTTTGCGCGGCGGCGATTGCGGTGGTTGTGCTCGCATCGCTCACTCAGACGGATGGGGTTTTGATCTACGCGCTGGATGACCCGTACATTCACCTATCCGTCGCCGAGTCGATTATAGAGGGCCATTACGGAATCAATTCCGGCGAATACGCCTCTCCTTCCTCGTCCATCTTGTATCCGTATGTGCTCGCTTTGGGTCTGCTGATCGGTTTGGGCACCTATGGGCCATTCTTGGTAAGCGCCGTATTCTCGTTGGTTTCCGTATGGATCACCGCATGCTTTGCAACACGTCTTCTCTCTCTGAAATCGAATCTTCTATCGTGGCTCACGTTTGCCATTCTGGGAATTGTGCTGGTCATGGGGTTGAACGCAGCCGGACTACCCATGACGGGCATGGAACACTCTATTCATGTGTTTGGCGTCGTGCTGACACTGACCAGCTTGTACAATATGCTGGTCGAAGACCGCTCGGATCAGCTGTGGTTGGTGATATTAGGCTGCTTGATCTGCGCAACCATTCGCTTTGAAGGCGTCGCCTTGGTTTTCGGCGTTGCGGTGGCTCTGTTTTTTGCCGGACACCGACGCGGCGTTTTAGTCTTATCTTTGCTCACAGGCGCAGTGCTCCTTGCCTATAGCAGTTACATGGTCAGGTTGGGTCTGCCCGTTTTCCCGAGCTCGGTGATGACAAAGTCGAGTGTTGCCTCTGAGGCCTCCGGCGGCAGCGCATGGAGCTTGATCACAAGCGTATTGGAGAATGCGTTTTATAGCCTAGGAACGGATCGCGGGTTTGTGCTTGGGATTGTGGCGGCGGCTCTGGCTGCATTTTCGATCGATGTTCGAAATCCCAAAGGTCTCCGCTTATTCTGCGCAGCCGTGACGATCATGCTGTTTGGACATGTTCTAGGCGGGCGCTATGGCTGGTTTAGTCGATATGAAATCTATGCTGTTGCGGGGATGATTTTCGGCCTGATCGCCGTCTTCGGACACAACCAATATTTACGGTCAAAACACACTCTGACTCTGGCCGTCTGCCTCTTGGTATTCTCAACCCCGTATGCGTGGACGACTCTGCTAACGCCCGCTGCCTCGGCCAACATTTACCAACAGCAATATCAAATGCACCGTTTCACCAGTGCCTACTTTCCAGCGCCCGTCGCGGTCAACGATTTGGGATGGGTGGCTTATAAGAACGACAACTATGTCTTGGACCTATGGGGACTGGGATCAGAGGAATCACGCAAGCTGACGGCCCAAGGCGGATGGACCCAAAAGAAGCTCTCCGACATCACACGCCGCAAAGAAATAGAATATGCGATGATTTATGATGCCTGGTTCAATCAAGTTCCAGACGAATGGTGCCGCGCCGGGCAACTCGTAACATCGAAAGTTACAACGGCATACGACACAGTCGCATTTTATTTGATCGAGACGGATCAATCGACTGAGTTTCTAGAAGCTTTGCGCGCGTTCCAAGATGGCTTACCGGCGGGCGCAAGATTGGAACTTGGGACATGTCCTAGCTGAGGGTGGAATTGGCTCGCTGGCGCGCGAGATAACTCTTACTGTCCCGCCTTTTCGCGATCTCTGCGCCTTTGGTTTTTGCCGGGTCGCTTGCGCGAGCGTTGTTTCGCCTTTGAGACGCCTTCAGGACGATTGCGTCGTGATCCGCGCTGTGGCGGTTTGCCGGAGCGCCTCGCAGGACCTTTGGGTTTGTAGACACGCAGATTAGGATCTGGCGTCGGCAAGACCACGTCCTCTAACCCTTCGGGCGCGGGCAAGACCTCAACCTCAACGCGGGTCGTTTTCTCGATCTGGCGCAAATAGTAAAGCTCGTCTTCCGCCACCAGCGAAATTGAGATTCCTTCTTTGCCAGCGCGCGCGGTTCGCCCGATCCGATGCACATATTGCTCCGGCAAGTTTGGCATCTCGAAATTGATGACGTGTGTGATGCCATCAATATCGATGCCGCGTGCGGCAATATCCGTAGCGATCAAAATACGACAGTCGCCAGACTTGAAGGCATTCAAGGCCTTTAATCGCTGCGCCTGAGACTTATTGCCGTGAATGGCAAGCGCGGGATAGTTTTTCGCGATCAGCTTTCGGACGACCTTATCTGCACCATGCTTGGTTCGGGTAAACACCAAAGCACGTTCGAGCTCAGGCGCGTCTAGCAACTTGCACAGGAGTTTGAGCTTATTGGGGTTTGCGACGTGAATGACACCTTGCGACACGCGCTCCGCAGTCGTGCTTTCAGGCGCGACAGAAACCCGAACGGGGTCGCTGAGATAACGCTCAGCCATGTCACCGATGGTTTTCGGCATCGTCGCGGACAAGAGAAGAGTCTGACGGTCGTCTGGCACTTTCGCCACGATCTTTTTCAAATCGTGGATGAATCCCATATCGAGCATCTGGTCGGCTTCATCCAAGATCAGAACTTGAACACCATTGAGCTGAACGGCCCCTTGGTTGATCAGATCCAACAAACGACCCGGTGTCGCCACCAAAACGTGGCAACCCTTTTCCAAAGCACGAATTTGGCGGTTGATCCTAACACCGCCAAACACCGTTTGGACGACGCAATCCATGTATTTCGAATACGTCGCGAAACTTTCCGCAATCTGTCCTGCCAATTCGCGAGTCGGCGCCAGAACCAAAACATAGGTGCTCTTTGGCTTTCGATTCTCGCCGAATTTCAAAAGATGATTGAGTGTGGGCAGCGCAAAAGCCGCCGTTTTGCCAGTGCCTGTTTGAGCGATCCCCAGCAAATCACGCCCCTCCAGAAGATGCGGAATGGCCTGCAATTGGATCGGCGTCGGCGTTTCATAGCCCTCCGCCGTGACGGCTTTCAGCACTTGTTTGTGCAGATCAAGTTCGCTGAATGTAGTCACAAGACATCTCTCTTCGGCTTAAAGCGCAAAAGCGCCCTCCAGCGCGATCGATCGGGCCACATGCGCCCGCTTCGCTTAAAGGTCAATGAATGTTCTACCGAAGGGGCTGTGATTCTCGCTAATCGCCATCCTGCATTTTCTGGGCTTCTTGGCGCAGTCTGGCGAACATTTCGGAAATTTCTTCTTCCTCGTCATCCGAACTCGTCGCTTTGGCCTCGTCCTCACCTTGCAGCGCTTCGAGGGTGAGTTCATCCTCCTCGTCGATAACGGGCTCGGGTTTGGTTTCGGGTTCTGGGTCGTCTTCTGCTGGCTCCGGTTCTGGCTCGGTCTGAGCCGGGGTCGGCTGGGCAATAGTCGCCTCACCAAACCGACCAAGGATCGTTTCTGACCCGATCAGCGTTTGACCTGGCACAGGCAAGATCGCCACAGATGCCGGAATATAGAGGTCGCACCAGCCGCCTAATCGGAGCGTGCCAATGTTTCTTCCGAGACGAACCGCGTCGCCGGCTTCTGCATCTACTTCCAAGCGTGGCCCAAGACCGCCCGTGGCGAACCGCATGCCCATCGCCCGGTCGCCGCTTTGAACCGAAACATAAGCGACGGCGAGGCCTGGGCGATCAGGTTTCATCGCCGCGAATGCAGCCGGATCGCCGGTCTCGCGGATCACGTGATCGATGGCGCCATCCATCGGTGCGTGGACGCCATTGGTCTTGGTTGGCCCAATCGAAACCCGCACCCGCGTCCACTCAGCGCCTTCGAGGCGCAGCTCATCCGGCGGTGTCGCGCCCCCGACCGACACGATCATACCATCGGTCGGTGCGACGATCAGATCTTCCGCTTCCGGCGGCGTGCGCTCGGCCGTCCGCGTCGCGAACAGGATGATGACCGCGGCCGCGAACCCAATCCAGAACAAAATGCCAAACACATAGCCCAGCAATATGCCGACCAATAAAGCGGCCAATGCGCCAACATAGCCTTCTAGGTCAAACCCACCGCGCAGCCAGGGAAAACGCTCTCTGCTATAATCAGTGTCTGCCATAAGGGCTCGTCCTTCTATTCCGCAGCAACCGCGAGCGCATCTCGCTTGGCTTGGCGTGCCCACATATCGGCATATTCGCCTTCCGCTGCCAAGAGGGCCTCATGCGTCCCGCGTTCAATCACTTGTCCCGCCTTTAACACGACAATTTCGTCAGCATTTTGAACCGTCGACAATCGGTGCGCCACCATCAGCGTGGTTCGGCCTTTTGACGCTTCATCCAAAGCGTCTTGCACCGCCGCCTCTGTCGCGCTGTCGAGCGCTGACGTCGCCTCGTCGAGCACCAGGATGGCCGGATTGGCGAGGATCACGCGCGCAATCCCGACCCTTTGTTTTTCACCGCCAGACAGTTTCAATCCGCGTTCGCCAACTCTGGTGTCCCAACCGTCCGGCAGACTATCGATAAAATCGAGCAACTGTGCCCGCCGTGCGGCATCTCGCAGCTCTTCTTCCGTCGCATCCGGCTTGGCATAGGCAATATTGGCGCCAATCGTTTCGTTGAACAGCACCACGTCTTGCGGCACCAGTCCGAGGGATTGTCGTAGGCTCTCCTGCGTCAAATCACGCACATCCTGACCATCGACCAACACGCGACCGTCTTGCACGTCATAGAAGCGGAAGAGAAGCTTCAAGAGCGTCGATTTACCTGCGCCTGAGGTCCCAACGAAAGCGATCTTCTTGCCCGCTTTGAGATCAAAGCTCACATCCGTCACACCGACGGCGCGGGCATCATGTTTGAAGCTCACATTGTCAAACACGACGTCTCCCTTCGCCGAGGCGAGCGTTTTCGCATCCGGCTTATCGGCGACCTCAGGTTTCATACCCAGCAAGCCATAGAGTTTTTCCAAGTCCACGGCGCCTTGTTTGATCTCGCGCCATGCCCAGCCAAGGATATTGAGAGGTGCATAGAGTGAGAGGAACAAGCCCTGGACGGCGAAAATACCGCCCACTTCCATACTTCCCCGTGAGACGTTCCACGCAGAGAGGGTCAACGCTGCGAGCATGCCGAGGCCCATCACCGTGGCTTGCGTTCCGTTCAGCACGTACATGCTGCGGATCGCTTCGACATAACGCTCATTGTAATTGCGCATGGAGGCATTGAATCGCTCGGTCTCTCGACGCTCCGCGGCGAAGGCCTTCACCGTCTCAAAATTCGTGAGAATATCGACGGCCGTACCCCGAAACTTAGTGTCCGCCTCATTCATGCGTCGTCGCTGACGCACCCGCCATTCCGTAATCAGAACCGTGGAAAACACGTAGAGCGCTATCGTAGCGACCGCGATCACCGCAAGATACATGTCATAGGCCACGGCCAAAGCGATCGCCGCTAAGAACAAGCGCACAACCGTCGGCCCGATATTGAATGCTAAGAACCGGATCAAATAATCAATGGCGCTGGCGCCCCGCTCAATCACTCGGTTGAGCGCGCCGGTGCGACGCGTTTGGTGAAACCCGAGGGATAGGCTTTGGGCATGGCCGAAGGCATCGACGCAGATCGTTCTTTGCGCGTCTTGGCTCACTGGCGAAAAGAGCCAATCGCGCGCCTGCGGCATGACCCTCGCGGTGATCTGTACGCCCATGGCCGCGGCAAGCATCGTCGCTGCAGCGCCAAAACCGGCCACCACGCCATCCTCATTCGGCACCAATTGATTGATCGCCAAACCGAGTAAGATTGGCGCCAGCACTTCCAAAACCGCAGCGCCCAGCGTCAACAGAATGGCCAGAACCATAATCGGTCGCCATTTGCGCAGCTCTGGCCGCATTAAGAGTTGTAGAATTCGTCCAACTGAAACGCCGATGCCCCCATCGGCGCTTTCAATCTTATCAGCATCTGCCGTCTGAATGTGAGCGCTCATAGCCCGCCATATGGGGCAGGCTATGAGTTATGCATAGGGGTCGAAGTGAAAGAAAATTGGCTTTTAGAACCGACCACTCAGTGTGATCTTAGCGTTCAGCGGCGCTCCAACGGTGGCTTGGTGCGTGCTGTGTGCATTCGGGAAGTAGAGCTCGTCTGTCAGGTTCTCAACGTTCAACTGAATGCGCAAATCATCCGAAATGTCGTAATAGGCGGCGGCATCAAACCGCGTATATGCAGGGAGCGTCGGATGAGGGCCGGTGCTGCCAATGTCGAAATCGGTGATGAACGACTCGTCTTGATAGGTGGCGCCAAGCCCGAAACCCAATTTATCCGTAACCTGATACGCGCCCCAGATTGAGAACATGTTCTCAGGCAGTTCCCGAGGGATTTCACGGCCCTGGTCAGTTTCGCCATCAAGGTAGCTATAGCCCGCCGTGACGAAGAGTTGGTCCGTCACTTGACCGAGAAGCTGTACTTCGAAGCCCTCGACTTCCAAGCCGCGAATTTCGAAATCCTCACCCGTATCGTCATCACGATCGGCGCGCGTCTGTTCGTTTTGGAAATAGGCTGCGGTCAGGCTGAGACCGTCAACAAAATCCCATTTCACACCGATTTCGGCTTGCTCAAACTCATCCGGGTCTAAGCTCCCGGTGCTCGCAAACTGCTCGCCGGAGCGCGGCAAGAAAGCTTCACTATAGCTGGCATAGATAGAAATATTTTCTTGCGGTTTATAGATGATCCCGAGCCGCGGCGTAACTTTCTCATCGGTCCGCGAGGTTTCAACCGGATTGTCGAGATCGACCAGATTAGTCGTGCTCTGATCAAAGCTGTCGAACCGCGCCCCAAGAACGATATCGAGCTGTGGGCTGATCTCGATCTGATCCTGCACAAACAGAGAGACAACTTCGACTTCACTTTCAGTGCGGTCATTGATCGCGCCAAAGGCGTTGAAATTATTGACCGTCGTCACGCCATCGGCATTGACGCCGATGCCGCCCAGAATGTTCAGCGGGCGCGCGACGAGAAAAGTGTCATTGTCATCGGTAAAGTCGTTTGACGACCAACGGGTATTGAAACGATCATTGTCGTTCTGCGTATCCAGATATTCGGCGCCAACAATCAGCGTGTGGCCAATCGCACCCGTGGCGAATTCACCGACCAAATTACCCGTGAAAGAGAGACGTTCGCGTTGAGTGGTGTCGACATAACCGTCGAGGGTGACCCGGTCTGGCGTGTTCACCTCGTCATATCCGGATGCATAGAGATTCTGATACAGCTTGTCATAGTCGGCATATCCGACCGTGAAATTGCCTTTCAGCGTCTCGGAGAACTCGTGCTGAAGCGTCGCTCGGAATATATGCGCATCTAGATCCGTCGTATTGAGGTCGGCGTCGCCAAAGACAATGTCTTCAAACGCTTCCACAGGCTCGCCATTCGCCCCAGTTGGGATGCCACGATCGATGAAACGCTCGTGATTGACGAATTCATAAGATAGATCCAGCGTGGTGGCTGGGCTCAGCTCAAATCTTGCCGTTGGATTGAAACCAAACCGATCGCCATCATAAAAATCTCGATGGTTTTCGAGGCTTTCATACATGGCATTGAGCCGTACAGCGGCCATGTCCGAGACCCCAAAATTCAAATCAACCTGGCCGTTATAGGCGCCAAATGTGTCGATGCCGGCTTGGAAACCGGTAAACGTTTCGCCAACCGTTGCCTTTTTCGTAACGCGATTCAGCAACCCACCCGTGCCGCCGCGTCCGAACAGAAGCGCGTTCGGACCGCGAAGGATTTCGACCTGCTCGAGATTGTAGAAGGAGCGATAGTATTGAACGTCATCGCGCACACCGTCGATGAAGAAATCCGCGGTTGATCGAACGCCGCGAAACACGACCGCGTCGCGGTGACCCTCGCCTTGTGACGTGTTCACACCTGGCGTGTAATTGATGATATCCCCAATGCTATCGAACCCGCGCTCCAAAATTTGGTCCGCTGTGACAATCGACAAGCTTTGCGGCACATCGATGATCGGGGTTGGGGTTTTCAACGCGTTGACTTGGTCAGCATACAAGACCTGTCCGACCACTACGATTTCATCCTGCACAGAGACCTCATCATCCGGCATATCAGCGTAAACGACAGGACTGGCCAGTAAGCCTGACAAAGCGGCAGCGCCCAAGAGGCGCGATTGAAAACGGGTCATTAAATCCACTACCTTTTTAAAAATCGATGCGCTCGCTTAGCGAACTCGTAAATGCAAATCAATCTCAACTAAGACGAAAATGCAAATCAGTCGCAGTTTTGCAACAGTACGAATACGAACCCACGAAAATCGCCTGCGCCGAGACGTCACAAACCTTTATTCTGGTTTTTGCGGCGAACTTCCTATAAGCGTCCAAGGGTTTGATTCAGAGGCGAAAGCGATGGGCGATTTGAAGTCGATTTGTGTGTATTGCGGGTCATCGAATGATGTGAAACCCGACTATCTGCGTCTAGCGCAGGACCTTGGCCGGACGCTCGCGCAGCGCAGTATTCGTTTGGTCTATGGCGGCGGCGGCGTCGGGCTGATGGGGGCCTGCGCCCGCGCCACTTATTCCGAAGGCGGCGAAGTGCTCGGCATTATGCCGCGTTTCTTGCTGCAAAAAGAGCGGATCTTCGAAGATGTTCCGCATGAAATCGTCGAAGATATGCACACGCGCAAACAGCGCATGTTCGATGAAAGCGACGCTTTTGTCGTCCTACCAGGCGGCATCGGAACTTTGGAAGAAGCGGTTGAAATGCTGAGCTGGGCGCGTCTTGGCCTGCATGCGAAGCCTATGGCGTTCTTAGACGAAGATGGCTTCTGGGCCCCCTTCTTCGAATTGATGGATCACATTATAGACGGGAAATTCACTCCGGAAGAATTCCGCGCTGCTCTGGTGCACGAGCAAACGCCTGAAGCGGCAATTCAGGCGCTCTGCGACCGCGTGGTAAAGCTCGGCGACTAATCGCGGCTGAGTGCGGCGCCCCCGCGCGCAATTGCATCAAGCAGGATATCGATATCGGCCTTTTGCGTGCGATGGTTGGTGATATTTACGCGGATCGCCAAGCATCCGTTCAGCCGTGTCGTCGAGGGGGCAGCCAATCCCTCATTTTGGACCCACGCCACAAGACGGCCATTCAGGTCGTCCAATTGCGACGCAGACTGACCAGGTGCACGGAATCGAAAGCAGCAAATGTTCAAAGAGACGCGCGCCAAGAGTTCGAAATCGCTTCGAGCCTCAATCTGATCTTCGAGATATTTTGCCAGCTCGCAGTTGCGCGCGATCGAACGTCCAATCTTATCCGTTCCGTGTTCCAGCAGATGCGACCAAACTTTCAAGGCGCGAAAGCCCCGTGACAATTCCGGGCCGAAATCGACTGGCCATGGTTCACCTGCGGCTAGCGCTGTCCCGTTCGCGGCCAGATAGTCAGGCCGGTTTGCGAAGGCTTTGCGATGCGCCGCCCCGTCCCGCACGAGAACACAGCCAGCATCGTAATTGACATGCATCCATTTGTGAAAATCGAATGCCAGGGAATCCGCGCGCTCCAATCCGTTGAGCCGCGGCGCGATCTCCGAGCTGGTCATGGCATTCGCCCCGAACGCGCCATCGACATGAAACCAGAGCTGCTCCCGTTTCGCCAGATCAGCCAGGGCGACAAGGTCATCAATCGCGCCCGTATTCACTGTGCCTATGGTTCCCGCGACGAAGAAGGGCTGAGCACCGTCAGTGCGGTCCCGTTGAATCTGCGCTTCGAGCGCTCCCAGGTCGATTTCAAAATCAGGCGTCACCGGGATTTTTCGAAGCGCTGTTGTGCCGAGGCCAATCATGTCAAATGCCCGCGCCAAACAGCTATGCGCCTGTTCCGAGACGTATCCAACCAGATTTGAGCCACTCACTCCGTCGGCGCGACTGGCAAAATCAAGCGCCGCATCGCGAGCCGTCTTAAGGGCAATGATTGTCCCCATCGAGGTCCCGGAGACGATCAAGCCCGACGTCTCAGCTGGAAACCCAAACAAAGATTTGCACCAGTCGATAACCTGTCTCTCGACATAGATGGCAATGTGATCTCGACCGCCACAGTTCGCATTCATCGCGGCCCCGACAATATCAGCGAGCAGATTCCCCGGCGCGCCGGCACCATGGACCCACCCGAAGAATCTAGGATGTGTATTTCCAACGCCGTAGGGCAGCAAAGTCTTAAGACGCGTGGAAAGATCGCTCAAATCCATACCGTCCGTCGGAACGGGCTCCGATAGCTGGGCCTTCAATTCCTCCGGCGGTGGTGTCCAGACGCGCCCATCATGCGCTGATTTTAGCTTTAGAATCGCCGCCTGAAGCACACGGTTCGCTTGCGTTTCAAACGCGCTCCAGTCTTCAGGATCAAGATCGCCCTGGCGCATAGGTTCCAGCCAGACTCTTAGCTCGCGCTCAATCGGGCGAGCGCCCGCTCGCGCCCCATTAAGACCAGCATATCACCCACACTCGGCCCACGCTCCATACCCGTCAAGGCTTTGCGCAGTGGCATGAACAAGCCTTTACCCTTGCGCCCGGTCTCGGATTTCAAGACCGTGGTCCAGGCACTCCAAGTGTCTGACGTCATTTCTCCGTCGGGCAAAAAGCGGGCGGCAGCCGCTATAAAGTCTCTGTCTTCAGCTTCGATCAATGGCGAAATTTCGCCAAAAGCAACGGGCACAAATCGGGCCGCGTCTTCAACCGTCACGCAGTTCTCGCGAACAAGCGTCCAGAAGGTTTCATCGGCCGCGTTCGCATCGATCGCTGCGAGGCGCTCTTTCGCCGCCTCAAATGGCATCGCGTGTGTAATCGCCGCGTTGAGGTTATGCAAATCAGCCTCATCAAACCGCGCCGGCGAGCGGCTAATCTTGCCGAAATCGAACTCTTCCGCCAGTTGATCAAGTGACTCGCGAATTTCGACATTGTCGCTGGTTCCAAGCTTGCCGAGCAAAGAACAGATGGCCAGCGGCTCAATCCCTTGTTTGCGCAGCTCCCCCATGCCGAGCGAGCCAAGGCGTTTTGACAGCCCAGATCCATCCGCCCCGACCAACAACGGCGTATGCGCCATGTTGGGCGCTGTACCGCCGAGCGCTTTGAAGATCTCTATCTGTGCGCCGGAATTGGTAACGTGGTCCTCACCGCGCACAACGTGCGTGATGCCGGCATCGATATCGTCGACGCAACTTGGCAAGGTGTAGAGATAAGACCCATCGGCGCGGATCAGGACCGGATCGGAGAGACTGCTCGTCTCGATCGCTTGTTCGCCGCGCACCAGATCATTCCAGACCACGCGCTCCCCGCTCAACTTAAAACGCCAATGCGGGCTGCGCCCTTCGGCTTCAAATGCGGCTTTCTCTTCAGCGCTGAGGTTTAAGCCAGCACGATTATAGATTGGCGGTTTGCCGCGGGCCCGTTGCAGCTTGCGCTGACGGTCCAGTTCATCCGCGGTTTCATAACACGCGTAGAGCAATCCCATGTCGCGAAGTTTGTCGGCGGCCGCATCATATTCAGCAAAACGCTCGGACTGTTTGAATGTGTCATCCCAGCCAAGGCCGAGCCATGTCAGGTCATCTCGAATACCTTGCTCATACGCTGCGGTGGAGCGTTCAAGGTCGGTATCGTCGATGCGCAAGATGAACTTGCCGCCTTGGCCTTTGACGAACAGCCAATTGATGAGCGCGGTGCGGACATTGCCGACATGTAGATTTCCCGTCGGAGACGGGGCGAAACGGACAACAGGTTTGGTCATGGCCATGCCTTAGTAAATTCGAAGCGCCTCTTCCACACGAAATCGCCTCAAATGCCAAGCCATTGCCGCCACAATTGACAGAAACAGTCGAGTCCGCCCAGGTAAGTCCTTGGGACTGATGGAGTATATGATGAGCCGACTTCTAGCCGCCGCGTTGACCTCAGGCCTGTTCCTGGCCGCATGCGGGCCAGCACAAGACACGCCCACGGCCACCAATCCCGGCTCTGAAACACCTGAAACCACCGATGCGCCGGTTGCTGACACCAATGCCCCACCCGCCCCGACAGTACCAGTCGACAGCAACGGCATCGATACCGTTGGTTATCCCGATGGTTGGGAGCTTCAGCCATTCTGGTCAGGCGAGTATCCAAATGCCTTTTCGGTGACGCAAGAGGGCGTCACGGTCATGGGTCATGAGGCCATCACATTTGAGGAATACCCGCCAATCTATTGCGGCTTGCCGAACAAGGCGACTTACAGTCCGTGGAACGTCGCGCGCCGTGAGTCAGATGATCTAGACTTCGTTGCGATGGTCTACCCGACCACATTCACCATCAAGGAAGACACGCGCATTGAAGTGTTTGTCGGTGATGGCGCGGAAATGTTGGACCTGCGCACTGGTGATCAGCTCATTTACAAAAGCTATCTCGCAGAAGGCTTCTTCATCGCCGAAAAGGATGGCATTCAATACGAACTGAATGAGGCTGAATTGCCGCAAAGCACCGAGTTTGAACAAGGGCCAGAGGACCAAGAGTGGGTTCTCGTCACGTGTGATGATGCAGAGAAAACCCGGGCTTGGATCCTATTTGAAGACGCGTTGAGCGCGCCCGGGGTGGAACGCTACGAGCATACAGCCTTCGGCGAAGCGACAGATTTACCTTAGTACCTGGTTGAAGTGGGATACCTCCCGCTGCGCAAATGATTTCCTAAGCGATGAGAATGGTCTATCTCCCTGTCTTCGGGACAAAGGAGGCACCTCATGAACGATATCGCGGATACCCCAAAAGCAGGTTGGCGGATGAAAGTCGCGATTTTCGCCCTCGCCGTCGCGATCTTTGCCGTCCTCTGGTTTGCCATCGCCGCACTCGGAACGAAGTTTGGCCTTTGGCCCTGGCAGGTGGGTTTGGGACAAATGACGATTGGCTATGGGCCCGGCATTGCTTTGCTGGCGGTTGGCCTGGGCATCGTCTCTCAGATTATCGCGCTGATCAAAGCCCCTCGAACACAGCCATTCATTCTATCTCTAGCCGCAACGCTGATCGCGGCCTTCACCATGTTTAGACTCGTCGGCATGGGCGCGCAGGCGGGCGCGCTGCCTCCACTGCACGATATTCAAACGGATTGGTCAGAGCCCATCCCGTTTAGCCAGACCTTGATGGCTGCGCGCGAAGCAGATGGGGCAACCAATCCCGTACTCGATGCGCCGATTGTTCCCGACTATGCCGAAGAGCGCTGGCCTGGCACGTCAGGTCGTTTGGTTTCTGAACTCCAAGAAGAAGCAGAAACCAAAGACGGTGGCAAAGCGACGGTCTATCCGACCATGGAGTCGCTTTATTTCAGCCAGTCGCCAGAAGATATCGCAACCGCTGTTACGACAATCATGACCCGTCGCGGGTGGGATGTGTTCCCGGCTGAAATCGCGGACGGCTCTGGCTTAGCCCTTCAAGTTGAAGCAACCGCGACCTCAGGTTGGTTCGGCTTTAAAGACGATGTCGCCGTGCGTATTCGCCCGGTTGATGGCGCAACTGAGGTCGATATTCGTTCGACCAGCCGAGTCGGCCTGTCAGATCTGGGCGCGAACTCAAAGCGGGTCTACGGTCTGATGGTCGAACTGGAAGATCGCGCGGACGGCCGGCGGGCGCCTTAAGCATCCACCTTGGTCGAGCGAAACTCGCTTTGCACCACAGGACGCGCATCGCTGGCAGTAACCCGGCCTTCTTCAATCAGTTTGAACATATGCCCAAGCAAGCTCATGCACGCGGCCGGGAACAAGCGTTCTTCTAAGCCCACATACATGGATTTCACCATCTCTGGGATGGACGTTTGACCTGATTTCAATTGAGCGATCACACCGGCTTCGCGATCTTCGCGGTGCTTGCGATAGGCTTGGATAAACTCTTTCACGAATGCCTTGCCTTCAATCGGGGAACCATGCGTGGGCCACAAAGTTTCGAACTCGCGCGCCTCGATTTTATCCAGGCTCTTGAAATAGTCCGCCATATTACCATCCGGCGGCGCGACAATCGTCGTCGACCAGCCCATAATGTGATCGCCCGTAAGGCAGGCATTCTCTTCTTTCAAGCCGAAACAAAGATGATTGGTCGTATGACCTGGCGTTTCGATCGTCTCTAATGTCCAGCCAGGACCTTCGAAAAGATCGCCATCACAAGCACACTCGTCAGGCGTAAAGCCCGGATCATCTTCGCTGCCGAGTTCGCCCTTGGCCGTCGGCTCACCGCAGCCTTTGGCATAGACTTTACAACCTGCCCATTCCGCTAGTGGTTTCGCCAGTGGTGAGTGATCGGAATGTCCGTGGGTCACTAGAACATATTTGACGGTCTCACCCTCAAGCGCGGCTTTCAAGGCTTCGAAATGCGCCTCGTCATGCGGGCCGGGGTCAATGACGGCGACTTCGCCGCGGCCAATGATGTATACGCCTGTGCCGACATAGGTGAACGGTCCAGGATTGTTTGCAATAACACGGCGGATCAGCGGAGAGACTTGCTCAACTTTGCCGTACTCGAATTCAATTTCACGCACAAAAGGTATAGCCATGGGAGATTTGCTGCTTTGATTCTTCTTATCTTGTCGTGGGACGTTTCGCCCGGATTACACAAGCCCGGAAAACTACTTACGTTTCGGCGCGAAGGCGGCGACAAAGGCTTTGGCCATAAGGCGAGTCGATTTCAGCTTGTCACCAAGCTTTAAAGCGACCGGTGGTCCCATATCGGTTTTATTCGCGTCGACAATGTAAATCTTGCCAGACGCATTGTCGCGTAGCACGTCGACACCGCCCCATTCCAGCCCGATCTCTTCAGCAAATCGTGAGATCACGCGAATTTCATCGTCGGAATAGCAATTTTTAGGCGTGTCGAGCAAAACTTCAGCGTTCTCGTTTAAGAATCGCCGATCAATTTTGCGCCGTTTCCGGAACACAATGGCTGGCTCACCTCCGCAGATGCAGCAGCGCAGGTCTTCGACGAGACCGCCAGGCACCTCATTATCAATCAAAACCTGATAGGTCTTATCCTCGATTGGCTCAATCGGGCCCTCGAGAATGCGGCCATCATGACAAGCATTCTTTTCCGACTTCTCGACCATGGTGCCCGCAAAGGTGCGCGGGTCGACGGAGAGATTATAACCTGCGGCACGCTCAAATGCGGCAGCGACGTTTGACTTGGAAATATCTGTACAGCCAAAGTTCACGAGTTTTGCGCCTGGTTTTGTTGGCGGCGGCGCGTGATTGGCTTCAGTCGAATCATCAAACTGGAAGACAATGTCTGCCACGCGTGGATCCGAAATCAGCTTTGCGCCAGAAGCATGCATAACGGGCCAAATGAAGTACCAAGGCCGCGGCTTTTCTGGATAGAAGGCAATCGTCGGTCGCTTGTGCCCCGTGACCCGTCGCCATGAACGCCAAGATTGCGCCAGCGTGTAGAACGTGAACCAAGTGAAAACATCGTTCACAAGCTCTCGTTTCGCCGGAATCCGATGACCCGTCTTTTTGACGAGCCAGGCGCCATCTTCATATTTAAAGTCTGCCAGCCAATTTCGCGACATACTTTACTCCTCAGCCTTCGCAGCGGCTTGTTCTGCAATTCGCACGCTTAACTCTAGCTAGCAACCTCTTTCCATCACTGGAAGTGAATAATTGCTCACAATTGACTCACGTCGCTGTTATAAAAGCGGTCTTAGCGAGGAAAGATCATAGCCTGCACCCGCAGCGGCGCTCACGACTTCATCACCCATGCCTTGCCCGCCATGCGTCAATGCCCAGGCGGTAATGGAGCGGGTACCGGTGCGGCAATATGCGAGGGCGGGCGCTGGCGCTTCTGCGAGCGCCGCCCCGAAACGCTCCAGAATGTCTGGGGTCGGCGCCCCTGAAAAAGGGATCGCAACGAAAGTCAGCCCTAATGCCTCTGCTTGGGTTCGGATGGCGCCCATGCGCGGTTGGTCAATGCCGCCTTCGCCATCCGGACGGTTTGCAATAAGCGTTTTATACCCCGCATCGGCGATCGCTTGAACGTCTGTTTCATCGATTTGGGGGGCGACTGCAAAACCATCTGTGACTTTGCGAAGATCGAGCATGAACCTACTCCGGTGTATTAGGGCGTTGACTTTAGCCCGATGTGAATGAACGTAAGAAGAGTTGTGGGGGCTGCCAAGCCCTCAGCGTTGAATCAATTACACACGATTTTGGGAGCCAGAAACGGTGTCAGGTCTACAGCGTACCCTTTCGCGCATTCCATGGGCGTATACAGGGCGCAGATTGCTGATCGCAATCCCCACTCTGCTCATAATTATTACCGTCGCTTTCTTCATGATGCGGATGGCCCCTGGGGGGCCGTTCGACGGTGAGCGTAAACTCCCCGCCGCGACCGAAGCAGCGATGAAAGCCAATTTCGGCCTCGATAAGCCCCTTTGGCAGCAATATACTGATTATCTTTGGGGCGTCGTCCAACTCGACTTTGGCCCTAGTATGAAAACCCTCGGCAAGAGTGTGAATGACCTGATTGCGGACGGATTGCCGATCAGCCTTGCGATTGGATTTTTATCCATCACGCTCGCTATCATAGTGGGCACCGCGATGGGCATTTTCGCAGGTCTTCGCCAAAACACCGCTGGCGACTATTCAGTCATGGGCTTTGCCATGGCCGGGATCTCGATCCCAACCTTTGTCACCGGTCCCATCTTGATCCTAATTTTTGCGCTCACCTTCGGACTCTTCGCGGTTGGCGGGCTCGGCACCTATCCGAATATTGGCATGACGTTCCACAATATGACCTTGCCCGTGATCACGCTGGCACTGCCGCAAATCGCCATTATCTCGCGCCTAATGCGCGCGAGTGTGATTGAGACGATGCGGTCCGGGCATATCCGAACCGCGCGCGCCAAGGGGCTCAGCGAGCGAGATGTTGTCATGAAACACGCCCTGCCCTCCGCCATCTTGCCGCTTGTCTCATATGTCGGCCCCGCCATGGCGCGCGTGATGACGGGGTCGCTGGTCATCGAACGCATCTTCGGCCTACCCGGCATGGGATCCTATTTCGTCGATGGTGCGATCAATCGCGATTACACTTTGGTGATGGGCGCGCTGATTATCTACGCGACGCTCATCGTCTTGTTCAATTTGCTGGCGGATATTCTGTATGCGCTGCTCGATCCAAAGGTGAAGTATGACTGATACGTTGGACCTCACCGGCCGCAAAGAAGCGGTGGAAACCGCGATCCAAGGCGGACGTTCGCTGTGGGACGATGCCAAGGCGCGCTTGTTCCGGAACAAAGCCGCTGTCGCTTCGATGTGGATCCTCGGCATTATGGTGACGATCGCGCTGTTCGGTCCATTGCTTTGGGTGCACGACTATCGGACCATTTCAGCCAATGTGGAGCTGGCCCCCACCTTTGAGAACCTACATCTGCTGGGTACGGATACGCAAGGTCGAGACAGCCTTGCGCGGTTAATGATCGGCTTAAGGATTTCACTGGCCGTCGGCATGGTCGCAACGATTGTCTCCTTGATCATCGGCGTGACCTGGGGCGCGGTTGCAGGCTTTGTGGGCGGGCGCGTCGATAATATTATGATGCGCTTCGTTGATGTGCTCTACGCCATGCCGTTCATCTTCTTCGTCATTCTTTTGCTCACCGTATTTGGCCGCAATATCATCCTCATCTTCGCAGCCATCGGGGCGGTTGAGTGGCTGACCATGAGCCGCATTGTCCGCGGACAGACTTTGGCGATCAAGAATATGGAATTCATCGAAGCGGCCCGGGCCACCGGCGTGCCCTTCTTCACCATCATTCGCAGGCACATCTTACCGAACGTGGTTGGGCCCGTTGCCGTGTATGTGACCCTGACCATCCCTGTCGTCATCCTGGCGGAAAGCTTCTTGTCCTTCTTGGGGCTCGGCGTGAACGAACCGCTGACATCCCTCGGCGTGTTGATTTCTGACGGCGCGAAAGAAATGCAAGACAAGCCATGGATGCTTCTGGCCCCGGCGCTCACCATGATGATCACGCTGCTCTGTCTGAACTTTATCGGCGATGGATTACGTGACGCGCTCGATCCGAAAGAGCGGTAGCGGCTCTATCGCCCCCACGCGGCAAAGGTTTTAGTCTTTCCTTTGGGCGCGTTGCTCGGCAATTTTCGCCATAAGAGCTTTTGCGCTGGCATGTTCAAGGCCGGCTAGAATGCCTTCCGCGCGCGCCAGATCGCCAGATTTAAAAGCATGATAAGCTTCCGCAATCTTTGCTTCAGCACCGATCAAAGAAACAAATCCAACGGATCCCGCCCGGCTTCGCCCTCGAGAAAACCAAGAGTCTCAAACGTTTGTTTCATGGTGCCTGACAAGGGGGCTTGCAGAACAAGTGGTTTGCCGGATCGCCGCGGAATCACCAAAGCCCGCGCATGAAGATGTAGCCCCTTCGCCACCCCTTGCGGCACCTCGCGGCGGGTTTCGTATTTGTCATCCCCAAGGATGCTCGTGCCAAGCTCATGCATATGAAAGCGCAATTGATGCATCCGTCCTGTGGAGGGCTTCAACGCCACCCAGGCCGCACGCCGCGCCGCTGTCGAGACAACCACATAATCTGTGATCGCATGTTTCGAGATCTTATCCCCATGCGCGCCCATCACCATGCGCTCTCGGCCTTCCTCACCCACGCCTTTGCGCATCCAAGATCGAAGTTGGCCGGCGGGCGGGTGCGGGACACCGACTGTCACCGCCCAATAGATCTTGTCCATATCGCGGGAGTGGAACAGATCGCCGAGCCGCGACGCCGCCGCCGGGTGTTTCGCGATCAGCAGAAGACCCGAGGTCGCTTTATCCAAGCGGTGTACCAAACGCGGGCGATGCTCACCATCCGACAGCGCGTCTAACATCCCATCTATATGACGCCCGCCTTGCCCCGTTCCGCCCTGGACAGCGATGCCCGCTGGCTTGTTCAGAACGAACATCTCATCGTCTTCGTGAAGAATAAGGGGCTTGAGGAAGGCAAGCGCTTTTGCGTTCGGCTTCGCCGGTGCGCTCCAGGGCTCATCTGAGTCGCGAGACACTTTCGATTTAAAAGGCGGCAGACGCACCGCCATGCCAGCTTCTAGTCTTGTATTCGCTTTGGCGCGCGCGCCATCTACGCGGATTTGCCCCGTCCTGAGGAGCTTCTCCAACTCGCCTTGCGTCATCGGCATGCGGCGCTTGACCCAGCGATCAAGCCGCACACCGCCTTCTTTTTCACTGACGGTTTCGGTGATCACTTGCCGGCTCATGCGAGGAGCTGCTTCAATGCCAATAGTCCAACCGTAAAGGCTGCGAGCGCACCGACCATATTCAAACCAGCATACAAAACGCCTTTCGCAATCTCGCCAGTCATGAACATATGTACTGTATCGCGGGAGAAAGCCGAGAATGTGGTAAACGCGCCCATCATGCCAACACCGAGCAGCAGCCAAAGCGTATTCTCTAATGCGGGTTCTCGGCTGGTGAACCACCCCATCAATGCACCGAGTATGAAACTCCCGACAACATTTACGAACAAGGTCGCCCAAGCGCCGGACACGCCGCCATGCTCGGTAAAGGCAAGCCCAGCGCCATAGCGCAAGCTGGCGCCAATCGCGCCGCCAATCGCGACCAAAAGAAATCCATTCATGGCTGCGCCTTAGAGGCTTTTACGCGCGAGAGGAAGAGGACTTCAGTCTAAGCGCAGAGGTGTGAATGACTTTCCACGCATCTCAACCGTTCGTCGACCGAGGATCGCCTCAACAAAAATGGTGCCCAAGATAAACCACCCAGCCAATAAAACGCCCTTTACGGTCCCGGAAATCTTCGAGACGCCAATCCGGCGGCGATAGGTCACGGGCACTTCTTTACAGCGAAGGTTCTGCTTCAGTGCTCGGACCTGCATCTCGACCGTCCAACCATAGGTCGGAGCATGCATATTCAGGCTCCGATACGCAGAGCGCTTAATCGCCCTAAACGGACCGAGATCGGTGAACACCCCGCCCCAGAAAACCCTCATCAAACGGGTTGCCAGCGCATTGCCGAACCGTTGCGGCAGGGTCAGCGCGCCAATTTCTGTTTTTCCTTCAAGGCGCGTCCCCAGCACGAAATCCGCTTGTCCCTCCAGAATCGGCTGAACCACGAACGGTAGGTCGCTTGGGTCGTCGGCGCCGTCGCCATCCATAAAAATCAAAAGATCCGCGTCCCCGGCGGCGGCCACACCTGCGAGACACGCTCGTCCATAGCCCGGCCGCGCGACGTGGATCACTTCTGCGCCAGCCTCCGCAGCTCGCTCCGCCGTTCGGTCGGTTGAGCCATTGTCGACGACAATCACACGATCCGTCTGCGCGACCACACTTCGGACGACTCCGGCGATGGCGGCCTCTTCATTCAAAGCTGGGATGATGATGGCGGATCGCATGGATCGACCTCCTTTGAAAATACGCAAGGGCGACAAGACTGAGAGGCAGGCCGAACGCGATCGGCACAACACCCCATTGATAAACGAGCGCGTCATCGCCGAATTGAAACCGGAGCCAATAGAACGGTGCGAGCGCGAATAATGCTAAGACTGCAGTCCTCGGCACGAAAGGCAGCAAGGGTGCCAGCCAGATGAAGTACCAAGGATAACCTGTCGGCGATAAGAAAATCATCGCAGCGATGAGCACCACAAACAAACTTGGAAGCCGGCTTGTATCGTCTGCAAACCGCAGGGAGAGTAACGCGGTCAACGCGATCATTAGTATGACGACGAAAGCTCTCGCGACCTGGCCGGGATCTTCTAGTCCAGAAAAGACAAAGTCTTCGAGAATCGCGAACACAAAAGCATGCGTCCGCCAATCACTTGCATACGCGTTCAAGCCCGCCTCGGGGCGCAAGGCGTGTAGCAATTGCGGCGACAGAATCAGCGCGGTGGTCGCCGCAAAAACAACAGAGACGAACACCAATCGCACAGGCTGTTTCAACAATGGCCGCAAAATGAGCGGCAATAGTAGGACGGGCCAGAACTTGATGGCGACCCCACCGACAAGCGCCAAAGCTGCAGACAAAACGCGCTGCTGGCGCACGAGTAGAATGGCGCCGAGCAGAAAAGGCACCACCAAAAGGTCCATATGTCCGGCGCCGAACCCTTGCACGATCACCACAGGGTTCCACCAGTAAAGGCTGGCCCAGGTCGGCGACCGGTCAAACGACCGCAGGAGCTTGAGCAATAAGAACAACGTTATCAGATCGACAGCGAGCAAAACCAATCGCCACCCCGTCAATCCAAATGGCTCGATGATATGCGCCGCGGCAAACGCAGCTTGGGCGAGCGGCGGATAGATGGTGGAAACGTAGGGATAATTGATCCGGCCATGCGCGACGGAATTCTCCGCAGCAAGCGCTTGTAGGGCTTCAAAATCAGCGCCGCGGTTCGTTTGGATCTCGCCGCCGAGCGTCATAGCTGGGCTGAGCTCACCCGGTGCAAATGCGTACGGATCTAAGCCCCGCACGGTAACCGCACCGTCCCAGAGGTAGCGATAGCTATCATCCTCTAAAACCGGCAGCGAAAAGAACATCGCGCCGCGCATTGCGAGCCCCAGCAGAATGATAAAGATGAGCGAACGATTGTGTGCACTCGCCCGTCGAACTTGAAAGGGAAGACACAACCAGACGGCCCCCGCCACCAAAGCGAGACCGACATACGCTAAAACCGGCATGTCTTCGATCGAGCGTCCATAAGGAAACGCAAAAGACAGCGCAGCGAGCTCGATCGTGCAGGCGAGGAGTATCGCTCCCAGTCGCAAGATCGGGTCGGCCGCGTATCGCATCATGCGAGCCTCTAAGACCCGAAGCCACCACCGCCGCCGCTGACGCCACCTGAATTGGCGACCGCCTGGCGGGGTTGATACCGTTCAAACGACGTCGACAGCCTTTTGCGTGAGTATTGGTCTGCAGTGTTCAGCGTCGGCACGTCGTCCGCCTTTGCAAACTGCACGAGATGCTGTCGTAAGTTCGACTGTTCGCCGCCAAATGCGAGATCGCCATACCAATCGAAATAAGTTGAGATTCGCACTTTGGAGCCGCGCACACGGAAATTGCTTGGCAACGTGTTAAACCGGCGCCCAGCCTCCGCCAGCTGCGCATGGACATCTGTCCCGACAAAGGCAGAACGGGGCAATGCTGGCCCGCCCACGATGCCTTGGTATAGGCCATAAATAATGTTCGGGTCGTTCCAACCCGCGAATAGGATGTCTTGTTCAATATCCTGCAAAGAGAGCTCAACGCCCGAAACCGTGATGCGCTTTTCGGTCCAGAAAGCACCTGGCTCATTCGGGGTGCCGCGTTTGCGTTTGTATCCGCTGATCCGGCGCTCTTCGGCAAATGCTTGAAGCAGAATAACATTGCGCGTGTTGAGCCAGTACGCGAGCTGTTCGTTGCGATTGAGTGTTTCAACTGGCACGCTTTCCAAATAGGTCACATACTGCCGAAAGAAGGGAAGGGCCTGCGTGTGCGCGATGTCATATGCAACCAGCGTTCGGCCGCGCTCTGAGACTGTGAGCGCACCGATGATCTCTCCATATGGCGCATTGTCGACAATGGCGGCGTTCGTGTCATCATAAGTTGCGAACAATTGCTCCGTCTGAGCGACGCTCGGCAAGGCAGAAAATGCACCGAGCGCAGAAAATGCGACGGCGGCGAGAAGCGACTGGGAAAGGCGAGATCGGGTCATTGTGCATCGAGTCCTACTTGGCGCATGTTTGTTTTCTTTCGCGTCGAGGACCGCCCCCGAAACGCAAGGATTGCATCGCGCAAGCTTGCTTCACTTGAAACTCAATCTGTCTCACGACCGCGTTATTGTTGACGTTGTCCGAGATCGAATTGATGGTGATTGGTTTGACTTGCCCACTCAAGCCTCCCATCATCGAATTGGGAGGAAACACAAATGTTTATCGGACACTATGGCGCAGCCTTCGCAGCCCGCGCGGTGAAACCCGCCATTCCTTTGTGGCAACTCTTCGTGGCGGTTCAGCTCGTAGATTTTGCTTGGGCGGGCCTGGTCTTGCTCGGGATTGAGAAGTTCGATGTCACGCCAGGCTTTATGGAAGCGTCGATCTTAGACCTTCACCACATGCCCTATACACACTCCTTAGTCGCCGTGATTATCTGGTCGATCGCAGCCGGTATCTTGTACGCAGCGTTGCGGCGCGGCGCCAGAGCGATCACGGCGGGTGTCATCATTGCGCTCGCCGTTTTTAGTCATTGGTTGACCGATCTCATCGCCCATGGACCGGACTTAGCGCTCTGGTTTGGAGGGCCGAAAGTTGGCCTTGGCCTCTGGAACAGCTTGTTTTGGACACAAGTCGTCGAGATTGGCTTATTGCTAATCGGGGGCGCGCTCTATCTAGCGCACACGAAGCCGAAAGGTCCCGTTGGGCGGTTCGCCCCATGGCTATTGATTGGCTTCATGCTGGCGTTGCAAGTTTACAATCACCTGCCCGTCGATCACCCGCCCGCCATTCCACAATTTGCGATCATGGCCCTGATCGCGTTCAGCCTTCTGGCTCTACTTGCCTGGGCGGCAGATCGGACGCGCGCCCCAAATTAAGGACAAATCCCAAGTTGCGAATGGTTTGCATTGCGCTAAACAAGACAGGCAACTGCCGGAGGATCTCTCTTGTCGAAAACACTACACACCGTTTCTATCACTGTTGCCGCGAGTCTTATATTCTTAGGCGCTTGTGGGGCAGCTCCAACATCCGAAACGGAAGCTGCAGAGTCACACCAAACAGCCACCCATGACGCGCATGACATGGAGACCCTTCCTGTTGAGTTTCGAGTTGCGTTTATGTCTGGCCATGTTGAAGCGGGTCTCTCCCTCTATCGCGCGGGCGCGCCAGACCAGGCCGCGAAACACTTATTGCACCCGGTCTCAGAAACGCACGCAGCGGAACGGGCCGGAATTGACGCGCTCGGATTTCAGCAAGAGGTGTTCGAATCTGTGTCTTCCAAGCTCGATGCTGGTGCGGCTGCATCCGAGGTCGAAACACTCCTTCAACAAGCGGAAGCCAATATGGCGCTGATGCAAGCTGAGGCTGGCGGCGATACGATCGAGATTATCGGGTTTCTGATGGATACGGCGGAAGAAGAATACGGCATTGGCGTCACCGATGGTATCATCACCGACCCCGGCGAATATCAAGACGCCTATGGATTTGCGATTGTCGCGCTCAAATTGGCCCAAACACTCGAGGGAGATGCTGCGAATGATTTGGCAACTGAACTCAATATCCTGACCGATCTTTGGCCAGAAACGGGCCCGCTTGCGGACTCGACGCCAGCCCCAAGCGGTTCGGTGTTTGCTCAAATTGCGGACGTCCGCTCAGCGCTGTTGGCGTTTTAGCCGGTGCAGCGCCTCATCAAGCGCGGAAAGATAGCGCGAGCGATCGGCTTTCGAAAACGGCGCGGATCCGCCAACTTGATCGCCCCCTGCACGTAAGTCGGCCATTATGGCGCGCGTCGCGATGGCCCCGCCAATCGAGTTCTCAGTAAACGGCTTGCCTGTGGGTGCCAACACGATCGCGCCGGCTTGAAGCGCCCGCTCAGCCAGGAGGATATCGGCGGTCACGACGACGCTGCTGGCGTGCGCCAATTCCACAACGTGATCGTCAGCCGCATCGAAACTGTCGCTCACGGTGACGTGTTTAATCAGAGGGTGCGCCGGGACGCGTAAGAAACTGTTCGATACCAAAGTAACCGGCACTTGGTGGCGCAACGCCACTTTGTAGGTCTCATCTTTGACAGGACACGCATCCGCGTCAATCAGGATCTCGATTGCGTTTGACACTATTTATATAGGCACCAACGCATGATCGCTTTCTGCGCGTGCAGGCGATTCTCGGCTTCGTCCCAGACCAGAGACTGCGCTCCATCGATCACTTCCGCATCCACCTCTTCACCGCGATGCGCCGGCAGACAGTGCAAGAATTTTGCACCGCCTTGCGCGAGCTCCATAAGCTCGTCTGTGACAGCATATGGATCAAGCTCGGCTAAGCGGGCCTGGCCATCCTTATCACCCATGGAGACGAACGTGTCGGTGATCACAACGTCGGCGCCGGCCACCGCTTCCTCGGCAGTTTCGTAGAGATCGATACGGCCCTGAAGGTCACGAGCGAGGTCCACATCTTCCTCATCCGGCGCATAGCGATCCGGTGTCCCGATCGCGAGCGAGAAGCCGAACTTTGGCGCGGCGTGGATAAAGCTGGAACAGACATTATTGCCATCCCCAACCCAAGCTAAACGCGCACCGTTGAGATTGAGCCCGGATTCTTCCAGCGTCATAAGGTCGGCCATAATCTGGCACGGGTGAGAGCGGTCGGTCAGGCCGTTAATGACCGGCACCGACGCGGCTTCAGCAAATATCTCGAGATCGCCATGGCTGTTGGCACGCAACATCACCATGTCGACATAGCGGCTCAGCACACGTGCCGTGTCCTCCACCGTTTCGCCGCGCCCGAGCTGCATATCCGACGCCGTCGCGATGATGGAATCGCCGCCCAATTGGCGCATCGCCGCTTCGAAGCTGAAGCGCGTTCGAGTTGAGTTCTTTTCGAACACCATGGCCATCGTATGGCCTTCCAAGGGGGCATCGGCATCGACTTTGCCCTTCGGCCAGCCTTGTCGGGCGCGTTTCATCGCATGGGCTTGATCAAGAATGGCGCGCAGCTCGCTCGCCTCTAGCTGCCACAGGTCGATGAAATGCCGATAGGTCATAAACCCCCTCCGGGTCAAAAAGGAAGCGGGGCTCTTAACGCATTTCCGTCGGGAAAGCTACTGGTTTGCCGAGAAAGCTGAATATCCTGTCCCAACAACAACTTGCCGCGGATCAATCGGTAAAAATCATCTGGCGCGAAAAGACCAATTTCAGTACAGGCAAATGATCATCCTTTGTGGCTTTAGAGGGCGAATAGACATGGATCGCGTTTTAATCATCGGAGCCGGTGCGGCCGGGTCAGTTGTGGCGCAAAAATGCGCAATGGATCGTGACACGTTTAAGCATATCACGCTTGCCTCGCGTCGCCTCATATCTTGCGAAAAAGTGGCCGCGCTGTGTCAAACGCCGATCGAGATCGCGCAGGTCGATGCGGATAATGTTGAAGAGACGGTCGCATTGATCGAACAGGTCAAACCGGACTTGGTGATCAATATGGCGCTGCCATATCAGGATCTGCCGATCATGGATGCCTGTCTCGCCACCAAGACCCATTATATGGACACCGCCAATTACGAACCACGCGATGTGGCCAAGTTCGAATATCACTGGCAATGGGCCTATCAAGAGCGGTTCAAAAAGGCAGGCCTAACCGCCATTCTCGGCTGCGGCTTCGATCCAGGTTGCACCAACATTTATTGCGCCTACGCCCAGCAAGAAGGCCTATTCGACGAGATTGAGTATATCGACATTGTAGACTGCAATGCTGGTGATCACGGCAAGACGTTTGCCACCAATTTCAACCCAGAAATCAATCTGCGCGAAGTCACCCAGGACGGGCGTTACTGGAAAGACGGGCAATGGATCGAGATCCCTGCCCTCTCCATCCGGACCATGATCGACTATCCTGAGGTCGGCCCGAAAATGTCTTACCTCATCTATCACGAGGAAGAGGAGAGCCTGGTCAAACACATTAAAGGCCTCAAACAAATCCGCTTTTGGATGACCTTTGGCGATGAATACATCAAGCATTTGGACGTGTTCAAGTCCATTGGCCTGATCGGGCTCGAACCGATCAAGCATAAAGGCATGGACATCATCCCGATGGAATTCCTCAAAGACCTACTGCCCGTGCCGAGCACTTTGGCGGAAGGGTATACCGGTAAGACGTCGATTGGCGTCATCTTGCGCGGCACAAAAGACGGCCAGCCGACCACCAAGATGATCTACAATGTGTGTGATCACGCGGAGACGAATGAAGAAGTCTCCGCGCAGGCGGTCAGCTATACGACCGGCGTCCCCCCTGTTTCGGGAGCGGCGATGTTTTTCAAAGGCGAATGGTCCGGCGCGGGTGTTTTCAATGTCGAACAATTCCCGGCCAAGCCGTTCCTAGAGGATGTCGCCAAACGCGGTCTTCCTTGGCATGTGATTGATGTGCCAACGGGCAAGCAAGACGACTTATTCGAGGTGGAGACTTAACAACACCCGCGCGCCGATTCCGGTCTGGGCTTGTGCGGTATTTCATCCCGCAAATCGTGCCCGTAAGTGGGTGCCCCGGCCATCGTATGGAACAATTCCCAGGTCACGCCTTGAGGGTCGCGGGTCCAATGTTTGTTTGAGTTGGCATAGCAGCATTGCGCATCCGGTTCCGCGAGCGTCGACTGCTCGGCTTTCACCAGCGCTTCATTCACGGACTCAAGCTCTTCATCGCTGTCCACTTGAATACCGACATGATCGACCCCGCGCGTCACCCCATCACGCCGCGAGACCGCAAGGTTGATCCGCGGATCCTCGAGCATCCACTTCATATAGTCCGGTTTGTCGACCGTTGGGTCTTGCCCAAAGAGCGCGGAATAGAAGCGCTTGGTCGCGGCAAGATCTTCGGCGCTAATGTGGATGTGAATACGTTTCATGAAGTCTCCAATTCTTTCTGGGTAAGCGGTGCCAGCACACCCCGGCAGCAATCTTCCATTAGGAAGCCAATCAGGCCTTGCAGCGCGGCATAGTTGGCGTGCGAGATCAACGATCGGCCTTGCCGTTCTTGCGTCACAAGCCCAGCCTCGGCCATGGCTTTGAGATGATGGCCAAACGTCGTGGCTG
>JBCBBY010000040.1:0-33067 GCA_038531195.1 Pseudomonadota bacterium
CGAAGAGTTACTTGGTTTATCGGACATCTCTGGCAACCTTATCGGTATTTACCAGGATGAGAACTTCGAGGCTCGCCTCGCCTATAATTGGCGATCCGACTATTATAGTTCTTATCGCGACTTCGTGACTGGTAACCCGATCATCCAAGAGGAAATTGGTTTCCTAGATGCGTCGTTCAAGTGGGACGTCACCGATCAAGTTCAACTTGGCGTATTGGCAGCTAATGTGCTTGGAACGGAAGCGTTCGCCAGTCAGCAAGTTGATCAAGCTGGCCAGCGCTTCGCTCGATCGAACTTCCTCAATGATCGTCGACTCGAAATATCAATTCGCTACGCTTACTAAGCGATATCGAGTAGTTCTAAATCAAAAAGGGGAGGCCCACGGCCTCCCCTTTTTCTTTCTAACAAATCCAACTTATTGGCTAGCCAGCCAGGGGACCACAACAAAGTGTGCCAATAGCGTCAAAACGATTGCCCCTACGGTTGCCCAAATCGCTTTCTTCCGAAGCATTGGCTCCTTTGGTGCGCCCTCTTCTGTCCCTTCGACAACATCGCCCTCCTGCTCATATTGTGCCTGTACACCGATCGGCAGGACACAGAACAGGCAGAGCCACCACGTGATGATAAAGACAACAATAAAGCCGACCGGGTCCATTTAGTGATGCTCGTCTTTCGGACTTTCCATCAGCTCGACCAACACCCCGTTTGAATTCTTAGGATGTATGAACACGATCGGTGTTCCATGGGCCCCAAGGCGAGGTTCCCCGAGCACCGTTGCCCCGCGCGATTTCATCTCGCTAACCGCTTCGTTGATATCATCAACTTCGAAACAGACATGATGTTGACCGCCGCGCGGGTTCTTTTGAATAAAATTGTGGATCGGGCTTTGCTCATTAAGCGGTTCAATCAGCTCAATTTGACTATTGGGAAGGTTCACGAAGCAAACTTTGACGCCTTGAGCCGGCATGTCGAATGGCTCCGTGATGTCGGTTGCGCCGTAAAGCGTGCGATAGGTCTCCATCGCATCCTGCAAATCGGGCACGGCTACGCCCACATGGTTAAGCGGTCCAATCTGGAAGTCGTCTGACATGATAGTACTCCTTTGTCAGACCCTTAGCACACTCACATCAACCAAGGGCTTGCGACCGAACGTCCGTTCGCAGGCTTTCTTCGTTGCCCGCGTGAGCACGCGTTCAACCTCTTCGTCATCCAAGCGCTTCCGGCGTTTCATACCATTCACCGCCTCTTCGAGCGCTTCATCGACGTCGATCAAGCTTTCGTCAGCATTGCTGCCATCCGGCTCTGATAAACCGCGTGCTGTGAGAAGAGGCCCATCCACGACATCCCCATTATCATCGATGGCGACTGCAACACTCACATACCCCCAATTGGCGAGGGCGCGCCGTTCCTTTATGCCTTCGCTTTCTGCCGGCACCAAACGACTTCCATCCAGATATAGCCGACCATTCGGAACATTATCGATCACCGCGGCGTTACCCGGCGCTAAACGGATCAAGTCACCGTTTCTTGGTGTCACGGCTTCGCTGACTTGTAGGCTTTTCGCGTAAGCTGCGTGCTCCACGATATGCCGTCGCTCGCCATGCACAGGCACTGAAATTTTGGGCCGGACCCATTGATACATGCGACGTAACTCGTCCCGCGCAGGATGGCCTGAGACGTGGATAGGGTTTTCGGTCATACGATCGGTAATGACCCGAACGCCTTTCTCAGCAAGAGCGTTCTGCATGTCGTAAATTCCCTTCTCATTGCCTGGGATAACCCGGCTCGAAAAGACGACCGTATCGCCATCCCCAAGGCTGATATGGCGATGATCATCCCGCGAAATACGCCCAAGGGCCGCGCGCGGTTCGCCTTGCGAGCCTGTGCACAGGAATAGAAGATGGTCATCGGGCAAGCTGCCTGCCTGGTCTTCGCTGATCAGATCGGGCAAATCAGAAATCACGCCTGTTGCGACGGCCGCATCAGTGATTTTGTGCATGCTACGCCCGACCAGGCAAACGCTCCGTCCCGCCAATCGCGCAGCTTCGATAATGCTGGCGACCCGAGCTACATTTGACGCGAACGTCGTGACAGCTACTCTTCCTGTGAGACCACCAATTAATTCAATTAGATTTTCGCGGACGACGCCTTCTGATCCACTCTCGCCTTCAACGAATACGTTCGTACTATCACACACCATGGCCAGAACGCCGGCATCTCCCAGCGCCGTAAGCGCTTCAGTGTCGGTCGCACCGCCAAGTTGCGGATCCGGATCGATTTTCCAATCTCCTGTATGGAGGATCGTCCCCAAGGGCGTTTCGAGGGCCAACGCATTGGGTTCAGGGATTGAATGCGTCAATGTGATGTATCGGACGTTAAAAGGCCCGGCTTGAACTTCCGCGCCAAGCGGCAAGACCTGAATGCTGACTTTCTTTTGCCCCCGTTCGATAAGCTTAGCCTGCGCCAAATGCGCCGTAAAAGCAGTGGCATAAATTGGCGCGCGCGTTTGCAAACGCGGTAGGAGCAGCCCAATCGCGCCAATATGATCCTCGTGTGCGTGGGTCAAAAAGATGGCGTCGATCCGGTCGCCTTGATCTTCTAAGAAGGTCGTATCGGCCGTGATCAGGTCGACCCCCGGCGTATCTTCCCCGCCAAATGTCACACCAACGTCTATCAGAATCCAACGGCGATTGTTCGCCGGACCATACCCATAGGCGTTAAGATTCATCCCGATCTCGCCGCATCCGCCTAGAGGCAGGAAGACGAGCTCATCATCTTTAGATTTTGTCATTTGCCCCGCTTAATCTTTCGTATTTCGGCGGTAGACTTCCAGCAAACCTACCTCCATCAAACTTTGATCAAAATGATCTATAGTCTGACTGGCATCTTCGAACAGCGACGCGACGCCGCCCGTCGCAATTACTTTCAGTGGCGCCGCATATTCGCGCTTTACACGATTGACCAAGCCATCAATCAAATCGACATAGCCCCAAAAGACGCCAGATTGCATGGCAGAGACGGTGTCTTGGCCAATCACTTGAGGGGGTTTTTGTATCGCGATTCGAGGCAATTGAGCCGCCGCGTCGTGCAAGGCTCGCATCGATAGGTTGATCCCGGGCGAAATGATCCCGCCCTCAAATCCTCCATCCGGCCCGACGAGATCAAACGTTGTCGCAGTCCCACTATCAATCACCAGTTTTGCGCCTTGATAGAGTTGATGCGCCCCAATCGCCGCGACCAAACGGTCCGCTCCGACTTGTTCTGGGCGTCGAATACGTATCGGCACCCCAAGTTTCGTTGTTGGCTCACCAATAAACATGGGCTCGGCGTCGAAATAGCGTCGAGAAAGATTGCGAAAGTTGAACTTTGCTTGAGGCACCACCGAAGAAATGATGCATCCGGTAATATGCGATAGCTCGAGGTGCTCCATCCGCATCAGCGTCCCGAGCCATACAGCATAGTCATCTGCTGTGCGTGTTGCATCGGTCGCGCTTCGCCAGCTAGACACCCAATCAGTGCCGCTATGCAGTGCAAACACTGTATTCGTATTACCTACGTCGATAACTAGAAGCATCAGCCCACTCGTTTCACCAAATCTACGTCACCGGCCCTTATGATGCGTTGTGCGCCATCCGGCAATCGCAGGATCAACCCGCCATCATCGGCAAGTCCCTCGAAAACACCTTCAACACGGTCACTTGGCGAACCGGCGCGGACGATTTGTCCCCGACCTTCAGCCGCTTTCAGCCAATCAGCGAGCAATCCGGAAAAGTCGATTCGGGCCTGCTCCACACGTTTCTGCAAAGCAGGCCGCAAGGCTTCTAAGACAATGTCCGGCGTGAGTGCGGGTGACCCGCCTTCCAAGACCAAACTTGTCGCTGCTTGCTCAATATTCTCGGGGACGTGTTGAATATTCACGCCCATTCCGAGCGCGACCCAAACCGTTCCATGCGTTTCTCCAGACTCCGTGAGGATACCGCTAAGCTTGTGCCCACGGACGCGAACATCATTCGGCCATTTTAATTCCGCCGCTAATCCTGGCACCGCACTGAGACAGCTGTCTCTGACAGCCAGTGCCGCGGCAAATGGGATGCGTGACGCGACAGAAAGCCCGCCTGGTTCGGGAAAAAGCACGGTCGTGTAGAGATTTCCAAGTGGCGACACCCATTGTCGGCCGAGACGCCCTTTGCCAGCAATCTGTTGACGCCCGGCGATCCATACAGGAGATGTCTCACCCCGCTTCGCGCGGCGCTTGGCCTCCTCACTTGTACTGTCGATTTCGTCGAACCAGTAAACCGGTGCTTGAGCGATCACGAGACCAGGCTAGCCGCGACCGATGCTGCGAGTTCACTGAATGGGCTAACAAAAATCAAGAGCGCGACACTGGCGATCGCGGTCACATAGACCGTCGCGGTGACCCAACCATCAACCGGTTCAAAGTCTTCGACTTGCGTGTCAAACCACATGATTTTTACGATCCGCAGATAATAATACATCGCGATTACGGAACTGATCACCAATATGATGATCAGAGGCATCAATCCTGCTTCCCAACCAGCTTCAAGAACGGCCAGTTTCCCCAAGAACCCAAAGGCGAGCGGGAAACCTGAAACAGAGATCAATAATACTGTCAAAGCGGTTGCGAGACCCGGCTGACGACGGATAAGACCGGCGAGTTCATCAATATTTTCGACCATGCCGCCTTCACGGCGCATGGACAGCACCCCGCCAAACAAGCCCAACGAGGCGATGACATAGGCGGTCATGAAAATCAGCAATGAGCCTGCGCCATACTGAACGCCAGCTGCAACAGCCACTAAAGCGTATCCCATATTGGCAATCGAAGAATACCCAAGCAGGCGCTTCAAGTTGGTTTGTGGGAGCGCTCCGAAGGCGCCAATGATCATGGAGGCGGCGGCGATGATCCCAACAATCAGCTGCCAATTCTCAAAAGCTGTCACCTGCGGGAAGGCTGTAAACAGGATGATGGCGAACACAACCATGCTGGCCATCTTGGGCGCAGTCGCGAAGAATGCGACGACAGGGCTTGGCGAACCTTCATAAACGTCGGGCGTCCAAACGTGCATTGGCGCAGCTGAAACTTTGAAGGCCAGTCCAGTAATCATAAGCACCATACCGAACATAAAGCCGAGACTTGCATCAGCGTCAGCCACGACGTCATAGCTCGTGCTGCCCGAGAAGCCGTAAACAAGGGAAATACCATATAACAGAAGGCCAGATGCCAGCGCACCAAGAACGAAATATTTCAAACCTGCTTCCGATGAGCGCGGGCTATCACGATGGAAGGACGCCAAGACGTAAGACGATAAGCTCAGTGTCTCGACGCCGAGATATAGAGTCATAAAGTCGGCCGAGGAAAGTATGACCCCCATACCGAGCGCGGCGAAAATCACGAGCAAACTATACTCATAGCGCATCGTATCATGCCGTCGAAGGAAGCCCTCCGCCATGAGGAGAGCAACCCCGCCAGACACAAAGCTCACGATTTTAGCGAAGTTTGAAAAACTCGAAGTCTCGACCAGACCGTTGAAGGCGCGGCCGCCGTCCCAGTACATTCCTGCTAGAACGGCCGCAGCAAACAAGACCACTGCGCCGATCTTAAACGAAATTGCATTGAAGCGGTCGCCAAATAGTGCGCCGACGGTGACACCGAGCAAGCCAGCTGCCGCGAGCAAGAGCTCAGGCGCGACAGCGGATAGAATGGCTTCTAAATCAAACATGAGGCTTACCCTCCCGCCATTTGGGCGAGCGCGTGGAGCGATGACTCACGCGTGATATCGAAGATGAGATTTGGTAGGATACCAAATAGAATGGTGCCGATCGCCAACGGGATTAGACAGATCATCTCTTTTATATTGACGTCCTGAATGTCTTCCAGGTCGGGATTGGTGATCTTTCCAAACACCGTGCGTCGATACAAAGTCAGCATATAAACTGCGGAGAAGATGACGCCGAGCGCTGCGCCGGCAGCTGCCCAAGTATTGGCTTGGAACGCGCCGACCATGGTCAGGATCTCCCCGACAAAGCCACTGGTGCCGGGAAGACCGACATTTGCCATCGTGAACAACATGAACAGCGTCGCATAGATTGGCATACGATGCACAAGCCCTCCATAGGCCGCGATGTCCCGCGTGTGCATCCGGTCGTAAACGACGCCCACGATCAAGAAGAGTGCGCCAGAGATAAGACCATGGCTGAGCATTTGGAAGATCGCGCCTTGAACGCCGATCTCCGTAAACGAGAAGATTCCAAGCGTAACGAAGCCCATGTGTGCGACAGACGAATAGGCGATGAGCTTCTTCATGTCCGTCTGACGCCAGGCGACCAAAGAGGCATAAACGATTGCGATCACAGACACGACAAAGATGAAGGGCTGGAACAGCAAGCTTGCATCTGGGAACATCGGCAAGCTGAACCGAAGGAACCCGTAGCCACCCATCTTCAACAATATACCAGCTAGGATGACTGAGCCCGCCGTCGGCGCCTGCACGTGCGCGTCTGGCAACCAGGTATGCACCGGCCACATGGGCAGCTTTACCGCAAAAGACGCGAAGAAGGCAAGCCAGAGCCAGGTCTGAGCGCCTTTGGCGAACTCAAATTGTTCGAGCTGGACAACATCTGACGTACCCGCGACGAGGTACATGTAAACGATCGCCGCAAGCATGAAGAGCGACCCCAGCAGCGTGTAGAGGAAAAACTTAAAGCTCGCATAGATCCGATCGACCCCGCCCCACACGCCGATGATAACGAACATGGGGATCAGGCCAGCCTCGAAAAAGACGTAGAAGACCACAAGATCGAGTGCACAAAAGACGCCGATCATGAAGGTTTCGAGGACCAGGAACGACACGATATACTCGGTCAAACGGTGCTTGATGGATCCGATACTGGCGATCAGAGCTATCGGTGTCAGGAACGTGGTCAATAGAATGAGCAGCAGCGACATCCCATCGATGCCCATCTTGTACTTAATCCCTGAGAACCAATCGACTTCTTCGACGAATTGATAACCGGTACCATTGAAGTCGTAGTACACGAAGACGATGAGCGAGATGACGAAGGTCATCACGCTAAACAGCAATCCCGCGTACATCACGCGCTGATCTTCGCTGCCATCAGGCTGCGTTTGCGAACCCGTCAGCATTTTGACCAGCAAGATCAGGATGGCACCCGCCAGCGGTATAAACGTTACCGCAGAGAGAATTGGGAAGTCCATTAGCCCGCGCCTCCGCTGCGCCAGAACAGGATCGCGCCGAAGACCAAGGCCGCGCCAATGATCACAAACGCATAGTGATAGAGATAACCAGTGTGCATCGCGGACAGTCGCCGTGAGCTCCACCGAACGAGTGCCGCAACCCCGTCAGGGCCAACCCCGTCCACGACTTTCTTGTCGCCGGCTTTAAACAGATCGCCAAACCAGGCCGTGCCGCGCACCAGGGTCGCATTATACAGCTCGTCAAAGTACCATTTATTGGCAAACAGCGCGTGCAAAGGGCCGCCATTCTTGGCGATCTTTTCGCCAACGCCGCGATTGAAGAGATAGGTGAATGTCGCAATGACAAACCCGGTCACTGTGACGATCAATGGCGCCCAGAAGACCCATTCAGGAACATTATACTTGTCTTTAAGTACCGTGTTTTCTTTGGCCGCATAGATCGCGCCATTCCAGAACTCTTTATAATCGTGTCCGACAAACGCGTCATAGAAATACCAACCCGCCAAGACAGCTCCGATGCTGAGCAATCCAAGTGGAATGAGCATAACCATCGGAGACTCATGCGGGTCTCCATGGTGGTGGTCATGACCATGATCGTCATGCGCATGGTGGTCATCATGATGCGGTTCGGCGCGCGGACCGTGGAACGTCATATAGATCAAGCGCCAAGAGTAGAAGCTGGTGAGCAGCGCCGCGGCAATCCCGAACCAGAATGCCAACTGACCAAAAGCAACCCCGTTCATGCCCGCGGCGAAGGCTGTTTCGATGATTGCGTCTTTCGAGAAGAAGCCGGAGAGACCCCATACGTGCGGAATACCCAGACCAATAATTGCGATTGTACCAATCATCATGGCGCCATAGGTAAGCGGCATATAGCGCGCGAACCCGCCCATATTGCGCATGTCTTGCTCGTGATGAGCGCCATGAATAACGGAACCAGCGCCCAAGAAGAGCAGCGCTTTGAAGAATGCATGAGTGAACAAGTGGAACATCGCGGCTTCATAAGCGCCGATGCCGGCAGCAAAGAACATATATCCGAGCTGTGAACAGGTGGAATAAGCGATGACGCGCTTAATATCGTTCTGCGCCATACCAACCGTCGCGGCATAGAGTGCTGTGACGGCGCCAACCAGCGCGATCATAGACGCGGCGAATGGCGCATATTCATAGATCGGCGAGACCAAGCAGACCAGGTACACGCCTGCCGTAACCATAGTCGCGGCGTGGATAAGCGCGGAAACAGGGGTTGGGCCTTCCATGGCGTCCGGCAACCAGACGTGCAGGAAGAATTGAGCCGATTTCCCCATCGCACCGATGAAGAGCAACACACCAATCAGCTCGAGCGCTGGTATGTTCCACGCCAAGAAGGGGATCACCAGCTCTCTGACTTGCCCCGCCTCTGCGAGCGCGAGCGGAACGACTTCCGCATTCTCTTTGATCGCGGTCAGAACCGGCTTGAACTCAACAGATCCGAACACCAAGAAGATCGCCATGATCCCGAGCGCGAGACCAAAGTCGCCAACACGGTTGGTGACGAAGGCTTTGATCGCAGCGTCATTTGGCGCTTTGTTCTGGTACCAGAAGCCAATCAGAAGATATGAGGCGAGCCCCACGCCTTCCCAACCGAAGAAGAGTTGGATGAAATTGTCCGCCGTGACGAGCATCAGCATCGCGAAGGTAAAGAGCGAGAGATATGAGAAGAAACGCGCTTTGTGCGGGTCTTCTTGCATGTAGCCCCAGCTATAAAGGTGTACGAGCCCAGAGACGCTGGTAATCACGGCCATCATGACGATGGACATCGCATCAACACGGATCGCCCAATCGGCTTTGAATCCGCCAACATCCATCCAAGTTACGAGATGAATGATGTGCTGACCGACGGCCTTTGCAGCATCGCCGGTATCGGCTGCTAGGGCCGCGTGTTCAACGTATCCGGCGCCGCCCACGCCTGCGGCATAAGCGAAGAGTTGGTAGAGTGATAGGATACCGGCCATACCGACGGTCCCCGTCGTAACGACCATCGCACCGCGATCACCGATGAAGCGCTGAAACAGACCTGCAATTAGGGCGGCGAGGCCAGGTCCCAGAACAATGAATAGGATAGCTTGATTAAACAACATCGGCCCTTACCCCTTCATCAGGTCGACACTCTCGACCGCAATATCACCGCGATTGCGGAAGTAGACGACGAGAATAGCCAGTCCGACAGCAGCCTCAGCGGCCGCCACCGTTAGGACCAACATGGCGAAGATTTGTCCGACGATGGTTCCGGAGAAGACGGCAAATGCGACCAAATTGATGTTCACAGACAGTAGGATCAATTCGATCGCCATAAGTATAACGATGATGTTCTTGCGATTCACAAAAATCCCAACAACGCCGATCGTAAACAAGACAGCGGAAACGCTTAGGAAGTGATTGACCGTCAATTCCATGACTAAATCCCCTTCCCTGGTTCAACTTCAACTTTTTCGAACGCATCATCGCGGCGGCGTGTGGTTTGACGCGCAATGTTCTGCTTTTTGATGCCCTCACGCTCACGAAGCGTGAGCACAATCGCGCCAATCATCGCGACAAGGAGGATCAAACCGGCGAGTTGGAACAGCAGGAAGTAATCGGTGTACATGACCTGACCGATTGCTTCGGTGTTCGTTTCCGCACCAGGGGAAGCATCAAATGTGGACGTATTTCCACTCGAACGCGCAAAGCTTGCTAGAGCGATCTCAGCGATAAATGCAACGCCGATCAAAGCCGCGAACGGCCAGTATCGTAATGTCCCCTGTTTCAGCTCAACGAAATCGACGTCGAGCATCATCACAACGAACAAGAACAAAACTGCGACTGCGCCGACATAAACCACGACAAGCAGCATCGCGATAAACTCGGCGCCAATCAGCACGAATAGCCCGGCAGCGGTAAAGAATGTTAGGATCAGCCAAAGGACCGAGTGTACCGGGTTCTTGGCCATAATCACGGCCAAGGCGGATACGGTCACAATCGCCGCGAAAATATAGAAGGCAATCAGTTCCACTGTCTTCGCCCCAAATCCCTTCCGGCGGTTGCCCGCCCCTCAATTACGAACGCTACCGGTACGGTGCATCCAACTCCAAATTCTTCGCGATCAAACGCTCCCAGCGATCCCCATTCGCCAGCAACTTCTCTTTGTCATAGTAAAGTTCTTCGCGTGTCTCGGTCGCGAACTCGAAATTCGGTCCTTCAACGATAGCATCGACCGGACAGGCTTCCTGACAGAAGCCGCAATAAATGCATTTGACCATGTCGATGTCATAACGCGTGGTCCGGCGAGAGCCATCTTCACGCGGCTCGGCTTCGATCGTGATCGCTTGTGCCGGGCAGATCGCTTCGCACAGTTTACAGGCGATGCAGCGCTCTTCGCCATTCGGATAACGGCGCAGCGCATGTTCGCCGCGAAAGCGCGGGCTGACCGGGTTTTTTTCGAATGGATAGTTCACAGTTGCTTTGCGACGGAACATCTCTTGGATGCCGAGCCCGAAGGCTGAGATGAAGTCTGTGAGCAAGGCTCCGCGAATGGTCTGGACTAAGCTCATGCTTGAACTCCCGCATACACGACATAACCGCCAACAATTACGACCGCCGCTAGCGCCGTTGGCAGAAAGATTTTCCACCCGAGCCGCATCAACTGGTCATAGCGATACCGCGGCACCACCGCCTTCACGAGCGCGAAGAGGAAGAAGAAGAATACGAGCTTGGCCATGAACCAAGCCAAATGGCCGAGATTCACAATCCACGCTGGGAACATGTTTACGAAATCCGCCCCGAGCGGAATTGGACCATGCCATCCACCGAGGAACAGGATGACCATCATCGCACACATCAGGACGATGTTGAGATATTCGCCAAACATGAAGAGCAAATATGGAGTCGCGGAATACTCGACTTGGTAGCCTGCTACCAGTTCCGATTCCGCTTCCGGCAGATCAAATGGAGGGCGGTTCGTTTCAGCGAGTGCCGAAACGAAGAACATCACGAAGGCCGCTAGCATAACTGGAATCATCAAGAAGTGCTCGACCGTGATCAAATGCCATGTCCAGAAGCCGCCATCTTGCGCGTTGACGATCTCTGATAAGTTCATGGATCCGGCGAGCAATATCACCGTGATAATAATCAGACCGATCGAAACTTCATAAGATACCATCTGCGCCGCACTGCGTAGCGAGGCTAGTAACGGATACTTTGAGTTTGACGCCCATCCGCCCATAATGATGCCATAGACACCAAGCGACGAGATCGCGAATAGGTACAAAATTCCAACATTAATGTCGGAAATCACCCAACCTGGCGCCACGGGAATGGCGGCCCATGCCGCAAAGGCCAGAGTCAGAGTGAGAATAGGCGCAATCAGGAAGACGGTTTTGTTCGCGCCGGCAGGAATAATGATTTCCTTCAGCAGGAATTTCCCAAAATCAGCAAAGCTCTGCATCAAGCCGAACGGCCCGACGACGTTCGGGCCTTTGCGCATCATCACCGCGGCCCAGACTTTACGATCGAGCAACAGCAAGAACGCGATCGAGAGCGACAAAACCAGTGTAAACAGTCCGATCTGGCCGAGCACCAATAGCCAGCCAGTTAGCGCGCCGTATTGTTCGATCAAACCACTCATCGCGCCGCCCTACTCCGCTGCCATCACGGTTTCAAGACCCTGTTTCTGTAGAGAACACTCGGCCATGGTCTTAGAGGCCCGCGCAATCGGATTTGTTAGGTAGAAATCCTCAATGGCTGGCGTGAATTTACCGTTTCCGACAAGCGAGCCCCCCGTGGAAACTTTCTCCTTCAAAGCATCAACACCGGCACTGCCAGGCGCATAGCCAAGTCCTGAAAACACCGGATTTGCTTCGCGTAGCGTACTTCTGAGCGCATCTGCCGAATCATATGGCAGCGTTTTCCCGACCACGTCGGAGAGAGCCCGGAAAATCGCCCAGCCTTCGCGCGCTTCACCTTTTGGCTGCACCGCGCGGCGTGTCATCTGCACCCGGCCTTCTGTGTTCACATAAGTCGCGACCATCTCAGTGTAGGCTGCAGCAGGCAGAATAATGTCGGCTTTGCTAGCGCCTGCATCGCCATGGCTCCCGACATAGATGATTTTCGCATTGCCGGTTTTCGACAGGTCCACATCATCGGCCCCAAGTAAGACCAAAGTCTCCATTTCGCCGCCCAGGATTTGCGCCGTCGCCGCGCCGCCTTCTCCGGGAACGAACCCGGCGTCTAGCGCCCCAACGCGGCCTGCGGCTGAGTGCAACACCCCAAACCCAGCCCAATCGTCTTTGATCGCTTTGATTTCCAGCGCGTAATCTTGAGCTGCGGCATAAATCGCTTGGCCATCCTCACGTGCAAGAACGCTTTCGCCGATAACGATCATGGGCTTCTCAGCATTGCGCAGGGCTTCTGCGACCTCGCCGTCGCGTTCAAATAAGCCATTCAGCGCATCCGGACCATCACCTAGGTGCTCATAGTCGTAAGTTAGATCTTCGGCTTCACCGATGACGCCGACTTTCAACTCATTCCAAAGCCAAGCTTTACGGATACGGGCGTTCCAAACCGCCGCTTCTTTGCGCGGATTAACGCCGATCAGTAGCAATGCATCGGCGTCTTCAACGCCGGCCAAGGTCGGGTTGAGAATATAATGCTCACGGGTCCCATCCACACCGTAAGCGGCGCCTGCTGGGCGGCAGTCTGTGTTTTGAACACCCATCGCGCGCGCCAGATCGAGTGCGGCTTTGGCCTGCTCAACTTCAATCAAATCACCGGCGACAAAGCCGATCTTTTCCGGAGCCCCTGCAAGCGCATCTTTCGCCGCCGCGAAGGCTTCGCCCCAATTGACCGGTGTCAATTTTCCATCCACGCGCACATAGGGTTTATCGAGGCGTTGCCGAGCCAGGCCATCCCAAATGAAGCGTGACTTGTCTGACAGCCACTCTTCGTTCACAGCTTCATTAATGACCGGCATGATGCGCATCACCGCATCGCCTTTTGCATCAACGCGGATGTTTGAGCCGAGCGCATCCATCACGTCGATGCTCTCCGTCTTTCGAAGCTCCCATGGGCGCGCATTGTAGGCGTATGGTTTTGAGGTCAGAGCCCCCACAGGGCACAAATCGATCACGTTACCGGACAACTCTGAAGTCAGGCTCTCTTCCAAATAGGTCGTAATTTCAGCGCTTTCGCCACGCGAAATCATCCCGATCTCTTCCACGCCCGCAACTTCCGCCGCAAAGCGAACGCAGCGTGTACATTGAATACACCGGGTCATGATCGTCTTGACCAGCGGCCCCATATTTTTGTCTTCAACGGCGCGTTTATTGAGCTCATAGCGGCTATCGGCGCGGCCATAGGCCACCGCCTGGTCTTGCAAGTCACACTCGCCGCCTTGGTCGCAAATCGGGCAATCCAGCGGGTGATTGATCAGCAAGAATTCCATCACGCCATTGCGGGCTTTTTCGACATAGTCGCCTTTGGTCGAGATGTTTGGCGGCGTGCCATCGGGGTTCATCCGCATGTCCCCCACCGTCTGCGCACAAGACGCGATCGGCTTTGGCGCGCCATGCCACTGCACCAGGCACATACGGCAATTACCCGCCACCGAGAGGCGCTCATGATAACAAAAGCGTGGGATCTCAGCGCCGGCTTCCTCGCACGCCTGCATCAGCGTGTAAGAGCGCGGAACCTCGACCTCTTGGCCGTCAATGTTCAGTTTGAAAAGATCGTCGGACATCTCTTTTACTCCGCCGCCACAGTGTGACCCCGTACCAAGGCTCTCGGCGCCCGGTACTGAGTGATACGGTCTTCGATTTCGTGTCGGAAGTGCCGGATGAGGCCTTGGACGGGCCACGCTGCCGCATCGCCGAGGGCGCAAATCGTATGACCCTCGACCTGTTTCGAAACATCGAGCAATTTATCGATATCGGCGTGATGCGCTTCGCCTTTGACCATTTGTTCCAGCACGCGCCACATCCAGCCGGTGCCTTCCCGGCACGGTGTGCACTGGCCGCAGCTTTCATGCTTGTAGAAATAAGCGATGCGCGCGATCGCATGAATAAGATCTGTCGACTTGTCCATGACGATCACAGCCGCCGTTCCAAGACCAGACTGCAAATCGCGCAATGTGTCGAAATCCATGTGCGCATCCATAATTTGCTCAGCCGGCACCATAGGAACCGAAGAGCCACCCGGGATAACCGCTTTGAGATTGTCCCACCCGCCGCGAATGCCGCCGCAATGGGTATCGATCAGATCGCGGAAGGTGATCGACATCTCTTCTTCGACATTACACGGCGCATTCACATGCCCTGAGATACAGAAGAGTTTCGTGCCGGTATTGTTCGGACGACCAAAGCCCGCAAACCAACTTGCGCCGCGGCGCAGAATGGTCGGAACCACCGCGATCGACTCGACATTGTTGACCGTCGTTGGGCAACCATAGAGTCCAGCATTCGCCGGGAAGGGTGGCTTCAGGCGTGGCTGACCTTTTTTACCTTCTAAGCTCTCGAGCAACGCTGTTTCTTCACCGCAAATATAAGCGCCGGCACCGTGGTGAACATAGAGATCGAAATCCCAACCATTCACATTGTCCTTGCCAATGAGTTTGGCTTCGTAAGCCTCTTTCACGGCTTTCTCGAGCGCTTCGCGCTCGGCGATATATTCGCCGCGTAGATAAACGTAACATTCATGCGCGCGCATCGCGCGGCTCGCGACCATGCAGCCCTCGATCAACAGATGAGGATCGTGGCGCATAATTTCGCGGTCTTTACACGTCCCCGGCTCTGACTCATCGGCATTTACCACGAGATAATGCGGACGCTCGCCAACACTTTTCGGCATGAACGTCCACTTCAATCCGGTTGGGAAGCCCGCGCCGCCGCGGCCGCGCAGGCCGCTTTCTTTAACTTGGTTGCAGAGCCAGTCTGGACCTTGCGCGAGCATTTCACGCGTTAGGTGCCAGGCGCCGCGCTTCTTGGCTTCTTCGAGGCCAGGGTCATGAGCGCCATAGAGGTTGGTGAAAATGCGGTCTTTATCCTGAAGCATTGTTTTGCTCCTTCATCTCGCGCATGGCAGAAATCACTAAAGGCGCAGCAACCGCGCTCGCGACAAATGCGCCGCCAATAATCCAAACCATGTTTCCTGAGTTCAAATAAAGCGCCACGCCGAGCGCAATGATCAGAAAATCAAGCACAACAGCGAGCATCAGTTTGCGACGGGGATCTGGTTTTTCGACTAAGGCCATTAGCTCTCCCCTTCATCTTTAGAGGAGTCGACTTCGCCTGCATCGACGCGCTTAGAGAATTCGGTTTCTGCGCCTTCAGCAAGAACTTTGGCTTGGGCGATCCATTCTTCTCGCTCGATACGGCCTGGGAAGGACATGAAGTCCTCGACCCAATCGACATTAGCCGACGTCCAGGCCGCGATTTGGCTAAACTTGTAGACCCCAAGCTCGTTCAAGGCTTTCTCATTAACCGGACCAATGCCTTTGATGCGCTTCAAATCGTCTTCCTCGCCCGCGGCGACTTCAACGATCTCAGGTTTATCTTCTGGCTTTGGCGCGGGCTTAGAATCTTTAATCAGCGTGGTCTTCGTTTCTTTGACTGGCGCTGGAGCCGGTTCCGCTGGCGCAGCACTTGGCAAATTCGGAAGCTCAGTAATCGCGTTCCGCGACCCATCAAATAAATCTTCTGCAAGTAGACTGGTCGCGCCGCCCTGCGGCGCCGAGTTCAGGCGATCGACAAATGGACCTGCGTTTACGTCAGCGCCATTTTGAAGCTTGGACAGAATTTCTTCGAGGCTCTCGGGCGTCAGGTCTTCATAATAGTAGTCGTTGATCTGGACCATCGGTGCATTCACGCAGGCTCCGAGGCACTCGACCTCTTCCCAGCTCAAGCGACCATCATCCGTGACCCGCATCGCATCGCCGATTTTCTTACGGCAAATGTCTTTTAGATCATTTGCGCCGCGAAGCATGCACGGCGTCGTCCCGCACAGCTGAACATGATGTTTTCCAACCGGTTGAAGCCGAAACATCGTGTAAAACGTCGCAACTTCGTAGACCCGAATGTACGGCATTTCGAGCCGATCGGCGACTTCCCGCATGGCAGGTTCGGAGAGCCAACCGTCATTATCTTTTTGGGCCAGCCATAGCATTGGAATGACCGCGGACCGTTTCTTGTCTTCCGGGTATTTTCCGAGCCAGAACGCAATGGTTGGTTCAGTCTCTGGTTTAAACGAGAAACTGTCGCCGCCGGCATCCAGATCAAATCTTCTCAGCGCCATTACGCTGTCTCCTTGGTCGGCAGGATCACACGCCCTGCCTCATCAAATTTCCAAAACGGATTGAACGCGACTTCCCAGGCATTGCCTTCGGGATCCGCGAAATAACCAGAATATCCGCCCCAAAAGGCTTTATGTGGCGGCGTCGTAATGTTGACGGCTGCCGCGTTGAGACGCTCGAAAATCTCGTCAACCTCCTCAATGGAGCGGGCGTTGTACGCCAATGCGGCATTGCGAAAGCCTTCAGCGGGGCGCGGCGCTTGGCCAGCATCTTCGGCAAGCTTGTCTGCTTCCCACAGTCCGAGCACAAAGCCGCCCATGTCAAACATAGCCATCCCATCTGGGCCAATATTCTTGAACCCGATCACGTCCTCGTAAAAGGCCGTCATCGCTGCCCGGTCATTTACGCCGAGGGTGATAATCGACAATCGGTGCTCAGGAAAAACGCTCATACCGTCCCCCTCAGGGCAATCGCAGCCACGATTAAAGCGCCGACACCGGCGGCGATGTGTGGGGTCACAGGCGTCTTAGCGCGGGCATACGTTGCCGCATCGAATAATGCGACTGCGGCCAACCCCATGAAAACGTAGGCTATCTGCTGCAGGGTTCCGCTAATTGCGATCCCAATCGCCACAAAGACCATGAAGAAGTAGCGCCCGGCCATAATGGTCGGCAGGTTCGCCGCCTGATGTTTCGTGACCGCCAGACCCAGCTTAGGGGCGACCGCAAACAATACGCCCAGCAGCGCTAAAAACCCGCCGGTGAGATAGGCCAAATAGACCGCAGAAGAGGCAGGCACGGGCAACACTATCGGTCCACCTCTCCGAACACGATATCGAGCGAACCAAGGATCGCAGATGTATCGGCCAGTTGGTGACCTCTACACATATGATCCATCGCTTGGAGGTGGGCAAAACTCGGCGCACGCAGTTTAACGCGGTAAGGCCGGTTTGATCCATCGGAGACCAGGTAGACGCCGAATTCACCAGCCGGCGCTTCGACGGCCGCATAGACTTCGCCTTCAGGCACGTGGAAGCCTTCGGTATAGAGCTTGAAGTGGTGGATCAGCGCTTCCATGCTGTTCTTCATGTCCGCGCGACGCGGCGGCGACACTTTCGTGCCCTCTGCAAGCACCGGACCTTTGGGCATGTTCTCGATACACCACTTCATGATGTCACAAGAAACCAGCATCTCTTCCATCCGGACCACGTAGCGATCGTAATTGTCGCCATTCTTGCCAATCACGACCGGGAAAACGTCTTGCGGGATTTCAGAATAAACTTCGTATGGTTGGCTCCGGCGCAGATCCCAAGCCATGCCGGATCCACGCACCATTGGGCCGGAGAAACCGAATTGCATGATCGTCTTCTCATCGACCAAGCCGATATCGACATTTCTCTGCTTGAAGATCCGATTCTCGGTAATCAGACTTTCCAGACGGTGCATGATTGCGGGGAACTCCTCGCACCATTCCATAATGTCATCGATGAGATCCTGCGGCAGATCCTGATGTACGCCGCCTGGGCGGAAGTAAGCCGCGTGCAAACGCGCACCGCAGGCCCGCTCATAAAAGCCCATAAGCTTTTCACGTTCTTCAAACGCCCATGTAATCGGCGTGAGCGCACCAACATCTAGGATGAACGTCCCGATATTGAGCAGGTGCTCGAGAATGCGACCCATTTCGCAATATAGAACGCGGATAAAGCTACCGCGACGTGGAACCTCTAAGCCGATCAATTTCTCAATCGCCAAGCACCAAGCATGCTCTTGGTTCATCGGCGCTGAATAGTGCAGACGATCGAAGTATGGTAGCCCTTGAAGATAGGTCTTATATTCTAAAAGCTTTTCGGTCCCCCGGTGGAGCAGACCAATATGGCAGTCGATCCGATCGACCAACTCACCGTCGAGATCCATAACCATGCGAAGCACGCCGTGCGCCGCTGGATGCTGAGGACCAAAATTCAGCGTAAATGTACGATCTTCTTCCGGAACGGATTTCATATCGTCAGCCATTAGGCGCCCTCCTCTTCGGTGGTCGCTTTCTCATCGCCAGGAATTTGTGATGTCATACCTTCCCATGGCGAGAGGAAATCAAAGTTGCGATACTCTTGTGTGAGTTCGACGGGCTCATGCACGATGCGCTTTTCGAGATCATCATAACGCACTTCTGTGAATCCCGTCAGCGGGAAGTCTTTGCGCAATGGATGCCCTTCGAACCCATAATCCGTTAGAATTCGGCGCATATCCGGATGGCCAGAAAACACGATACCATACATGTCAAATGCTTCGCGCTCGAACCAATCTGCTCCGCGATGCAATTCGACAACACTTGGCACAGGCGTGTCTTCATCCGTCGAGATTTTCACGCGGATCCGTTGATTGAGCCGCATCGACAGCAAGTGATACACGACTTCAAACCGTTGACTTCTTTCCGGATAATCAACGCCGCAAATATCGATCATCATTTCGAACTTGCACATCTGATCGCGCTTGAGGAAATCGAGCAGTGGCACGATCTGATCGCGCTCTGCATAGACGTTCAACTCGCCCACAGAGACGTCATATTTGCGCACCGCATCCGGCAATTGGCTTGCAATATGCTCGCCGAGCTCATTCAGCGCTTCGACTTGTTCTGACATGTCAGTACCTATTAGCGGTCGATCGAGCCTTCGCGGCGGATCTTTTTCTGAAGTTGAAGGAGACCATAGACCAACGCTTCTGCGGTTGGAGGACAGCCCGGAATATATATGTCGACGGGGACGATACGATCGCAGCCGCGGACAACACTGTAACTGTAATGATAGTACCCGCCACCATTCGCGCAGGACCCCATCGAGATCACGTAACGTGGCTCTGGCATCTGGTCGTACACTTTGCGCAAAGCGGGCGCCATTTTATTGGTCAGCGTACCCGCAACGATCATGACATCAGACTGACGTGGTGAGCCACGTGGCGCCATGCCGAAGCGCTCTAGATCGTAACGCGGATTGCCTGCTTGCATCATTTCAATCGCGCAGCACGCCAAGCCAAATGTCATCCACATGAGCGAGCCGGTGCGCGCCCAGGTGATCAGGTCGTCAGCGCGCGCGGTGAAAAAACCTTTGTCTGCCAGCTGATCTGAGAGCCCCGCATAAAATGGGTCATCGCCGCGCACATCAAAGCCACCTTCGACCCCTGCGCGGTTTGAGCTCAATGCGTATGGTTTGAATTCCCCTGCCATTGATAAGGCTCCTAATGCCACTCAAGCGCGCCGCGGCGCCATTCATAGATGAACCCAATTGTCAGGACGCCAAGGAAAATCACCATCGACCAAAAGCCGAAAACACCGATTGCTCCTAAACTGACCGCCCATGGGAATAAGAACGCCACCTCGAGATCGAAAATGATGAACAGGATCGCGACGAGATAGAAACGGACATCAAACTTCATCCGGGCGTCGTCGAAGGCGTTGAACCCACACTCATAAGCGGAGTTCTTCTCTGGGTCGGGATTGCTCGGCGCCAAAATAGCGTTGCCGACAATGAAGAGTAAGGACATTGCGAGCCCAATCCCAAGGAACAGGATGACCGGCATATAATCGAGCGCTAATCGTTCGACTTCGGACATTTCTCACACCTCTCCTCAAACGTGTCAGACGAATTCTTTGCGCCCCGATAAGACGCTTTCTTGCCGAGGGCAATACGAATACAGTGGTTAATCCTATCCTTTTTCAGCGGCATTTCTCCCCCCCTTTTGTGCGACCCCGCGTCACGGTCGTGAGAATGATTTGCAACTAGCTCTCAACGAGCGATCCGAGTGCGCACCCCATCACGAAACGACTCATCAACGGCAAGTTAACAGAGTGAAGTTTGAGACGTAGTGATAACGAACAGGCATCGACAGGCGCGGCTTAGGTTTTCTAGAACTGAGGATCACGATGCAGCGCTACAGGGAGGGGTTGGCGCCGCTTATCAAAGGGACGACTTAAAGGGACGACGATGAAACTACCCGACCTGACTGCTGGCTCAAACGAGATCTCCATTTTCAAATGCGGTCAAAACGGACCGTTAGATGCATGGAAAGCCGCCTGCGGGACGATTTTTGGCGTGTCACCGCTCAATCATGATCCAGAAAATCAGTACTATACGACAACCTGGTTTATTGACCCGATCCTCATTGCCGTCACCCGCTATCATAGCATGGTGACGACCCATACACAGGAACACATTCAAGAATCAGGCGGACACATCAACGCGCATCGATATCGTGTCGAAACTCCCGTCTCAACGGAAGTCGACGGAGTCCCGGTCGTCAGTCCATCCGGGACAATTGTTTTGCTCGACTATGCTCGTCCGTTCAAGTCGATCCATCCAGATGGCCAGTGTCAGAGCTTCATCATTCCGCATGGCGCGATTGGATACGCGCCCTCAGATGACGCGCATGTTGTTTCGCTCCCGGAAAACACAAATTTGGGTCACTTAATTGGACGCGAAATGGATGGCCTGCTCGATCAAGTCACGCAAGGCGCCACCGTCATTAAGGCGACGGATATGCACCGTTTTCTTGGCTGCGTGGAAGTTGCGATGTCACCGGAGCGCGCCTCTGAGTCCGCTCGCATGCACGCACGCGAAAGTTTGAAACAGGCGATCCAGTGCTTTATCGAAGCGAACCTCGCAACCCCGGACCTAAATGTCAGCATGATTTTGCGAAATTTCGGCGTTTCGCGCGCGTCTCTGTATCGAATGTTCGAGGATGACGATGGGGTGCGGGCCTATATAAATTATCGGCGACTTTGCCGGGCGGTCATGGATCTCGCCCGAAACCCCTATGAACGCGGAAACATCCATCGCATCTCAGAACGCTGGGGCTTTTCTTCAGATGCCAGCTTCAGCCGCATGGTCCGCCGCACATTCGGCCTCACCCCTGGTTCGCTTTTTGAGATGCCAGTGCAGTCAGCTGAACCCTCTAAAGAGACCTCAATATTCCACGAGCTCATGCAGGATGCGGCTAATCGCCGTTTGGTATCGGCTTAACGGCCCATCTAGCTCTTCTATGGTGCGGATGGAGGGACTTGAACCCCCACGCCTCGCGGCGCCAGAACCTAAATCTGGTGCGTCTACCAATTTCGCCACATCCGCATCAGTAGAGAGGCGCATTTAGCGGGCCATGCGCGGCGCCTCAAGCCCCTTATCTGTTTTTCTCTGCAAAACGTCATCATGGCAGCGTGGACATGCGTTCGCCCCTGCCCTATAGAGCGCCGTTTCGGATACCAAAACGCCAATCAATGGCGCGGGTTTTCGCCCCATAAAGGCAACCCGACCCCGCGATAAGGAATGACCAATATGGAAAGCGTCGAAACCATCGAAGGTTTGAGCCGCACGTACAAGGTGAGCGTGTCAAAAGCTGACCTGCTCGACCGCTTCGACCAACGGATCGAAGAAATCCGTCCGCAAATGAACCTCAAGGGCTTCCGCCCCGGTAAAGTCCCAGCCTCTCACGTCAAAAAGATGTTTGGCAAAGACATTATGGGTGAAGTCGTTCAGGCGCTCGTCCAGGAAACCAGTCAAAAAGCCATCGAGGATGCAGATGTGCGTCCAGCCGGTCAGCCGGAAATGAAGATGGAAAGCGACATGGAAAAGGTCCTCGAAGGCGAAGCCGACCTCGCTTATGAAATGTCGGTCGACGTGATGCCAGAGTTTGAGCCCGTCGACATCAAGAAATTGGCCATCACCAAGCCGGTTGCCGAAGTCAATGATGACGAAATCGATGCGCGTCTCAACCAAATTGCAGAGGCCAACCCGCAATATGACAAACGCGCCAAAACCGCGAAAGCTCGAACCGACGACGCTGTTGTTATCGATTTCCTGGGCAAGCTCGACGGCGAACCGTTTGAAGGTGGTGCAGCCGAAGAACATACTTTGGTTCTAGGCTCAAACAGCTTCATTCCAGGCTTTGAAGATCAATTGGTCGGCGCCAAAGCAGGCGACGAAAAAGAAGTGAACGTCACCTTCCCTGAAAATTACCAGGCCGAAAACCTCGCGGGCAAAGAGGCGGTGTTCGAAGTAAAAGTGCATGAAGTGCGCGCTCCAAAAACACCAGAAATCGACGAAGACTTTGCTAAAGGCCTTGGTCTTGAAGATCTCGACAAACTGAAAGAGTTGGTCACAGATCAAATCAAGAATGAGTTTGGCGGCGCCTCTCGCGCGAAAGCGAAACGCAACTTGCTCGACCAGCTTGACGACAAACATGATTTCGAACTTCCTCCGAAAATGGTTGAACAAGAGTTCAATCAGATTTGGCAACAGCTGCAGGCTGAAATGGATGCTGGTCGCACGGCCGAAGAAGATAAAGACAAGTCAGAAGACGAACTTAAAGCGGAATATCGCACCATCGCAGAACGCCGCGTCCGCCTCGGACTGGTGCTCGCTGAAATTGGCCGCGTGGCAGACATTCAGATCTCAGAGCAGGAAGTTCAGCAGGCATTAATCAGCGAAGCCCGCAACTTCCCTGGCCAAGAGCGTCAGGTCATCGAATTCTTCCAGAAAGACCCTAATGCGATGGCGCAATTACGGGCCCCAATCTATGAAGACAAGGTCGTTGACCACATTCTTGAAACCGCAAAGGTGAAAGAAGAGACGGTCTCAAAAGATGAACTTCTCAAAGAAGACGACGCTTAAGAGACTTACGGTCTTCACGCTTCAAAAGCCCGCAAACGTTGCGGGCTTTTTTTGTGCGCTTACTGAATGCGCGAAAGGGCACCTGAATTGGCCAGCACGAACAGAACCAGGCTTGCCAGAAAACTAAGACCAACCACCCAATAGTTGGGTCCGCTCGCCGTTTTCCGCCAGGTTAGCAATCCAAGGAGGGCTGTCGCGATGATCCCCATGATAAGGCCAAGCAGGGCAGAATAGGCCACGCCCATCCCCGTCCCCAAATTTGGATTCATTTGATTCAATGCGGCGCCAACCAATACGGGCAATAGATACAGCGCGGAAACGATGATCGTCGAGAAGTTCAAAACTTTCGCCATTTTCTATCCCGCGATTATTGCGGCGTTCAACTACTTTGCGAGTCTTCTACGACACATATCCCATTACGATAATTACCGACGGTTCTGATGACATCCGCGCCTTCCGGCTCAACCCGCTCACCGGTGATTAAGCTCACCATCACGCGCTCGACCAATTGATCAAGGCGCGTGACAACATAGCAGTCAACGGTCGGCTCCGCATGCGCCAATCCGATCCCACTATCATCGGTCAAAAACAAGTATCTCGCATTGGTCAGTTGCGAGAGCCCTCGCATCATGAACTCGGCAGTATCGTCGACGCCAGAAGCCGCCATAGAGACGATGTGGATGCCCTTAGAACGCGAGATTAGCCCGCTGGTCCAAGTCGCTTCTAAATGTTCGTCATGCGGCGGTGCATCAGCGACCAGAAGGTTGATTTTGACGGCATCTTCGCGCCACTCGAATTCTAAGCCACGCGCAAGCGCGTCATGAATGGCTTCGGGTGTGTCTCCGCCGCCTTGAGCGCTTTGTTTGCTCAAAGCCTGCTTGAACTCATCGAGGTCATCCGTGAAGTCATAATCGCGCACGACATATGCATCGCCACGGTCACGGTAGACAATAAAGCCAAGCCGTATGTCGAGCTCTGGCTGGCTATCTCGCACCCGATCCAGTATCGCGACCAGTTCGGCTTGAAGGTACGCCATCTCGTCACGCATCGATCCCGTCGCATCGAGGGTGAGCAGCAAGTCCAATTGCTGAGGCATCGCTCGATCTTGATCGAAAACGAAGGTCAGCGTGCCGCCCGTCTCGAGCAAATCAGGCGAGAGTTCTGCTTCAATTTCTTCGCCTGTGTTTGGTCGTGCACCAATCGTCATATCTGAGCTGAGACGATCATAGTTCGGAAACACATATGCTTTGCCGTTGACACCGGTCTTTAGGGGAAACGCTTTTTGCCCCGCACCTGTATAAACGGTGAGGTCCGCCAAAGGGACAGGCTTGCCCAATGTGTCTATGACTTCGATCTCGATCCGATTGTTCGCATCAATGAAAGGCAGGTCTTTTTTGCCAAGGGCCCCTTGCAAAACTTTGTCGAGGTAAGCCTTGTAGAGACCGGGATTGAGAACGTCATCATAGTCGCCAGCCGTCAACAAACCGGACTGAACCGGTTTTTCTATTTTCTCGTCTGCGCGCAAAGAATCTTCGATGACCACTTCCGGCTCAAACCCAGAAATCGCGTCTGCCATCGGACTCATAAGACGCATTGGCGCAGGCTCGATCTCAGCGAAGGCAACGTCCGGTTCAGGCTCGACTCGGGTTTCCGAAGCCGTCACCGAGTCGACGCCCGATCTCGCGCCTGATGCGGGCACGTCCCCCACTGTTGAGGTTTCGCAAGCCGCGAGCACCGTAAAGCTCGCACAACTGGTCATCAAGATCTTAGGGATGCGCATATCTCTCTCCTCGCTCACGCTGACTATGGTCGGCATTGCGGCGCCAACATGACCAGATTGTTACCGTCTTGCGTTGGCCATGGGTGCGCATACTCACTGTGTCTCAAAAAAAGAGCCCCGGCACGACGGCCGGGGCGAAAAATGGTGTCACGGCTCGCCGACAACACCCGCGGAGAGGTCAATCCCTCCCTCCTTGTCAACGAGCTCCGGCGGGATCGGGATGGGTGCGATCACGAAGGGCTGCTCGCCGTCAATTGTTATATCCTGGACAACTGGCTGACCGGATATACTGGTCTTGAGTGTGTAGGCGCCAGGCGCCACGCTTTCGAAACCGTATTGGCCGAAAGAAGCAGAATGAATGGTCAGCGTTTCGCCACCCTCTTTTGGGATCAAACTCACCCACTGCCCTTCCAACCGTTTTTCGCCGCGGTCGGTTTCGCCATTGGTATTCTCGTCGACAAAAATCGTTCCTCTCACCTGCCCAGATAGGATGAGCGGGATTTCAACATCAGATCGTCGACCGTTCCCAATCGTCACCCGAGGTTGCGCGCTTTCTGGCACCAAATAGCCGAGCGGCAAGCTCTGTCGGCTGACGGTCACGGCGTACAAACCCTGACGAACATTTTGCACGGTGAAATACCCCTCAGCGCCTGTGTTCAAACCAAGACGCGTTCCAATCAACATGACCCGAACGCCTGGCACGCCTGGCTCATCATCTTGGCGGATGCCATCTCGGTTTCGATCAAGGAAAACACGGCCATTGAGCACTCCGCGGCCATCGTCTGGCAAACGACTGGCCCGAGGCGGGTTGAATGTCATGGTACCACGCAGACCAATCGAGAGGTCCGAACGCCCTTGAAAGTCGTCGGTATATATCGCCGTGAGAACTGCGTTCTTGGCGACTCTATACCGCGCCTCCAACGCGCCGAGGAAGCGTGTACTCTGGGCAGCTTCTTCATCTGCGGTAAAATCGGAAAAGGCGGAGATGCGTGTTTGCACATCAAACCTTGAGCCAAACAACGCACCTGAATGGGCGATCGCCGACGCACCCGCATTGATTCGGGTTTTCTCTCCATCCCAATTCAAGTTTAGGTTTGGCGCGATTTGGACCACCGCACCTTTCTCAAACCCTTTTCGAATTGGGTTCATCTGGGCCGTTGCCACTAATTGTTGGACGGTATCTTGCGTGTCAGACTTGGTGTGAGAATAGGCAGCCGTCACGGTCCCCAAGTCGAACCTCTGAACTCCTCGAACGCGAAGTGTGGTATTATCTCCGCTCCCATCCCCGCCGGACATCTTCGTATGTTGGACAATCGCGGAGACGGTTGGCCCATTCTCGCCAATCTGACTATTCGCAGCTGCGCTCAGCACGGTCGACGTCTCTTCATTATCGCCAGATTGATGGCGAACCGATGCACGCGTGCTCAATGCTAAGCGATTGAGTGCGCCCATGGGTTGATCCGCCCGCCAATTGGCCCCGAGCGACGCATTGGTCCGCGCGCCGACTCGCTGATCAAAGACACCTGCAAAACTCGGTCGATCAGCCCCGGATACGAACTTGGCGCCTTCGTAATTGGCAAAACCTGAGAGACCGGTTTGAGCATTGAGCGCATAGTTCGCGGAACCCCGCACGCGAATGTCCGCGCCGCTGGCGCCTCCAGAGAACGCGCCCAAATCGGCTGACACAAAGGCGGATTGCCAACCCGTTTCGCTATGCTCAAACCGCAGTGCGCGTTGACCATTCGCGACGATCGAAGCCGACTCGCCATCCTCTGATATTGATGCTGCAATCCCAACGTCTTGCAGTTGCGTATCGTCGATCAGGCGTGCGCCAGCCGCGAACCCACCAAAACTTGGCACTGAGACTGTATCACTATCAACCTTGGCCCCCGTGAGTGGCACCCCCGCTGCAATGGCCAGAACATCCCCATTCTTGCGAGCTTTGCGCCAAGCTGCGCCTCGGATACGGTTTGCGCCGACCCCAGACAGTTCTCGATAGTTTGAGCTATAGTCGCCAAGCGTAGCTTGCCAGCCCTCGAGCGAGGCGACATCCAGCGAGGCCCAACCAGGCTGCGTGGCTGCAAAGTTTTCGAAGCCACCTGAGGTATCGAGTTGAGCTCGAAAATTATAGAGCCCGACATGTCCGCGCGTCTCGGTACGCAGCGGTCCACGATCGCTCATTTCATAGGTCAGCGTCTCGATCGTGAGGGGCGTATTGCGCGCCGCATCCGATAGATCTGCACCCGGAAGTACGGTGCTGGTCAAACGCGTATCGAGGGTCACTTCCACCCGATTGCTCATCGGAACAAGTTTGATATGCGTGCCCGTAAGGCTTTCGACTGCGCCAAACGGTAAAACCAACTGATCACGCTCTGCCAATTGCATGTCTTGGGCGACTCCGCGCGGCGTGGTGTTGACCGAGATTAATCCCGTCGCGAGTTCGAGGTGGATCGTCGCCTGATCTTGCTGTCGACGGACGGTCGCGGTGCCATTCGCAACCGTCAACTCATGACCAAGCTCATTCACGATCGGCTCTAGCGGCACAAACAGTACAGGACCGATCGTGCGCGGTTCATTGCCAAACGTGTCGACCGGCACGCCATTCACCCAAAGTTCTAGTCCGAATTTGGGTTTCAGCTGCGCGTCCAAGGTGAGCACAGTTCGTCCCTGATAGTCTTCCGATGCGTGTGTACCCGTCATAATCGTCACGGCGTTTAGACCGATCCATGGATCAGCTGTTTCACGCGGCTCAAACTTTGGCAGTTTGCCGAGCACGGTTTTGTTTGAGCGCACTTTGCCATCGGCCATATTGATCGACATCAAGACGCCGTCCTGTCGGCGGTGATACCCAAGCAATGTATCGTGCAGCTCAACCCGGCTCTTCAGAGGCTCTGCAATATCGGTGAGGTTGTATCGTCGCTCACCACTTTCGGGGACACGCGTGCGGACAGAGGTCAGCTCGCCCTCAATGATCATATCGAGGAATTCGGTTCCGTCGGCTTTCTCTGGCGTCGTCTCTACGGGCTCGGCGCCCTTCTCTTCGACCAATTCGATATGCGGCGCAGGCACTACGGTCTGCGCGCTCACGCCAGTCATGACGTGCAGCAAAGCGATCCATGTCGCTGCTAGGAGTCCTCGATACGTACACATAATGACCGAATACGGTCGCTGCGATTAGTCTTGGCAGAGCGATTGCGTGGCGATCAGGTTCGCGCACACACCATCGGTCTGACAATTGCGATCGATATCCGCGGCAAAGCTCTGAACGCCGCCGCGCCCATTCGAAAGCACGGTAATGGATGGTGATGCCTCTGAGACATCGAGGTCAAAACGCTGATCCAGCGTCGCCAAACCTCGTCCTATCGATACCAATTCGATCGTATGTGACGTCCAAACCGCACCGGACCGCACCGCCGGTTCGAGGGGTTTCAGACAGGGGCCCGTCATCCAGACATTGCCATTGTCTTCGTCCACTAAGAAACCGCTTAAATTGTCAGAAAAGCCGATCCAAACATCGGCGTCTCGCGCATTTGCGTACGCGCTGCTTAATTGCGCTGCCGCTAATACGGTCAGCCCAGTCATTGCCCATCTCATTATCACCACCTTAGGTATTTTATTATGCGGTGACGCTATCGCATCATGGTTAATATCCCCCTTCCCCGCCTATGCAGGGGCTAGTGCTCGCTTGGCGAAGAATATTAAAAAACGCGGCAAGAAACCCTGTTGCACCAAATGAAAATACGGGCATTATATTCTTGGGAAACGGACTAGAGGACTGATTTTTAATGACTTTTTTGAGAACGAGTATAGCAGCATTGGGCGCCAGCCTTCTCTTAAGCGCTTGTGGTGGGGGAGAAACTGAACCCACTGCGCCAGCAGCAGAAAGTCAGACGACGACCGAAGCGCCCGCAGCAACCCCAGTGACCGCAGAACCTGACACATCAGATGCCTTTGCCGCCCTGCCGGAACCTTACAAAAGTGCTGACTACAATCGTGGACGACGTACGTTCAAGCTTTGCCAATCGTGTCATACGCTCAATGAGGGTGGGCAGAACCTGGTCGGCCCCAACCTCTATGGCATTTTCGGCAAAGAAATCGGGGCCGTTGAAGGCTTCGCCTATTCTCCTGCGGTTCAAGAGTCGGATATTGTTTGGACCCCAGAAATCCTCGCAGAATGGCTGGAAAGCCCTCGCAACTTCCTCCCGGGGAATCGAATGGCCTTCGCGGGCGTTCGTAAGCCAGACGATCGCACAGCCGTAATCGCTTACATCATGGCAGAGACGGGTTACTCCGCAGAATAAGGCCCCGGACTTTATCCTAAAGCGTGGCGTTCGCTGAGATCAGTATTGACGCGCGAACGCCATAAACACGGCTTCTTCCTCAAATCGACCGCCATTTTCTTTCCGATAGCCGAGAGAGACGTCGATCAAATCTGTCCGCCACAGGATTTCCGACTGAAATTTGTCAGACGGCGCATTTCGCTGCCCTCGCTCCAACCAGATTTGAGTGATGCTCCAAATACGTTCCCGTGTTTCCACACCAAATCCATACTCAAACCGTTCGCGCCGGCACCCTTCGTGCTGCCGGGTGGCTATTTCACCGAACATGTAGGCAGCCCTGCCGCGCCAATTGGCTGACCATCCCAGTCCGGTCCGCAGTTCGCCGCCAAGGGCGTCACACCCATTTCGTCCACCAATGGCAGCCCCTTGCAATGCCCCACCTTCGAGGCTCCACTGGATGGATTTGTATCTCAAAAGCGGACGACGAAGCGTCGCCCGCCAGCCGGTCGTGTTAAAATCGGATCCATCGGGATATTCGACACGTTCAATCGAAGCGGTCGCCGTCCATTCGCCATTTAGACCATACTCGCCATAGAGCTTCGTCCGTTGGCCATCAAAGCCATCAACCGTCTCTCTCGCAAACGAAAGCTGTGTGTAGAACCCTGCTTCGTCCTGCACCCAGGGGGCTGCCGCAGCCATAGGCCACGACACCCCCCAAGCTAGGATGATTAGTTTTCCGTACACGCGCAAATACTATGTAGTATTCGCGGTTCGGTACACTAATCTATAGTTGAAAGCGGATTTGGTCTGTCCAGAAACGCTCAAGCCGCGAAACCGTCTTGTTCAACTGGCTCAAATCGTCCTGACGAACACTGGCCGTTGGCTCCAAAGCGGTCGCTTGACGATCAAACAGATCTACCACGCGCTGACGGACTTTGTGACCACGTTCAGTCAGTTTCAGACGAACGGTACGCTTGTCACGTTCAGAGCGCGACTGCACCAAATAGCCACCCTCTTGAAGTTTTTTAACGTTATAAGACAGACTGGTACCGGCAAATGCACCACGCGAGCGCAATGTAGAAGCTGGTGTCTCATCTTCACCAATTTCATAAAGCAACAAAGCTTGAACACCGGTCAGATGACGTTCACCGCCACGTTCCAGATCGTCTTTAACGACGTCGTGGAGACGGCGATGTGCCTGCTCCAGGAGCGAAAGAGACTTTACGAAAGATTCAGCGACGCTCACAGGCTCGCTAGCGGCATCAGCCGCGCCAAAAGACATTGTCATTACCATCACCACTCAACTTTTGTTGTAGTTTGAATAGATTTACAGTAACCAGCCTTATAATTCGTTAAACACATCTTGTTTTCGCCTTAGCTTGGTTAACAAAAGCGGCGAAAGTGTTACTTTTTACGGTAAATTAGCCCCCTAATGGGGTTCCGCGGGCCGCCCAAGCTTGCGTTTCGCCATCGGCGACCGCCATCACGGCTTTCCAGATCCCACCTGTGCGTTGAAGTACATAGGCGGCTGTCCAGCTCACAATCTCTTCGCCGGATTGCGAACGCATCTCGTCTGATACGGTCATCGACGCAACATCAGGATGCAAAGCATGACAGGCAATCACTGAGCGTGTCACATCGCTGACACCCTGGCGCTGATAGAACCCGAGGAGCTTATCCGTATTCTTGGAGAAATGCTCACGAGTGGCGAAACTGAACGAGCGACCCGCCTGCGTTGTCAGAGCTGGAAAGGTCCAGTGCGCGGCGATAGCGTCTGCGTCATAGTCGCAAAAGGCCCGCACATAGGATGCGCACCAGTCTTCGAGTTCAGATCTCAGTTCAATCAAAGCTGAGCTCATTTTCGTCTAGCGGTTCAAAATAGCGTGCCACGTCAGCATCGCTCACCGCGTCGAGTGTAGCTGGCAACCATTTCGGATCATGATCCTTGTCTATGATCACGGCGCGTACGCCTTCGATAAAGTCCGGAGACTGCACCTTGCGCCATCCGATACGGTACTCCATGCGCATATTGTCTTCGAAGGTCTCACAGCGCCCGCCTTCTCTCATCTGGCGCAAAGCGACTTTGACGGTTTCAGGCGATTTACTTGTGATCGTTTTAACCTGCTCAAGTGCCCAGTCGGAGCCATCGGCTTCCAGCGCAGCAACGATATCTTCGGCCTTGTCGCCCGAGAAGCACGCATCAATCACTGCCATATGGGCTTCGAAACTTCCTTCTGGAACGGGTTGGGCTAGAGTCGACAGAATTTCACCGATCATTTCAGCAGCCCCTGCAGAAAAGTCAGCATCTGCGATTTGCTTTTTCAAATTGGGGATCAGTTCCGAAGGAACGAAGTGCGTCGCGACTCCCGCCGCGGCAACGTCTACCCCCTTCAAACGCGCCCCAGTCATCGCCAGCCAAGCACCAAGTTCACCTCGCAAGCGAGGTAGGAACCACCCACCCCCAACATCCGGGAATAGTCCGATGCCCGTCTCCGGCATGGCAAATAGCGTGCGTTCTGTCGCCACGCGATAGGTCCCGTGCACAGAAAGACCGACACCCCCGCCCATGGTCACACCATCCATGATCGCGAGATAAGGCTTAGGGAAAGCCTTAATCGTCGCGTTCATCCGGTACTCTTCTTCGAAAAAGGCACGCGCGCGTCGTCCATCACCCATCCCGCTCTCACGCAGCATGGCGATGTCGCCGCCAGCGCAGAAGCCGCGGGTCCCTTCTGCATGATCTATCATGACCATTTCGACGTGCGGGTCTTGCGCCCATACACGGAGCGCGGCGTGCACCGTTTCACACATATCCAAATTGAGGGCGTGGAGGGCGTCTGGACGATTGAGAGTTAAATACCCCACCCCGCCTGAGACTCTACTGAGGACTGAATCTGTCATCGCACTGCGTTAGCGCGTGTCTTACGTCCGGTCCAGCCAAGCCCCTTAATGGGATCCACTAAATATCCCAGTCCGAACATTGTAATCGACGGCGAGCTCATAGTCTGGATCGTCAGCGCTATCGACCACCAATTGACCAGCTTTACTCAGCAATTGGTGGCAGTCTTTTGAGAGATGACGCAGCTTCAAGGTCTTGCCCTTGGACTCATATTTGGCCGCTAGGTCTTCAATGGCTTGCAGAGCGGATTGGTCAACGACCCGCGAGCGCAGGAAATCTACGATCACGACCTCGGGGTCTTCATCAGGGTTGAAGAGCTCCGCGAAACCATCGGTCGAACCGAAGAAAAGCGGCCCCTCAATCTCATAAACCGTCGCGCCAGGGGTGCGTATGGAATCTCTTTGAAGGATGCGAATGCGTTTCGCGTTGTTCCACGCATAGGCGAGCGCGCTCACAATAACGCCGACGACGACCGCGACCGCTAAATCATGCCAAACCGTAACGGCCGTTACCAAGATGATTACAAACGCATCGGTCCATGGGATCTTGCTCATGATACGCAGACTGTTCCAGGCGAATGTCCCGATCACCACCATAAACATGACTCCGACAAGAGCCGCCAACGGGATCATCTCGATCCATTGAGATCCAACCAAAATGAAGGCGAGCAAGAAAAGGGCTGCCGAAATTCCGGAGAGACGCGTGCGACCCCCCGATTTCACATTGATCATAGACTGTCCGATCATCGCGCAGCCGCCCATGCCCCCAAAGAACCCCGTCACGACATTCGACGTCCCTTGAGCGATACACTCTTGTGATGCGCCTCCGCGTTGATTGGTGATCTCGCCTACAAGGTTGAGCGGCAGCAAGCGGTCAATTAATCCAATCGCCGCTAAGATAATAGCGGAAGGGAGAATG
>JBCBBY010000041.1:0-32991 GCA_038531195.1 Pseudomonadota bacterium
CGTTTTTGGGGGGCGGCAATAACGCCGCCGCGCCCGAGCGCACATTGACAGGTCACACCGTCGCCTGAGAACTTACCGCGCGAGGTCGCTGTGAAAACTTTTTCAGTCACGGACTGCTCTCCTTTTTGTGACATCCGATGAAGAAGCGTGTAATGAAGTCTTTGGTCTCATTCACTATTTGCTGGCCACAAGACAAGGGAGAAAGTCATGGCTGTGACAAAAACCATCCTGCTCGTGGACGACGACAATGAGCTACGCGAGGCGCTCGCCGAGCAATTAGACCTGTATGAAGGCTTCACCGTTTTGCAGGCCGCGAATGCCGCTCAAGGCGTGAAAATCGCCGAGACTGAGCGAACCGACCTCATTCTGCTCGATGTGGATATGCCGGGCATGGACGGGCGTGAGGCCTGTAAAGTGATGCGGACGCGCGGCGTTCGTGCGCCGATCATCATGCTGACCGGGCAAGACAGTGATGCTGATACCATTTTGGGTCTGGACAGCGGCGCGAATGACTATGTCACCAAGCCGTTTAAGTTTTCGGTCTTGTTAGCGCGGGTTCGCGCGCATTTGCGCAGTTTCGAGCAAAGTGAAGATGCAACCTTTGATGTCGGACCTTACGAATTCCGCCCAAGCATGAAACTGCTGGTCAAAGAAGACGATCGCAAGATCCGCCTCACGGAAAAAGAGACGAACATTCTCAAATATCTCTATCGCGCTGGCGGTAAACCGGTCGCGCGTGAAGAGCTTCTATCTGAGGTTTGGGGATACAATGCGGCGGTCACGACGCACACATTGGAAACGCACATTTACCGTTTGCGTCAAAAGATTGAGCCAGATCCGGGTAATGCCCGCCTTTTGCTGACCGAAGCTGGCGGGTATCGCCTTTCGCCTTAGTCGCGTTCTCTCAGCTCAATAAGGTGCTGATCGCCTGGGCGCTCTGAGCGCCCATGCGGCTCAGCTGGTGTCTGCTTGAACCGGACTTTGCGCGTGCGGAGAATGCGATGAGTGTATTCGACGCGATATGCATTGCCGTCTCAATCACGTGTTCGTCGCCATTCGGGCTCGCTTTCTCGAATCGTCCCCGCATGAGCGCGTCGACTTGATCGATCCCGAATTTGAGCCGGGCTTGGACCAGAGCTTCGTCTGAGCTCGATGGCGCCGTGCCAAATACCAGACAGCCGGGTGTCACTTCGCTGTCCCGGTAATAGATGTCGAGCATCGCATCGAAGAAATCTGATAGTGCCTCTTCCAGCGGGCCGTCGGCCAACAGTTTCGGAACGGCTGTCTTAGCGACCTGAACGCCGAACGCGTCCATAGCATTGATATACATTGAAAGCTTGTTGCCAAACGAGCGGTACAAGCTCGGCCGGCTCAATCCCGTCACATCCGACAGATCGTCGAGCGACACTGCGGCATAGCCTTTGGCGCGAAACAGTTCGACCATGGCTTCCGTTGCTGAGTGCGTATCGATCGAGGTCGGGCGCCCACGTTTTCGTTTGATCTCTGACATTATGTACTGTTTCGCATTTAAATATTGACGGTCGATTAAAAATGTACGAAACGGTACGAAATTGCAAGAAACGGAGTAAGCAATGCTGATTCAAGCCCTCATCTATCCCGGTTTCACAACGCTCGACCTGATCGGTGCCTTGCAACCTTTGTCTCAAATTCCAGGTTCCAAAACAGAACTCGTTGCCAAAAAAGCGGGGGCCAATCCAACCGATTCTGGCGCCACATTATTAGCGGATACGACATTTGAGACCGCCTCGGCCGCGCCTGATGTTCTCCTTGTCCCAGGTGGAGGGGCGCCAACCATCGATACGCTCGAAGACGACGCGACCATGGCGTTTCTCGCGAAACAAGGCGAAACCGCAAAATGGGTCGTCGCGGTTTGCACTGGCTCGCTTCTTCTCGGAAAAGCAGGCCTGCTCAAGGGCTACAAAGCGGCCAGTCACTGGGCGGCGATTGATACACTTGATGCATTCGGCGCGACGCCCGTTCATGAGCGTGTCGTGATTGACCGCAATCGTTGTACGGGCGGGGGCGTAACAGCAGGCGTTGATATTGGTCTCACGCTTACGGGTGAATTGGTGGGCCAAGACTTAGCCAAAGTCATTGAGCTCATTCTTGAGTATAATCCGGCGCCGCCCTTTGGAACCGGGCACCCGACGCTTGCCGATGCGAGCACGCTTGAATTGGCGCGCGCGGCGTCGAGCACAGCCATGCAAGTCGATCGCATTCGCGACATCGCAACCGCGTAACAAGGTACGGGTTTCAATATACCTAAGACCGGATTGGGATGCGGAGGAACACCGTCCTCCGCATCCTTTCCCAGAATATTAGTTTCTCTGCCCAGCGACGCGGCGTTCAACATCGCTGCGCGGGCGGAAAACACCTATCTAAAACTTACCGAGCGCATCGAAAACGGAATAAACTCTTAAGCGCATTTTCACCGAAATGAACCATAAGTAGAAGAAGCAAAAATATAGTATTTTAGTCTCTTCACATGGCTCGCCGCGTTTCACCGTTTCACAAATTCGTAGATGATTTCTGCAGAACGCCTGCAACAGCGTCGTCTTCCGTGCGTGCGAGAACTCGAGCTTTGTTCACATGGACCACGCTGGCGGCACCTTTGGTGTTGTTCGTCCTATTGGCCGCGCAAAAGATGGACCTGAGTGCGCCCGCCTCGCAAGTCGCGATCTTGGGGTATGCGGGTATGGCCGCGTCTATTCTCTATTTGCGGTACTTCCAGTCGCTTGAGCAAGCGACCTGGATCTTTCTGTTGAGCTCTCTTGTGGCGCTCGGTGGATCGGCCGCTTTGTCAGTAGACGGTTATATGGTGTCGCTCATCTTTTTATCTGTGACGCCAGTCAAGTTCGGGCTGATTTTGAATTGGCGGCAATGCTTGAAATTCACTGTCGTTTTGGTCGCATTTTATTCTGCGTTGACGGGTGGGGCGATGTTTTTTGGAGAAGCAGACTTCACCCACGCAATGAGCTTGGTGACGTTTGGGATCTCCGCCATGGGGGCAGGCTTGGCGACAACCGCTTATGCCTATCGAACCAAACGCGCATCCCTCCACCTCGAGCGCAAAAACAAAGAAATTGAGAGACTGCTATTACAGGATCCGTTGACCGGGGTCTTAAACCGACGCGCATTTAATGCGCTAAAGAATACAGAGATGCAGCGCCGCCCGATACATCTTCTCGCGGTGATCGATTTGGACAATTTCAAGAGCATTAATGACCAACACGGGCATGATGTTGGGGACGAAGTTCTGACCGAGTTTGCTGCGCGCTTAACTGAGGCCTGCGGTTCGGATGGCTCAGTCTACCGACTGGGTGGGGACGAATTTGTGGTCATTTCTAGTGCCGCTGAACCGTCAGCCGAAGCGCTTGGCATAGGCATTTGTGAGAGCATAGACGCCCACATCGTGACCAGTGCCGGTGTCATCCAGCTGGATGTCTCTGTCGGAATTACCAAACTTGAGCGTTCGGTCGTCGATCCAGATCAGATGTTCAGAGAGGCTGATATCGCGACCTACGAAGCGAAACAGGCGTCTGGTTCGACTTGGGTCGTCTACAATAGTGAACTGCGCCCCAAACATGAACGCGCCGATAAACTGGCCAGTCTTTTGCGCACGGCCATTGAACGGGCGAGTTTGGATATCGCCTTTCAACCGCAATACCAGATAGAGTCGCAAGCGATTGTCGGGTTTGAGGCATTGGCGCGTTGGCAGACAAGCGAGCTGGGCCAAATCTCTCCGGGAGAGTTTATCCCAATTGCAGAATCGTCAAACCTGATTGTTGAACTCGACAAAACCGTCTTTCGAAATGCGATTAATCTAGCCCAAGATTGGTTGATGCGCGATCAGGTTCTCTCAATAAATGTTTCGGGACAGACGCTACTCAGCGCAGGGTTTTCGGACTTTGTTGAGCGTCAGGTGCGCGCATCAGTCTTGGGGTTTGAGCAAATCCAGATCGAGATAACCGAAACGCAAATTCTCACCAATCGAGACAAAGCAATCGAGGTTTGCAATCGCTTGCGCGAAATGGGACTTTCGATCGCGCTCGACGACTTTGGTACGGGGTTCAGCTCCCTGAGTTACTTGTCGAACCTTCCCGTGAACCTACTCAAGATAGACCGCTCCTTCGTGCAAGGATGTGATAGTCTTTCGAACCAGAAGATTATGAGGTCGATTGCCGGATTGGCGCGTAGCCTTGGGCTTTGCGTCATGATCGAAGGTGTTGAACGCGATTGGCAACTCGAGATCGCGAGTGACCTTGGCTGCAATTTTGTTCAAGGCTTCTATTTCTCGCGGCCTCTGTCGGCTGAGAAATGCGCCCACCTGAACGGTGATCGCCGAGTGACGCAATCTAAAAGTTACTTTTCGGTCGAGACTCCGAACGCACAGTCCATTGGATAATTTCAATCGTACAGGTGTTCAGCCTTTGGCCGCTCTAGTCCGTGTCCATAGCCAACACCGACAAGGTTCTGCACCGATCAATTTTCGGTTCGCGTTTACAGGGTCCAAGTGGTCTTCACCCAGACCCGGTTATTGTCTTTAAACTGGCCAAACAAACCCTCGCGATCGCCCCAGATAAGGTCGGCGCCGATTTGAAGTCTATGTCGGTCATCAACTTGCCAAGATAGAGCAGGGCGGAGCGTGCCGTCGCCATCGCTCAGTGAAGAGATCACCTCGGCACTCGCGAGCCAGGTTTGGTTCGAGAAGGATTTTTGGAGTTTAATTGTTGAGATCACGTCTGTATTGGGACGAACCAGATTGTCGCCCTCGATATGATCCACGCCGAGTTGCGCATTCAAAAATGCGCCATCGCGTAAATCCCAATCGAGGCCCACGCCCCCGAGCCAGCGTTGGCGCGTATCCGTTTCCAAGGTCGCACTTTGCAAGTTAACGGGTTGATCGAAAACAAGGGCTGTCTCGACCCGCCAGACCCTTGATCCGGCGCTGCGCTGCCACGTTGCACCGAGCAGTGTACGCGTATCGTAATTGAGTGACGCACCAGCCGGCCTTGTTCGAAAGACAGGTTCTGTATCGGGGCCATGGATGACGAGTATACTCGCATCGGAGTCGCCAAAACGGCGGGCTGCGCGCGCGCCCAATGTCGGGTTGTTGGACAAATCGGTGGAGAGATCGGGCGTTTGCGCTGCGATGGAGAGGCCCGCGCGGAAACGCGGTGCCCTCACGGAAAAGCTGTCTCCGGGGGTCACCAATTGATCACCGCTCCCATCGAGCGCGGCTGCGATATCCAATCGCGTTCCGGCCAGATCAAACTCTGCCCGCGCCCCCCATTTCGAAAGTCGTTCTGGCCTTTGATCGGTGAAAACCGCTTCTCGTCGACGCACGGCATCGAACCGATCGGTCACCTGGAGGCCATCTAGTACGCCCCATGCGAACGTTTGCTTGCCAAGCGTAATGCGGGTCGATCGCTTGCGCCAACTTAACGTGGCTTCCTCAATTTCGAGGCGGCCATCGCGGCCAAATTCGAGCGGCTTCGAGTGGTTATCAAACGTGTCGACGCTACCAAGACCGGTCTCGTCGAACGCGCCTTCAGCGCGCACGGCAAGCGCAGCTTTCCAATGACGGTTCCAACGCGCCGTGATCTTGGGTTTGACTTGAATGTAGGATTGATCCGCGACACTCGAGTCTAAGCCTTGCGCAAACTTATAAGAGGCCTCCAATGATGGCTTGAGTTTAAGCGTTTGACTTGCAGCGCCGCATGCCGCTGCCAATGCAAGTGATAGGCACGCTGATCCTTTAACAAGCCTAGTCAACATCCGGCACTCCATAAGCGAGCACCTCAGGATCAAACACGCTGTCATCCAGGTCAGGAACATAGCGCATGTCGCTAAACCGCACCTCGGTGTGATGACCTGTTTGCAAATTCTCCGCCGTGAAGTGGATGGCGGTGGGCGCATCGCCGACCGGTTCAATGGTCAGGATCTCGATTCGCTTAAGGGGCTCACCATCTGTATCGGTGTATTCTATCCAAATCGGAAAGCCTGAGGTTTCATCAATCTTGGCGCTGAAGCTGGCATAGCCCATCTCGATCCCAATATCGGGGGTGCGCGCCGTGCCTTTGAGAACCGGGACCACTTGTCCATTAAAAGGTGCCGGCTCACCGAGCTCAAACTGCCAGTCGTCCAGAGCGAATTTGAAATTATCTTTGATATCGCCATAGGTCAGGTCGGTGCCGAGAAAGTAGTCGCCACGATCACCCGCGGGCAACCGGCGGACACGCTCAGTGGCGGGTAGATAGAGCCAGTTTTCGTCTTCGCGCGCGGAATGATTGAAGCTCAGGAATGCTGTTTCTTCGATCACTGTCGGTTCGGTGAAATAGATCGCGATCCGTTCGGTGACGCCTATGTCGGAATGAAGCATCAGTGCTTCTCGTTCTCTGACACGGTTCGAGCTGCTGGTGAGTTGGAAATGCATCGTTCCAACGCGGCCTTCATTAGCGGCGCGGTCTGCCACCAAACTCGCGAGCGCGTAAGCATCCATTGGCGCATCTTCGGCATGTGCGAGGCTCGTCATGGATAGGACCAATGACAGGCAGAGAGGTTTAAGAGATCGCATTTTCTACTCCTTTGCGAGACGCCATTGTGACCGCTGAGAGAATTGCGGGGATGATCAGAAGCGCCCCGACCAATGATCCAAACGCTCCAACTGAAACCAAGAAACCGAACCAGCGCAGAGGCGGCGCCGAGGAGATGCAAATGACGGCGAGCGCGACGCCGAGTGCGACCGCGGAGTAAAAGCACGCGCGCGCCACTAACGTGTATTGCGAATCTAACGCATTGCTCCCCAAGTCGCCCAGACGACGTCGTTGCCGAATTAACGAGATGAGGTGAATGCCAAAGTCGATCCCAAGGCCTGTGGCGATGGCTGCGGTCATTGAGGTGGCGGGCGCAATGTCAATCGCAAACGCCCCCATGGTGGCATAGACGCTGAGCACGCCGATTAAGACCGGAATGATGGCGAGCAGGGCGTACAATAAAGAGCGGAACACGAAGACCGTTGTCAGCAAAACCAGCGCAACCGCGAGACCGAGACCGCGAAAGTGATTGTTCGCGAGCTGGGTCATCCAGCCGTCATTGACAGCGACGCGGCCGCTAATTTCGGCCTCTAGACCATTTGCGTCACTCCAACGGTCCACCAAACGCTCCAGCGCTTCGACCGTGCTTAGGGTCTTCGAATAGCTGTCGGTTGAGAGCTGAGCGCGGATAAGCGCGCGGGTATGATCGAAATCGATTTCTTGCTTAAAGTCTCCAGGCGGCGCAGAGGCTTCGTACAAGAACATGTATTGCGCTGGTGCCCGCTCGGCTGTTGGCAGCGTATCGTTCGAGGCGCCAGTGAGCGCGGCATGCATAAGCGAGATGTATTCATCAATCCCGCTGACCTTTTCGACATAAGGCAGCTCTTCCATGTCGGCGCGCAAGGCTGCGATCTCGACAAGAGGGGCAGGGCGCATAAGGCCCCCGCTTTCTGGCGCGGTCACCACAACATCCAAGAAATTGACGCCGCCGAGTTGGCGATTGATTTCGATATCGGCGGTGCGTACCGCGTCGGATTTTGTAAAGTAGCGCTGGCGCTCATAATCAAACTCTGCATGCGACGCGGCGAACCCCAGCACGCCCGTGATCATGATCGCCGCTGAAATCGCAACCGCCGGGCGGTTGAATGCGAACTGGGTAAACCCGGAAATGATCTGATCCACGATGGACGTGCGCGCTTCTGAGCGACGCATGTTCGGCGTTAAATTGGTCAGGATCAGTACCGCTGGTAGCGCCGTTAAACTCAAAATCCAAGCGGCCGCGACACCGACGGCAGCGTAGAGACCAAACTCGCTAATGGGCCGCATCGCGGCGCCAAAGGACAAGCCGACAAAGGCCGCGATTGTCGTAATGCTTGTCAGCGTTACGGGTAGCCAAGCTTTGGTCACGGCATAGACGACAGCATCACGAGAAGACAGCGAGGCACATTGTGCCCGCGCCTTTAGATAATAGGTCGAGATATGCAGCGAGTCGGCAACGGCGATCGCCATGATCACGACGGGGAGTGCCGTGGTGATCAGGTAGTAATGGGACCCCAGCCATCCCATTGTCCCGATTGCGATCGCCGCTGACCCCGCGATGACGAGCAGTGGACCGAGCAGGGCTTTCAAACGACGCAAGGCGACCAACAAAATCAGCAATACTGTCAGAATCGCAGCCGGTACGAAAATCCGGGTATCGGAGTCGACCATGCCCGCGAGGCGCGCATTCATCGCTGCGACGCCGGCCACGTGAACTGTGAACGCGTCACCCGCTTCCCGGGCCACGGTTTCACGGATGTCGATGACTGTCTGTTGCGCCTGATTGGGGTCATCTACCGGGATGATGACGGTTGCCATGCGCCCATCTTTTGAGGCCAGCAACCCGCTGAGCATTGGCATCGCCTGGAAGCGTTCTTCAGCAAGGGTGGCATCCGATGCAGAGAGGGGACCAGCGGGGACAATCGGATCGACGCGTAAGTCGCCATCATCTCCGCGAATGGCATTCTGACTGGCTAAGCTGATAACGTCATTCTTCTCGACCCCAGGGATTTGGCGGACCGCGTCATCAATGCGTTTCAGCGCATCCAATCGTTCAGGCGTAAAGACTGTTTCCGATTCCGGGGCAACGAGGCCCACAATGACGGGGTCTTCAAGCCCGAAAATGTCTCGCGCGATGTCGCGATTAATGGCGGCCGGATGATCTCCGGGGACAAATGCGTCAACGGATGGATCTTTCTCAACCTTAGAAAGGCCGACCGCAAAACCGATTATGACTAAGAAGGTCAATGCGATAATAAAACTCGGGCGTGCCATGATGGGGGCGAGCCAAAGCATTCGCGATTGATTCATATTGCCTTGCTGCGTGATTATCGTAGCTGGATCCCGTTCGGTCATTTTGTGCGCTCCATGTCATCCCCAGAAAAATGTGTCTGAAGAGAGAAACGAGATCGCGGCGGAATCCGGACAGAGCCGATGAAATTATTTTGCCAACTAGATAACTTGTCCTTTGATTTCGGGGTGTTAGGCTGCTGATCGAATGAAGAGGGACGATCTTGTCTGACGCAAAATCGCAGCAAGTAGAGGGCTATCGCGACGAAGAACGCGCTATCGCCGAAGGCTTTTTCGAAGCTGCATATTCAGAGCTTTTAAATGTCGCTCGACAAAAAAGACGGCGCGCCGGCTTTCAAGATACGATGATGACGGAAGACGTACTGCAGGAGTGCTTTTTAAAGCTCACGGGTCGATCCGCTTGGGCGTCGAAAGAGCATTTTTTCCGATGCGCTGCGCTCGCCATCCGGCAAGTGGTCGTCGACCATGCCCGGCAAAGGCTGACGCAAAAGCGTGGTGGCGGTGTGAGCGATATGGCTTTGGAGGAGGTTGAAGACACGCTGGCGGCGTATAGCGAGACGCCCGAGCAATTGGTAATTATCGATGACTTACTCCGCCAGATGGAAGACGAGCATCCGCGCTGGGTTCGCATCGTCGATGCGCGATACTTCTCTGGCATGAGCGAGCCAGAAACCGCGGCTGTCCTGGGTCTTTCTGAACGCACGGTGCGCAGGGATTGGAAAGCCGCCCGTGAATGGCTTGAGGCGCAAATCTTGTCCTAGGGCCTGGAACCAGGATTAAAGCTCAGGTGCGACGCCGTCTTCAACCAATAGACGGTAAAGATAGTACTGTATTGCATCACTGTTCACCGAACTTTGTAGAGAGGGGGCGGTCAAGCGCTGTGAAAGGCTCTCCACGGATGCCCCCTTGGCTAACTCGAAATAAATATTGGACATTTCGAGGTTTGGGTCATCCAAATCGTCTGCAAGAATGGCATTCGCCTCTTGCAGCAGCGCCTCTGCGTCTTCAAGAAAGCCCGCGCGCGCTTCAACACTGATCCAGGCCGCCAGTCCAATCCGATGTGGAGGGGATCCGGGCCCCGCGAATTGAACGAACAGGTCATTAGAGGTTTTGAAGGCGTCTTGAGCCGCGGCGTGATCGCCCCGTTCAGCTAGAACCAGGCCCTTAATGAGGTGAGCACGGCCAGCTTGAATGCTGACACCTTTGAGCGGGACATCCTCATTCAAAATAGAGTCGACGATGGCCTCTGCGCGATCTAAGTCGCGACGAAACCCGAGTTCTTGTCCAGCCAAATTATACCGAGCAATGTCACGTCCATAAGGTGCAAGATCTGGGTTGGCTTCAAAGATCTCGACGGTCTTGGTGAAGGCTTCGTGGGCGCCTGCTCGATCAGATTTCGCCATCCGCAAAAAGCCGAGCTGATTGTAATGAAAAAGCGTTTCGAAGGGCTCTGTGTCTTTCTCGATAAGTGATAGAACAAGCGCTTCCGCGCGATTGATGTCCGCTTCTGCTTTGGTCACTCTGGCAAGTTTAAAAGCGTAGTTGAAGAGATCTGCTTCGCCGCTGCGATAACCGTTATCGAACTCGGAAATGAGTTTGCGAAGCAGTGGGTCGGCTTCGTCGTTCCGTCCCGCGTCCACCAGCATAAGCGCGTAGAGTTCCTCTCCGATGCCGATGAGCGGTGCTTGGCCAAAGCCTTCTTTCATCCACGGATCGAACACTTCTAAGGCGCGCCTCGTATCGCCGCGAAAATAAAAATTGCGTCCGATAGCATAGCTCGCAGCGGCGGCGGCATTCGGATTTTCCGCGCGATTTTCAAAAAGCTCAGCGCGGCGTTCCATCATAAGGGACGACACGCGCTCAACATCTTCTTCTCCGCCGAAGGCCAGTTGCATAATTTCTGAATAGGCTTGCTGCGCATCCAAGTTGGCTTCCGCGCGCCCATACTCCCAACGCATTTGATCGAGCGCCGCGTTGGCGCGCGTTGCTTCGGTTTGCGCATCGTTTGCGAAATTCAGGCTGACAATGGTGCCGCCTATTAATGCAAACGCCGCAACTCCCGCGAGCGCACTGGCAAGTGGGTACCTCGCAATGCCTTTCTGAAGACGATACAGTTGGCCCCCGTTTCGAGCATTGACCGGCCGACGTTCAAGCATTGCCGCAACATCGTCTGATAACGCATCCACCGACGCATATCGCGCTTCTGGCGACGCCAATAGGCAACGCGTAAGGACCGCAACCAGGTCTAAATCTTTTATCAGTTCTGCCCGCGGCGACATTCCGCCATTTGAAAGGCGTTCCGGAGCCTGTTGTGTGCACAGGCGGTGAAGCAAGACGCCCAAGGCGAAGACATCCGTCTGTACGCTTTCCGCCTGTCCTTCGAGTTGCTCCGGGGCAGCGGAGCTCAGCGTCAGCGCCATCACCTGGGCATCATCATGATCGAGACCAGAGGCGATCCCAAAATCGATTAACCGAACCTGATCTTGTGCGTCCACCAAGACATTTTCCGGCTTAATGTCGCGATGCAGAATGAGCTGGCTGTGTGCGTGAGAGACCGCGCGGCATAATGCCCGAAACAGAGAGAGGGTTTGCGGCAAACCGAGTGACTTGGATTTCAGATACGATTCGATGGTCTCTCCATCAACGTACTCCATGGCCATATAAGCGCGTCCATCCGGAGCGGTTCCGCCGTCGACAATGCGGGCGATATTTGGGTGCTCCAAACGCGCCAAGCGCTGTCTTTCTTGAGTAAACCGAGCGATACGCGACGCGTTGGCACCGTGGATCAGCTTCAGCGCCACCGTTTGATCATAAAGACCATCGGCGCGATGCGCGCGATACACCTCGCCCATGCCGCCTTTGCCAATCAGCGTGTCAATTTCCCACTGATCAATTCGGGTCTTGGACGTGAGTTCAGGCGTCGGGTGCGGCGTTTCATCACCTGGCGAGGACGTTTGCATGAAGCCACGGCCTGGTCGCGCGCGTTGGAATAAGCCTTGAACCAAGTCACGGGCTTCTGCGTCCGTGACGGATGTTTCCAGAAACGCACGCGCATTGTTTGCGTCGAGCGTTAAGGCATGCTCGAGGTCTGCAGTAATCTTGGCCCAATCTGGCATTCGTTTCGTCCCCAATACTTATGAAACGAGAGAATGCCTATTTTTCGGTTGGAGACAATCTATCTATCCGGACGAAGTTCAGACCACCTGCATGTGTGCTGTGAGTTTCGCGGCTCGAGGCGTCTATTGCTCCCAAATCGGCGGGGACCCGACTTTCTTGATGAGGAAGTCGATGAACACACGCACTTTTGCGGTCAGCACATTCGATTTTGGGTATACTAACCAAATCGCGGAGCCATCCTCCACTTGGTAGTCGGGCAGCACGCGAACCAATGAGCCTGCTTTTAACGCGTCATGAATACTCCAGATCGAACTCATAGCGATCCCGACCCCGGCTTCAGTGGCGACGCGCATACTTGCGCCATCATCGCAATTAACGCGCTGTTGTCCTTCCACTGGCGGGAACACACATGCGCGACCTTCGTCTGCTTTTAGAGTTCGTGTTTTGGCATGGGCGAATGCCAGGATACGGTGGTCGGTTAAATCTTCGGGTGTCCTCGGCGTTCCATTGGCTTTCAGATATGAAGGCGACGCGCACAGAACCCGTTTATCGTCAGCAAGCTTTCGACCAATGAGTGTGCTATCTTTAATCGCGAGATTTTGCAGGGCTAAGTCATAACCGCCTTCAATCAGGTTCGTCCGCGTGTCGGAGAATCGCAGATCTAATCGAACCTTCGGATACTGATCTAAGAACTCATGCAAGACCGGGGCGATATAGCGTTGCGCAAAGGTGCTCGAGGCTGCGAACCTTAAAGTCCCGCTGGGTTCAGAATGTCCATGACCGAGCGCGGCCAAGGCGGCGTCTTGCTGCGCAAGAATTTCCCGCGCGAAGGGCAGAAATTCTTCGCCCTCAAGAGACAAGGAAACCTTACGTGTTGAGCGGTGAAGTAAATCTGCGCCAACCTGTTGTTCAAGTTTCGCAAGTCGGGTCCCTGCGACGGCGGGCGACAATCCCAAATGCCGACCTGCGGCGCTGATGTTCAAAAGATCGGCCGCCATGACGAAGAGACGGAGCGCGTTTGTGTCCATCGTTCATTATATCCAAAAGCTATATTAAGTTTCTATAATATCATCATTTATGTCTGCAATTCAAGAAACTAAGTTCCGTGTCGGAGAGCAGAAAAACGTCCAACCTCAACCCGTGGAGAAGTGATGTGCAAGTTTCAGCTAGCGTAAATTACCATGTCCGAAAAGATCATCCTCAAGCGTTCGAGTTTGATGTGGATGGAATTATTGGAAACTTAGTATCGCCAGAATTGGTTACGACGCCAATTGAAGTGCAAGACTTGCGCGGCGAAATGCGTCCCAATCAATTTGACGAAGATGGTCTGGTGTTCGTGGAGCAGCCGAGCGCGATTACCAACTTCTCGGATCATGCATCATGGCAATCCACCTACGAACAAGAGTTGACGAGACTCCTGACCGCAGAAATTGGGGCCGAAGAGGTCATCATTTTTGATCACACGGTCCGAATTGATGACGTAAAAGCCGCCCGCCGTCCGGCGCGCAACGTTCACAATGATTACAATAAGGCGGGCGCCGAGCAGCGACTGATTGATATCGTTGGCGACGACCGAGCGGCTGAGTTTCATCAGGCTGGATATGGCTTCGTGAATGTCTGGCGCCCGATCGAACATGTGATTCAATCATCGCCCCTTGGCTTCATTCGCCCTGCATTGATGACGCCAGACGATTGGATGGATATCGGCCTAATTTACCCAAACCGTTTTGGACAAATTCTCGGCGTTGCCGCCAATCCCGCGCATGAGTGGTTTTTCCTGTCCGATATGACTCCGGAGGAAGCTGTGATCTTCAATATCTACGATAGTACCGGGCGCCCGCATCTCGCTCATAGCGCTTTGGACCTGCCAGGCGATGCGGATGTGATCGTCCCGCGAAAGAGCATCGAGAGCCGCACTTTAATCCGATACGCGTGAGCCTTACCGCCACGCGCCACCTGAACAAACCCCGTATAAAAGAGATGAGACCCATGTCGATCACCCCCTTAGAACATGCCCGCACGGTTGCGCGACCAAGTCGCCAGGCCATGCTGGAACGCGATGTCGCCGTCCATACTTTTTGGGCGCAAAACACCGCCATATTTGAAGAGGCTTGGAAACAATGGGAGGCGGATGGCGAAGACGGCGAAATCACCTTGAACCGTACCCTTTTCGATCCCAAACTGCGCCATGCGGTCGAACAGAGCTGGATAGACCCTATGCAAGAATCTGCGGTGCAGGACTTGTGGGCTGAGGTCTTTCCGGGGGTTTTTAAAGCCCAGTTTTTTGATCCTGATCAGATCAAAGTTTTACGAGACTATATGGACCGCGTCGCTGACGCTGATATTCCGCTGCGTCCGCCATATGGCATCGCCCTGAATCGGAGGGGCGCTATGCTCGACCCCCGGTCGGAAGGCTTTGTCGGGGCGCCGCGGTTCCAAGCATTTTATCGCGATCTCATGGATCACTTTATGCGACCGGTCGCGCGGCTCCTTTTCCCGGACACATATGGCTATGACAGTCAGACCTTTGGCTTTTCCATCGCCTGGCAAGCGGGCAAGGACACAACTTTAAGACCACACACGGATGCGTCATCTGTGACGCTCAACATTAATCTCAATTTGCCTGGCGAAACATTTTCGGGTTCCGCCGTTCGCTTTATGGACCCGGTCGGGCGGAAAGTTGAAAGCCTCGCTTTTGAACCCGGTACAGCTTTGATCCATCACGGAAGTGTCCCGCATGCCTCCGAACCGATCCTGGAGGGCGAACGGCACAATTTTGTTCTCTGGCTCTATGGCGAACGGGGCCAAACGGCCCGTCCCAGCGCACCCCTGAAAGCGGTGAGCGCTGAAGACCGCTGGAGCATTCCAAACACCCCCTCCGATGGCGTCGCACCATTTTAGGCCGACGACCCCGTTGATATATCATCTCAAGGATAAACGACATGACCAAGACAATTCTTCTGACTGGCGCAACCGACGGTATCGGCCTCGAAACCGTGAAGATGCTGGCCCCGCTGGGACACACTTTGCTCTTGCACGGGCGCAATACGGATAAGCTCAAGGCGACCGCAAAACTGGCCACTGAAATCGACTGTGCCGGCGAGATCAGAACCTATCAAGCGGACCTCACGGATTTGGCACAAGTTCGCGAGATGGCTGACGCCGTCAAAAACGATTTTCCATCACTCGATGTGCTGATCAACAATGCTGGCGTGTTCAAGATGTCCAACCCCCTGACAGCAGATGGGTACGACGCGCGATTTATCGTGAATGTGGTCGCGCCCTATGTGCTGACCAAAGCGCTATTGCCTGAGCTCGGCTCAACCGGATGGGTCGTAAACCTCTCATCGGCTGCGCAGGCACCGGTAAATCTGCAGGCGTTTCTTGAAAAGCAATCTTTCAGCGATGGTGAAGCCTATGCGCAAAGTAAGTTGGCGCTCACCATGTGGTCGGTGGGCATGGCGAACGAATTGGGCGCGAATGGTCCGATGATTGTTGCGGTCAATCCGGCGTCTTTTCTGGGCAGCAAGATGGTCAAAGAAGCTTATGGTCATGCCGGTCATGATCTGCGCATCGGCGCTGATATTTTAACCCGCGCCGCCCTCAGCGATGAATTCGCCGAGGCGTCGGGCCGATACTATGACAATGACCGAAAGGCCTTCGCAAATCCGCATCCCGACGCACTCGATACTTTGAAAAACCTTCACGTCATCGAGGCGATCGAACAGTTGGTCGGATAGCGCACCTCCATCCCGAAATAGACGACGACAGTTCGGCGATATGCCGAGCTGGCAGCCCTTCTTTACCATCAATCTAGACCCCTCTCGAAAGGATAATCCTATGAAATATGAAGGCTTTACCACGTTTGTCGTGGATCAGAATGACGGCATTCTCACCGTCACATTCGACTTCGGCACCGTGAACGTTCAGGGCCAGGAAATGCTGGCTGACTTGAACAGTCTCGCCATGCGCCTGGAGCGCGATCGCGATACCAAAGTCGTTATTTTCCAATCCGCTAATCCAGAAATCTGGGTTTGCCATTATGATACTGAATTGCTCAAAGACATGTCGGTGGAAGCGGTCTCGCGCGATGAGGCAGAATTGCTCGATCTGCAATCTATCTGCGAGCGGATCAGCAACGTCCCGCAAGCCACGATCGCCAAACTTGAAGGGTTTGCGCGCGGGGGCGGTCACGAACTGGCTTTGGCGTTAGACATGCGCTTCGCGGCCCGCGGCAAGTTTAAGTTCATGCAAATGGAAGTGGGTATGGGCATATTGCCGTGCGGCGGTGGGGCCTCACGCATGGCACGCCAAACCGGCTTAGGGCGCGCCTTAGAGATCATTCTTAGCGCCCGCGACTTTGATGCGGACGAAGCCGAAGCGATGGGGACGATCAATCGCGCTTTTGAGTCTTCCGTAGCGATCGATGAATATGTCGACACGCTGGCAAAGCGGATCGCCAAATTCCCTGCAGAATCGATCAACGCGTGCAAGCAAATGGTCTATGAGTCGATCGACAAGCCGATCGATGAAGCACTTAAAGCAGAAGCCTATTGGCTGTATCAAGCGACCAGCAAAACCCCAGCTGTGACGCGGTTTAAGATCGCTGACGAACAGGGACTCGAACACGATATCGAAAACCAACGCAACTGGAACGACCTCGTCATGCAAGTGCAAGACATCGCTTAACACTTGCGGGCGGCAATGAACCCGGATCTTTCGAGAACTGGGTTCATATTTTAGGAAGCGTCATCAGCGATCGCATCGTGACTCGACCGCCGCACCTTCAGTGCAAAGCTTCTCATTTTGGTAAGTTGTCGTATATCCCACCAAGAACTCGAAGGCCTAGATTCAGACGGTTTGCGACCTGGATCTAAGTCTCGAATGGGTGAAAACGATGTTGAATTCTCAAGACTATATGTTTTCAGTCACCCTGATGATGGGTCTCGTTTAAATATACAGCAAAAACAATGCATTGCAGGGAGATCTGCACAGCATATGCACGGATAAATCGTGAAGGAGTGTGAACCATACTGATGTTCCTTGACGAATTTCACGGTCGTGATTCGTATCTGATCGGGCGTTGATCTCGATAGCCAATTCTTGGCGATTTGAAAAAGCGTCGCGTGTTGCTCTTGGTTCCTATTAGCGGACATAAGGTGACCGAGAGCACAACAGTAAATGGCACGCATCTTTGCTTGGCTATTGGCACCGGCTCAGAACATCCTTGCCGGTCAGCTGAGCGGCGCCTTATACGAGAAGGACTTAGGAATGCAGTCCCGCCGAAACCGACTCCCTTCACCTGGGTGGCCGGGGTTGGGTTGGGTCTGTAGGGCTGCGAGGAGATCTTATGACCGTGAATTCCTACTTTTCCAACACATATGAAGAGGCGCGCGCTAAATTCCTGGAGGCTTGTTCTGAACGCGGCGTCAAAGTTGATCATCGTCGAAACCCCCGCGCAACCGGAGTTTCCGAAGAAGGCCTTTACATGGATGTCGCATGCATTGGATCAACGTCCGCGTCGAAGGTCCTGTTCCTGATGAGTGGGACTCACGGGGTTGAGGGGTATTGCGGATCCGGAGCTCAAGTTGGCCTTTTGCGCGAAAGTTACTTTTCTGAGCTGCCAAACGATACAAGCATCGTGATGATTCACGCGATGAACCCCTTCGGCTTTTCGCACGATAGGCGCGTGAACGAGGACAATGTTGACCTCAATCGAAACTTCTTGGATTTCGACGCCCCAAATCGCCCGGAAAGCGGGTATTCTAAGATCCACCCTTATATTCTGCCAGAGGACTGGGGCGGACCGGCTCAAAAAGCCGCAAATGAAGCGTTGGCTAAATACATCGATGACCACGGGCAGCGTGTCTTTCAGGCAGCGGTGTCGGGCGGGCAATACCAACATTCAGACGGCGTTTTCTACGGCGGAGATCAACCGACTTGGTCGAACGAAACATTTCGTACTGTGCTGAGAGACTATGCGATCGGCGCAGAAACGGTCGCTTTCCTCGATTTCCACACAGGATTGGGTCCTTATGGATATGGCGAATTGATTTCTCTGGGCTCATCGGACCAAAAGGCGCTGGCTCGAAAGTGGTTTGGCGATCAGGTCACCGATCCGGACGCCGGTACATCTAGCTCAGCCCCGGTCGTAGGCACGGTCGGCCACGGTGTCGCCGACGTTCTGACGGACGCCTCTGTCGTGTTCATTGCTTTGGAGTACGGCACGCGCGATATCAATCAGGTGCTGACCGCCTTACGCGCCGACAATTGGCTGTACCACAGAGGTGATATCGACAGTGATCTCGGACGGTCGATCAAGGCGGAGATACGAGACGCATTCTATCCGGACGAAACGGCCTGGAAAGACAAAGTCTGGACTCGCGCCTGTGAGGTGACTGAAATCGCTCTGAAAGGGCTCAGCGAGCTATAGACCCCAAGTTTGCGAGTACTTTCGCATCTTAGGTGAAGCTCGCTTAAGCGAGCTCAGTCTAAAACGTCCGGCGACGTAAGATCTGATGTCTTCGCCGCTTCGATTTCTCCGAGAAGGCGCAAAACGTTACCGCTCCAGATCTTCTCGATATCCTCAGGACTATAACCTGCATCCAGCAGACCCTGTGTAATCTTAGGCACGTCCGACACGTCGGCCATTCCATCAACACCGCCGCCACCATCCCAGTCTGCGCCGATCCCAACGTGATCAACACCGACAAGATCGATCGTGTAGAACAGATGCTCCATATACTTTTCAAAGCTTGATCGTGGCGCTGGGTGCTCGCTCTCGAGCGCAATACGGGCAGCGCGATAAGCAACCTGTTGTTCCTCCGACATCGCCGCAAAATTGCGACCATATTCAGCGTTGAGCGCATCAAGCGCAGCGGTTCGTTCAGGAGATGGCTGAAGCGCTTCTAGATACCCGCCAAAGGCATTTACATGAACCACGCCGCCGCTTTTCGCCAGCTGTATCAGCAAGTCATCAGGAACGTTCCGAGCGTGTTCGAAAACGCCATCTGGACCACTATGGGAAAGAATGACGGGCGTTGAAGATACCGCCATCATATCCCTGAGCGCATCATCTGAAGCATGTGAGGCATCCACAATCATGCCGAGGCGATTTGCTTCGCGCACCAGTTCCTTGCCGAGATCGCTCAGTCCGCCGTGCAAGGGGTCATCGGTCGAGCTATCTGCAAATTGGTTGCTATCAAAGTGCACCAAGCCCAGCATTCGCAAGCCGCCAACATAGAAGGTCTCTAAGAGCGTAATGTCTTCGCCGAGCGGATAGGCATTCTCCATGCTTTGAAAAACAATCACTTTGTTGGCGTCGTGTATGCGGGCGGCATCTTCAACCGAAAAAGCGAGTTCAACAGAGTCCGCATACTTGGCTGCAAGCTCCCTGATGGAGGCTTGACGCAAAATGGCTGACGTTCTCGCAGCGATGTAGGATGCTTCATCGAGCGGTCCTGGCGCTGTGTAGATCACCCAAAATCCGCCGTCCAACTGCCCTTCTTTTAGCCGCGGAAGGTCGACATTGGTTCGGTCCGCCCTGAACGAACCTCGCTTTGAAAAATCGTATCCATCGCGATGAAACAAAGCGGGGGTATCAAGATGCGCGTCGAGTGTCATAATGTCCTCGTGCAAAGCCGCCGCGCTCGTTCGACTTGCTTCAGGGGCCTGCTGCTCGGAAATCAAACTACCCGACCCTGAGAGCGAGGGCGCGCAGGCCGTCCCCAAAAGCACTAAGACGCCTGCCAAACCAGATCTAAACATATCAATAGCCTTCTCTTATTGCGATGGACGCGCTTATGAGCTAAGCCGCGACCTCAAAGCATGCAATGTTATATCATCACGGTTCGTTAGAGAATTTGAGTCTGATTAAAGAGGCACCATCCTGCTCAGGAACGCTCGTAAAGCGTGACCTGACGGATCGGAACGTTACATCGGCCAGATGAGAACCGAGATCGATTAGACATAAGACACGGGACACGTTCGATGGGAATTACGCTCCCCCAATTCACAGTCGCTGGCACGCCCGAAGAGATGGGACGTGCCTACGGAAACCTATGCGGTGATCAGATTCACCTTTTTGTCGCCGATCGTGTCGCAGCGGTTGAGGAATATTTGAGCGACGCGGGGCATCGAGGCACAGATCGGCTTTTTGAAGCGGGTGCGGCTTGTCTTCAAGAAGTTCAGAGTTTTGACCCGCAAGGGTATGAAGAGCACATGGCTTTAGCATCCGGCGCCGAAATCGATGCTGTGCGTTTGTTCACAACAGCCAACATGACCGATGTTCGAGACATTATTGTGCTGCCAGGCGACCCAGCCATCTTAGAAGATGAAGGCTGCACCGCAGCGCTGCTCCCCTCTACCATGACGGAACATGGTCATAGCCTTCAGGGCCAAACCTGGGATCTGAACGGTCCTGATCTTAAACACGTGATCGCGCTTCATCGCGTGCCTGACGACGGTCCAGAGACGTGGACGGTGACCTGCGCGGGCTGTCAAACGCTTATGGGGATGAACCAATACGGCGTCTCCGTCGGAACGACGAACTTAAAGACAAGAGGCGCCAAGGTCGGCATCCCGTATCTCTCAGTCCTGCACAAAGCTCTTAATCAGCCTAATCGTGAGCTCGCAAGCCGAGTGATCGAAACAGCGCCCGTTGCTGGAAGTCATACCTATTGGATCGGCGATAGGCTTGGTGCGATCGAATGGGAAAAGTCGCCTGACGAAGCCTTTCAACGAACAACGAGTGAGGGCCCGTTGGCCCGCACAAATCACTGCCTTTTCGATCAACACATTGCACTGGAAGATGAGCTCTCCGAGAGCACCCATGCGCGAAAAGATCGGATGCAGAAAATACTCGAAGGCTCAACTCAGCATACTGTGGACAGCCTCGTCCATTCGTTTGCTGACCGCGCAGATGGACGTTTGAGTATAAACCGTTTTGCTGAGGACAATTCTGGCGCGACTACAAATGCTGTAGTGGTTTTTGATCCAGCGAACATGGATTTTCGCGCGTGCCGCGGCCCTGCCGATCAAGGTGATTGGGATAAGCTTGAGTTTGCGCGGAGGTAGGCAAGCGTTTCAGCCTGAATATCTCGCCACACAACTATGTCTCCTTCTGCTCGCGATTCAGAAACAGCAAGAGACCGTTTTGGGGCGAATTTAGGACGCTCAGCTAAAGCCCGCTTTCGGCGTAAAGCGGACGTTAGCGAGCACCTTAAAGAGCCTTAAAGCTGAATTCGTAGTCTTAAGGCGCACGTTTGGCCGATCGCTCCTTTTCTAGCCCTGCCGAAACGCTCTTAATCCAATGGCGACTCATAGACCATAAATTCCCAATCAATCTGATAGGGATTGGTATAGCTACCATCCTCCGCAATTTCCGGATTTGGGATATAGGCCCAGCCGACCTTACCATCGCCCAGGAACACCATCTCATCCGAGCTACCCCAGCCCGTGTTTTCGAGGCGCTGCGGCGGCGTCAGTCGATTGCCGTCCCGGTCAATTTCCATCACCCAAAACTCCTGTGGGTGCAGCATATGCCGGCCTGACATTCGGTTGAGCGAGTGGCCATCGCTGATGCACTGATACTTGGCCCACCCGAGCAGATAGCGGCCATTCTCCATATCGGTCAGCTGAGGCGCGCCCAGCGCACAATCCTCATCTTCGACAATCCATTGCGCGTGCTGCTCCGCACCATCAATCTCAGAGCGCCCATCCGTGTTTACGCGCAGGAGGCCAATCTTGGTTAGATCGCGCGCGCTCAGGTCACCACCCCAGAAGCCGCCACGGAAGGTCTGATAACGCGTGCGTCCATTGCCATAATACCATTCCTCGAGGAACATCTGGTAGCAATTATCGGCCCACCACCAGTCGCACGCCGCAATGCCACGTTCGGACCGACCACGATCTATAGCGGCTTGTTCCGCCTCCTCGATAAAAGCGACAAAGTCTGGATCATCTTCCGGCACCAGATCAGTTCCAACCAAGGTGATGATCGAATGGGTATCATCCACCGGGATTAGATTATGCGCGCCGCCATTGGTAACGCCGACATTATGAGACGCCACGATATAGCCCTCGTAGCCCTCGAAGTACGAAGAAGTCTCCATTTTTGGGGCGATGGCCCCTTGAACGGTGCCCATCCAATACTTCGACCCGTCTGATGTGCAAAGTGCACCGAACTTGCCGATAAATGGATTGAAGAAGACCCGCATGTGTAGGACATGACCGCCCGCACAGCCCCAACGCCAGCCGCGTTCGCGACCGTTATTTGTCGGATCATCTGGATTGAGCTGCCAACCGTCACGATCAATGATCATCAAAGCGCCGCTCTTATGTCGCCCGCCGCCATTATCGAAACTATTCGATGTGAAAGCTGCGCCGTAAACGTCTTGGCTTTCCGAATAGGTGAGGGTTGTGGCCGCTTGTTGCTGGCCGCCCACGGCTTTGTGGATGACATAGCGGTCTGGCTCGCTGGTCAGCGATACACCATCCCATTCGAGCAACCACATCTCACCATTATATTTGTATCGGGTCTGACGGTCCGCCGGATCAATATTGCTATTTGAATTGACCTGCGTCTCGTTGTTTGGCTGATCGATCGTGCCGAGACCGCTTTCTGCGACCAGATCGCGCGTGAAGTACTCTGTCTCCGAGACTGGGGCCTCGTAATCGGTATTGCACAAAACGGCGATGCGCGAGCAGTCGCTGCTGGCGGTGATGCCATGTGTTTCCTGACATAAGTCCAGGGTTGTTTCATTGCCGGTGCGGCGGAGCGACTTCGTGGCCGGGTCGTAAACCGTCTCAAACACAGACCCAATGGTTGGAATGTCCGCATTGGCGGTCTGACTGGGGTCTTCCAGGGTCATCGATACGAACATGCGGGGGCGGTCCGTGCCAACATCGCAGGACGCGAAATAGGTGCGCATCGGTAATTGCTTTGGATGCCGCCCGGTTAGGTCTTTCAGCGAGCCAATATAATGCGGGAATGACTTCCGCTCTGCGGCATTGCGCAAGTTTCCTGGCAGACCACCACTGGTGGCTTTGGCCACATCACCGACCACAGAGTTGCCGGGCGCTGGCGGAGGAGGAGGTGGTGGTGGTGGCGGAGGAGGAGGTGGCGGTGATGTGGGCGGATTCGAAGGCGGGGTGCTAGCGCCCGCGCTCGCTGGTGCAATCTCACCCTCGTTGCTTCCACCGCCACCGCAAGCAGAGAGGAGAGACAAAGCGGTTGTTGCAACGAAGAGACTCTTAAACGAAATCATGATGACCGCCCCGAATTTACGCTGGGCGAGAGATCACACGGAAGAGTGAAGGTTTTCCGAATTAGGAAGTGGCAATTTTTAAGCGCGGGTTTACGATAAAGAGCCGCGGAAGCGTGCGCCTATTTCCGCGCCGCTTTAGGCGCTTAACACGGACGTTCGCGGGTGGCTTAAACTCGCCCCAGAACGGTCTCTCGCGCTTTCCGAAAAGCGGGCAAAAGGAGACATAAAAAATTCGACTCTGGCAGACCCATTGCAGCCGATAGATCGGCAGCAAAGGGGTAAACGATGCCGTTTGATCAGTCTGAAGGAAAATGGATCCCGTGGAACAAGGGAAAGCTAGTCGGCCAGAAAGCGCCGCTTAAACCTCAGGAAGTTTGGTCGATACGTGTTAGATTGCAGCTCGCTGACAACAGGCGAGATTTGGCACTGTTCAATCTAGCAATCGACAGCAAACTTCGCGGATGCGATTTGTTGCGGCTACGCGTATCTGATTTGCGAATGGGTGGCGAGATAAGAAGTCGCGCCAAGATCATTCAACAGAAAACGGGCACAGCCGTTCAATTCGAAGTTACGAGACAAACTCGCGATGCTGTTGAAGCCTGGATTGAAGCTAAAGGTCTCCGACCCCACGATTGGCTGTTTCCAAGCCGGAAGGATACGACGCGGCCCCTATCAACGAGACAATACGCGCGCATTGTTGAAGGCTGGGTCCGTTCTATTGGTCTCCCACGCTCATCTTACGCTACGCATTCAATGAGGCGCACCAAAGCAACGTTGATCTATCGCAAAACTGGAAATCTGAGAGCAGTCCAACTGCTACTTGGACATAGCAAAATCGACAGCACGGTGTTGTATCTCGGTGTCGAAGTTGAAGATGCGCTCAGCCTGGCTGAACGTATAGAGCTGTGAACGGAGCAAGTTCAGAGATTACAGTTGGCACCTAGTCTTCAAACTGCACCGCCACCTCCGAATTATTGCACGTTAACAAAGATCGGATTTGCGTAAAACCAAAGGTCGGCCCAAGCTTCGACATCAGCATCTAAGTATTTCACGCCGTTTTCGTCGACCGGCAGATGTTCTGGGCAAGCCATCGGGTCGAACAGTGCGCCAGGCGCACCGCCGCCGCGACCGCCAGTCGCTTCGCGTGATTTGAAGAATGGCGAGAAACGCGGATCGAGTTCGATTGTAGTCGGCGCCTGCTCGGCTTCTGCCGTACACGGAATAAGCGCCGAATAGTCGTCGAGCAGAGGGTTGCCATCAGCATCTGTTTCGTTCGGGGTGCCGACGGGCATATTGGTCCCGCGGATCCTGAAATACTGGTCAGTGGTGAAATGCTTATCCGGGATCGTTCCGGAGGCTATGAGATACTCACCATCGTCGTCGAAGTCAGCGCGGTAAACGCGACCAAATAGTTCCACTGTCGGGTTCGACACATTTTTGGAGAATTCCGGATTGGTCGGCTCGATTATCCCGGTTATTTCACCGCGGATGATGTCGATATGGTCAAGCGTCGGCTTGTTCATCGGGATATTGATCCCGAGCTGAAGGAGCGATGGGTTATCGAACATATATGGCGAGAAGTTCGCGCCTTTGGGGTCGCGAAGTTTTACGTACCAAACGACGTCTCCGCCATATTGGCGAACGACAAGCTCCTCACCCATTGTGGCGCAGCGTGAACCCTGACACATCACGAAGTAGAAATCGTCGATCAGGTCCCCCAAAACGGCGAACGCGTTGCCGTTGCGCATGCCGTCAACGATGGATTGGCTCGCCGCAAGCGTCGGCGCGTTGTCGGCATGAGTGTAAGCATAGACCTTGTTATACTCGCCTGGCCAAGGGTCGAGCGTCGATTGCGGCTCGAACGGGCCAAAAGCTCCTCGATTGTGCCAGTCGGACGATGTGAACACAAAGAACTTGCGACCTTCGCCCAGCAGAGCGTCCCACATAGTTGCGAGACCTGGACGGCCTAATACAAATTGCTCACGCGACGACGTGGCGACGCCCTCTGGCGCGGTGTCTTCACAATCGGCGCAGGCATTCAACTGGTCGTATTGGTCTGCTCCGGACGGCTGGGTGAGACGGTCGTCAAACAGGGCGTTGAACTCGTCACGCATCTCTGTCAGGCGAGCGTTCGTGATCGCTGTCTCACCATCGAAATCGAAGCCAGCCCGCGAAACTTCTGCGCCGATATATGCACCAGCACCACCATAGGTGCCGAAGCCAGAGGACGGACGAGAAACTTTGTAGGACCCACGACCTCCGCTTGCAAACTGATGTCCTGGTAGCAATTCCCCACCAAACACAATCGAAGTGCCGGCCGCGTGGCCCTCAGTTAGAAGCCCCGCATTATACAGCTCGCGCAAGTCTTCGACGTTCCAGCCGCGATTGTCATCGGAAACGAAGCCGCCCTGACGTTCGACGTGAGCCGGGACGTAATAAGCGCTGTCGCCAAAATTCTCAGCCAGCCAACGCACCGCCGTAACTGAGACGTCGCGGCCAGCAAGTCCGGTGACGGCATCGCTGTCAAATACGCCATCGATCACACCAGGCTTTGGGATACCCCGGTTGGCCGGGTTCTCGAAGTCATTCTCTTCCCCACCGGACGTATCGCGGTCATTGCGGTCGAAAAGATAGTCGAACTGGCCCGTGTGATAGGACTGCCCGGGGGTGTCGAACTGGCCGTCGAGGATGGCCATGGACACGTGCTCGTGGCCTGGCGCGTTGTGCTCGATGCCGAGCCAGGCGGCCTTGCCTGCCAGATCGCGCGCGCTGCGCTGTAAGTCGTAGGAGAACTCATTGAGGATCTGCCAGCGCCACATCCGGCCCTCATTCTTGTCGCCCTTAATGTTCTCTTCGCCAACCGTATCGACCCAGAACGCGCCCGATCCCGTTTCAGATCCATCATATTCAGGATCGCTAAAACGGCAGTCGCGGTCGAACGAGCCGCCATGGCCTGTCTGAGCGAACCAATCGAGGCCATAGGTGGTGAGCGACTCGGAAACGACGGTCTGAACCGCCATGGCCCCATCCGAACATGTGCTGTGATTGTGTTTGTCTCCGGCGAGGTAACCGCCTCTTTCAGCGAGGGTTTCAACCTTGGCCTCTGCTGCAGAAGTGTCTTGCGCAATTGCCGAGCCCGCGATGAGCGCGGCCGCACCAGCGGTACATAGCAACCGAGCGGACTGTTTCTGAAACACTGTCATGAAAGCCCCCATGATATTTTATGGTCAGCGATTTGCTGAGAGTCCTCGCTCCTACGCTTTGCAAGGCGTATGGGCGCAGCACGGCAAAGTCATCTCCAATTTTGCAAATCTTTTTTGAAGGATTTGCGACGCTTTCTACGCGTGTCGAATGATGCTGGACGGATCCGTCGCCTGGCTGTCACGAAACCTTCGCTTGGGCTATATCAAAGGCAGAACTATGCCCACACGCGATTGAATAAGTGTAGATTTTCAGCCTGGGGTCCGAATGAATAGGTTTAGATACGCGCTAAAAGAGCCACTTCTGCATTTTGCAGTCATCGGACTGGTCTTGCTCGGCGTCTCGCGGATTTTCTCGGAACCGCAAGAGGATCCCAATCTCATTCGTATCGATGCCCCCACGCAGGCGGAACTCGCGCAGATCTTCGAAGCCGAGCGTGAAAGGCTGCCGACGGAAGCCGAAATGGACCGTTTGGTACGAGTCCACATTCTCAACGAGGCCCTCTACCGGGAAGCCAAGAATCTTGAACTCGATCATGGCGACCAAATGCTGAGAGAGCGGATGGTTCAGCGCATGCGCCTGATGATGAATAGTGGGATCGTCGTCCAGCCGCCAACCGATGATGAGCTTCGCGCCTGGTATGAGGAGCGGAAAGAGAAATATGCCATCCCAGCCCTGATAAGCTTTGTTGTAATCGGGCTGGATACGGACTCTGAGTTAGAAGCCATCGAAGTGGCGCGCTCGGCCAATGCGGCGGACGCGGCGGGTACACGGTTTTCGCAATCGGGTGCACCGCTTGCGCGATTTGAAAATCGGCCTCGCAAGCAAATGGTGGAATTGCTCAATGAGGCCTTCGTGGCATCGGTCGAACGCTCGACTAAGGATGAATGGACGCCGGTGCCTTCGCCGCAAGGATGGCAGGTCGTAAAATATCTGGGGTCGACCGATAGGGTGGAGCGTGACTTCGAAACCGTGCGTGCGACCGTGCATGGCGATTGGATTGAAGCGGAGCGCAACAAAGAAGAAGACCGGGTGATGCGCGCCCTTCTGGCACGTTATCCCGTGGAGACTTATCCGTATGAACCAAGCTTAATCTCAGAGAGTTCGACATCCGAGGGATCGGCTATGGAGGATTAGGGGGCAAAGCAATGAGACCTATCATCCTAGTTCTCTTTGTTCTGAGCCTAGGTGCACAAGCCATGGCTCACGTTACCGAACTGGCGGTGCTGAGGATATCTGAATTCGCCGATGGCCAGTACACGGTCAGCTGGGAATTGCGTCCAACCGTAGACGGCAACGCGGCGCTCGAACCGATCTTTCCCGACCATTGCACTTATGACGAACCTCAGCTCTCTTGCGGCGATCTTGGTCTCGTTGGGCAGATCGGCTTCGAAGCGATTGGATCAGGACAATCGGCAGCGCTGTTCAAGATCCGCAGTCTGGAGGGCCAGACCGCCGTTTACACGCTGACGCCTTCGCAACCATTCGTTGTCGTTGACCGGATCTATGATGCGGCAGGCTGGGCAGGCATATCCAACATTGTGACGTCCTATACCCGGATCGGGATTGGTCATATTTTGCTAGGGATCGACCATCTGCTCTTCGTGCTCGGCCTGATCTACATTGCGCGTACGCCTGGTATGATGCTCAAGACGATCACCGCGTTCACTATCGCCCACAGCCTGACTCTGGCGGCCGTCACCTTTGGCTGGGTCGGCGTGCCGGAGAATTTCGTGAATGCCATGATCGCCTTGTCGATCGTCTATATCGGCGTTGAGATCATAAATCTGCGCGCCGGGCGAAGCACACTGACGCTTCGACATCCCTGGGCGGTGTCATTCTTTTTTGGTCTTCTACACGGATTTGGTTTCGCCAATGCATTGGTCTCGCTCGGCCTTCCTGACGGCGCCGTACCTTGGGCGCTGGTGGCCTTCAATATCGGCGTCGAGATTGGTCAGATTGCGTTTGTCCTACTTGTTCTAGCCCTTGGCTGGGCCCTGCGATCGATGCGCGTGAACTGGTCTAATGGGGGTCCGGTCTTCGCGGCTTATACCATTGGCAGCCTCGGTGCATTCTGGTTTTTCCAACGGATAGAGGTGCTTTTAAACCTATGACCCGCACTCGCAAACTCGCCACGGCCTTGATCATCGCCAGTTTCGCCACGGGCATGGCCCACGCCCATAGCTCCGAAGGAGTCGCAGGCGGTCTGGAAAGCGGCCTCCTTCATCCGATCATGGGGCCAGACCATCTAGTAGCCATGATTGCCGTTGGGCTGTGGGGGGCGCAACTCGGGCGTCCTCTGATCTACGCGCTTCCTGTCGCTTTTCCATTGATGATGGTTATGGGAGGGCTTCTCGGACTGACAGAACTTCCGCTTCCCGCCGTGGAGGTGGGTATCGCCGGCTCTGCCGTCGTGCTTGGTCTTCTCGTCACTCTGGCGGTTAGAGTGCCGACGGTGCTGGCGGTTGCCATCGTCGCGGCGTTTGCAATCTTTCACGGGTATGCCCACGGCCAAGAATTGCCCGAGGCGGCAAGCCCGATCTCCTATGGCATCGGTTTTGTGATCTCGACCGGACTGTTACATGCGGCCGGTATCGTGATCGGCTTGCTGAATGATTGGAAACCCGCTGGCCCCTGGTTGGTCCGCGGCTGTGGTGGTATCGTCGCGATTGTCGGGATCTACTATCTCCTCGGTGCCCTTGGCCTTGCTTAGGTCTGTTGCGAAACCTCTTGCGGCGGCCCTGGCTTTTGGCCTGGTTGCCCAGCCTGCTCATGCGCACTTAGTCGGCGTCGAATTCGGCGACTTCTATGCAGGCGCCTTGCACGTTCTCAGCGCGCCAGAACACGTGGCGGCCCTGGTTGGGCTCGCGCTCCTGGCGGCGTTCCATCCCCGCGAGTCCTCCCGCTGGATTCTGCTTGGCATACCGGTTGGGCTTATCGTCGGCGTGGCGCTCGCCGCATTCACACCGCTCGAGATCTCGATGGAGCCTGCCATTGCCCTCACGCTCATCCTGGCCGGATTGGTCGGGATCGTCGCACGCCCTATGGCTGCAGCTCTCCTCGCTACCTTTGGCGGCGCGGTGGCCTTGATCCATGGCTTCGTCAATGCGGTCTCGGCACGGGACGTAAGCGTTGACTGGCTGCTCTATGGCAGCGGGATCGTTGCGACCTTTTCGGTGCTCATAGTCCTTCTCATCGCAGCAGTGGCCACCCTTGCCGAGATGGCTGATTGGGTACAGATCGCAGCCCGCGCGGTAAGCAGCTGGATTACAGCGATTGGTGTCATGTACCTGGCGGTATCACTCATCGCCTAAGTTAGCGAAATGACAGGCGATAGCCCCAGCTGTCGATCCGCTCCGGAATGGCGTTAAACGCCAAAGACATTCTTCCATCGACCGGGCTTGGCGGAACTTCGTGCATCAGGTAGCTGGGAAACAGGATCACATCGCCGGCTGACATTTCCGGCGCCCGGAAAACCGGTGCATTGTATTCATTCACCGTCGTGTTCTCGTTCATATTGTCCATAACAAAACCGGACGCGCCGGAACTGCGATGGAACATCGTCGCCGAGACACCCGCAATGTCCGTCAGATAGAGCACCCCTGAAATAAAGCTGTTCGCGTGATTATGGAGTTTTTGAGACCCGTCTTTCGCCATGCGGTTCATCCAGATTTCCTTGATGCCCCATTTCAATGTCTCGCCGAGCATCGTCGCTCCGTAACGTTGAACGGGACCGGCAACCCGTTCGCAAACCGCTTGGAAGTTCGGATGGGTATGCGGACTGGTTACCGGCGTATGCTGCAATAGGGCAGTACGATTATTGGCGCCCGTTTCGGAGGCATCAAATTGCTCAATCAGGGCCTTCACCAAGACGGCGTCGACAACACCGCGGCACACCATGATCGGCGTTGGAAAGATCCCAAGGATCTCATCACTGGACGCGTCAGGCGTTTTTGCCATGCTCCTTACCTTCCAACCGATGCGGCTCTAATTATCTGAACCTTCAACGCCACGCGTCGGCGTATGTGCCGTCATGGCGATGCGGCCACCCATTTTTTCTCGCGGGTCGATGTAGCGCGCGTCGGGCTCGACTAAAGCCTCCATGAGGCGCATTTCCAGCTTTCGCCCGTCTGGACCTACGGCGTTACGCTGCGCCTGGAGCACGCCCGTTACACGCAATCGGGAGCGGAAACTGAAATTCATCTCATCCAAATCGCCAAGAACCAGCAAGAAAGGAATGACGTCGTCGTCCTCATCTTCCGGTGGCTCGCAGTACGGGCAGGTCTCGCTTGGCAGGCCAACAAGGACGCGGAACGGAAATTGTTGTGGCGGCGTGAGATAGCCGACAATTTCTATTTTAGATCCGGAGAGATCAATGGCCTGGTCACTTGGGTTCAAGCCCGTGAAAAGATCCCGGAATTGGACGCGAACCGGACGCTCGGTCGCCGTAACCATGGCGGCCTTGTCTGAAGATCCGGCCACCTCATCCCTCGCGTTGGAGCCAGACGCTGGAACACAGGCACAAAGTCCAACCGATAGCAGAAGCCCTGCGACCAGATCGCGATACCCAAAAGGCACAACGTATCCCTCCACTCTTCGCCGCGTTCATATCAGCCGGCGTTTTCCTGTCCAGAGCAATGTGGGCGGACGCGTAATACGACCGATTTGCCTTTCGACAAGGCGCGAATTTGTCGTTTCCCAATAGACACACCTGTCACCAACGTTAGACGGTCGCCCGGGTTCAGAGAGAACCGCAGAGCAATAAAAGCCATAAAAAATAGACCCCTAGACCAGCGTCATATTTACTTCGCCATTTCGTCAAGAAACCTTTTCTTGGCGATTTGGGCGCGCGCGCATAGCGCCCTGCATGGATTTCAAACGCAAGAGGGGCTCATCATGCGCATTACATTTCTCAAAACCAGCTTAATTCTAAGCACAGCTTTGCTAACCGCGCCGCTTATGACGGCGCAAACAACAGCGGAGGATGAAGAAGCCCGCCAGGAGACTATCGTTGTCACCGGCACGCCGATCCGTGACAGTCAGATTGCGGCCCTCGCGGCGAAGCGCAACGCGGACAACATTCTAGACGTTGTTGCTGCCGACACAATTGGCCGTTTCCCAGACGCGACGCTCGCGGCGTCACTGACACGCATCCCCGGTCTCGCTGTTGAGAGCGACCAAGGTGAAGCGCGCTTCCTGAACTTCCGTGGCGGTCGTTTCCGTTACACCACAATTTCTTTCGATGACATTCTCGTTCCTGGCGCGGATGATGGCCGGATCCCACGTTTTGACTCAATCCCGTCGATTATCACCAGCCGGATTGAAGCATCGAAAGCAATCACGCCGGCAACGCCAGGCGGCGCCTTGCTGGGTCACATTAATATCGAAACCTATAGCCCCTTCGATAAAGAAGGCTTTGGGTTCGCCGGCACCTATGCGCGCGGTGAACGGACTTTGCGTGACGCGGATCTTGAGCGCTACGGTCTGCGGGCATCCTATTCGAACGAACAATTCGGTGTGCTGGCTTTTGCCTCCTCCGATGAACGCGGACGGGTCGTCGATAACCGTGAATACGGTATCGATCCAGAGGCCGGAACGCTAGACAATCTCGATTTCCGTCAATATGGCGGCGAGCGCGAGACCTACTCTTACGGGGGTAAAGTTGAGTTTCGTCCGGAGAGCGACGCGATCGATCGCGTGTTTGCTTCGACGCTCTACTACGAGTTCGGCGACAATGAATTGCGTAACCAATTCGACTTCGACTTCGGTGACTTGCCCGGTAGCACGCCCAACGTGCCACTTGGCACATCCGGGATTGTGACGGGCGTAGAAGCCAGAGCGCTTTCGCAGTCTGGACGCTATGAAACAGCGACCTTCACCAACACAATCGGTGCCGATCTGAATATTGGCGAGTGGATCATGGAGCCTCGCCTAACCTATTCGGAAAGCACCAATTATGGCTGGCTACCGCTCGGCTTCTGGACGGCGACCACTGGGTTCGATGCCTTTTACGACATTACAAACATTAATGATCCAGCTCTGATCCCATATGCCCCCGGCACAACAACCCCGATCAATCTGTTCGATGATCTCTCATACGACAATCCTTCGAACTTTTTGTTCAATCTGTTGATCGATGACACCACGATTGAGCAGGTCCTTCTGCAAAACGATGTCACGCGCGAAATGACACTGTTTGGCCGCGACACGGAAGTCAAATTCGGTGCAGCCTATGATAAACGCGAAGTTTCCGGCACAGGCGACGCACGGGAGATTATCGCCGGAGATGCTTTGACCGTTAACATCAGCGATTTTGTTACAACAGAGCTTTGGGAACAGGATTTCGACAATACTATCCCAGCTTACTACTTCCGCAATGAAGCCCTGGTTGCTGCGTCGGGTGTTACACCTCCGACTGTCCCAACCCCAGATGAGATCATCGAACTCGAAGAAGATCTGATCAGCGTTTATGCGCAGGCGAAGACTGATTTTGATTGGGG
>JBCBBY010000042.1:0-31569 GCA_038531195.1 Pseudomonadota bacterium
GGATCTGTTAATGGGATCCTTCGCGGACACGCACATTGCAGACATGACGGATGCTGATCTCAGTGAGTTTGAACGTTTGCTCTCGACCCCAGATTGGGAAGTTTATGCCTGGCTGATCGGTCAGAAAACGGTGCCAGGGAATTATGAAAGCGATCTTCTGACCCGGATGATGACGTTCCGCTATGAGGCGCATGCGGGTTGAGCGCGTGCTCGTGCCGGGTTTGGTTGAAAATCTCTTAATAACGCGCGTACAATAAACTTCGAAAAATCTGCAGACTTCTATAAAATAGAAATTAGTTGTTTTGGCGTATCAATTAGAGATGCTGGGACGACCAAATTGGCTATGTAAGCTCATGTGAGCAGAGAAGGGCAATATCGTTATGATATTTGCCCTGTCTTTGTTTCCGATCATGGCGATAGCCGGTGCTGCAATTGATATTAATCGCGTTCAAACGGCAAAAAACTCAAACTGCTACGCTATTGGACCAGGCTGTACTGGCGGCCACGAACTTGGCGTCTACCGAGGATCCCGACACGCTCGTAGAGACTTGGATGGCCGCTCAAATTGAGCAGTTTGGTCACAGCAAGGAGAACCTGATTGTCGAGTCGAGTTCGGTTGTGGCGCTGAACTCCAAGTCGGTCACCGCGAGTGCGACGCTCACAGTTGATACGGCCGTCATGCACTTGTTTGGGACCGAAGAGGTCACAATCGAAGTGCAGGCTTCGGCATTTCAATCGATTCCAAACATTGAGATTTCGATGGTCCTGGATATCTCATCTTCCATGCGCGGCAACCGCCTCACCAGTTTGAAAGCTGCATCGACTGAATTTGTCGACATAATGCTAAACGAGACCACCGAGGATGCGACATCGATCAATGTCATTCCATTCGGCGGCACTGTGAACATCGGCTCGACGCTTTTCGACAAGTTTGCCGTCGAAACAAGTGGGTTCGGAACCATTATTGATCCGAGCGAAGACGACTACAATATCGGGACTTCGGTGGAGACCTCGGATTTTCGGTTCACCGATGGCCATGAGTGTATCGAAGCCGTTCAGACCGATTATAGCACGGCCATGCTGTCGAATAATAGTCGCGGCCAGGTGCCAGATTTCTGGCGGTGGTGGAACAATCACCCATGGTGTCCTGAAGCGGCCAGCGCCGTGTTCCTGAACTCCAACGATGCCACAGCCATCAAGGCGCACCTCAACGGAATGGTTTTGTCGGATGGTACAGGCATGGATATTGGCGCGTTATGGGGACTGAAAACGCTTTCGCCGAGTTTTCGTGGTGAACTTGGAGGTGACTTCACGGACCGGCCCCTCGATTTTAATGCGGAGGAATCCAAGAAAGTCATGATTATTATGACTGATGGTGCGATTACCGCGCAAAACCGGCCGAAAGACTTTGCAATTGGCAACGTTCACGAAAATCGCGAAACGAATGAAGAGCCACACGTAAACGCGTACAGCAATCAAGGCGATCGCAAGAACATGCAAACGACGCGGACGCGTGGCGGTGCGAGTACGACGTCTGCCAATAACAGTGCTGTTGGGCGGTTCAAAAGAGCATGCGAAGCCGCCGACGCCGAGAACATCATCATTTTCACTATCGGGTTCCAAATTAGCGAAGGGTCGTTGCCAGATACCATTTTGGAGGAATGCGCGACGACATCCTCATATTATTACCACGTCGAGGGCTTGGATCTGACAGCAACATTCCAAGCGATCGCCTCTCAAGTAAACGCGCTCCGGTTAATCGAATAAAAAAAAGCCGCCCGAATGTTCGAGCGGCTTTTCTAATTTTGGTCGTGAAGGATCGACTTATTCGTCGCCCTCTGGCGCCGTATCAAGTTCAGCAGCCGCTTCGGCCATTTCAGAGGCTTGCTCATCGGCAGCAGCCTGCTGTTCAGCTTGCAACGTCTCGATGATGTCCTCACCCGCGGCTTGGCGCTCTGCTTCGTCTTCAGAGCGGGCGACGTTGATGGTCACGTCGACGCGAACTTCAGCGTGCAGGCGAATGCCGACTTCATGCAGACCGAGCGTTTTGATCGGCGCATTCAGGCGCACTTGCTCACGCTTGATCGTGTGGCCTGCATTGCCAGCGGCTTCGACGATATCGCGTGCTGAAACAGATCCATAGAGTTGACCCGTCGCACCAGATTGACGGATCAGAATAAATGTCTGCCCATCCAGGCTTGAGCCGGCTGTTGTTGCGGCGTCACGTGCTTCAGCGTTGCGCTTTTCGAGCGCGTCGCGTTCTGCTTCGAAACGGGCACGGTTTTGATTGTTGGCGATCAGGGCTTTGCCTTTTGGCAACAGGAAGTTGCGGGCGAAGCCGTTCTTGACGCTCACCTCGTCACCGAGGCTGCCAAGATTTTCCACGCGTTCGAGGAGAATAACTTGCATCGTTAGAGTCTCCCTTATTTCACAGTGAATGGCAGAAGCGCGAGCATGCGGGCACGTTTAATCGCCTTGGCAAGTTTACGCTGGTTCTTGAAGTTCACAGCCGTGATCCGAGACGGCACGATTTTGCCTTTCTCAGAAATGTAGCGCTGCAGGAGCTTCACGTCTTTATAGTCGATTTTCGGCGCTTTATCACCGGAAAATGGATCGACCTTACGACGACGACCAAAAGACCGGCGGGCCGGAATGTTGGTGATGTTCATGCCTGTAGTGTTTCTAGAAGCCATAATCTTAAATCCTTCTTCTAGTCGTCACGACGGTTTTTGCGGCTCATCATAGGAGAAGGATTTTCATCGTGTTCTTCTACTTTGATGGTCATGTAGCGCATGATGTCATCAGAGAGGCGGTGCGCGCGTTCCAGCTCGTGGATCGCATCGGCTGGGCCGTCAATGTTGAACAGGGAATAGTGTCCCTTGCGCTGCTTATTGATTGGGTATGAAAGATTGCGAAGACCCCAATATTCGGATTTCGCGACTTTCGCGCCTTGTTTGTCGAGGAAGGTTGAGAGCTCTTCCATCAGACCCTCAACCTGTGCAGGTGAGATGTCCGGCCTCGCGATGAGGACGTGCTCATATAGTGCCATATTGTCTTTCCCTAAAGTTTAGCTTGCGGCGCAGATGGGCGGGAAAACCCTTCCACGATGGCCCCTCGCTTTCGGCTCATTCCGAATTTGAGGACCGCAAACCTTGCGAACGGCGGCTTAAAGCGCAAAACGAGTACGGAATCAAGCGGCTTGCGCTGTTGTGCGCAGCGTCTTAAGCGGGCGCCAAATAGAGTTGAGGAGCGCTTATGACCAAGTTTGCGTTTATATTCCCAGGGCAGGGCAGCCAGTTTATCAGCATGGGCAAAGATCTCGCTGAGGCGTTCCCCGCCGCGAAAGCGGTTTTTGCAGAAGTTGATGACGCCTTGGGTCAGGATCTATCTGGATTGATGTGGAGCGGATCAGAGGATGATTTGAAGCTGACCGCGAACACCCAGCCCGCGCTCATGGCCGTTTCGGTCGCCGCGATGCGCGCGCTCGAGAGTGCGCACGGGATTGGCGCCGATAAGGCCGCGTTCGTTGCAGGTCATTCCTTGGGAGAATATTCGGCGCTGGCGTCTGCTGGTGCGATCTCGGTCGGCGATTGCGCGAAAGTGCTGCGCATCCGCGGAAACGCTATGCAGGACGCCGTACCCGCTGGCGAAGGCGCCATGGCGGCCCTTTTGGGCGCTAGCCCTGAGCAAGCGGCCACGCTATGCGCGAATGGCGCCTCCGAAGGTCCATGCGAGATTGCGAATGATAATGCGCCTGGTCAGATTGTGATTTCGGGGTCTAAGCCTGCAGTCGAGCTGGCTATTTCTGGCGCCAAAGAAGCCGGCGTAAAAAAGGCGGTCTTGCTCCCAGTCTCCGCGCCGTTCCATTGTTCGCTGATGCAACCTGCGGCGGATGCAATGGCCGAGGCATTGGCTGGCATCGAAATAAAAGCGCCAGCCGCACCTTTGGTTGCAAACGTGACGGCGACGTCTGGCAGCGATGCTGAGGCGATTAGGAAACAGCTGGTCGAACAGGTCACAGGCCAAGTCCGCTGGACCGAATCGGTTCAATTCATGGCCGAGCAAGGCGTCGAGGCAACAGTTGAAGCCGGCGCCGGAAAAGTTTTGAGTGTCATGAATCGCCGAACCGTGCGTGCACTGGAAGGCATGACCATGGGCACACCAGAAGAAATTGCCGCCGTTGCAGAACGGCTAAACGGATAAGAGGCAGGAGAGGGCAGAATGTTCGATTTAACAGGAAAAACTGCACTGGTGACCGGCGCGACCGGCGGCATCGGCGAATCGATTGCACGGACCATGCATGCCGCTGGCGCCGATGTTGCGCTTTCGGGTCGCCGCGTCGAGAAACTCGAAGCCTTAGCCAGCGAGCTCGGCGAGCGGACGCATATCTTGCCTTGCGATCTCTCCAACCCGGAGCAAGCTGACGCTTTGGTTGGTCAGGCCATCGAAGCCGGCGGCAAGCTTGATATTCTCGTCGCCAATGCTGGGGTGACCCGCGACAAACTCCTCATGCAGATGAAAGATGAGGATTTTCAGGATATTATCCGGGTAAACCTCGAAAGCTATTTCAGACTCTGCCGCAAAGCTGTGCGCCCAATGATGAAGGCACGTGGTGGCCGGATTATCGGAATCGCCTCGATTGTCGGTGTGACTGGTAACCCAGGTCAGTCAAACTATTGTGCCTCCAAAGCCGGGATGATTGGGTTCACCAAATCCCTCGCCCAAGAAGTCGCGAGCCGGGGAATCACTGCCAATACGATCGCCCCCGGATTTATCGAATCCCCCATGACAGATGTCCTGCCAGACGCGCAAAAAGAGCTGCTTCTCGGCCAGATTCCATCCGGTCGATTGGGACTCGGGACAGATATTGCAGCGGCAGCTGTATATCTTGCCTCCAACGAAGCTTCATATGTGACGGGTCAGACCCTACATGTGAATGGCGGGATGGCGATGATCTAGGGGATTTCCCCCTGGGGCATTGCACTTTCCACAGTATGCGGGGCTTGGCGTTGTCACAAAGTGTGTGCTAACGGCAACACCATGGCCCACAGAAGCCTATCCATCAGACAATATCAGAGAGGTATCCATGTCTGACGTTCTTGAGCGTGTAAAAAAGATTGTTGTCGAAAATCTCGACGTAGAGGGAGATAAAGTGGTCGAGAGCGCCAGCTTTATTGATGATCTTGGAGCTGACTCACTCGACCTGGTCGAGCTGGTCATGGCGTTTGAAGAAGAGTTCAATATCGAGATCCCAGACGACGTGCAGGAAAACATCCGCACCGTTGGTGACGCGGTGTCTCACATCAACGCTCACGTCGGTTAGAGGCTGACTTATGCGTCGCGTTGTCATTACGGGTATTGGTATCATTTCGCCTCTGGCTGCGAACAGAGAAGCGTCATGGGAACGGCTAATTGCCGGTGAGTCTGGTGCTGGACCGATCGATACGTTCGATCCAGAAAACACCTCCTGCAAAATTGCCTTCCAAGTGCCCTATAAGAGTGGCCGCGGCGGCGGGTCAGAAGATGATCCGCATGCGTTCGATCCAGATACGGTGGCGAGCGCCAAAGAACGCCGCCGAATCGATGAGTTTATTCTCTATGCGATCGGCGCGTCAGCTGAAGCGATTGAGGATTCCGGCTGGGTTCCCGAGACCGATGAAGATAAAGAGCGCACTGGCGTTCTAATCGGATCAGGTATTGGCGGGCTTCAAAGCATCTACGATTCCTCGATCAACCTCTATGAGAACGGGCCACGTAAAGTGAGCCCCTTCTTCATCCCATCGGCTTTGATCAACCTGGCTTCAGGCCAGGTGTCGATCAAACATGGGTTTAAAGGTCCAAACCATTCTGTGGTGACGGCTTGCGCGACAGGCGCACATGCGATCGGCGACTCAGCGCGTCTGATCCAATACGGCGATGCAGACGTTATGGTCGCTGGCGGGTCCGAAGCGGTGATTTGTGAGCTGGCGATTGCAGGTTTCTGTTCTGCCAAAGCCATGTCGACCAAATATAATGATGAGCCGAAGCGTGCATCACGTCCTTATGATGAAGGCCGCGATGGTTTCGTCATGGGTGAAGGCGCAGCGATTGTCGTCCTTGAAGAATATGAGCACGCGAAAGCGCGCGGCGCGAAGATTTACGCGGAAGTCGCGGGCTACGGCCTGACCGGCGATGCGCACCATATCACGGCGCCGGCCGAAGGTGCTGAAGGCGGATACCGGGCTATGAAAATGGCGGCCGATCACGCGGCGCGCAACCTCGGAATGTCGCTTGATGAGATCGACTATGTAAACGCGCATGGCACGTCGACCCCGCGCGGGGACGAAGGTGAGGTTGGCGCTGTTGAGCGTCTCTTCGAAGACCATTCGCCAAATCTATCTCTGTCATCAACCAAGTCGGCTGTCGGCCACTTGCTTGGCGCTGCGGGCGCGATTGAAACGGCATTCTGTGCCTTAGCGATCCGTGACCAAGTGATGCCACCGACTTTGAATTTGGACAATCCAAGCGTTGAGTCTCCGATCGACCTGATCCCGCACAAAGCCAAAAAGGGCCAAGTACGTGCGGCGATGACCAACTCTTTCGGGTTTGGCGGAACTAACGCATCGCTCATCTTGAAGCAGGTTGACTAGTTCAGCGAGTACGGCGACCTATTTGTGGGGCGGGCCAGTACAGGACTGAGACTTCGATGCGTCTCCTCAAAGCGCTATTTGCTTTCATTTTCGTGATCGTCATCCTCGCCGGTGCCGCAGGAGCCTATGGCTGGTTTTGGTTGCAGAATGAGGCTGTAAAGCCTGGACCGTCCGCAGCGCAGACCAGCTTTGTCGTTGAGCGGGGAGAGGGCCTTGCAAGCGTGGCCAATCGCTTAGAGGCCGACGCGCTGGTCTCGGACAAACGCGTGTTGCGACTGAAAGCGCGTATAGATGGCACAGAAAGTCAGATCAAAGCTGGATCTTATCTTCTGCCAGCGCGGGCCAGCGTGACCGATATCCTTGAGCAATTGGTCGAAGGTGATGTGGTTCAATACCGATTGACCATTCCAGAAGGGCTCACGACCGCGCAAATCTTGCGGCGGGTCGAAGCAGCTGAAGACCTAACCGGCGACATGCCGGAGCGCGCTTTTGAGGAAGGTGTTCTGCTGCCGGATACATATTCCTTTGGCGCCGGGACCACGCGCACGCAGTTCATCGAACGAATGGAAACCGCGCAAGACGTACTGCTTGAAGAGCTGTGGTCTGGGCGGCAGGACGACCTCCCCGTCTCGACGCCCTATGAGGCTGTGATCTTGGCCTCTGTGGTGGAGAAAGAGACCGCGAGTGCGGATGAACGCCCTCTCGTCGCAGGCCTTTTCGTTGGACGGCTGAAAAAGGGCATGCGGCTCGAAAGCGACCCGACCATCATTTATGGCGTGTCGCAAGGCGAGCCTTTGTACAATCGTCAGGGTCAGCGACGCACGCTCTATCGCTCTGAAATCGATCGAAAGACCGATTGGAACACCTATCAAATCGATGGCCTGCCTAAGACGCCGATCTGCAATCCAGGGCGGGATGCCATCGCAGCCGTGCTCAATCCACCCGAAACCGATTACGTCTTCTTCGTTGCGGATGGAAAGGGTGGACATCTGTTCGCAAAGACCTATGCCGAGCATCAAAGAAATGTCGCGGCGTATCGCGCCTTTGAACGCGAAGAGATTGCCCGCGAACGGGAGAATTGATGGCACTATCAGGGATGACCGGCTTTGCCCGTGTCAACGGTGAAGCGGCTTGGGGAAGCTGGCATTGGGAAGCACGAAGCGTCAATGGGCGCGGCATGGATGTGCGCTTGAATATGCCGTCTGGCCTCGAAGCTGTTGAGAAAGCCGTTCGCAAAGCAGCGAGCGACGCCTTCAAACGCGGGAATTTGCAAATCGCGCTGCGGATTGAGCTCGAGGGTGCAGACACGATTTCCGTTAATGAGTCTGTATTGCAGACGCTGCTTGCTGCTTACGAAAAGGCCGAAGGTGCGATGGCAACGGGGCCGTCCCTCGCAAGCTTGATGGGCATCAAAGGGGTGGTCGAGGCTGACACAGTCTCTCTGCGTGATTTGGTAGAAGTGGATGGCGCGATCGAGGTGCTAAGCGCCACGGGCCAAGATGTCATCAAAGAGCTGGCCAAAGCAAGGAAACAAGAAGGGGATGAGCTGACATCTCTATTGACCGGACAATTGTCCGAAATGGACCGGCTGCGAATCGAAGCTGCGCAGTACGCCGAGACCCAAAAATCTGCGATCGCGGAAAAATATCGCCAACGTATCGCCGAATTCGATACTGAAGGGGCGGTGTCTGACGAACGCCTCGCCACTGAAATTGCCGTGCTCGCAACTAAGGCTGACGTCACAGAAGAGCTGGACCGTCTAGAGGCGCACGTCGCGCGCGGCAAAAGCTTAGTCCAATCAAAGGATGCAGTTGGCCGCGATCTTGGATTTTTGGCGCAAGAGCTAAACCGTGAAGCCAATACGTTGTGCTCAAAATCTGCGGCCTTGGATTTGACGAATACCGGTCTCGCGCTCAAAAGCGTAGTCGATCAGTTCAAGGAGCAAGCCGCGAATGTCGAATAGCGCCGATCACGATCCCCGCCGCGGGCTTATGCTTGTTATCTCCAGCCCCTCTGGTGCTGGGAAAACCACGCTGGCGCGGATGCTGATGAAAGAGTTCGATGACGTCGTCTTGTCGGTCTCGGCGACCACGCGCGAGCCTCGTCCCAATGAGACAGATGGCGTCGACTATCACTTCAAGTCTGAGACCGAATTTCGGGACATGATCTCACGCCGCGAATTCCTGGAATGGGCGAAAGTGTTTGATCGCTATTATGGAACCCCGCGTGCGGATACCGTCGCACAGCTTGAGATCGGCAATGACGTCTTATTCGATGTGGATTGGCAGGGTGCAGACGCGCTGCATGACCAAATGCCGAACGATTGCGTTTCGGTCTTCGTATTACCGCCATCTATCGAAGCGCTTGAAGACCGTTTGAGTGCGCGAGAAGGCTCAACCCCTGAAATGGTTGCGAGACGAATGCGCGATGCGCAAGGCGATATCCTGCATTGGCGGCGATACGATTATTGCATCGTCAATGATGACCTTGAAGAAGCCTATGAAAAGCTACGCCGGATCCTCTTGGTCGAGCGGACCAAACGCTTGCGAGAGCATAAGTTGGAAGATCACGTGCGCGGTCTATTGGGCGAGCTTTAGCGTTCGGCCCTCAGCGTAATTGATCCAGACAGGGTTTCACCGATAGCGAGTGATCTCAATCCGGTTTCAGCCATGGGCGCTGAACTATTGATCGCAAACGGCGCATGCGAGATGGGCTCAGCACAGAAATAATCCTGACCAGGCGGCACGTAGATGGTCGCGAATGCGAACACCGGGTCGGCGGTCATGGTGACGCGATGGGTCGGCCATTGCATCTCATAGATGGGCTTTGCGAGAGAATAAGTCGTGTCCAAGTTTAGCCCTTCGACGGGCAAGCCCTGCGATAGGTCAGCCTCTTCGGCAATCTTCAGCGGTAATGAGTCGCCCGTTTCATCGTTTGGGTGCCACTCACGCGTGGTTGGTGTTTTGAGCACGGCCCCAGCGCGATAGAAATAGGGATGCCAGCCAAGACCCGCAGGCATCGGTGTATCACCTTCATTCTTGACTGAGAGGTCAACCACCAATCCATCCGATTTGAGGTCATAGATCTGTTTCGCGGTGTAGTGCCAAGGCCAGGCATCGTCGTCATGCGTGTAGCTCAAGCTTATGCGGGTGTCGTCTCGATCCGCGACAGACCAGGCTGCACGCCAGCCGTGACCGTGAATCGCGTGCGGTTCGGGCGGGAGGTTGGCAGGGAGGGTCAGGCAATGGTCTTGCCATTTAGCCCGCCCCTCAAAGATACGCCCGACAAACGGCACCATCGGAAACGCCGCATAAGCCAAGGGGTCAAAAGCCGGGCCGGAGCGGGGAGGCGCTGGTCGGAAGATCTCGAGATCACCATGTCGTAACGCACTGACTGCGCCGCCAGCTTGAGGATCGAGCTCCAAAACCATGTCACCATTGATCAGACGTACCCTCACGCGCGTGCCTCTGCATACTGCGCGGCGAGGGCCCGAAACTGAGTTTGGGTAAGCGTTTCAGCGCGCGCCGTTGGATCGATATCACACGCTTCCAGCCAGGTGGCGGCATTCAGGCCTACAGTTTTCGCCAAAGGTTTCAAAGCCGCGCGCAGCATTTTCCGTCGCTGCCCGAAGGCCGCCGTGGTCACTTTTTCCAAGCTTGAAAGATCAGCAAAACGCGCTGTCGCCGAAAGCGGCCTAAAGATTGCGACGGCGCTATCAACTTTGGGTGGGGGTTTGAAAGCGCCTGGGGGCAGTGTGAAGGCGATGGCCGCATCACAAACCGCCGCTGTCAGGACGGCAAGTCGACCATAGTGTGGATCACCCGGCTTGGCGCAAGTGCGCAGGGCGACCTCTTTTTGGAACATCAATGCCATTTCCCCGCGCCAAGCCGCAGCTTTCAGCCATGTGATGAGAAGCGGCGTGCCAACATTGTACGGCAGGTTGGCGATAATCATCACCGGATCAGGCGCGGCCTCGATAGCCGGAAGGGTTGCCCAATCGATTTTGCGGGCGTCTGCTTGAACAATGGCGAGGCGGTTGTCTTTGTATTCCGGCCAAGCCTGCAGAGCTTCAGCAAAACGCGTATCTGCTTCCACACATGTCAGAGAGTGTGCTCCATTGTCCAAAATAGCGCGCGTGAGACCGCCCGGCCCAGGTCCAACCTCGATCACGGTTCGGCCTTCCACAGGTCCGGCCGCCAGAGCCGTGCGGCGCAAAATATCTGGATCAAACAAGAAATGCTGCCCGAGCGCTTTGCGGGCTGGTGCGGATGTGAGCCCGGGACGATCAGGCATGTGCGCGGGCCCGGTTGTCGGCCAACTCTGCGGCGAGACGCAGCGCGGCGATCAAGCTGTCTGGGCGACACTGACCCGCCGCTGCAGCGTCATAGGCCGTGCCATGGTCTGGGCTTGTTCGGAGGATTGGCAGACCTAGCGTCGTGTTCACGCCGCCCCACATATCGAGGGTTTTAACCGGGATAAGGCCCTGATCATGCGTCATCGCTATGACTGCATCGAACTGCCCGTTAAGCGCTTCATAGAACACAGTATCACCCGGACGCGCGTCGGATACGTTCAGTCCGAGACTGCGAAGCTCGCTTGCAGCCGGATTGATAATATCGCGCTCTTCGGTGCCGATGGCTCCATTTTCGCCCGCATGCGGGTTAAGCCCCGTGAACGCAATTTTTGGATCAGTGAGTCCAAAGTCTTCGACCATGGCGCGATGCGTGATTTTCGCCGTCTGAGTCAGTGTCTCGATCGTCAAATGGTCGAGAACTTTCATCAAAGGAACATGGATGGTTGCCAAGGCTACCCGCAGACCGCCGCCGACCAACATCATAATTGGATGGGGTGCCTTGGGCTGAACACCTTGGCAGAGTGACGATATGAATTCCGTATGTCCCGGAAACGCGAACCCTTCCTCATACAAAACAGATTTTGCGATCGGATTAGTGACCATCGCGGCGGCGTCGCCAGCCATGCAAAGGGCGGTCGCTCGCTCAATGCTCTCGATGATGCTGGTGGCAAAACGGCCTGAGGCGACGCCTGGTTTCAGCGTTTCAATTTCGGGCAGTTCAAATGGAAGAACGGGTAGGGCTGTCTCAAAGACGTCGGCGGCATGCCGCGGGTGTTCGATCGTCTGCACAGGGACATCGCGCTCGTACACACGCGGATCGCTGATTACAAAAAAAGGCGCGAGGTCCAGTGCATCGCGGTCCAACCACGTTTGCGTGGTAATTTGCGGCCCGCATCCTGCGGGATCGCCCATGGTCACGACGAGAGGGACGTTGGACGATGACATTGAGATTATTGGCGGCGAATAATCGTCGCTTCGCGGCGGAGATTACGCAGGCTGCGCTCAGAGATCATACCTAACTCTTGGCTATAAAGGCGATCTTCTACCTGTGCCCGATCCGGCACCGCTTCGACATTGTTTTTGCGGTCGCAGACATACATCGCGGCCAATGTGCCAGACTGCGCGAAAATATCTGTGCTGGTGCCGATTTCCGTCGTCAGCACCATGGACTTTCCTTCCGGACCAAGATCCTCGACATTGAGATCAGAGAGCGCCACGGAGCGCAAATTATCATCAGCGTCGACGACCGCTTCGATTTGTGAACAGTCCGAAATCTCAGCGAGCGCCGCTTTCAAGCTGGCTTCTGATCCGTCATTTACGGTGATGCGCGTGACATCGACGAGCGTCGTCGTATCTGATGGATCGCGTTTGGCCCGCAGGTTCATGATGTAGATGCCATCTTCAACTTCGATTGGGTCTGAAATGCCAGGGCCATCCATGGCCTGGAGCGCGCCTTGTCTTGCATCATCGAAATTATCGATCACGACCCAGCCCATGTCGCCGCCTGTCGCTGCCGTTGGCGCGGATGAAAAGCGCTGAGCGGCAATTGAAAACTGGGCGCCAGCTCGTAATTGCTCAATAATCGAGTAGGCCGCTGTCATCGCTTGGGCTTTGTCTTCTTCTAGTGGTGCATAAATGAAGATCTCGGACGCCAAATATTGTTCTTTCTGAGCGTCGGCCTGCAAACGTTTGATTTGTTCGTCGATTTGGTTGTCCGAAATTCGGATCCGTGAGCCGTATAGTCCGCCCATAATGCGACGCCAGGCGATGTCCGCGCGGGTTTGTTCTTCCAAACTTGTCGGATTGATGCCCGATTGAATCAAACTGTTCAGGAGAATATCGCGGGTAATGCCCGATTGTTGCGCTAAGCGATTGATCGAATTGGCAATATCGTCATCAGACACTTCGACTTCATATTCGGCAGCTTCTTGCAACTGAAGCTTTTCATCGATGAGCTGTTCGAGAGCTTGCGTCGTGACCTGTTGGATTTGCTCTGGGGTCGGCTGCTGCCCCCCTAAGCTAAGCAGCAGCAAACGCGCGCGCTGTCTGACATCGGTGAAAGAGATAGGGTCATCATTGACCACGGCAATGATGCCTTCGATTTGTTGCGCTTCTGGCGCAGCCGGCGTGGTGGGGAGTGCCGTTTGAGCCAGCGCTGTGCATGTGCCAGATACCGCCATCAGGCCTGCAATAGCTATCGAACGAATCATACTCAATCTCCTGCGCATCGTCACCGCTGCACCATACTGGAGCGGAACATAACGTTTGCTGAACAATGCGCAACGGAGATGGCTGCAATGTGTCGAGATTGAACGAATGTCAGTCGACGTCGCTGGAACCCAATCCACCAATCGTTTTTAACGCAAATTGGAACTTGATGGAGTCTTCTGGCCCAATTGAGCGGTCATTCGCTTCAGATCGCTCAAATGAGATCTGAAACCGAGAACAATCGTCTTCATACGCAATCCCAAGCGATTGGCGAATGTCTCGAGGATCACTGGTTCGTCCAAATTCATTTGCCCGGCCGGAAATATCTCGATTCAGGCTGAATAAGAGGTAATAGTTGTCGGTGATTTTGAGGTCCGAGGTAAAGGTGATCCCTTCATCGCTGAACGAGGAATCCGTAACGTCGCCAGAGATATTATAGTATCTTGTATTGGTGCGCAGGCGCCAAAAGTCAGTTTTGACGCGGGCATCAATACGATTGAGTCCAAAGTCTTCATCGTCGAGACGTACGCGCGTTTCGATTTGTAAAGGTTTTCCGATGCTCGCGGACACACCTGCGACCCAATCAGAGACTGTGCCATCCAGGTTTGATCCAACATCGAAAACGGGGTCTGACATATCGCGCCAACGGCGTCCGCCGAGGGCCGAAATGGTCAAGCCATTTTTCCACCGTGCAGAGACCGACGCGCCGAGCGATGCCTTGCTGCCGCCTTCATACGTGTCGTAACCAGATGCCGCGTTCGCTTCGAACAAAGACGTTTCATCGAGTTCGTAAAACAAACTGTCTTCGATTGGGATATCCGGATCATTCGTTCCCGATGTACCATATGCCACCATGGCTTCGGGTTCGATCAGAATATCGACGAGCTCGCCCGGGCGATAGAGCGGGTAAGATAACCGCGTGCCGACCGTGGCCGCGCCGCGTGAGATAGAAGATACGTCGAGATTGTCGGGATCGTCGATCTGATAGTAATCAAAACGCCCCTCCGCGAACGGGCTCGCGAGGAGGCCGCCTGGCAAAATGCGAGATGTCGACCAATCCGCCCCGGCCGAAGCGCGGTAACTGTCGACGCCAATGTCGCGTTCCAAAATCGCCGACGATCCTGAAACGGCGAGAGACCCATACTTTCCGTAATCGAAGAGTCGTTCGCCATACATAAGCGGTAACGCCTTTGGGAGGCGCGCGTCGGTATCCCCTTCACGGTTGGTCTCAAAGGTGAGGAGCGCGCTGTCAAAGTACCAATCCTGGCGTTGCGCTTGTGTATACAGCTGGTTCAGGAGGTAGCGCGGCTGTTTAGAGTAAAGCCCGCGCTGATCATTCTCGCCCGAGATATCGTAGCGGCGCGTATACAAATCGTCGCTGACCTGTTCGACGGCGAACCCCCACCTCCAACCGGGCCGGATGACGAAGCCGCCTTCGGCAAAAATGTGTCCGCGAAATTCACTCTCGCTGCCATCTAGGGTTTGGCCATCGGAGTCGAATTCAGCTTCCTCGGTAAAGCTGAAATCAGCGGATAGGGAACCGGACCAAAACTTTTTTCGGTAATCCACTTCCAGCAATGGGTTCACGTTCGCCATGATCCTGGGCGAGACGGTCACGTCTGAGTACGGCGAGATGGCCCAGTAATAGGGTTGTTGGTAAAACAGACCTAGCTTCGACGAAGAGCCAAAATCAGGGGGCAAAAGCCCTGACCGCCGTTCTGAATTCGGGTCTGGATGCGCGAAAAAAGGAAGATAGAGGACCGGGATACCGGCGACCTCCAAAACCGCATCGCGATACGACATCATTTGCGCTTCTTGATCTAAAACCGCGCGCCGAGCCCGTAATGACCAGGTCGGGGTGTCGTCCTCATCGCAAATCTCGCAAGACGTATAAACGATCTTGTCGAGTGCATTATAGCCTTCAGCCGTCCGAACGGCTGATTCGGCTACAGCGCGCCCGCCCTCGGCTGTGCGGGTTGAGAAGCCGATCGCATACCCATCTGCGAGACTGGCATCCGTTTCGATCTCATTGGCATAGCTTTCTGAGCCATCAACATCGATGATCACCACGTTACCGGATGCGCGCACGCGATCTGTATTACGATTATAGGTGAGGCGATCCGCGCGCAGAACGCGGCCTTGATACTTCGCTTCGACATTGCCGTCGGCGATCACTGTATTATCGGCTTCGTTGACGTAAATATTGTCCGCATCAAGAACGACGGACGGGTCTTCTGTTTCGGATTCGACAATAGCGTCTTGTGCGATTGCACTGCCAGAATGCGCCATTCCTGCGGCAATGAGCAATAGCAAAGGCCATTTTTGCATGGAGCGACTCCGGTACATTAACTGTAGAATCGATTAAGCCGTGGGGGTCGGAGCGTCCAGTCAGAGAGACTGAGTTTGGGATTAAATAGCAGTGAGATGTGGCTTTGAGGCTGCGGCCTCTAGATAGCGAGTGCGGCGAGACCGCCAGCATACGTTTTCGCGATACCTGCCAATTCCAACTCTACCAGTATTATCGCACACCGTGCCGCGCTCACGCCTGCAGCTTCTGCGAGCGCAGCAATCGGCATTGGCGTGAGATCGAGGGCTGTTCTCACGGCATCGATTTGAGACGCTGGGATCTGCTCCGGAGTGTGTATGGCGGCGGTGTATGGGGCGTCGGGTGGCGCCCGCAAGAGCGCTGTTGATGAGCGGCTAAGCGCTTCGAGAACATCGTCAGCGTGACGGATGAGCGTTGCGCCATCTCGCAGCAAACGGTTGCTGCCAGCGGAGCGGGGGTCTAAGGGGGATCCTGGAACGGTCATGACTTCGCGATTCTGCTCGGAGGCTGTGCGCGCGGAGATCAGCGATCCAGATCTCTCGGCTGCTTCAATGATCACCACGCCTTCTGCAATTCCGGTGATGATGCGGTTACGGCGTGGAAAGTCGCGGGCCGTCGCGCGATGGCCAAATGGGCGCTCACTGACCAGCAAGCCTTTATGGGCGATTTCCGCATATAGGCGGTCATGTTGCGGTGGATAAATATGGTCGATCCCGCCGCCAAGAACTGCAATTGTTCCGGTCTCTAGGCTCGCGGCATGCGCCTCGCCATCAATCCCGCGCGCGAGGCCAGAGACGATGGAAAATCCGGCTTGGGAGAGGTCGGCGGCGATGTCTTTTGCGAGCTTTCGACCCGCAGCGGACGCTTGGCGAGCCCCGACAATGGCGACGCATCGTTTATGAACGAGTTCCGATTGACCAAGCACGGAGAGGATTGGAGGTGGCGGCGAGAATTGCGTCAGTAGCGGAGGAAATTCATGTTCGCAGGAACAAACGATCCGCGCACCATAGGCGCTGAGCTTCTCGAGTTCGGTATTGAGGTCCCGCTCAGATATGGGGTGAAGTTTTAATGATCTGGAAGAGAGACTCGGGAGCGCGCTCAATGCATCGCTCGCACTTCCAAATTTGGCGATCAGCTGGAAAAATGTCACAGGCCCGACACGCGGCGTCCGAGCCAGCCGGATCCAATCAAATTTTTCGGTGTCCGTCAGTCCCCCAGGCCTGCGTTCTATTTTGGCTTGCTCCCAAACTTAGGTTCCGTCCCGTTGAGGAGGCGTTTGACGTTTTCGCGGTGTGTCCAAAACACCAAAACGCTGAGCGCGAGTAGCGTGAACGCGGCGAATCTCGTTTCGCCGAGTAAGAACGCGCCCAATGGAACAAAGGCGGCCGCGGCGAGCGCTGAAAGTGATGATATTCGGGTCAGCGCAAACAAACCAAGCCAGATAGGCGCACCAACAGCGAGCGCGAGAGGGGAGGCAAACACCAACAGGCCAGCATAGGTCGCCACGCCTTTGCCGCCCTTGAATCCCAGCCAGATTGGGTAGCAATGACCCAGAAATGCGAATGCCCCGGCGATCAAACCGACATTGCGGTCGCCGGAGAGCAAGGTCAGAGCAAGAACGGCCAATCCGGCTTTGAAACTGTCCAATAAAAGCGTGGCGAAAGCGAGGTCTTTGCGGCCTGTGCGTAGGACATTCGTTGCACCAATATTGCCGGACCCGATTTGTCGGATATCACCCAATCCCGCGAGGCGCGTAATCAAAAGCCCAAACGGAATGGAGCCGAGCACATATCCGCCAAAAGCCGCTAAAAAATACCAGTACATATCGCCCTCATCCTTGTGCGACTTATGAAGCTGAGTGTCTCTATCGGTCAAGGTGAAAGCCGGATTTGAGATGAAGTGAGAAGGAAATCGGTTTCATGCGATCGAAACGGGTCGATCGACTGAGTTCCGGCAGATTTGGGATTTGACTTGGCGAAGGGGATCTGAATTTATGACCCGAGATCCATGTTTGCCGTACACATGTGCGAAAGGGGCGAAACAGATGTCTAAAGTCGACGCCCCCAAAAAAGCAGGGCCTCGCGGCGCGAATCGCGAACGCATCTTGCGCGCGGCCTTGGATATCATCTCCAATAAAGGCGTGGACAAGGTCACCCATAGAGCGGTGGCCGCCGTGGCGGGCGTTTCTCCAGGCACCACGACCTACCATTTCGCGACGCGTGAAGATCTCGTTCGAGATGCTTTCTCGCTTTATATCGATGATTATCAGCGCACGCTGGTCGAGACGCTGACAAACCGACCCGTGGAAAACCGGGAAGACTTTATTCGCTTTTTGAGCGGCATTACGACCCTCAGTCCTGCGCAATCGGGACTTGAAGCCATTGAATATGAAATGGTCTTGTTCGCGGGTCGTGATCAGGCGATGCGGATGCGGGTGGCTGCTTGGTCCCGCACGCTTGAGAGCTGGCTCTCAGATCCACTTGAGAGACTCGGGGCGACACGGCCCCTAGAAGCGGCACGCATGCTGGTCGCTTTGTCTCGCGGGAGTGAGTTTGAAGTGCTGTCGCGCAGCCAGGAAATTCACGCAAATCAGTTTGCGTCGCGGCTGAACACGCTGTTGAACGCCATTATTCGCTAGTCTTTTGCGTTTGCCAGCCGATCCAGCGCTGTCTGAAGGATGATCGCGGCCGCCGATGCGTCAATCGCCTCAGCGCGGCGCGCCCGACTTAGATCTGCGTTAATCATAACCCGCGCCGCTTCAGCACTCGACAGGCGCTCATCCTGGAAAGCGATCGGGATATCTCGATGCCCGAGAATATTGTGCGCGAGCGCCTTTGCCGCCTGCACTCGCGGGCCCATTGAGCCATCGAAATTCAAAGGCAAGCCGATTACCAGGCCGGCAATGTCGCTTTCATCGTAGATCTGGAACAGTCGCGTTAAAGCGGGCCTCAGCTTCTTGCCGCGCGCGATGATCTCGACGGGCGATGCGATCATGCGCAGGCCGTCGCTGCGCGCGACGCCAATCGATTTGGCGCCGGGATCAATGCCAAGCAGGGGGCCTGTGGCGGGCAGATCGAGCAAATTGAGTTCAGGCATGGGCTTGTCTTAGCGCTCAGTGGCGCGTATCGCTCCCGCGGTCAATTGGAGTTGCCACCCATGAGTGTGTCGAAAGACGATGTTCGCAAAGTTGCCCGCCTTAGCCGAATTGCGGTACCGGAAGACAAGCTGGATACGCTGGCTGATGAGTTGAGCGGTATCATGGGCTGGATTGAGCAACTTAATGAAGTCGATGTTGAAGGCGTTGCGCCAATGACGTCTGTGGTCGCAGCGACCTTGCCTATGCGCGAAGATGTGGTGACCGACGGCAACATTCAGGACCAAGTTTTGGCCAATGCACCAAAATCCGATGAAGGCTTCTTCGTGGTCCCGAAAGCTGTCGAGTAGACCTACTCAAGCATCGCTGTTTCTAGCGTTTCGTCGACGGTCTCAGTTTCGTCTTCGGCCTCTTCTGCGTCTTCCGCTTTGGCGTCACGATCCCACTCATATATGGTCTTGACGCGGCAAGACTGGCGATGCCCAGCGGTTCTTCGTGTCGCAAAGACATCGTCAAACGCGAAGATTCGATCCCCTTTGCTGAGACAGCCTGAGAAAGAGTCCAGGACAAGCGATTGGGCCCAATCCAGGTCGAAACATCCAGGAAAAGTCTCTATCAAGTAGCGATCGCGTCCTTCGCGAACGACGACGGCGCGCTTGGTTGTTTCCCCGAAACCATCAATTTGGCTGGTGAAACATAGCTTTCTAACTTCTTCACCCCGTCGAGGATCATTCGCAAAGACTTCTGCGGCGCGGGCTTCTTCACGCGCTTTTTCTTGAGCGGCTTGTTGTTCTGGAGTGGTGGCCGTCGCGCACGCGGTCACTGTGAATAACATGGCGGCGAAGGCGATACGATGGGTCAGCATGAGAGCTCCTTTGGATAAGGACGAGTATAGAACGAAACTGGGAGCACGCTAATCAAATCATAGTGACTCTGAACGCAGCACAACAAACGGGTTGGTGGAACGGCGTTTAAGGCTTGTCTTTACCGATAAAGGCGGCATACGAAGGCGCAAATTATTCGTCTTAGAGAACAGGACATCGCATGAGCGAGCTCACAACACTGTCATTGACCAAAGCAATGGAAGGCCTGGAGCAGGGGGCGTTTTCCGCCGTCGAGCTGACCCAAGCCTTTGTTGATGTGATCGAGGCCTCTAACGACGCCCTCAATGCGTATGTGGTGAAGACGCCCGATCAGGCGTTGGCGATGGCGGCAGACTCTGACGCGCGCCGCAAAGACGGCAAAGCGGGTCGTCTGGACGGGGCGCCATTAGGGATCAAGGATCTGTATTGCACCAAAGGCGTGCGCACGACCGCCTGTTCCAACATTCTCGGCGAGTTCACACCGACGTATGAGAGCACCGTCACGCAGAATCTGTGGGATGAAGGCGCAGTAATGCTCGGTAAACTCAACATGGATGAGTTCGCCATGGGGTCCTCGAATGAAACCTCGCGGTTCGGTCCGCCGTCCAATCCGTGGCGCCGAGGCGGATCCAATGCGACCCTCACCTCGGGCGGCTCTTCGGGCGGGTCAGCGACCGCTGTTGCTGCAGATCTATGTCTCGCGGCAACCGCGTCCGATACGGGCGGATCAATTCGTCAGCCAGCAGCCTTTACCGGGACCGTGGGCATCAAGCCGACCTATGGCCGGGCATCGCGATGGGGCATGGTGGCATTCGCGAGCTCGCTCGACCAAGCCGGACCCATTGCCAAAACGGTGAGCGATGCCGCGCTCCTCACAGAGATCATGTGTTCACATGACGCGAAAGACTCGACCTCCTTGAATGTTGAAACACCGGACTGGATGTCGGAAGTCAGCAAAGGCGTCAAAGGCATGAAGATCGGCGTGCCAAAGGAATATCGCGTCGACGGCATGCCACAAGAAATTGAAGACCTCTGGCAGACCGGCATTGAATGGCTAAAATCCATGGGCGCCGAGATTGTCGATGTCTCCTTGCCACACACAAAATATGCTTTGCCCGCCTATTATATCGTCGCGCCCGCCGAAGCGTCGTCGAACCTCGCGCGTTATGATGGAATGCGCTATGGCACACGGCAAGATGGTGACGGCCTTATCGGAACATATGAGGGCACCCGCGAGTCAGGATTTGGAGCAGAAGTTCAACGCCGTCTGATGATTGGCACCTATGTGCTCTCATCTGGCTATTATGACGCCTATTATCTGCGCGCTCAAAAAGTTCGCACGCGTATCCTGCAAGACTTTGAGACCGTGTTCGAAAACGTTGATGCCTTGCTGACGCCAACCTGCCCAAGCGCAGCGTTTGCTTATGGTGAAAAGACCGACGACCCAGTGCAAATGTATCTCAACGATATATTCACGGTGACGGCGAATTTGGCCGGCCTTCCAGGCATTTCAGTTCCGGCAGGCAGCGACAATGACGGCTTGCCGCTTGGGCTTCAGGTAATTGGTAAAGCGCTCGACGAAGCGGCTTGTTTCCGGGTGGCTGGAGCGATCGAAGACGCCGCTGGCTTTGTCGCTAAGCCGGACAAATGGTGGTAGCGATCACGACATGAGCAAACGCACGCGCTTTTGGATCATGTCGCTTGTCGCTTTCGTGATTTGCTGCGGGATTGTGGTGATCACAGCCTATAGTGTTGGTGCAGACCCTTTCCATCCTCGCTCGCGTCATATTTGGGCTCTGTCTTTGGTGGCGGCTGCCTATGCATCCATCCGCATGTCGATGATCGCGGGGAAAATTCTCGATGCCAGGGCCGGGGAAGGTGACGGGACCGGTTTGGCGGCGGGGCTTTTTGGAAAGAAAGACCACGCGATCGATCGACGTCTCGCTGAGCGACGGGCCCGCTTAGAAGCGGCTCAAAAAAAGCAAGAAACGGACGCCCAGGACGAGACATAAGGCCTTCTCATTCGGCAAAATTCACGTCGCATTTAAGCGATGTGTTCACCTAGATTTGGTTAAATGCCTGAACAAATGGGTGCAGGCATGAAGAATATTCTGATCTTGGGGGCCTTAACACTGATCGCCTGGCTGGGTGTATCAGCCCAGCAAATGCTGTTTCCGGAGCCACCGGCCGAGTATCGCGTTGTTTATCTTGGGTCACCAAATTGCGGCGTCTGTCAGCATTGGAAACGCAATATGCTACCGTCCTGGAAAAGCGAGGACGCAGCCAGCTATCTAGACATAGAAATGGCCCGATTGAACGGCCGTCCATTCAACGGAGGGTATGGGAAGCACGACCCAGTATTCCGAGAAGCCTTTAAGAATAAGCGTTACATCGCCTATCCAAGCTTTGTACTTTACAAGCGCGGAAAAATCGAACGCGTGTATCAGGGCGTAAAGGGCTGGAATGCGATCGAAAAGCGCGTCCGTGCTGAAGCCAAGCGGATAGATCGCAGGGCACCTGCATAGGCGGTGCAATACATCTGGAATAGGCTGGCGATCTGTGCTTAAGCGGTCACTTCTTAAGTGTGAGAGATCGCAAAATGACCGACCGCCCGACCTATACGCTGACAGGGGATACTGGAGACTGGGAAGTTGTGCTGGGCTTAGAAGTCCATGCGCAAGTGTCTTCGAACGCCAAACTGTTTTCCGGGGCGGCGACGCAATTTGGTGCAGAGCCAAACCAGAACGTGTCGCTGGTCGATGCGGCGATGCCGGGTATGCTGCCTGTCATCAATGAATTTTGCGTTGAGCAAGCGGTGCGGACAGGCCTCGGCTTGAACGCGCAGATCAACAAAGTCTCGCGCTTTGACCGTAAGAATTATTTCTATCCCGACCTGCCACAGGGCTATCAAATCAGTCAGTTTGAACATCCGATCGTCGGCGAAGGTGAGATCGAAGTAGATGTCGAGCCGTCTCACGGCGATCCGGCCTATGCCTTCACCGTGCGCATCGAGCGTCTGCACTTGGAACAAGACGCTGGCAAATCGATCCATGATATGGATCCCACAGCGACCTATGTCGACTTAAACCGGTCCGGGGTCGCATTAATGGAGATCGTGTCCAAACCAGATATTCGCTCGCCTCTTGAGGCCGCGTCCTATGTCAAGAAATTGAAGTCCATCGTGGTCGCCCTCGGGACCTGTGACGGCGATATGGAGAAGGGCAATCTACGTGCAGATGTCAACGTCTCCATTTGCAAGGCCGGGGCTTACGAAAAGTTCCGCGAAACGGGCGATTTCGGACATCTCGGGACACGCTGCGAGATCAAGAATATGAACTCATTCCGCTTCATTCAGGCGGCGATCGAGTTTGAAGCGCGGCGGCAAATTGAGATTGTCGAAGGCGGCGGCTCCGTCGATCAAGAGACGCGGCTTTACGATCCAGACAAAGGTGAGACGCGAAGCATGCGGTCGAAAGAAGACGCGCACGACTATCGCTACTTCCCTGATCCTGATCTGTTACCTTTGGAAATCGATGATGCGTTCATCGAAGGCATTCGCGTTAATCTACCAGAACTGCCAGATCAAAAACGGGCCCGTTTTGAAAAGGATTATGCGCTGTCACGATATGATGCGGGTGTTCTGACGGCTGACGCAGAGAGCGCCGATTTCTACGAAACGGTCGCGAAAGGCCGCGACCCAAAATTGTCAGCCAACTGGGTCACACAAGAATTGTTCGGCTATTTGAACAAAGCTGAGTTGGAGCTTTCTGAAAGCCCGGTCTCAGCAGAACAATTGGGCGGTTTGATCGATTTGATCAGCGGCGACACGATCTCTGGCAAGATTGCCAAAGACGTCTTCCAGCGCATGATCGATGGCGAAGGTGATCCGGCCGATATCGTCGAAAAGCATGGCTTGAAACAGGTCACCGATACAGGCGCGATTGAGTCGATTGTCGACGAGGTGATTGCAGCCAATCCAGACCAAGCCGCTGCCGTCAAAGAGAAGCCGAAATCGATGGGCTGGTTTGTCGGTCAAGTGATGAAAGCGTCGGGCGGCAAAGCCAATCCGCAAGCGGTGAATAAGATCCTGCGTGAGAAGCTTGGGCTTTAAGGCACGATTACGCCCGAGCCGATCGCCTTCAGCACCGCACTGATCCGATTGTTGACGTCAAGCTTAATGAAGATACGCCTCAACATGGTGTCGACGGTGTTTTCAGTGACTCCGAGCTGTTCTGCGATGGCTGGGTTCGCAAGACCATCAGCGACCAGAATAAGCGCTTCTTTTTCGCGCGGACTGAGCCGCTTGGTCGGCGGCTCGGTGTTGATATTGGCTAGATCAAAATAGCGCGTGTGCACCTGCACGCAGGCGTACTGAATGGCTTGCAAATCTTCGTCAGAGACATCCAGTTTTGTGCCTCGAGAAGACAGGCTAAACAAGGCGATTGTACCCATCGGACCATAAACTGGAACCGAAAGTCCGTCTATGAAATCGGCGGCCGCATAGTCGGCAAACATCTGTTTCTGCTGAGCGTTGAGCGTTTGAACTTCTTTGGCATGTGACCAATGAAAAGGCCGGGATTCTTTCAGAGACTGCGCAATGATCGGATCAATCGCGACATAGTTATTCTCAAAATAAAGATCCGCCATATCTCGCGGATAGTTGAACGTGACGAGCCCTGTCCGGGGCGGCAACGCGCGCAGGTTTTGCGCGAGTATAAAGTACGCGAAGTAATCTATATTGTAGCTCTTCAAAAACGGCGTCAGCGCTCCAAACAGCGCCTCTTCGGAGTCGCAGTCTTGGGTGTCTTTGATGAAGTCCTCGAGCGATGGCATTACAATCCCCGTCGGGAATTGTACCACAATCACGTTACAAAGGGGCGAATTTTTTGAGCTAACGCTTCTAATGCCTCCATGTCAGCCATTTTTCCGCCCGCATGCCCACGCAACGCCTCGCCTTGCCAACGCGGAATAATGTGGAAATGCAAATGGAAGACGGTTTGACCCGCCGGTGCGCCATTAAACTGCGTCACCACCAGACCGTCAGGGGTCAGCGCTTTCTCAACCGCCTGAGCCACGTGCTGAACGCACTCCATATAGGGACCCAGCTTTTCGGTTGGCATATCTAAAAAATTGCGCGCTTGAACGCCCTTTGGGATGACGAGTGTATGCCCTTCTGCTTGCGGAAACACATCCATGAAAGCGAGGCAGATATCGTCCTCATAGACTTTCACGCTTGGCATCTCGCCGCTGAGGATTTTGGCGAAAATATTGTCCGGGTCATAATCGGCGTGGAGGGTCATGTCTGATCCTTTCTAAACGGCGTACGTTTCATCAAATATTCGGCTTCGTGTTCAACGGCATTGCGCTCGCGTTCGAGATGGTGATCAATCGCCTCGCGCAAACCTTGATGAGCGATCCAATGGGCCGAATAGGTGGTGACTGGCACATAGCCGCGCGCCAGTTTATGTCCGCCCTGCGCGCCAGCTTCGACAGTCGAGAGATTGTGCGCAATCGCATAATCGATGGCCTGATAATAGCAGGTCTCGAAATGCAAAAATGGACGTGGATCCGTGCAGCCCCAATAGCGGCCATATAGCGTATCCGAGCCGATCAGATTCAACGCACCTGCAATCGGCGTGTCATCATCGTAAGCCATGATCAGCAATATATGGTCTGCCAGCCGTTCCCCGAGCAGCGAAAACGTGTCGCGATTCAAATAAGGATAGCCCCATTTGCGCGAGCCAGTGTCCATGTAGAATTCAAAGAATGCATCCCAGTGCTCTTCTGTGATCTCATCTCCCGTCAAATGTTTGAACGTGAGACCGGCCTGCGCTTTCGCGCGCTCTTTGCGGAGATTTTTACGCTTGGCAGATGAGAGCGCACCGAGGAACCCATCGAAATCCGAATAGCCATCATTTTGCCAGTGGAATTGTTGGTCGGTCCGTATCAGGAGCCCGGTTTCTGCCATTTGTGCCGCGGTTCCTGGATCGACAAAATTGACATGCAGCGATGAGAAATCATTCTGCGCGGCAAGCTGCACCGCTGCGGAAACAAGCGCGTTTTGCAAGCGCTCTGCGTCCGGGCCTGGTGGTACTAAGAACCTCCGCCCCGTCACAGGCGAGAAGGGCACAGCCCCAAGCAGCTTCGGAAAATAGGCGCCGCCTGCGCGTTCATAAGCGTCCGCCCAGCTGTGATCGAAGACAAACTCGCCTTGGCTATGGGTCTTTGCATAGAGTGGCATCGCCGCGAGGATTTGATCCCCTGGGCCCTCAATCAACACATGGCACGGCGACCATCCGGTCTCAGGTTTTGCGGCGCCAGAGGACTCTAGGGCTTCTAAGAAGGCCCAACTCAGAAACGGATCGAAGGGTAAACCTTTAGGATTCGCGATAGCATCCCAACGTTCTTCAGAGACATCAGATAGAGCCGAGATGATCCGGGCTTTGAATGCGGTATCGTCCATAAGGTCTTATGTATTCAAAATGTGGGATTTTGCGAGCGCTGGATCGAATCCTTCGAAAATTTGACTGTCTGTGAGGGGCGCGAGGGCAGCGCACTTGTCGATTTCTGTCACCGTCCAGCACACCAATGGATGGTTTTTACGTGCCGCCTGCAGTCCTGGGTCGCCCGCATCGCTCGTATGGCAGGCAAGGTAGTCGACGCTGACAGTGGGCGTTCCTGCGAGGTCATCAGCGCCGCTCTGTGCCGATGGCAGGATTAATTGTCCGCGCATGATCGTTTCGGGTGTCGCGGCGACGGCTTCCGTTGAAAAACTCATCATCGCGGCGGGGACGGTGACCGTGGATAGGAGGTTCGCGACGGTCTCCGCAAAGGAAACCGGATCCGTACGGCCATCGATTTTCAGTTCGCAGAGCAGGGGAGTCTTGGCTGGCCATTCACGTAACAGGTCTTCAAACCTTGGAATGGTGCCGCCGCCATTGAGCGAAATTCCTATAAGCGTTTTGGCCGAATATGACTCAAACACCCCTGATCGGTCCGTCATTCGGTCGAGGACGGGGTCGTGGAAAATCATTGGCGCGCCGTCGGCGCTCGGGCGGAGGTCGAGTTCAACGCCTAAGCCTTGGTCTGCCGCCGCTTTAAAAGCGCGAAAGCTGTTTTCAGGCGGTCCAGACGCCGACCAAAGGCCGCGATGCGCATAGGCAAAATCAGCGAGGCGAAAGCGCTCAGCCAATCTCGAAAATACCGTCTATCTCGACCGCAACGCCAAGCGGTAAGACTGGGCTCGAGACCGCTGAACGCGCATGTCGCCCGGCATCGCCGAACACATCAACCATGAGATCTGAGCAGCCATTGATCACTTGCGGAATAGTCTCGAAGTCGGGATGCGCGTTTACGAACCCCCCCAGCTTCACCACGCGTGTCAGCCGGGACAAGTCGCCAAGCGCGGCTTTACACTGGGCGATCAAATTGATGCCGCACAGACGCGCCGCTGCTTGGCCTTCTTCCAGCGACATGTTCTCGCCGAGGCGACCTTTGACCAAGCCATCCGGCCCAGCGCTGACTTGGCCTGAGACAAACAGTTGCGAGCCGCTAATAACGAAGGGAACATAATTAGCGACAGCCGCCATGGGTTCTGGCAGCACAATGCCGAGGTCGGACAAGCGGGTTTCGGGTGATGACATGACAATAGCCTCGTTACTTATCCCATCTGCTAGCGGGTCGAAGCTGCGTCCGGCAAGTCACGACGAGCGTTTTTTTCGCTTCGCATCTGACAATCGGATGGCGCGCCCGGTGACCACAGAGGCATCGCCGAATTTCGATCGAGCTGCGTCACTCGCCCGCTCAGCTTTGGCGCGCTTCTCGATGCTCGGGTCGATCAAATCGCGTGTATCCCAGCGCGCTTCCTGCAAGTGAGAAAGACCGATGCCGATCAGTCTATAGGCCCGGCCGTCTTGCGTTTCGCGCGCGAGCAAAGGCTTGCTGACGCGGAACATAGCATTGGCGAGGTTCGTGCCGGTTGGGAGGGTGATTGAGCGGGTCAGAGAGCGAAAGTCTTTGGTCTTGAGTTTCAGCGTAATGGTCGAGCCCTCAACGCCGTGACGCTTCGCGCGGGTTGCCGTTTCTTCGCACACTTCCCACAGGCGGTCCTCTAGGATGGCGTGATCGCGAGTATCATCTTCAAAGGTGCGCTCGGCCGATACGGATTTGCGCAATCCGTCTGTGCGCACGGGGCGGTTGTCGATGCCATGTGCGCGTTGATGAAGCCATAATCCTGTTTCGCCATATCGACGGATCAGAGCGCGTGGTTCGCTGGCCTGCAGATCACTCACCAAGCGATAGCCATCGCGCTCGAGCTTTTTGGCCAGCTGCTTGCCGACGCCATGCAGAAATCCCACGGGTTTCGGGCCCAACAAAGCCTCGGCTTCTGCCTTTGCAATCATTGCGAACCCGCGTGGTTTGTCGAGCTCACTCGCGGTCTTGGCGAGAAATTTATTCTCGGAGAGACCAATTGAAATGGTGATGCCGACATCTGCTTCGACCTCGCGCGCAAGGCGACTGAGGGACAGCGCCGGGAAGGCCCGTGCTACGCGTGTTGTTCCGGACAGGTCCAAAAAGCCCTCATCGACGCTCAGCATTTGCACTTTTGGCGTCAATGCTTCGAATTTTGCCCGGATTTGACGTGAAGCCTCCGTGTAAGCTGCGCGCCGAGGTTTTACGACGACGGCTTCGGGGCAGGCTTTAAGTGCTTTGAACATCGGCATGGCCGAGCGAACACCGTTCAAGCGCGCAATGTAACAACAAGTCGCCACGACCCCGCGCTTGCCGCCGCCGACAATTACCGGCTTATGCTTGAGCTCCGGATTGTCTCGCTTCTCAATTGCCGCAAAGAAGGCGTCACAATCAATATGCGCGATTGAAAGTGTTTCGAGATTTGGATGCGAAATCACCCGATAGGACCCACAATTCGGGCACGCCTCCATGGAATCAGCGACATGAGTGTCACAGTCTCGGCATAAGGCAGGCATATTTGTTCATGCCATGTTCCATGCTGTCAGGCAAATGGAAAAGAAACGTTAACGAACTTAACGATAGAAGACTGTGGGGCAAATGGAGGCCCTTGTGATTCGGAACCGAGCTCATGGCAGCTAAGACCTCTCGGAAAGTTCTGATCGTCGAAGACAACGCATTGAATATGCGGTTGTTTTCGGATTTGCTTGAAGCGACCGGATACGAGACGCTACAATGCGTCGACGGCGCCAAAGCGGTTGGCTTGGCGCTCGAAGAACACCCGGACCTGATCATCATGGATATCCAATTGCCCGATGTTTCGGGTTTAGACATCACCCGTTGGCTCAAAGATGATGAGCGGACCGCTGACATTCCAGTGCTCGCGGTCACCGCGTTTGCCATGCGCACCGATGAACTCTTGGTTCGGGAAGCCGGTTGTGAGGGATACCTCTCCAAACCCATTCAAGTTCGCTCATTTTTACAGACCGTCGATGAGTTGATCGCCGATGAGGCGCCTGCATGACGGCGAGCATCCTGGTCGTCGACGATATGGAACCCAATCGCCGGCTGATGCAGGCGAAGCTGGAAGCAAAATACTACACCGTTTTCTTGGCTGCAGACGGACCGCACGCCCTCGAAAGCGCGGCGCGCCATCAACCCGATATCATCCTATTGGATGTGATGATGCCTGGCATGGATGGATATGAAGTCTGCCGGCGCCTGAAATCCAATCTGGCGACAAGGCACATTCCGATCGTTATGCTGACGGCGCTCACAGATCGAGACGACCGATTGCGTGGTCTAGAAGCTGGCGCAGATGACTTTCTGTCAAAACCGATCGATGATTTTGGCCTATTCGCCCGGCTCGAAGCGCTCATGCGCTACAATATGGTCGCCAACGAATTGCGGACGCGCGATGCGGCCGGCGCACGCCAAGAATTCTTCTCGGAGTTCGAGCGGGAAATGCTCGATAAGCCAGCCAGCGTGCTCGTCATCGATCAGAACAATCATGAGGCGCGCCGGATCGCCAAATCGCTTGAGAAAGTGGGGCACACGGCCGCCACTTGGATGGACGCGCAATCGTCCGGCATTCGATTCGACAATATCGACATCGTATTTATTGCGCTGTCTGAGCAACGGCATGATGCTCTGAAACTTTGTGCGCATTTGCGAGCGTTGAAAGAAGCTCGTGATTTCTCGATCATTGTATCTTGTTCGCCCGAAGAGCAGAAGAAAGGAATCGAAGCCCTCCGGATCGGCGCTTCGGATCTGGTTGCAACGCCATTGGATGTTCTAGAATTACAGGCGCGGGTGCGGACGCAGACGCGTCGCAAGCGCTTTGTGGATGTCCTGCGTCAACGCGTGGATCGGGGTCTAGAACTCTCTGTGATTGATCCGCTGACGGGACTCTACAATCGTCGCTACATGTTGGAACGATTGCAACTATGGATGCAGCGCTCTGGCGTAGATGAAAAACCGCTTTCGATTGTTGCCTTTGACATTGATCACTTCAAAGCGGTGAACGATCGTCATGGTCATGAAGCGGGTGACAAAGTTCTACAAAACTTCGCGGCCCGCCTGCGCACGAATATCCGGCCGCAAGACATCGCTTGCCGACCAGGCGGAGAGGAGTTCCTGCTGATCATGCCGGATACGCGAGAGGACCTTGCTCAGATTGGAGCCGAACGTATTCGTGAGGCGATTGCCGCAGAGCCATTCTATATCGAACGCGATGACGAACATATCAAAGTGACGGTCAGCGCGGGCGTCGCAACATATCGCGGGGAGGGCGGAGTGCTCGCCGACTTCCTTCACCAGGCCGACCAGGCGCTGTACCGCGCCAAACAAAATGGCCGCAATCGCATCGAAACGATCGCAGCATAAAAAAAACCGGGCATCAGGCCCGGTTTTTTCAAATCTTATATCGGAAGAGCGATCTTACTTGATCTTGCCTTCTTTGAACTCGACGTGCTTTTTCGCAATCGGGTCATACTTACGCTTGACCATTTTCTCGGTCATGTTGCGTGGGTTCTTCTTTGTCACGTAGAAGAAGCCGGTGCCTGCCGTTGAATTCAGGCGAATTTTGATCGTTGCCGGTTTGGCCATAGCGGTGCACCTTCATTTGAGGGCTGAAACTCGAAAACGCGTCTAATGATGGGTTGTGGACAGGAAGTCAACCGGCCCTAAGCATCAAATTCGATCTGATGAGTTGCCCGATCGCGTCCATCGTAGGAAGGGCGGTCCCAAATCTTCACGCCCGTCTAAGATCTCGCCGATTTCGTGCAGCATAAACCGCGTCACACTGGGCAGATCTAAGTCCAATGCGTCCTTCAGAGAGACCCATTGAAGGTCATGGAGCTCAGCCCCATCGAGCGGTGGACGATCATCGATCAGGACTTTTTCGGCTTCCGCCATGAAGAAGCGCGCGTCAAAACGTTTTGGCCGATAGGGCGGCGTTACAGCGCGGCCAATGAATCGCAAATGTTCAAGCGAGGGCGCGATGTCCATATCATATAGTGGTTGCCAGCCCTCGGGCGCTTTAGACGGCATTTCGGCGGATTGTCCGACTAATAGACCAGTTTCCTCAAACGTTTCTCGAATGGCGGTCAGTGCAAAAGCGCGCGGCACGCGTCGCGACTGAAAGCGCAATCGAGCTTCTTCGCTTTGACTAAGTTCGGTGAAACTCGCCGCGCGGCCATCCTGGCGATCGACGCGTCCGCCCGGGAACACATATTTATCGGGCATAAAATCATGGCGTCCTGAGCGCTTGCCCATCAAGACGCGCGGCGCTGTTTGATCGCGCCGTACAAGGATCAGAGTTGCGGCATCACGCGGGCGCGGACTGCGGACCCCCTGCAAGATCACCTCGCCGGCATCTTCTTTGTCATATGCTGTGCCGAGCAGGGTTTCGCTCATTTCCTGCGTTTTCCTTTTCCGCCGGTTTTGCCTTTGCCGCGCTTTACCGTGCCAGAGCCTTTGCGACGATCAAACCGCTTCCCCCGCGTCCGCGGCTGTAACTTCTCGCCGGGTTTACGGGGGCGAGGATCCGATAGGATTTCAAGCAAGAGGCCGCCTTCCAATGGTGTGACCTCATTCAATCGCACGGTGACGGGCTGGCCGAGTTC
>JBCBBY010000043.1:0-31441 GCA_038531195.1 Pseudomonadota bacterium
TAGAAGGCGCGCGGTGAATAGCGCTTGAAATTGTGGCGCCGATAGGTGTTGCGATAGTGATAGCCATTATTGTGGCGGCGATAATACCGATTGAAGTTTCGGTGATTGCGATAATAGCGATCGTGCCGGTAACTCCGATTGTTATAATGACGCCGGTTGCTGTCGCGATAATGGGAGTTGCGATTTGAATAATGACGATCAGCGGAACGATTGCGGTTATTGTGATAGCGATCGTGCTGTTGCCCGCGAATGTCACGCCGGGCTTGGCTATAACCGCGATCATAAGAATTGCGCCGAATTTGCCGATTCTCGCGGCGATCTTCGAGTCGACGTTCGGTTCGCCGCTCGGCGCGGCGGTCTTGACGCTGATCGAATTGGCGATTGTCGCGGCGTTCGACCCGGCGGTCTTGGCGCTGGTCAAACTGGCGATTGTCACGCCGCTCGGTGCGTCTCTCCTGACGCCGTTCGCCGCCGCGCAATTCGTTTGTGTCGCGTCGGTTTTGGCGTTGTGTCATGCTGCGCTCACCGCGGATGCGGTTTTCATTGGTGCGCACATTTGCGCGACCGTCGCGGCGTTCGATGCGCGCCTGACGATTGCGTTCTGATCGATCACGATCGCGGCCGCGTTCGGCGCGATCTTGTGACGAGAATTGCGGTCGTCGCTCGCGATCATTTCGATCCGCGAAAGCCACCGGTGCAAGCGTCGCGGCGCCCAAAGCGATCGCGGCAACGCTCGATGTTAGTTTTGAGAGGATGGACATGTGTCGCCTCCCTTTCTCTATTAAGGCGCCCCCATGGCACCCGCAATTTCAGCTGTTCGTGACAAGCCTTGCGTATAACACTAGGTAAGCTGCCTGAATTGACCCTGAACGGAGCTTTCATGTCCGACCGTGATCACGTCTTTGTGACCGACTCTATTCGGGTGCCCGAATGGGAGCTGTCTGAGCGCTTCATCCGTGCGTCAGGGCCGGGTGGACAGAACGTCAACAAGGTCTCGACCGCGGTGCAGCTGCGCTGGAATGTGATTGCGAGTTCGATACCCGCTCCTGTGAAAGCCCGGTTTCGACGCCGCTATGGCGCCCGTCTGACGCAAGACGGGGACCTGGTTCTTGACGCCAAGGACCACCGCAGCCAGGGGCTCAACCGAGACGCCGCCCGCAAACGATTGGCGGAGATGATCCGGTCTGTGGCCGAACCCCCGCGAAAACGGATCAAGACCAAGCCGACGCGCGCCTCGGTGCGCCGAAGACTGAATGAGAAGAAGCAGCGCGGCGCCGTCAAAGCCCTTCGCGGCAAAGTCACCGGCGACGATTGAGCGCCGCCAGACTGTTTACGGCCGATCAATCGTGCCCGCGCGATAGGCGACGATACAGTCGACGGCATCGCGTTTCACATGGCTGTCCGTTTCTAAAATGGAGCGCCCTTCGCCCGTGAAGCGATTGTCATCGCATGTGTCATCATTGGCGTATTCACCCGAATTGTCACCGAAATCGAGGAAGAGCGTGATCGTGCCTTCGGCATAGAGCGTTCGACAATCGGTGGCGTCTCGCAAGACATGAGCGCGTTGATAGGTCCAGTCATCGCCATCTTCTTCGAACCGGGCATCATCACAAGCGCCATCATTGGCATAGTCGCCAGCATCTTCGCCAAAATCGATGTTTTCGAGAGACGGGTGCGTCTCCTCGGCTTGGATGACCGCTGCTTGCTCATCTTGAATTTGCTCGGCAATTGCCAGCGCGTTGAGAACATTGGTTCGAACGTTGCCCATAGTCTGGCCATCGTCGAGGATCAAATACCGGGTCAGGAATAATGAGCCGTCCGTTTCGGTGGCTTTAATCGCCGACCAACGCCGATTGATCAAATTGGCATCTTCGGCTGTGAAATCACCTTCAAAGATGATGAAGATCTCCATCCCAAGACAGCCAGTGTCATCCTGGCACGCTTTGCCTTGCATCGCATAAACCAATTCTTGGTCATCGGCGCCTTCCGTATAGAAGGCGAGCACGCCGACCGTGTCGTCCAGGTCTCGGCGCACCGTGTGATCCATGGATTCTGCAATGAAGCGCATATCGCTTTGAGTGAGTGAGGTGATCAGATGATCGTCGCGGCTGGTGTCCTCTGCTGTGGCCGTCAACGACACGGCAAACGCCGCAGCACCTAGAGTGAATAGTCTCATGTCGATCCCCATCTTCATGTTTGGCCAACTTCTCAAGCCCGAGAAATTGGCGACAGCCTGGCCCTGGTCTGACGAAATGGCAATGTTTGAGCAGCCATTAATACAGATGAATGCGGCCCGAATGGCGCGCTCAGGCTGGGTTGCAAGGGCCTGTGATTTGTTGGCCTCATGATAAATCGTATCATGAAACCTCGAGCAGCCGCGCTTGCCCTTGCGGCGCCACTGCTCTTCGCAGCGCCAGCCTTGGCCGACCATGGCTCGTCTCAGAAACGAGTGACCGGAAGCATTTCCGTACAGACTGGCAATGGCAGCTTGCATTTTGGCTATGGCAATCGCGGCTACCGTTCGATCGGCTACTCGAGCAATCGCCACTACGGTCACAACCACTATGGCCACAATAACCGCCAGGCTAAACGCCAAGCCATTCGGGCTTGCCGGCAGGCCATCCGAAGTGAAGCCAATTATCTCGGGTTCCGGGATGTCGATTTCGATGATGGTCGTTATGCCGAGCAAATCGGGCCACGTGGTTACCGCGTCACCTTTAATGAGGTCGAGTTTGAACGTCGTGGCCGCGATATTGAACGGCCGGTGACCTGCATCGTACGGCGCGGCGACCAAGTTCGCGAGATCTACGGCATTCCGCAGCGCGGCAATCGTGGCCATCGCGGCAATGGCGGAAGTCATTACGGCTATTAAGAATAATCGCCTTATCTTTCAGAACGAAAGGACAGTCGGGCTTCCCCTTGGGGAAGCCTGATTTGTATTCAAGCCGCCCTTGCCGTTGGCGGCAGGGTCTTTAAAAACCAGCGCTATGGATGGAGTTTGATTGGAGGCCCGACCGCAATGCAGGACGTTATTGAAGCCCTTGAGGCCCGCCGCGAAAAAGCCCGCTTGGGCGGCGGCAAAGCTCGGATCGAACGCCAACATGAAAAGGGCAAATTGACCGCCCGGGAGCGGATCGCGCTGTTGCTCGACGAAGAGAGCTTCGAAGAAACCGACATGTTCGTTGAGCATCGCAGCCACGATTTCGGTATGGAAAAGCAGCGCATTCCTGGCGATGGCGTTGTCACCGGGTCCGGCACGATTAATGGCCGCTTGGTCTATGTGTTCTCGAAGGACTTTACCGTGTTTGGCGGATCGCTATCGCTGGCCCAATCTGAGAAAATCGTGAAAGTCCAAAAAGCCGCGGCAAAAGTCGGCGCGCCGGTCATCGGCATTTTCGATGCGGGCGGCGCACGGATTCAAGAAGGCGTCGATAGTCTAGCCGGCTATGCCGACATCTTTATGGAGAACGTGCTCTCATCCGGCGTGATCCCGCAAATCTCCGTGATCATGGGGCCGTGTGCCGGCGGCGACGTTTACTCGCCCGCACTGACGGACTTCATCTTCATGGTGAAAGACACGTCCTATATGTATGTCACGGGTCCAGACGTCGTTAAGACTGTGACCAATGAAGAAGTGACCCACGAGACGCTAGGCGGTGCCTCTGTACATGCGGCCAAGTCGGGTGTTGTCGATGGCGCTTTTGAGAATGATATCGAAGCGCTAACGCAAATGCGTCGCCTGATCGACTTCCTGCCCGGGTCTAATCGCGAGGACCCTCCGGCGCGTCCAACCTATGATACGATCGAGCGTGCAGATAACAGCCTCGACTCACTGATCCCGGATAACCCAAATCAGCCCTATGATATGAAAGAGTTGATCGAGAAGACGGTCGACGAAGGCGATTTCTTTGAAATCAGCCCGGCATTTGGCGCCAATATCATTTGTGGCTTTGGCCGAATGGAAGGCACCACCGTTGGCTTCGTGGCCAACCAGCCGATGACGCTTGCAGGTGTGCTCGACATTGACGCGTCTCGCAAAGGTGCTCGCTTTGTCCGCTTCTGCGATTGTTTCAATATCCCGATTGTCACCTTCGTGGATGTGCCAGGCTTTATGCCTGGGACGAAGCAAGAGTATGGCGGCCTAATCAAACACGGCGCCAAGCTCCTCTTCGCTTATGCTGAAGCCACCGTGCCGAAGGTAACGGTGATTACCCGGAAAGCCTATGGCGGCGCATATGATGTTATGAGCTCGAAGCACCTTCGCGGCGATGTAAACTATGCCTGGCCGACGGCGGAGATCGCCGTGATGGGCGCCAAGGGTGCGGTGGAAATCATCTTCCGCAAAGACATTGGCGACGAGGCGAAGATCGCCGAGCATACCAAGAGTTATGAAGACAATTTTGCGAATCCATATGTCGCGGCACGCAAAGGGTACATCGACGATATCATCATGCCACACTCCACCCGCCGCCGCGTCGCCAAAGCGCTCCGTGCACTTCAGGGTAAGGAGCTGTCGAACCCTTGGAAGAAGCACGACAATATTCCGCTTTAAGCGCGCGACTTCTAAACCAACATTCAAGAGCAGAACTCATCCTGAGTGACGTCGAAGGATGATGCCGCACGGTCGATAAGCCCGACTCTGCATCCTCCGACTTCGCTCAGGATGAGCGCCTACGTAGGCGACTACGGGATCGACCCGATTGCACGAGACGCGGCGCTGCTTATGATAAGCACTATGCCAAAACTCACCCCGAACCACCGCCTCGCCACTTATGGCACGCTCGCGCCAGGGCGTAGCAACGCGCATGAGCTCGAAGGGCTTTCTGGCCGCTGGCTCCAGGGCTTCGTTCGCGGGCATCTCGTTGAGTCGGGCTGGGGCGCGGCGCAAGGGTATCCCGGGATTCATCTTCACGAAGAGGCGCCCAGAGTAGATGTGTTCCTACTTGAATCCGAAGACCTCCCTGAGCACTGGTCGCGCCTCGATGCGTTTGAAGGCGCCGAGTATGAGCGTGTCACGGTCGAGGTGCAAACCGACGAGGGGGTTCTTGAGGCTTCAATCTACGCGCTACGGCCGGAACCTAGCGAATGACCCAAATTGAAGCCCTCAATGCCAGTCTAGAAGTGGTCGCAGAGCGTTGCGAGGACGTTGTCCCACCTGTTTATGCCGCCTTCTTCCAACGGTATCCCAAATTCGAAGAATTGTTCGTCAATGATATCGATCATGGCGTGCGGGGGCATATGCTGAACGAGGCACTCGGGCTAGCGGAAGGCCTATTGGAAGACGATACATTGACTTATCACTTCGTGTCATCGCTACGGATGAACCATGAAGGCTATGGCATTGAGAACAATCTGTTTGAGGAATTTTACGAAGTGATCGCAGATGTGTTCCAAACCCTCGCGGGTGAGGCCTGGACGCCAGCGATGAGTTCGGCCTGGTCGGAGGTCGTCAGCGCCGCGGCAAAAGCAAAACTTTAAATCCGACTGCATCCAATCGCGGCTATGTTTGCATCTTAGTCTATGAGCCCGCACACTGGGCGCAACGACAAGGATAAAAACAATGGAAAACACCCTGGTCCCGATCTTTCTTTTCGCGGCGGTCGTCGCCGTGATTTGGCTGTTCAGTCATTACAATTACAAAAAACGTCATACAGCGCACGAAACGCTGCGTTTATCGGTCGAAAAGGGCCAAGAGATTTCGCCCGAACTGATCGAGCGTATGTCCTTCATGAACGATCCGGTGAAGTCAGACCTCCGACGCGGCGTCTTGCTGATCGCCTTTGGCATCGCGTTTATGCTCCTCGGAGCGATCATGCCGCAAGATGAACCTGAAGCCATGCGCGGCATTATTGGGATTTCTTCATTCCCGATTGTCTTAGGAATTGCCTATCTCGGCCTGTGGAAGTTCAGCCACAACTGATCTGACAGACCTGAATAGGCTATGAAACCCGATATCGATCTCGCCCGCGATGCCGCGTCCGGACAGGACGCGGCCTTCGAGGCCCTGGTGCGTCGACACCAAGGGGCTGTGCGAGGTTTGACGCGGCGCTTAGCGCGACATGCCGCCGAAGCAGACGATATCGCGCAAGCTGCATTTCTGACTGCTTGGCGAAAAATTGGCAGCTATCGCGGTGGGTCGTTCAAGGCTTGGGTTTGCACAATTGCGTATCGCGAATTCTTGCAAGCCAAGCGCAAGCAAAAGCCGGAAGTGACGTTTGATGAAGGCGCCCATATCCTCGCCTTCGACACGTCAGCGGCGAGACTGCCAGAACATTTGGACCTTGACCGCGCGCTCAAGACCTTGCCGGAAAATCAGCGCATTTGTGTGGTGCTCTGCGTGGCATCAGGCCTTAGCCACCGCGAAGCCGCGCAAGCGACCGGGTTTCCGCTTGGCACCGTGAAGTCCCATGTGAACCGCGGCGTTGCCGCCCTCCGCAAACAGCTTGCCGCCGAAGACGTGGCGTGATGGAGTAGAAAGATGCAAACCGAAGAGACTTATGACGATCTGACCGCATTGTTCGCCGAGCAGGATGACGCTTTGCAGAACGAGGCCTTCGTGGAGCAGGTGATGCAACCGATCCGCCGCCGCACCCGCTGGCGTGCGCCTTTGCTGTTCGGCGCGGGTGGCCTTGGCGTGGGCGCCGCGCTCTCACAGATTGGTGGGTTGCTCGATGCGGTTCAAGTCCGCGCTGCGGGCGTTCAGCAATCTCTAGATCAAGCATCCGCCACCAGTTGGGACGTGATGGCGTTTGACCCCCTTTGGATCGGAGCATTGGTGCTGGTCTTGGTGAGCTGCGTCGCCATTGTCGCGACAGAGCGTGGTTAGTCTGCCACCCAACGCGCACAAATTGAGGTCGGCAGCAGCCGTTCATCGTTGAGATGCGGCAGGGCCATTTCGCCCATCTCCATTTTTCCGCCTAAGCCGTCTAAATGACCTGCAAGCGCTTGTGCCAATGCAATGTGTGAAAGACGAACCGCATAAGCCGTCAGTATGACAAAGAGCGGCGCATCAGATAGAAGTGCTCTGACATTGGCGAGCAGCCCAGGCAGGTCTTCCTCAAAACGCCAGGTCTCATTCTTCGTGCCACGTCCAAACTTTGGCGGATCCAAAACGATCGCGTCATAAGTGTTGCCCCGGCGAATTTCGCGCGCGGTAAACTTCATCGCATCATCCGCGATCCAGCGGATTGGCGCCTCGGTGAGACCGCTCATCTCCGCATGCTCCTTGCCATACCCGTTCGACTTTGGACTGGCATCAAGGTGGGTCACCTCCGCACCGGCTTGCGCGGCGGCCAAGCTCATCATGCCGGTATAGCCGAAGAGGTTCAGCAGTTTGACCTTGCGCCCAGCGGAACGAATACGCTCCTGCGCGAAGGCCCAATGAACGCTATGTTCCTGGAACAGACCAAGATGACGGAACGGCGTGCGGCGCGCGTTGAGCTGCAGCCCGCGCCATGTCATCGGCCAGGCGTCTGGGGCCTGACGGTTGAGCAATTGCCAATTGCCGCGATCATCATCGCCAGCCTTTGCATCAAACCGGGCATCGGCTGTCCACGATTCGATTGGCTGAGCGGGGGGCCAGAAGGCTTGCGGATCCGGTCGGATGACGGTTTGCGCGCCAAATCGCTCCAGCTTGCAGCCATTGCCACTGTCTAAGAGCGCATACTGATCTTGGGCCCATTGATCCGCCAGGAAGAGCTTGGATGTCATTTCCATTATGCAAACCCTCGTTGGCGCCAACCTTCATAGAGCATGATCGCGGTGGCTTGGGCGAGGTTTAAGCTGTCAGCGCCGCCGCGCATCGGGATGAGACAGAGCGTATCACACGCTGCTTCCACGGCTGGAGGGAGGCCGGCCTGTTCGTTGCCCATTAGGATCAGGCTCGGTTGTACGAAGTCCACGCCCGTATGCGCCGTATCGCCATTCACGCTGGCGGCGACCATGCTCAGCCCAGCGGCTTTGCGCCAGGCATTGAATTGCTGAAAGTCAGCGCGCGCGAGCCGGACATCAAACAGCGAACCCATAGAGGCACGCACAGCCTCGACACTGTAAGGGTCACAGCAGGTTTCGATAAGGATAATGCCGGCCGCCCCAGCGCAATCTGCGGTGCGCAATATCGTGCCGAGATTGCCCGGGTCGCGGCATTCATATAGCCCGATCCACAGTCCAGGGTCATCTTGCGCGAGTTCCGCTAGGTCGAGGTCGCGCTGGCGAATGGCGGCGATGACGGCTTGCGGATTGTCTTTGCGCGCGATCGAGCCTGCGAGACGATCTGGCACTTGGATCAACCGCGCCCCTTGTGTCTGAGCCCGCGTCGCAAGGTCAGAAACATAACCGCGTTCAGCCCCGGAATTGGACACAATTAGCGTCTCAACCTGCCACTCTTGCGCCATCGCTTGTTCGATCAAGCGGGCGCCTTCAGCTAGAAACAAACCCGTCTCATTGCGGCCCTTTTTGCGGTCCAGGCTACGCAGCTGTTTGATGAGTGGATTACTCGCGGAGGTAATGTGGTCGAATTTAGCAGTCATTGCGGCCCTGTAACATGCACTTGCTTGATTCCAAGGGATAAGGCAGACCTTTGTAAGTTAATGCAGTCTTTACGGGAGGAGATTGCGCAATGAGCGCCTATGACGTCCTGACCGCCGGCCTCAGCGGAGCAGGCCTGGTTTTGTTAGGCCTGGTCACGGTGCAAGGCTCCTCCGATTACCATCTCAATGCGGAAGAGATGCAGGCCAATCTGCAAGACGCTGCGTCCGAAGCCCTAATCGATGCCGGGCAAACTTGGGCGACCGTGACGATGAATGGTCAACGCGCGCTCATCGTCGGGGCGCCGCCTTCGATAGAGGCTGCAGAACTCGCCAAACAACTGGTTTATACCTCGTCGGGGCCGGGCGGCATGCTGCGAGGCGGGGTTTGGGCGGTTGAAACCGACTTTGATGAGATCCGCGATCTTCCAACGATGTCGCCCTATGTCTGGCGGGCGATTAAGAGCCCGGCAGGAACGTTTATTCTCGTCGGCGGCGTCCCGGATGACCAGACGAAAAAATCGCTCGCAGACCATGCGCAGAGCTTCAGTGCCGAGCCATTGGATGATCGCACAGAACTGACATTGGGTCTGCCCGAGGGAGATTGGATCGGCACCGCTATGTTTGGACTCGATCAATTAAATCTCTTGGACAGCGGCGAAGCGCGCCTCACAGATCATGAACTGCGCTTAAGTGGTATCGCCATGGACGATGCGGCTAGAATCCAAGCGACTGCCTCGGTTGCAAATATAGACTCACCCTGGATTGGTATTGCCAAAGTCGATGGACCGAGCCATTGGAAAGCTGAACATGTCGACGGAACTCTGGTTTTGTCTGGAAGTTGTGAAACAGCAGAAGACCGCGCCGAAGTCGCATCGATTGCCGAAAGTTATTTTGATGGTCCGGTGATCGATGAGATGACGGTCGAAGCAACAGAATACGAGAATTGGATTCAGGGTGTGCGGCTTGGTTTGCCACACTTCTCAAAGTTCGAATCGGGACAAATGGAATTCGAACCCGACGGCGAGGGGTTTAGTTTCGAAGGCGAAGCGACGCGCTCCACACTACAATACTTGCGAGAAGATATGTCCCAGTTAGAGGGCGATTATGCCGTCGATATCGCGGCAGAGACGGTTACGATTGCTCTCGAAGAGATTGCCGATGTGGATCTCGGGGACGATCCGCTTCTGGCCTGTCAGACCTCATTTGATTTGATCTTAGAGGCAAACGCGGTTGTGTTCGAAAGCAGCAGCGCGAACATTTCGCGCGCCAGCGGCATCACGTTGGATAAGATTATGGCGGTTTCTGAGAGCTGCGCTGAATCATTGAACTTCGAGATTGCGGGTCATACCGATTCCACCGGGACGCGCGACGGTAATATCGCCCTCAGCCGGGCGCGGGCGCAGGCCGTGGCGACATATATGAGCGAAGCAGGTTTCGACCGGACGCGACTTATGGTTAATGGCATTGGACCGGATCAGCCCAAGGTGAGCAATGCAACAGCGGAGGGCCGGGCCGCGAATCGAAGAATCGAGTTCAACGTTCAAGAACGGAGCGAGTAGATGCAGTGGTTGATTGCAAATATGTGGATGGCGATGGCCGCCGCGACCGTGCTTGGTCTGTTATTTGGCTTTGCATTCCGGGGCATTCTCGTTGGCGGACGCATCCGCAAGGCTGAAGTTGAACGCGAAGTCGCGAAAACCGAACTGTCCCAGTCCAAGGCTGAAGTCGAAGCCCTTTATGCGGCGCAGCGTAAGCAGCGCGAAGACATGGCGGGCACCGTCAACAATGATGAAGCCTTGCGCGCTGAAATTGAAGATCGAGACCGCCATATTGCAGCCCTCGGCGAAGAGCTGGCTGCATCAAACGCACAGATTGAGCAGCTAAAGTCAGAGGCCAACGACCATCAGACTGGATTGGTTGCTGCTGGCGCTGCTGCGGCTGGCGCCGTCGCGGGCGCGGTGCTGTCAGAGGACCACGAGGCTGAATTGACGCAACTGCGCGACCGAAATGCATGGCTCGAAGAAAGGGTTGGCGCCCTCGAATCCGATATATCATCCATGCAAGCCGTCCCGATTGCTGCCCCCGAAGAGACCGATACGGACCGCGTATTGGCGGAGAAATCGGCTTGGAAAGCGTCTTACCTGGCCACGCGCGTCGAAGCTTTAGAACAGGAGCTGATTGTTCAGGCCGAATCTGCGCCAGCCACGCAGACCAATGAGGCAATAGATCAATTCGTTGAGGTGGAGGCAGAACCGGCCACGCCGAACACATCTGATGTCGACGAAGAATTGGCGAATTTGCGCTGGCGCAACCGCTACCTCGAAGGGCGTTTAGCCTATTTTGAAGAGGCGCCAGAGGACAAGAGTGACCCCGAAGAGGAGGAGGCGCAGGCAGAAGCTGAGCCGCTCGAAACTGAAGCCGACCCGGAAGTCGAAACAGAACAGGCTCAGGCAGAAGAGGCCCTAGCAGACATTGCTTCCGAGACGGAAGAACCGACGCCTCCTGAACCGGAAGAGTCCGCGGACGAAGCTGCTATCAGCGGGGCAGAAAACGAGGATGAAACGGACGCAAACAGCGCAGATGAAGCTACGGAAACCTCCGAAGTGGCCGCCACTACCGAGCCCGAAGTCCATCCCTCCGATGCCATTTTAGCGCAGTTGGATGGCGTGCAGCCCGTCCAATTGGATCGTCCGAAAGATGGCGGTGATGATCTCACCAAAATTACCGGGATTGGCCCGAGAATCGCTGAAGTGCTGAACGGTCTCGGTATCTGGACCTTCGCTCAGATCGCCGAATGGGAACCCGGAAACGAAACTTGGGTTGAAAATCACCTGTCATTCAAAGGACGCGTCAGTCGAGAGAAATGGGTCGAGCAAGCAAAAGACTTATTGGTCGAAGCTTAACAACAGCCGCGATGAAACTTCATCGTCCATTCACGTGACGCGCAATATGTTTTGTGCAACTATTTATCCATGGTGCAGAGGGAGACCGAACAATGAGCAAATTGCTGATAACCGACGAAATGATCGAGACCGGCGACCGCGTGGATGCACCGCGGGATTTTGTGGAGAATGCGCAAAGAATACCCATGTCCCGGCGTCAAATCCTTTCAGGTTTGGCAGCGGGAACCATTGTCCCTTTGGTGACTGGGTGCGCAACCAATCCGGTGACAGGTGCCAATCAGCTTATTATTCCTGGGTTTGATACCAATTCTCTGGCGCAGATGTCGCAAGCGGCATGGGCGGACATGAAGGCGCAAACGCCTCAAACGGGAGACTCACGGCTTCGTAGTCAAGTTCTGACAACGTGGGATCGTACCGCACGCGGACGCTCGGCCGCGCTTACCGATATTTACAATCAACAATCAAACTATGCCCCAGATGAATGGGAGATCGCGGTCTTCGATACCGATGTCGTGAATGCGTTCGTGATGCCTGGGCAACAGGTCGGGGTCTATCGCGGAATCACCGAACTTACCGAAAACGATGATCAACTTGCCACCATACTTGGGCACGAAGCAGGTCACATTGATGGTCAGCACTCCGCGGAACGGGCCTCCATGCAGGTCGCTAGCCAGGTCGCACTGGTCGCCGGGTCAATTGCGATTGCGCAGTCTGATGAGTTGAAGCAATACGGCAATTCGATTGCTGCACTTGGCGGCGCCGCCATCCAGTTTGGCGTGCTGCTGCCGTATAGCCGTCGCCACGAATATGAAGCTGATCGGCTCGGTCTCGATTATATGGCAAAGGCTGGGTACGATGTGACGCAGGCGCCGCGTTTGTGGGATCTGATGGATCAGCGCAGCGCCGGAAACCGCCCGCCTGAGTTTCTGTCCACGCATCCTGAACCGGGCAATCGTAAGCAGGAATTGATCAATTACATCAATGCCCGCGGGTATGCGTTCATCTAAACCCAATCGCATACCGATCGGCGACTCGAAACGCGCGTTGGCTGCGGAAAAATCGCTCCTTGACGCAAAACTTGATCGGCCCGGAGTTTCCTCCGGGCCGTTTTCGTTGCTTAGTTGCGGCATAAATAATTCGGTGTATCAATGAAATGTAGAGTATCCCGCGCGAAGAGGGGGCGGCGTTGAAACTGGACCAGATAGAGGCCGTTCAAGAGGGATATCTGCGCGCGTTCATCGCTGGAGAAGGCCTGTCAGAGGCCACCGCGACGCTGTTGGATTTCGTTGAAACGGACTCAATCCAATTCTTAGTGCTCCCCAATGACGAAAGGCCCATCTCCACATTTGCTGGCGATGTTGATGAGTCGTTACTGTACAAAGAGTGGGAATATTGGGAGGTCAATCCGCGCGCCCACGCAATTCCTAGCATGCGGGTCGATAGGGTTCTGCGGGATCACCAAATCGTATCCGAAGAAGAACGCGATCGAAACGCCGCATTCCAAGACCTCCTTATTCCGGGAGGGTTCGCGCACTTTGCCGGCGCGCTGAGTTACATCGGCGAAGAGCAAACAGTCGCCCTTGCTGGATTTAATAAGGAAGAAAATGGCACGGTGGAGGATGCGCATGCGCGTCGTCTAAGCGAGGCCTCTAAGATCATTCGAGGTGTTATCAAATCCGCTAAAATGTTCGATGCCAACGGCGCGCAAAGAAGTCTTGCGATGATTAAGCCTGGTATCGCAGGAGCCTTGTTGGATCAGAACCATCGCGTGGTTGAGCTGAATGATGCCATGCGCGAATTGATCGATCAGAAGATCTTCACGATCACCAGCGAAGGTCGCATTTCCAAAATCGATACGAATGGCTTAACATCGCTCTGGAAAAGTCGCCCCACCGGCAACCTGTTAGAGAGCCGGCGCACGGCCTTGCATGGTGCCAACGGTCGGCTCGAATTCGTCGCCGAGCTGACGGACCTTCCATCTGTGAGTGGATCTCTCCTGGGCGGGACCGCGTTTCGGATCTTGAAACTAGAACCCTTTGCGCATCCTGTTTTAGACAAACTGCTCGCTATTCAAGCATTCAATTTCACCGAGGCGGAGTCGATCGTCCTCGCCGATTTGTTGACCGGATATAGCCTGCGCGAAATTGCCCAGCGCCGCGGTACATCTGTTCATACGGTGAGGTCTCAAACCAAGCGAATTCTCGAAAAGACGCAAGTTTCTAGGCAAGCGCAATTGATGGGATTGATATCAAAGTATCTCTCAACCTAGGTGGAGAATACGAAGGCCGATGCCTCGTTTGCTATCCCAGCGGCCGACACGCCACACCTGGCAATGGCACTTCCTCTACCGTTCCTTCGGCTATGGCGAAACACAGGCCGTCTCTGACATATAGCTTGAAAATCGTTGGCATGGCGGGGCTTTGGGTCTCGAAGGTGCTTGGTGGCGGCGGCAACACTGAGATCGACGGGATTGTTGTTGGGTCGCCTGCGCCGATCTCGATCTGACCCCGATTCATTGCCTGAGCCAGATTACCCTTTACAGCGTCCAAAGTCTCCGCTGACGCATCTGCCAAGACGGCCGGCTGTGCTGGAGAATGATGTTGGCAGGCGCCCAGGGCGAGCGTGCCAGCGAGGAGACTCACAATACGGATCATCGCGGCAGTGTCATATCGCGATTATTTGCGATGAAGTCGTCTTCAGCTGAGAGCGCCGTCGTCGCCACGCTTGTGAGGTTAGGTTTACTATAAGTCACCTCTGTTTCAAGCTTCGTTGAGACTGTCGGACAGGTGCTCGTTTCGCGATAATCAAGTGCCGCCGCGAGAAGACCTTCAGTCGGATCACCGAGTTCTTTGGTAAGATCATCAGAGACGACGCAACCTGATACTCGTTCACCGAAACCGAAAGTTGAGTTGGCGGGGACGAAACCGTCAGAATAGTCGCCAAAGCCCTTATCGTTCACGCCGCGGAATTGGATTGTATAGTAAGTCTCGCCGCAATTATCGGTTGGATAAAAGCCATAGGGTTTACCGCAAGTGACCGCGCCGATGAGAACGATTTCAACATCAATTCCGCGCAATCCATTGAGCACGGCTTCACTGGCGCTACACGTGCCGCCGGTTGAAAGGATGAAGACGCGGCCCAGATCCAAATCGTCCAGCGGTGTGCCTTGCGCGAGTGAGAAGCCCAGCCCGGTATCGTAAAACGGAATCGGCCCGTTTATCTCGCCGGTGACGGGGTTGCGATTGCCCGCATTTGTGTTGAACTGCAATTGTTCAAATGTCCGGCCATTGGTTCGATTTGGCCCTGCAATCATGTACCCAAGCTGCCCCGCCACAGCCAAGAGACCGCCGCCATTGTAGCGGAGGTCGAGGACCAAATCGGTCACCCCTTCATTGCTCATCTCGGTAATCGCTTCAGCGATATCCGCTTCCGAAGAGAACGGACTGAACGTATTGAACAAAATGTAACCGACTTTGCCTGTCGGTGTATCAATGACCCCGGTGCGGTTTACCGGTTTTGGTGCGACATCCGCGGACACGATGGTCACCGAACGGGTGCTTGAGGCGCCTGGGTCTTCGACAACAAAAGTGTGTGTCTCGCCGGCCGTGGCCGGGAAAAGGCCGTTATTCAGTGTATCGAGTTCAGCTTGTGTCGATCCGCCATTTACAAGGTCGACCCCATCAACCGACAGAATACGCGCACCGCGGACAAAATTGACTTGCCCGTTGACGGTTTCTGAGGCCGGTGAGTCAGGTTCTGTGTAACGAATGCGAAAGTCCCGAGGCACGGTGTTTGAGAATACCGCGAGACTAAACCCAAAGCCCGACCGCGCCGCAGAGTTCCGCCGTTCAAGAAAATCCTCGGTTGGTTCGCTAAAATGGAAATCATCCAAGTCTTCCCCGGATGGGGTGACTTCGTCTGTTTTAAGCTCTGCGAAATACGACAAACGATCGGAAAATGAATTGGGGTTCTGATCCGTGACTTGGGTATTCCAGAGATAAGTTTCTTCCGTCCACGATCGCAGCCAAAAGAGCTCATCCGAAAGCGTTCCGGCAAGATCTGGAAAAGCGTTGCCTTCGATGTCCGTTCCCGAGCGAGGGGTCTCGCATTGATCTTCGAAATTACTCGCCGCTTCGAAGACGCCCGCATTGAATGTGTTCGTTGCCGGTGGTGGTGGCGGAGGGGGCGGCGGCGGTGGGGGCGGGGACACAAGCGTTGGCGCGGTGCTGCCGCCTCCACCACCGCCGCCGCCGCATGCGGTCAAAACAGCGCCACTCGCCAAAAGTGCGGTTGCAGCAGCTAATTTGGTTAGACCGGGGTTCGCCATAAACTTTATTCTCCAAACACAAATGTATATTTTATAAAGCAGATTGTTGCATTTATACGCATCACAGGAATGTGCCTGCTTGCAAGTTGATTTTTCATCACGTCTGAATTTGTGATGATACCGCTAACAGAGGACATGTGGCCGCGGCTTGACCCGATGGCGGCAAAGTGCTTTACGCCCTTCTTCGCGCGCGAGCGCGAGTGAAAACCGTTTGTGGGAGGGGCAGCCAGCCCGAACCACGGACCCTCTAAACCCTGGCGTCTGGATCGAAAGACCACCAGACACCGCTTTATGCCAGAGAGGCTATCATGGCTAAGAAACTGCTGGGGCAGCTTAAGCTCCAGATTCCTGCCGGCGCAGCAAACCCATCGCCCCCAGTTGGTCCGGCGCTCGGTCAGCGCGGCATCAACATTATGGAATTCTGTAAGGCGTTTAACGCCAAAACAGAGAAGATGGAAAAAGGCCTGCCGCTGCCGGTCGTCATCGACTATTATCAGGACAAGTCCTTCACCTTCATCGTGAAGACCGCGCCTGCTTCAGTTCTGCTGCGCAAAGCTGCGAAACTGAAAAAGGGCAGCCAAGAGCCTGGTCGTACCGTCGCTGGTAAAGTGACCCGCGCGCAGTGCCGCGAAATCGCGGAAGCGAAAATGGTCGATCTGAACGCGAACGATCTCGATCAAGCAACCAAGATCATTGAGGGCTCTGCGCGCTCAATGGGTCTCGAAGTGGTGGAGTAAGAGCATGGCTGGAAAACGTTATCGCGCTGCAGCTGAGACTGTCGATGCAGAGACCGCTTACGGCGTCACCGACGCGGTGAAGCTGGTTAAGTCCAATGCGACATCCAAGTTTGACGAGACGATCGAGATCGCTGTTAATCTCGGCGTTGATCCGAAATATGCCGACCAAATGGTGCGCGGCGTTGTCTCGCTGCCATCTGGCACCGGTAAAGACGTTCGTGTCGCGGTTTTCGCGCGAGACGCAAAAGCTGACGAAGCGAAAGAGGCTGGCGCTGAATTCGTTGGCGCTGAAGACCTGATGGAAGAGATCCAAAACGGCAAGTCTGACTTTGACCGTGTGATCGCCTCGCCAGACATGATGTCTGTTGTCGGTCGTCTGGGTAAAATCCTCGGCCCACGCGGCCTGATGCCAAACCCTAAGGTTGGCACCGTGACGCCAAATGTTGGCCAAGCTGTCAAAGATGCCAAAGGTGGTTCTGTTGAGTTCCGCGTTGAGAAGCTCGGCATCATCCACGCAGGCATCGGCAAAGCGTCCTTCACTGAAGATGCGATCGAGAAGAACGTGCGCGCCTTCATCGACGCTTTGATGAAAGCCAAGCCGTCTGGCGCCAAAGGCACCTACGTGAAGAAAATCGCTCTGAGCTCGACCATGGGCCCTGGCGTGATGGTCGACACAGGTGACGCGATCGCGAGTTAATCGCTGATCAAATTTAACAATCTGAAGCCCGCCGGTTCTTTTCGGCGGGCTTCTTTTTAGGCCCTCATCCTGAGCGAAGTCGAAGGATAAAGGGCCGGGCGTCTGGGAGCCCCGCCTCGCCCTTCGACTTCGCTCAGGATGAGGCGTATGCATGCATGATGAGCCGCGTAGCTATTATCTAAGCCAACGATACCAGTTCCAAGGCAGAAGCTTCTGCCGGAAGTATCTACGATCCGCTTTGCGACCCTCTATTTCATTCTCTTCAAGGAAGGCTGGGCGGTGCGTCATCATTCGGTTCAGTTCATCGTTCAGCCACACCTCAAAAGACGGCCAGGTCGTTATCGGGAAGTCGGTGCCGCGCTTTGGGTAAGAAACAATAGATCCATCATCCCTAATGAAATAGCCAATCTGACCTGACCAACTGACATTGCGACCTCCGATGTAAAACTCTGTCGGTTCAACGCGCTCAAACCCCGCCCGCCAATAGTGATTAGCCGTCGCAATATCGTATGGATTGCGCGTCGAGCGCGATAGCATCGGTGGGTTATCAATCATCGATGGTGGTATTCCATAAAGACTCAACTCGCACAGAAAGGCGCCGTTAACATGCCCCAAAAATGCTTTCACGGTGGCGGGTAGTGTTAAATCGTTGAGCACCTCGTAACGCTGTATCGCGCGGGAGGTTAGCCCTGGAAACAATGTGACAGCATAGGCCTGGGGACCTCTCGTCGGTTCATGACCCGCCAGGATCATGCCGCCTTCGTCTTCGTCGACGCCGCCAGGAACGAACTGACGTGTGAGATCAGAAATTGGTTCATACTCACTCGGGAGTTTTTCCAGCCAGGAATCCAAATTGGTCATTTGTTCCTCATCACACTTGAGCCAGAAATTCATGTCCACGCATGCTCCGTATAGAAACCTGGATTGAACCTGTTTATCGTCTTAATTAGGCGAAATCTGAAATACTCTTGACTTTTCTGATTTTAGGGCTTGCGCGGCTGTGGATGAAAGGTTAAGGAACGCGGCTTGCGGGAGATTGGCGATTCGTCGGTCTCCCGTTTCCTGTCCGAGACCATGGGTGGCTTCGTTTGAAGTGTAAATCCCCTGATAGACGGGGTGATGCAGGTTGGTCTGTGGTTCTCCACAGATTTAGACTGGTCTGCTGAGGCCCTGGGCAGGCGCTTGCGAAAGCGTCGAACGCTTTCAAAGGCAACCCCAGGTGTCCGGATGGTCCGGTCGCCTTGTTTGAAGGAGATCCGTAATGGATAGAGCCGGAAAAGCCGAAGCCATCAAATCGCTGGAAGGCGTTATTGCTGACTCAGGCAGTGTCATCGTGGCACGCTATACCGGTCTTTCAGTTGCGGAGATGACTGAGTTCCGTGGCAAACTGCGTGAGCAGGGCGCTTCAGCGAAAGTGGTCAAGAACCGTCTCTTTAAGAAAGCGCTTGATGGAAAAGGCGGCGACGCGGCGAGTGCCATGTTCGTTGACCAGACTGTCATTGCTTTCGCAGAAGATCCTGTTGCGGCAGCAAAAGGCGCTTCTGAGTACGCCAAAGATAATGAGAAGCTTGTTATCGTTGGTGGTCTTATGGGAGATGAACTTCTTGATGCGGCGGGCGTGACTGCGCTCTCCAAAATGCCATCTCGCGAGGAACAAATTGCAACTGTTGTTGCCCGTCTTTTGGGACAGGCAAGCCAACTGGGTCAGCGTATCAACGCGCCTGGCCAAGGACTCGCTGGCGCGATCAACGCCATTGGCGAGCAAGCAGCGGCATAAGGTCAATTCCACAACAAAGACCAGCAAACACACATCAACCCGTAACAGGAAATCAGAAAAATGGCTGATATCGCAAAACTTGGTGAAGAGCTCCTGGGCCTCACCATTCTAGAAGCAAAAGAACTTAACGACTTTCTCGAAGAGCGTGGCATCAAGGCAGCAGCGGCAGTTGCAGTTGCAGGCCCAGCAGCTGGCGGTGACGCTGGCGGCGACGCAGCAGCAGAAAAAGATGAGTTCGACGTCATCCTGACTGCAGCAGGCGACAAGAAAATCAACGTGATTAAAGTTGTCCGCGAAGTCGTGGGCGGCCTTGGTCTGAAAGAAGCTAAAGAGCTTGTAGAAGGTGCTCCGAAGCCAATCAAAGAAGGCGTCGCAAAAGACGAAGCCGAAGAAATCAAGAAGAAGTTCGAAGAAGCTGGCGCGACCGTCGAGCTCAAGTAAGACTTCTGCCCCTGAAATGGGGTTGTAAAGTAAAGCGATCCGGTGTTTGCGCGAGGCGCCGTTTCGTCAAAAATAAGCGCGGCAAAGTCGTTCTGGCTTTGCCGCGTGCGCGCGTTCTAGGCGACACGCGGCTTCGGGCTCCGGCTCAAGCAGCACAATACGGAAGACAAGATGGCACTCTCTTTCACTGAAAAGAAACGCATCCGCAAATCCTTCGGCAAAATTCCCGAAGCCATCGATATGCCAAACCTCATCGAGGTTCAGCGCTCCTCATACGAACACTTTCTACAAATGCACACGCCGCAGCACGAGCGGACCGATGATGGTCTGGGCGGTGTGTTCAAGTCTGTGTTCCCGATCATCGACTTTAACGAGCGCGCATCGCTCGAATATGTCTCTTATGAGTTTGAGCCGCCGAAATTCGATACCGAAGAATGTATGCAGCGCGACCTGACATATGCAGCGCCATTGAAAGTGCGTCTGCAACTGGTCGTGTTCGACATTGACGAAGATACCGGCGCCAAGTCGGTCAAAGAAGTCAAAGAACAAGAGGTCTATCTCGGCGATATCCCGTTGATGACCAATAAGGGGACGTTCATCGTGAACGGAACCGAGCGCGTAATCGTAAGCCAAATGCACCGGTCGCCAGGTGTGTTCTTCGATCACGACAAAGGCAAAACCCACTCTTCAGGCAAATTGCTCTTCGCAGCCCGGATCATTCCGTACCGCGGCTCGTGGCTCGACTTTGAGTTCGACGCGAAGGACATTCTGAATGTTCGGATCGACCGTAAGCGGAAGCTGCCAGCGACCACGCTATTAATGGCGCTCGGTTATGATGCCGACCAGATCCTCGACATGTTCTACACCCATTCCATCTACCGGATGGACAAGAAAGGCTGGATCACTGGCTTTAACCCAGACGCTTGGAAAGGCGTAAAGCCTGCTTTCGACCTGGTCGATGCTAAGTCTGGTAAAGTCGTTGCCCCTGCAGACCGCAAAATCACTGCGCTGGCGCTGAAGCGGATTGCGGAAGGCGGCACGGAAGAGCTGCTCCTGCCCACCACGGCGCTTGAAAACAAATTCCTCGCGCGGGACATCGTCAACCGCAAGACGGGTGAAATTTACGGAGAGTCCGGTGACCTTCTCGAGGAAGAGTTGCTTGCTGAGCTGCGCGAACAGAAGATCAAAGCGATTGAAGTTCTTGATGTTGATGCGGGTGGCCGTGGCCCGTGGCTGCGCAACACGCTGAAAGCGGACAAGAACGATACCCGCTTTGAGGCGCTGTCTGACATTTACCGTGTTATGCGCCCAGGTGAGCCGCCAACCCAAGAAGCGGCGGATGCGCTGTTCAATCAGCTCTTCTTTGATGGCGAGCGTTATGATCTCTCAGCCGTTGGCCGAGTGAAAATGAACACGCGCCTGAAAGTCGCTGTCTCAGGCTATGAGCCAGCTGAAGACACAGAACGTACGTTGCGCAATGACGATATTGTCGGTGTCGCAAAAGTCATCCTCGACTTGAAAGACGGCAAAGGCGAAGTCGACGATATCGACAACCTTGGTAATCGCCGTGTGCGTTCGGTCGGTGAGTTGATGGAGAATAATTACCGTATCGGTCTGGTTCGCATGGAGCGGGCGATCAAAGAGCGTATGAGCTCTGTTGATATCGATACGGTCATGCCGAACGATCTGATCAATGCGAAGCCGGTCGTTGCCTCCGTCCGTGAATTCTTCGGTTCTTCGCAGCTGTCTCAGTTCATGGACCAAACCAACCCACTCTCAGAGATTACGCACAAACGTCGTCTCTCAGCGCTTGGCCCAGGTGGTCTGACGCGTGAGCGCGCGGGATTTGAGGTTCGAGACGTGCACCCGACCCACTACGGTCGGATCTGCCCAATTGAAACGCCAGAAGGCCCGAACATTGGCCTGATCAACTCTCTCGCCACGCATGCGCGGGTGAATAAGTATGGCTTTATCGAAAGCCCATACCGGAAGGTTGAGAATGGCAAACTGACTGATGAGGTCATCTATCTGTCGGCTATGGAAGAGCAGCTTTATAAGATTGCTCAGGCCAACACGCAGGTCGATGCAAAAGGTGAACTGGTCAACGAATTTGCCAACGCGCGCGTCAACGGCGAGGCGATGCTCGTCCTGAAAGAAGACGTTCAGTATATGGACGTGTCGCCGAAACAGGTTGTTTCGGTTGCTGCGGCGCTCATCCCATTCCTTGAGAATGACGATGCGAACCGCGCTCTGATGGGCTCGAACATGCAACGTCAGGCCGTGCCTTTGGTGCAGACCGATGCGCCGCTCGTTGGTACGGGTATGGAAGCTGTGGTGGCCCGCGATAGCCGCGCGGCAGTCGTCGCCTCGCGTGCAGGCGTCATCGAGCAAGTCGACGGGGTTCGGATCGTTGTTCGCGCCACGGAAGACCTCGAAGGCAAGTCCGGCGTCGATATCTATCGCCTGTCGAAATTCCGCCGGTCGAACCAGAATAGCTGCATCAACCAGCGTCCAATTGTGAAAGTGGGCGATGTGGTCAAGAAGGGCGACATCATTGCGGATGGTCCTTCAACGGACCTTGGTGAGCTGGCGCTCGGCCGCAACGTGCTCGTCGCGTTTATGCCTTGGAACGGCTATAACTTTGAGGACTCGATCCTGATTTCAGAGCGCATTGTGCGCGATGACGTCTACACATCGATCCACTTGGAAGAGTTTGAGATCGCCGCGCGCGACACCAAGCTTGGCCCAGAAGAGATCACGCGTGACATTCCAAATGTCGGTGAAGAAGCGCTGCGGAACCTGGACGAAGCTGGCATCGTTGCCGTCGGCGCCGAGGTGAAAGCGGGCGATATCCTCGTGGGAAAAGTGACGCCAAAAGGCGAAAGCCCGATGACGCCGGAAGAAAAGCTCCTCCGCGCGATCTTCGGTGAGAAAGCGTCCGACGTTCGCGACACCTCGAAGCGCGTGCCTCCGGGCGACGCCGGTACGGTTGTTGAAGTGCGTGTGTTTAACCGCCACGGCATCGACAAGGACCAGCGCGCGCTGCAGATCGAGCGTGAGCAGATCGAACAGCTCCAAGAAGACAAGGATGACGAGCAGTCAATCCTTGAGCGCAACACCTATAACCGTCTGCGCGATGTCCTGACGGGCAAAGAAGCTGCGGCGGGGCCGAAAGGCTTCAAGACCGGCAAGATCACAGCCGGTGCGCTTGAAGAGCTGAGCGATCGCGACCTTTGGGAAATCGCGCTGAAGTCTGAAAAGGCGCAGGCCGAGATCGACGCGCTGCGCGAGCAGTTCGACGAAGCGATCCGCGAATTGGATGCCCGCTTCAACGACAAAGTCGACAAAGTCCAGCAGGGCGATGATCTGCCGCCAGGCGTGATGAAAGTCGTCAAAGTCTTCCTCGCTGTGAAGCGTAAGCTGCAGCCAGGCGACAAGATGGCCGGACGTCACGGCAACAAAGGGGTTATCTCTAAGATCAACCCGATCGAAGACATGCCGTTCCTGGAAGACGGAACGCCGGTGGATATCGTGCTCAACCCGCTCGGGGTGCCGTCACGAATGAATGTCGGGCAAATTCTCGAAACCCACCTTGGATGGGCGGCGGCCGGACTCGGTAAGCTTGTCACCGAGTCGCTCGAAGAATGGCATGCCAGCAATGATGCGAAGCAGCTCAAGAAGACGCTGCAGACCGTCTATGGCAAAGATGAGCCATTGCCGGAGAGCGAAGAAGAATTGGTCGAACTTGCCAGCAACTTGAAGAAGGGTGTGCCGTTCGCGACGCCGGTCTTCGATGGGGCGCGTGAGCCGGACATCGTTGAGATGCTCGAGCGCGCAGGCTTGGATGGCTCTGGTCAGTCAGTCGTCTTCGATGGTCGCACCGGTGAGCAATTTAAGCGTCCTGTGACGGTCGGGTATAAGTATCTTCTCAAACTGCACCACTTGGTCGACGAGAAGATTCACGCCCGTTCAACCGGACCTTATTCTCTCGTCACGCAGCAGCCACTGGGCGGTAAAGCTCAGTTCGGCGGTCAGCGCTTCGGTGAGATGGAAGTCTGGGCCCTTGAGGCCTATGGCGCGGCGTACACGCTGCAAGAAATGCTTACGGTTAAGTCGGATGACACGGCCGGTCGGGCAAAAGTGTACGAAGCCATTGTTCGCGGAGACGATACGTTCGAGGCCGGTATTCCGGAAAGCTTCAACGTTCTGATCAAAGAGATGCGGTCGCTCGGTCTGAATGTCGAGTTGATCGGAGATAATGACGGAGACTCAGTGGCGGCTGAATAGCCGTCACGCCTTGAATTAGGGCAGTAGAGTAAACAGGTTCACAGGTCGGATTTTCGGCGGGGAAGCCGACCAAACCCTCCCAAGGAGTGGAAACATATGCGCCAAGATGTAGCCAGCATTTACAGACAAAAAGAAGAAGTCCCAACCTTCGATGCGATCCGGATCACGATCGCCAGCCCGGAAAAGATCCGCGGTTGGTCTTCGGGTGAGATCAAGAAGCCTGAGACGATCAATTACCGGACGTTCAAGCCAGAGCGTGACGGCCTGTTCTGTGCGCGGATCTTCGGACCGATCAAAGACTACGAGTGTCTTTGCGGCAAATATAAGCGGATCAAGTATCGCGGCATTATCTGTGAGAAATGCGGCGTTGAAGTTACGCTTGCAAAAGTTCGCCGCGAGCGGATGGGACACATTGAGCTGGCCTCGCCGGTGGCTCACATTTGGTTCCTGAAATCGCTGCCATCCCGGATCGCGACGCTGCTCGACATGACGTTGAAAGACGTTGAGCGCGTGCTGTACTTTGAGAGCTATGTCGTCACTGAACCTGGACTGACCCCGCTCGAGCCAAAGCAGCTGCTGACTGAAGAAGAGTATATGGATCTTCAGGACGAGCATGGCGAAGACGCGTTTACCGCGATGATCGGCGCTGAAGCGGTCAAAGAGATCCTCGAAGGGCTCGATCTGGATCTGCTCGCTGACACGCTCCGCGAAGACCTCGCGGAATCGACGTCTGAGCTGAAAACGAAGAAATATTCGAAGCGCCTGAAAGTCGTTGAGGCCTTTCTCGCCTCTGGTGCCAAGCCAGAATGGATGATCCTGAACGTTGTTCCGGTGATTCCGCCAGATCTGCGCCCACTCGTGCCGTTGGACGGTGGCCGCTTTGCGACCTCTGACCTTAACGATCTTTATCGCCGCGTCATCAACCGGAACAACCGTTTGAAGCGCCTGATGGAACTGCGTGCGCCAGACATCATTATCCGGAACGAGAAGCGGATGCTGCAGGAGTCGGTCGACGCTCTGTTCGACAATGGCCGTCGCGGCCGCACGATTACCGGCACCAATAAGCGTCCTCTGAAATCGCTTTCAGACATGCTGAAAGGGAAGCACGGTCGATTCCGTCAGAACCTGCTCGGCAAGCGCGTCGACTATTCTGGCCGTTCGGTCATCGTGGTTGGCCCGAACATGAAATTGCACGAATGTGGTCTTCCTAAGAAGATGGCGCTCGAGCTGTTCAAACCCTTTATCTATGCCCGCCTCGACGCCAAAGGCTTGGCCGGTACGGTTAAAGCCGCGAAGAAGCTGGTGGAAAAAGAAAAGCCAGAAGTCTGGGATATCCTGGAAGAAGTCATTCGTGAGCACCCGGTTCTGTTGAACCGTGCGCCAACGCTGCACCGCCTCGGGATCCAGGCGTTTGAGCCGAAGCTGATCGAAGGTAAAGCGATCCAGCTGCACCCACTGGTCTGTGCCGCGTTTAACGCTGACTTTGATGGCGACCAAATGGCGGTTCACGTGCCGTTGAGCCTTGAAGCTCAGCTGGAAGCGCGCGTCTTGATGATGTCAACGAACAACATCCTGTCGCCAGCCAATGGTAAGCCGATCATCGTTCCGTCTCAGGATATTGTTCTTGGTCTTTACTATCTCTCGCTCGACAAGCCGAACGAGCAGGGCGAAGGCATGGTCATTTCTGATATGGCCGAGCTGGAGCACGCGTTGACGTCTGGCAAGCTCGCCATGCATGCTAAAATCAAGGCGATGTTCCACACCAAAGACGAAGATGGCAATGACATCTCGAAAGTCATCGACACGACCCCAGGTCGCTTCATGATTTCAGACATCTTCCCACGTCACCACAAAATCGATCCTGAGGTCCTCCTCGACGATGTGATGGTGAAGAAGAATATCGGGAAACTGATCGACGAGGTCTATCGTCATTGTGGTCAGAAAGCGACGGTGATCTTTGCCGACCGCTTGATGGCGCTTGGTTTCCGGGAAGCGGCGAAAGCCGGTATTTCGTTCGGTAAGGACGACATGAAAATCCCGGCTGCGAAAGTGAAATTGGTTGAGCAAACCAAAGAGCAAGTGTCTGAGTATGAGCGTCAATATGCTGACGGTCTGATCACACGCGGCGAGAAGTACAATAAAGTTGTCGACGCTTGGTCGACTTGTACCGACAAAGTCGCGGACGCGATGATGGATGCTGCTGGTGAAGCGGCGACGGACAAGAAAACCGGTCGCCAAGATGAAACCAACTCGGTCTTCATGATGGCGCACTCTGGTGCGCGTGGCTCGAAGAACCAGATGAAACAGTTGGCTGGTATGCGCGGACTGATGGCCCGACCAGATGGTTCGATCATCGAAACGCCGATCATCTCGAACTTTAAAGAAGGCCTGACGGTTCAAGAATACTTTAACTCCACCCACGGTGCGCGTAAGGGCCTCGCGGATACGGCGTTGAAAACGGCGAACTCTGGTTATCTGACGCGCCGTCTGGTTGACGTTGCTCAAGACTGTATCGTCACCGAAGATGATTGCGGTACGGATCAAGGCATCGAACTGTCAGCTGTCATGGAAGGCGCCGATGTTGTTGTCTCGCTCAGCGAGCGTATCCTGGGCCGGGTCACCGGTGAAGACGTCAAAGCCCCGAAATCTGACGAGCTGATCGCCCCAGCCAACACTTATATTGATGAAGTACTGGCGCGGACGATCGAAGACGCCGGTGTTGATCGCATCAAAGTGCGTTCTCCACTGACTTGTGAAACCAAGATTGGCGTTTGTGTCTCGTGCTATGGTCGTGACCTCGCACGCGGGACGGTCGTCAATAAAGGCGAAGCGGTCGGTGTTATTGCGGCGCAGTCGATTGGTGAGCCTGGGACCCAGCTGACCATGCGGACCTTCCACATTGGTGGCGCCGCGTCGGTGGCCGAGGAAAGCTCTGCCGAAGCGCAGGTCGAAGGTAAGATCAAGTTTGAGAACCCAACCTTCGTGAAACGCGAAGATGGCGCTCTGATCGTTACGGGCCGCCATATGGTGGTTTCGATTGAAGATGCTGACGGTCGCACCCGTCAGACCTTCAAGCCAACTTACGGCACCGCTCTGTCTGTGAAAGACAAGAAGAAGGTCAAGCCAGGCGACAAGATCGCGGATTGGGATCCATTTGCTCAGCCGCTGATCTCGGAAGTCGAGGGCACGATCCGATTGGTCGATATTGTCGACGGCCTCACCGCTCGCGAAGAGACAGATGAAGCCACCGGTATTTCGTCACGCGTGATCATTGACGGTCGCGGCTCGAAAGGCGCGGATCTTCGTCCATCGATCATGCTGGTCAACGCTAAAGGCGAAGCGCTTGCGCTGCCAAACGGCAATGAAGCCCGCTATATGCTGTCACCCGGCACCATCCTCTCGGTTGAAGAGGGTGACACGATCAAAGTCGGTGAATCCATGGCGCGTATCGCTACCGGCGGTGCCAAGACCAAGGATATTACCGGTGGTCTGCCACGCGTGGCCGAACTGTTCGAAGCCCGTCGTCCGAAAGATCACGCTGTGATCGCCGAAATGGATGGCCGCATTCAGTTCGTTCGCGAATATAAGCAGAAGCGTAAAATCGCGATCGTGCCTGACGAAGAGGGCAAGGATCCGATCGAATTCTTGGTGCCAAAAGCGCGTCGTCTCGACGTTCAGGATGGCGACTATGTCAAGCGCGGCGATTACATCATCGATGGTAACCCAGCCCCGCAAGACATCTTGGCGACGCTCGGGATTGAGGCGCTGGCCGACTATCTCGTCGACGAAGTCCAGAAGGTCTACCGTCTGCAAGGTGTGCCGATCAATGATAAGCATATCGAAGTGATCGTGCGTCAAATGCTGCAAAAGTTCGAAGTGACGGATGCAGGTACGACGACGCTGATCAAAGGCGAGCACGTCGATGGGCTGGAATTGGAAGATGCCAACGCCGCGGTGCGCCGGTCGAAGAAAGCCGACCAGCGCGAAGCGACGGCGGTACCGGTTCTGCTCGGGATCACCAAAGCCTCGCTGCAAACCCGCAGCTTCATCTCAGCCGCCTCGTTCCAAGAAACGACTCGCGTGCTGACCGAAGCGGCGCTGCAAGGCAAAGTCGATACGCTCGAAGGCTTGAAAGAGAACGTCATTGTTGGCCGACTCATTCCAGCTGGAACCGGCGGCGGTATGCGCGAAATGCGCAAAGTCGCCGCCCAGCGCGACACGCAGCTTCGCAACAAACGCGAAGCCGCGGCAAAAGAGGCAGCGGCCTCTCTGCCAGCGCCAGAAGCGGCGGAATAATCCGATTGGTCTTAGGCGGCAGAGCTTATTGCTGAAAGCTCTGCCGCCAAGGCTTGACGTGGCGAGCGCGGGGCCTTAACACGCGCGACATGCTGGCTGGGCAGTCCTTTATCGGGTCTGCCCGGTAATCCTTTTGGGGATTGCCCGTTTGGCGAACATACCTAATTGAGCGGATACACGGATCGGGAACTCACGGCCTGTCCTGTGTCTCACCTGAAATTGGTCCGACAGGGGCCACGAAACTAGAGAGTATCAAGGCCCCTATGCCGACGATTCAACAGCTGATCCGGAAGCCGCGCAAGCCTAAGCCGCAGCGGTCCAAGACCCCCGCCCTGAAGGGCAACCCACAACGTCGCGGTGTTTGCACCCGCGTGTACACGACCACTCCTAAGAAGCCGAACTCAGCGCTTCGGAAAGTGGCGAAAGTCCGCCTGACGACTGGGTTTGAGTCGCTTTGTTACATTCCGGGTGAAGGTCACAACCTGCAGGAGCACTCTGTTGTGCTGATCCGCGGTGGTCGTGTGAAAGACCTTCCAGGTGTCCGTTACCACATTCTTCGCGGCGTTCTGGATACTCAGGGCGTTAAAGACCGTAAGCAACGTCGTTCGCATTACGGCGTTAAGAAGCCGAAATAAGGGAGGGCTAAACCATGTCTCGTCGTCACCGTGCTGAGAAACGTCAGGTCCTGCCTGATCCAAAATTTAAGGACGTCGTCCTTTCTAAATTCATGAACCAGATCATGCAGGACGGCAAAAAGTCGACTGCTGAGCGCATCGTCTATGGTGCTCTCGACCTGGTTGAATCCCGCGCTAAAAAAGACCCGGTCGAGGTCTTCCACGAAGCGCTGGAAGCGATTTCACCAGCGGTTGAGGTTCGCTCTCGCCGTGTTGGTGGTGCAACTTACCAAGTGCCGGTTGAAGTGCGTCCAGACCGTCGTCAGGCGCTGGCCATTCGCTGGCTCGCCGCTGCCGCTGGCAGCCGCAACGAAAACACGATGCGTGAGCGCCTCGCTGGCGAACTCATGGATGCATCGCAAGGCCGCGGCAATGCGGTCAAGAAGCGCGAAGATACGCACAAAATGGCGGAAGCCAACCGTGCCTTCTCGCACTATCGTTGGTAATTTTTCTAAGCTTCCGTTTCCTCCTGGAACATAACTACGAAGGTAAAGCCCATGGCCCGCGAATACCCGCTGGAGCGCTATCGTAACTTTGGCATCATGGCGCACATTGATGCCGGCAAGACCACCACGTCTGAGCGGATCCTGTATTATACAGGTAAGTCGCACAAGATTGGTGAAGTGCACGATGGCGCCGCGACCATGGACTGGATGGAACAAGAGCAAGAGCGTGGCATTACGATCACCTCGGCTGCGACCACCACGTTCTGGGAGCGCACAGAAGACGGCCAAACGGCTCAAACTGAAAAGCACCGCCTGAACATTATCGACACACCTGGACACGTGGACTTTACGATTGAAGTTGAGCGTTCACTGGCTGTACTCGACGGCGCCGTTTGTGTGCTGGACGCCAATGCTGGTGTTGAGCCTCAGACAGAAACTGTTTGGCGTCAGGCCGACCGCTATCACGTGCCGCGCATCGTTTTCGTCAACAAGATGGACAAGATCGGCGCTGACTTCTTCAATTGCGTCGAGATGATCAAAGACCGTACCGGCTCACAGCCTCTGCCCGTTCAGCTGCCAATCGGCGCTGAGAACGAGCTGGAAGGCCACGTTGATCTGATCACCATGAAAGAGTGGGTTTGGGCTGGCGAAGACCTAGGCGCGACTTGGGAATTGCGGGACGTTCGCGACGAACTGAAAGCAAAAGCTGAAGAGATGCGCTCTGAAATGGTCGAACTCGCCGTTGAGCTCGACGAAGAAGCCATGGAAGCTTACCTCGAAGGCGACGAGCCGTCCGAAGAGAAGCTGCGTGAACTGATCCGTAAGGGCACCTTGGAAATGGCGTTCGTTCCGGTGATCGCTGGGTCTGCGTTTAAGAACAAAGGCGTTCAGCCGATGCTCAACGCTGTGCTCGACTATCTGCCGAGCCCGCTCGATGTGCCGGCCTATATGGGCTTTAAGCCGGGCGACGAAACAGAGACCCGTGACATTGCGCGGTCTGCCGATGACGCGCAGCCATTTGCCGGTCTTGCCTTTAAGATCATGAACGACCCCTTCGTGGGCTCGCTCACCTTTGTTCGCATCTATTCAGGTGTGATGACCAAAGGCGGCTCGATGCTGAACTCCACTAAGGATAAGCAAGAGCGCATTGGTCGGATGATGATGATGCACTCGAACAATCGTGAAGAGATCGAAGAAGCCTATGCGGGCGACATTATCGCGCTTGCTGGTCTGAAAGCGACGACCACGGGTGACACGCTTTGCGCGAAGAATGACCCTGTCGTTCTCGAAACCATGACCTTCCCGGATCCGGTGATCGAGATTGCGGTTGAGCCAAAGTCGAAAGCCGACCAAGAGAAAATGTCTGTTGGTCTGCAACGCCTGGCGGCGGAAGACCCGAGCTTCCAAGTCGAGACAGACATGGAATCTGGCCAGACCATCATGAAGGGTATGGGCGAGCTTCACCTCGACATTCTCGTCGATCGTCTGAAGCGTGAATTTAAAGTCGAAGCGAATATCGGTCAGCCAAAAGTGGCTTATCGGGAAGCGATCGGCCGCGAAGCCGAAATCGATTACACGCACAAGAAACAGTCTGGTGGATCTGGTCAGTTTGCGCGCGTGAAGATTACGTTCGAGCCGCTTGAGGCAGGTTCTGGCTTCCAGTTCGAAAGCAAGATTGTCGGCGGTAACGTTCCAAAAGAATTCATTCCGGGCGTCGAAAAAGGCCTCGGCATGGCGAAAGAAAACGGACTTCTCGCTGGCTACCCAGTGACCGATTTCAAAGCGACTTTGACCGACGGTGCTTATCACGATGTCGACTCAAGCGTCTTGGCGTTTGAAATCGCGGCACGCGCGGCCTTCCGTGAGCTCAAATCTGAAGGCGATCCACGCTTGATGGAGCCGATGATGAAAGTCGAAGTGGTCACACCGGAAGACTATATGGGCGACGTCATTGGTGACCTGAACTCTCGCCGCGGCCAGATCCAAGGGTCTGAACCACGCGGTAATGTCACAGCTATCAATGCCTTTGTGCCGCTTGTGAACATGTTCGGCTATGTCGGCGATCTGCGCGGCATGTCGCAAGGGCGTGGTCAATTCACCATGCAGTTCGATCACTATGCTGAGGTGCCAAAAGCCGAAGCACAGAAAATCACCCAAGAATTGGCTGGCTAAGCCGAAACAACACTAGAAGATTTGGTATTAGGAGTATCCCATGGCCAAGGAAAAGTTTGAGCGTAATAAGCCGCACGTGAACATCGGTACGATTGGACACGTGGACCATGGTAAGACGACGCTGACCGCAGCGATCACGATGGTGCTGGCAGATGT
>JBCBBY010000044.1:0-31146 GCA_038531195.1 Pseudomonadota bacterium
GGCGCGCTGCCTCTCATATCCAATGCCCAAATATCCCCTGATGGAACAAAAGTCGCGACGATCGCGAACTTTGATGACCTTCAGGTATTTATGGTGTTCGATACATCTGGCGCGGTTGTTCAACAAATCCGTATTCCAGACATCAAGCCGAGATATGTCGACTTTTACGGAAATGACAGGGCGATCATGAACGCGTCGGTGACCACAGAAACAAGTGGTTTTGAAGGGGCCTACGAATATTCTGCCTCCTTTGTGGTTCCATTGGATGGAGGCGATCCAAAGCGACTCCTCACCAACACCAAAGGCCTGTTTCCGGCGCAAAGCGGGCTCGGCAGGATTATTGGACAAGGGCGCCGTGACAACGAGGTCTTGATGCCGGCCTTTACAGGCGATCGGTACTCGGCACCGACATTCGATATTTATCGGGTCAATCTAAAGACCGGGCGCGGAAAAGTGCAAACGCCAGGTTTGCAAACCACAATAGACTGGTTCGTCAACGCCCAAGGAGAACCCTTCGCGAGGGAAGATCATGATCAAGCGCGGAACTATTACAGTGTGCGAGTCAAAGATGGTCATGATTGGGTCCCCATCTTTGAAGATCGCGATGCCGACCGCCCGGCGCTCGGGATTGTCGGCGTAATGCCAGACATGTCGGGCTTGGTGATTATACGCGATTCTAGCGATGGCTCAGGTTTTGAGGAATTGGCAACGCTCAGACTGGATGGGTCGATCTCCGATCCTCTCCTGTCTCAGCCGGGCAAGGAAATCGATAATTTCGTCATGGACGGCAATCGTGAAGTGGTGGGCGTGCAATATTCAGGCATGACGCCAGACTATGAGTTTCTGGATCCCGCCCTCCAGGCCTCATATGACGGCATTAAAGCGCAGCTGCCGAATGCCACAATCTATCTAGATTCTTGGTCGGATGATCGCGAACACATCCTGTATCATGTGTTCGAGCCGTCCATTGGCGATGTCTGGCTGGTCAGAGAGTCCAGTACAGGCGCTTTGCGCAGCATTGCCAACAATCGGCAAGGGCTGACGCCCGCTCAGATTGGAGACGTTTTGAGCGTCGAGTATAAAGCGCGTGATGGGCTAACGATCTCGGCGGTTCTAACTCTCCCACCGGGGACAGATGTCGGCAGCCAACCAGAGCTGCCCATGGTGGCACTCCCACATGGCGGTCCCCGTGCCTATGACCGGATGGACTTCGATTGGATGGCGCAATTTTTTGCCAGCCGCGGATATGTCGTCCTGCAGCCAAACTTTCGCGGCTCTGTCGGTTTTGGTCGTGAGTTCGAATACGCCGGTAATGGTGAGTGGGGTCAAAAGATGCAGGACGATGTCACTGACGGTGTAAAAGCTATGGCGGACTTTGGACTGATTGATCTGGACCAAGTTTGTATTGTCGGTGCCAGCTATGGCGGCTATTCGGCGCTCGCTGGCGCCGTATTTACGCCCGAGCTTTACAAATGCGTGATTGCCATCGCTCCCGTCTCCGATCTCAACGCCATGCTGGTCGATGTGAAACGCGAAAGCCGTCGAGGGGACTGGATTGTCGATTATTGGGAACGATTGATGACGGATGGCGATGCACGCACCGCAAAACTCAAATCGATCTCGCCCATCCATTTCGCTGAGAACGTACAAGCCCCCATTCTGCTGCTGCATGGCGATGACGACACCGTCGTCCCTTATGATCAGAGCACGTCGATGAAACGCGAAATCTCCCTGATCCGTAGGCCAGAATAGATCCGTGTTTTATTTGTGCAACAGCTATGTCAGGATTTGGATACATACAGCGAATTGCGCCGAATCAAGCCTTATAAGAGAGAGGCGCGTCGCCAGAACGCCGACATCGATCTACGTGCAACACGTTGATATTTGGCGCGGCACCCCGGTGTCGAGCACTAATCTGCAATCGGCAAATGCTCAGTGATAAACCGATCCATTTCGACCAATGTCTGCAGCCGCGTTTCGGCGCCCGAGAGCCAGTGATCTTCGCCTTTGAGTTTAATCAGCTCGACGTCTTTATCGGCGCTCCGCAGCCTGTTTCGCATCCTCGTGCTTTGTTCATAAGGGACAACCGTGTCGTCATTGCCATGGAGCAGTAAGACTGGCGCGGCGACGTTCTCGGCAAAATTTGCCGGTGAAATCGAGCGCAGTTTGTTACGTCGGGCGTCACCTTCCGCCATGACATCTTCCCAATAACTGATCACCCAATGATTGCGACCATGCTGGCGTTTTTCGCTGCTGAGCATCAGGTTGAGATCTGACACCGGCGCAATGGCGATCACACATTTATAGAGATCAGGCGTGAACACAGCGCCCGCTAAGGCCGCATATCCACCATAACTCGCGCCGGCGATGCAGACTTGGTCAGGATCGATCATGCCTGCGGCGGCTAGTGCATTGACGCCATCAGTAATGTCGTCCTGCATTTTGGCGCCCCACTCGCCGCGCCCGGCATCTAGGAATTTCCGGCCAAAGCCCGTCGAGCCGCGAAAATTTGGTTGGATCACAGCATACCCTCGATTGGCGAAGTATTGTGCCATCCAATCGAAATCGTAGCGATCATAGGAGGCTGGACCACCATGTGGCATGGCTAAGGTTGGGAGAGGTCCTGTGGTCTCCGGATCATAGTCAGGCGGAACAGTTAGAACCGCTTGGATGGTTAAGCCGTCACGCGCTTTATACTCAATATTCATCATAACCCCCATCGCGTTTGCAGGGATGTCAGGCCGAGAACTCGCGACAACCGAGAGGTCGTCTGCATCTCTTGAATGGACGATCCAGACATCACCGAGACCGGGGTCAAAGACGTTGTAAAGAATCTTGTTTCGATCATCAGACCAGGAATCGATATAAATGGTCGCTTCGGGGAGTTTTTCAGAAACGCTTTCGAAACTGTCCTGCAATTGCGGATCTAAGAATTCGTAGTCTGGAATTATGCCGGCAAATCGAACGCCAAGAACCGCGCGATTATTGTCTGTATAGATGGTCTCGATTTGACGATTTCGATCGGCAATGATCGGGCCGGTAATCTCACCATCAGACCCAAGTTTCATGAGGGCGGATCCGGTTCCAAAATATTGCGCGAAGACCAGGCCCGATTCATCCGGCATGACGCCGCGGATCGACATGTCAGGAACGTCGACCTTTTCCTCAAAAATTGTGGTCCACTTCTCACCTGTCCGCCATTGCACAAGATATGCGTTCGTTTTGTTATCATAGCGCTCACGCGCTAGGACCCGTCCGCCATCACCGACGAACCAATCTATTGTGTCATTGGTCCCGCGCATATAACGGGAGGCCCGTCGCGAATCTAATTCGGCCGTGAGCAGATCTAAGCGAGGATCTGCCCCGCGTTTGCCGATATAGGCCGGCATGAGGACTTTGCCTGGTTTGTCGCTGCGACCGACGATACGGCCGAGGCCGCCTTGAGCCGGATAGAGGTCACGCGCCCGGTAGAGAAGCTGGTTGGTTTCTAGAGAGTCGATATTGATCGAGAAGGCACCAGAATACTCATATTCGCCGCGAAATCCATACGTGTGCGTGGTGGTCGAAGCGCGTAGAATGATGTGCTCATTGTCATAGAAGTCGATGCCGCGGGCTTTCGATCTTTCTATGCCGATTTGCTGCGATACGCCGCCGGAAAGTTCGATGACGATGGCCCGTGTGCCATCTCCGATGTTTGCAATCGCCGCAACTTTTGTTCCATCTGGGGAGAGCTCGGCGCTGCCAATCTGCGGGAGAGCGCCATACGCCTCAAGTGGAGGTTGCGGATATTCAGCATATGCCGCGGCGTTAGAAAGCAAAAAGGTGAGAAACAAAACCCCAATTTTGTGCATCACTATACTCCCTGAAGTGTAGCCTCAGGTTAAGTGAGTTTTATATTTGCACAAGGCCGTCGCTAAATTTTCAAAAATGCAGGGACGTCTTCGCCAAATCCGGTGACCGTCTCAGGGGCTGGTTCCAGAATAAGGTCGTCATCTTTTCGCTTATAGTCGCGCTTTGGCCGCTCTTTTCGGTCCTTCTTCGGGCGTTCCGACTCCGTCGTTGCGGTCTCTTTTTCTGCCGGTTTTTCTGACTCATCCCGACGCTCGGATCGCTCACGGCGGCCGCGGCCGCGCCCACGTCCTTCGCTGCGGTCTCTGCGACCGCGTCCGCGCCGTCCACCAGCCTCTTCCGGCAACGCTTCCAGCTCTTCGGCAAGACCGTCCGGCATGTATTCCTCAACATCGGTCTTGATCAGCATCATAACGCCGCGCCAGCCTTTCGCATCGTCTGGACCGACGAGCGTAAAGCTTTCGCCCTCACGTCCCGCGCGCCCGGTCCGACCAATGCGATGGACATAGTCTTCGTCTTTGGGCGGCGGCGCATAATTGAAGACGTGTCCGACATCCGGGATATCCAACCCGCGCGCCGCGACATCAGAGGCGACCAAAAGTTGAAGCTCGCCGTCTCTAAACTTTTTCAAAGTCTCCATTCGGGCACTTTGCGGTAAGTCGCCATGGATCGGCGCAGCGCTGAATCCGTGCTTGGATAGCGACTTTGCGACAATATCGACTTCGCGTTTGCGGTTGCAGAAAACAATGCCGTTTTTGACGTTTCGACTTTCGATGATCCGGCGCAGGGCAGTGCGCTTGGATTTGTCGTCGCCCCGGGAAATCTTGACCACATGCTGGGTGATCGTTTCTGCCGTCTTGGATTGGCGGGCCACTTCGATCCGTACCGGGTCTTTTTGGAAGGTCTTCGCCAGCCGCGCGATTTCCTTCGGCATAGTCGCTGAGAAGAGGAGGGTCTGACGGCGAGGCGGCAGCAATTTACAAATCTTCTCAATGTCTGGAATGAAGCCCATGTCCAGCATGCGGTCGGCTTCGTCGATCGTGAAGACTTCAACGCCAGTCAGGAGAATCTTGCCACGCTCGAACTGGTCAATCAAACGGCCTGGCGTGGCGATCAACACATCGACGCCCCGCATGAGCTTTTGTTCTTGCTCTTTAAAGCTCACACCACCAATCAGCAGGGCCATATTGAGCTTGAGGTCTTTTCCATAAGTCTCAAAATTCTCTGCCACCTGGGCTGCGAGTTCACGCGTCGGGCATAGGATCAGGCTGCGCGGCATCCGGGCGCGCGCCCGGCCTTTGGCCAGACGGTGCATCATCGGCAAGGTAAACGCCGCTGTCTTTCCGGTCCCTGTTTGAGCGATGCCGGTAACGTCGCCGCCCTTTTTGATCACAGGGATGGCTTGTTCCTGGATCGGCGTCGGATTTTCGTATCCGGCCGCGTCAATTGCGCTTTGAATGCGGGGGTCGAGGTTCAGCTCGGCGAATGTAAGTTTGTTTTCGTCTGTCAAAATAGAGTCCAGCGTCAGAGATTAATGGGTCGGTCATGTCAAACTGTTCCGAATTGAACAGTGGGGCCGACTTCGAATCACTGCGCCGGCAACAACGTTGCGCTGCACATAGTGCAAAAAAGCCCACCGGCAAAGGTGGGCTTTTCAGTCAAAGATAGAATTGGAGTTTTACGCCGCTTACGAAGCGTCGGCCAAGTTCTGGTTGGCGAAGTCCCAATTGACCAGATTGTCCAGGAAGCTGCCCATATAGTTCGGGCGCGAGTTTTGGTAATCGAGATAGTAAGCGTGCTCCCAGACATCCATGGTCAGGAGCGGGGTGACGCCGTCTTCGGTCAGAGGGGTCTCAGCGTTTGGCGTTTTCGTAATCGCCAGTTTGCCGTCTTTCATCACCAACCATGCCCAGCCAGAGCCAAATTGTGTGCCGCCAGCTGCTTTGAACTGGGTTGCAAACTCATCGTACGATCCAAAGTCGCGATCGATCAGTTCGGCGATTTTACCATGTGGCGCGCCGCCACCGCCTGGCTTCATTGAGTGCCAGTAAAATGTGTGGTTCCAAACTTGCGCGGCATTGTTGAAAAGACCTGCTTTTGAGGCGTCCCCAGCGGCCGCTTTGACGATGGCTTCCAATGAGGCGTCGGCGAGATCGGTACCGTCGATCAGTTTGTTCAGGTTCACCACATATGCATTGTGGTGTTTCCCATGGTGGAAGTTCAGCGTTTCTTCTGAGATATGCGGGGCGAGGCCGTCGCGGCCATAGGGTAGCTCTGGAAGGTCAAAAGCCATGTGTTTGGTCTCCTTAGAAAATTTTATCGCTATTCTTGCTCAGCGCTTGCCACAGATATGGGTGTCATGACCAGTCCTGCCAGTGATTCTTTGCAAGAAATTCAGATCCGTTTGGATCAGCGCATCCGTTCAGTGGATGAACCGCGCTGGCTATCTAGCCGATATGCACCGATGGCGCAGCGTCAGACGCTGATAACACTCTACGCATTCTACTACGAATTAGCCCGTGTGCGGGTCGCGGTGAGCGATCCGACGCTCGGCCAGATTCGGTTTCAGTGGTGGCGAGATGCTCTGGATGAACTCAGCCGAGGCGACGTGCGTCAGCATGATGTCGTCATGGCCATTGCATATGAAGTCGAACAGAACAGATTGGCCTTGGCGGACCTAACCGCGTTCATTGATCCGTTTGAGACGGCATTTGCCCAAAATGACCGTGGCTTCGATCCTGACGGCCAATTGGTTGGTCTCGCCAGTAAAGTATTATCCCCGGAAACGGGTCTAAGGTCAGAGATAGCCGAGATCGCGAGGGTCTGGTCCGCATTGCGCCGAGGTGAATTTGATGGGGCAACAATCAAGAAACAGAAAGTTCCGAGCGCTGTTCGTCCGGCTACAGCCCATCTACGCCTGAGGCGTGCCTGGGCGCGGAAAAAGTCTCTCAGCGCTTTTCAACAGCGCCTTTCCATCCTATTGGCCATGCTGACAGGCCAGGTTTGACGGCTTATGCGCGACAAAGTGGTGAACACTGTTCACTTTTTTTAATCTCCCTCTACATAAGGGTGACCGCATCGTAGAAATGAGGCCTCCCATGCTCCGCAAAGCGCTATTGATTTCTGTTTCGACTTTCCTGCTCGCCAGTCCGAGCCAGGGCGAAACCCTGCAAGAGGCACTCGACCTCGCATTCCAGACCAATCCGTCTCTTGCGGCTCAGCGGGCGCAGCTCGGGGTCGCGCGCGAACAGCTCAATCAAGCCAAAGGCGCGCGGGCACCGACCGTCGAGCTTACCGGATCTGCTGGATATGAGTCTCTCGATAGCAATCAACCAATTGCATTCGGCATTGGTGATCGTCCGATTGCGCGGGCAGGGCTGCAAGCAACCTTGCCGGTCTATACAGGCGGCCGCATCGATGCGGGGGTCGACCAGGCCCGTGCAGGCATTTTGTCGGCTGACGCGCAACTTGATGGCGCGGGCCAAGACCTCATCCTCAATGTCGTAACGGCTTATGTCGACGTTTTACGGGATCGTGAGGCGCTCCGCATTCGTGGCAATAGCGTTGCCTTGCTGGAAGAGCAGTTACGTGCAGCGACGGACCGTTTCGATGTCGGTGTGGCGACGCGGACGGACGTCAAACAGGCGGAGGCGCGTCTGCAGGGCGCGCGGGCATCGTATGCTGGCGCTCAGGCCCAATTAGAAGCCTCGCTTTCGATTTACGAATTATTGGTTGGCGGGGTCGCGGGTGATCTCGCGCCGGTCCCCGATGCGCCTGCTGTGCCAGAGGGGTATGAGGCGGCGCTTTCATCTGCCCTTGCCGAAAACCCAGATCTCAAAGCCCTCCGCCAAGCTGAACGCGCGGCGGAACAGGCCGTCCGCGCCGCGCGCGGTGAGACCCGCCCCAGTGTCTCAATTGTTGGCGCGGCCAGCGCCCAAGAAACCTTCGATCAAGAGGCGCTTGGCGTGTCGCCAACTGGCGAATTCATCACGCTGCCGCCAGATAATTACCGCGACACATCCCTAAGCGTCTTTGCCCAGGCCAGTGTACCCCTGTTCCAAGGCGGTGTTCTGCGCAGCCGTATTCGCGCGGCCCGGCTCGAGCGCGAGCAAGCGCGCTTGCAGACCTTGAATGCAGAACGTCAAATCGCCGCCAGCATTGCCCAAGCTTGGTATAGCAATATCGCGGCGGAGCAGGCGATTATCGCGTCTGAACGCCAAGTCGAGGCGGCCGAAATCGCCTATGAAGGGGCTCAGGAAGAATTGAGTGTCGGGACGCGGACAACCTTGGATGTTCTGGACCAGGAACAACAGCTGCTTGACGCTCGGTTAGGACTAATTAACGCCGAGCGTGATTCCTATGTCGCGACGTATCAATTGCTGCGGGCGATGGGTGATCTCAGCCTTTGATATTGCACGTGCCCGGACGAATCGGACCATATTAACTTTCGTAATCGCTTATTAACCGAGCTCGGATAGCGGTTAGGGGTGAAGCTAATTTGATGGGACCGGCAATGGCGGAGCAAGCTCAGAACGAACCAACGATGGAAGAGATTCTCTCCTCCATTCGAAAGATAATTGCAGACGATGACGCCTCGGCTCAGCAGGCGGCCCCAGACCCCGAACCGGTGACGCTCGATGCACCAAGCACCGATGAAGTCGTGTTCGAAGATGATGATCTTTTAAGCGCCGACGCAGCGCCGATCGAAACTGAGGAAGACGTGCTCGCCGCAATCAGCCAATCGATGGACGAAGCCAGTAGCGAGCTTGAAGCCGACGCCGCTGAAGCCGCTGTCGAAGAGGAAGTGTTCGACTTTGAAGTCGAGGAAGACAGTTTCGAAGCGTTTGAAGAAGAGGCCTTTGAAGGCGTCGAGGATTTCGCTGAAGCTGAAGAAGAAACCACGATCGCTCTGGAAGCAACGGAAGTTGAAGACACGTTCGAGCCGATCGCTGAGCCAGAGCCGGAACCGGCGCCTGAGCCTGTATTTGAAGAGGAAAAACCCATGGCTGCCCAAGCTGCACCCCTGACTGACACTGCCACTGTTACGGCGGCCGCTGGCGCGCTGAGCAAACTACTCTCAAACGTCGAGTTTGGCGAAGAAGCAGGCGGGGCCACCACGATTGAAGGCCTGGTGCGCGAGATGATGCGTCCAATGCTGAAAGAGTGGCTCGACGAGAACCTGCCAGGCATCGTTGAAGAGAAAGTGGAAGCCGAAGTGAAGCGTATTGCACGCATGGCTGGCTAGACCCACGAAAATCCTCTGCTAAAGAGACGGGCGCGCCAGTCACGGCGCGCCTTTTTTGATTCTTCCAAGACCGACCGGACCGTATGCGATGATCGACCAACGTTTTGACCCCAAAGCCCATGAGCAGCGCATCTATCAGCGCTGGGAAGAGGCGGGCTGTTTCCGGCCGAGCATGGACAGTGCCGCTGAGCCGTATGCGATCATGATCCCGCCGCCCAACGTCACGGGCAGCCTGCATATGGGCCACGCGCTGAACAATACGATCCAGGACATATTGTGCCGGTTTGAGCGCATGCGCGGCAAGAATGTCCGCTGGCAACCCGGCATGGACCATGCGGGCATTGCCACGCAAATGGTCGTCGAGCGCCAGCTGGCGGCCTCTGGCGGCAATGAAGATCGCCGCTCTATGGGGCGCGAGAAATTCATTGAGCGCGTCTGGGAGTGGAAAGAGCAGTCCGGCGGGACCATTCTCAATCAGCTCAAACGCCTCGGTGCGTCTTGTGATTGGGAGAACACCAAGTTCACGCTCGATGAAGAGATGAACACGGCTGTGAACAAGGTCTTTGTCGATCTCTATAATGAAGGCTTGATCTATCGCGCCAAACGCCTGGTCAATTGGGATCCGCATTTCCAGACCGCGATTTCCAATCTCGAAGTCGAGAATAAAGAAGTCGACGGCCATATGTGGCACTTTAAATACCCGCTGGCTGGCGGCGAGACCTATACCTATGTCGAGAAGGACGAAGATGGGAATGTCACGCTCGAAGAAGAGCGCGATTACATCTCCATCGCGACGACCCGGCCCGAGACCATGCTCGGTGATGGCGCGGTCGCGGTCCACCCGTCAGACAGTCGTTACGCGCCGATTGTTGGCAAGCTTTGCGAGATCCCGGTTGGGCCAAAAGAGCATCGCCGTCTGATCCCGATCATCACCGATGAATATCCGGATCCCGACTTCGGCTCAGGTGCGGTGAAGATTACCGGCGCACACGACTTTAACGACTATCAGGTCGCCAAACGCGGCGGAATTCCGATGTATGCGCTGATGGATGAGAAGGGCTTTATGCGGGCTGACGGTGACGACTATGCCGCCGTCGCTGAGGTCGCGCAGCGGATTGCTGAGGGCAAGGAAGAGTTCGACGAAGCCAAGATTGCGGCGATGAATCTGGTTCCGGATCAGTATCGCGGGCTCGATCGGTTCGAAGCGCGAAAGGCGGTGGTGGCGGACATCACGGCTGAGGGCAATGCGGTGATGATCGCGGACCCGAAGCACAAAGACGAAGAGACTGAAGCGCCGCTCGTGCCACTGGTCGAGAATAAGAAGATCATGCAGCCCTTCGGCGACCGTTCCGGCGTTGTCATTGAGCCAATGCTGACAGACCAATGGTTCGTAGATGCGGAGACGCTCGCCAAGCCCGCGATCGAAGCGGTCCGCTCGGGCGCGACCAAATTCGTCCCGGAGAATTGGGACCGAACCTACTATAATTGGATGGAGAATATCGAGCCCTGGTGCATCTCTCGCCAGCTCTGGTGGGGGCATCGGATCCCGGTTTGGTATGGGCCAGACAAACGGCACTTCGATGAACGAGTTGAAGATCCAGGATTTGTAAAGCTCATACTGGATAATACGAAATCCCTGAAGAGCGAAATCAAATGGGTCCCCTTTGCCGCTGAATCAGAGGCAGATCTGTTAAGTTTGGTCGTTGAGTATTACGGCGAGTGGATCGAGCATGTGCGCGATAGCTTCAATGGGACTAGCGCGCGAATTGTGTCAACATTCGATGACGCAGTCGAAGAATTGCACGAATTCCCGGCAGGCCATTTCGAAGTGCCGTTGGTCCAAGACCCTGACGTCCTAGACACCTGGTTCAGCTCTGGCCTCTGGCCGTTTTCCACCCAAGGTTGGCCCGAAGAGACCGACGGCCTCAAGACGTTCTACCCCGGCGCCACGCTCGTTACAGCGTTTGATATTATCTTCTTCTGGGTCGCGCGGATGATGATGCTCGGGATCAAATTCATGGATGGCGAAGTGCCGTTCAAGGATGTCTATATCCACGCCATCGTTCGCGATGAGAACGGCAAGAAAATGTCTAAGGCCGAAGGCAATGTCATCGATCCGATCGACCTGATTGATGGCGTCGGCGTCGATACGCTGGTCGCGAAACGGACGTCAAATCTGCGGCAACCCGAGAAAGCACCAAAGATCGAGAAAGAGGTCCGCAAGCGCTATCCCAAAGGCTTTGAAGCCTATGGCGCTGACGCCTTGCGCTTCACCTTGGCAGCCATGGCGACCAAAGGACGGGACATCAATCTCTCCGTCGACCGGATCGCCGGGTACCGAAATTTCGGCACGAAACTCTGGAACGCCACCCGGTTCGCCCAAATGAACGAAGCCAAGTTCGGTTCGAGTATCGATCCGCAAGGCCTTGATTTGTCAGTCAATAAGTGGATCGTTGGCGAATTGTACAAATGTACAGCATCGGTTTCGGAGGCGATTGAAGACTACCGCTTCAACGACGCGGCGAGCGCTGTGTACCACTTCACCTGGGACGTTCTCTGCGACTGGTATCTCGAACTTTCCAAGCCGATTTTGAATGGCGAAAACGCTGAGGCCAAATCTGAGACTCAGGGTGTTCTCGGCTGGGTCCTGGAACAGACTTTCATCGCGCTGCACCCCTTCATGCCCTTCATCACCGAAGTGATTTGGGAACAGACAGCGGATCGCTCAGACTTCTTGATGCAGCAATCTTGGCCCGGCCTAAAGGGTGGCTTCGAAGACCAAGCCGCCGCGGATGAACTCGGCTGGGTGCTCAAGATCATTTCGCAAATCCGCTCCGTTCGATCTGACGTCAACGTGCCTGCAGGGGCGAAAGTTCCGGTCAGCTTGGTCGGAGCGAGCGAGGAAACCGCGCGCTGTGTTGACGCGCATCGCGATGTCATCATGCGCATGGCGCGCCTCGAGAAGTTTGAAATCGCGGAGGCGGCCCCAGCAGGCTCGGTTAAGACGGTTGTCGACGAAGCGACCGTCGTCCTCGAGATCGCAGACTTGATCGACGCCAGCGAAGAGATCGCCCGCCTCGACAAACAGCTCGGCAAACTCGGCGGAGAGATTACCGGCCTTGAAAAACGGCTCGGCAATGAGGCCTTTGTGGCCAAAGCGCCAGCAGAAGTGGTTGCCGAACAAAAGACCCGTCTCGCTGAGTTGCAAGGCACCCGCGACAAGCTTAGCATTGCAAGAGAGCAACTCGCCGCCTTGTAAGGAGCCTTTCATGCTAAGATCTGTTATCGCCGCGGCCGCCCTGTTTGCGGCGGCCTGCCAAACGCCTGTTTCATCTGTGGCTGAGGAGGTTGAAGCGATGACGGACTCAGATCGCCCAGAATGGCGCTTGGTGATTCACGGCGGCGCGGGCGTGATCCTGCGTGAGAATATGACCGCCGAGCGCGAAGCGGCCTACACCGCTGCCTTGGAAACGGCGCTAGAAGCCGGGGCGGAGGTGCTCCGCAATGGCGGATCGGCCGTGGACGCCGTGCAGGCTGCCGTCATCCCGATGGAAGATGATCCGCTTTTCAATGCAGGGCAGGGCGCGGTTTTTACCGCAGCCGCTGAGCATGAGCTCGATGCCTCGATTATGAGCGGCGCGGAGCGCGATGCGGGCGCGGTCGCGGGCGTAAAGCGGGTCAAGAACCCGATCCTCGCCGCGCGGGCTGTTATGGATCAATCGGAACATGTCATGTTCGCAGGCGCGGGCGCGGATGCGTTTGCGGAATCTGTTGGCATTGAGATGGTCGACAATAGTTATTTCGATACAGACCGCCGCCGCCAGTCGCTTGAACGGGTCTTGCGCGAGATGCAGCGCACAGATGCGGACCGGCATGGAACGGTTGGCGCTGTGGCGATTGATGCGCAGGGCAACCTCGCTGCCGCCACAACGACGGGCGGCATGACCGCAAAAGCTGCTGGCCGGATTGGCGACTCGCCTTTGATTGGCGCGGCGACTTACGCGCAGAACGGGGTCTGCGCTGTCTCCGCAACGGGGCATGGCGAGTATTTCATCCGTGTCGCGGTCGCAAAAACGATTTGCGCCCGCGTTGAGCTCGCAGGCGAAAGCGTTGGCGACGCCGCTCAAAGCGCGCTCGATCAAGTCGGAGACTTGGGCGGCGATGGCGGCGTTGTCGTGATCGACGGTGATGGCAGCTATGAGTATGTTTTCAACTCAAAAGGCATGTATCGCGGCATGATTGACCCAGATGGCATGGAAACCGCGATTTTCGAGCAAGAATAGCCCCTTTCTCTAGGGTGACACACCTGCGCTGACCGGCTAAGCGTCGGCGCAGTAAAGGAATGACTGACATGAGCAAGACCTGGGACAAATCTAAGCTACCCTCTCGTCATGTGACGGAAGGCCCCGCGCGCGCCCCGCACCGCAGCTATTATTATGCGATGGGGCTTTCGACCAAGGACATTCAAAAGCCTTTCGTCGGTGTCGCAAGCTGTTGGAACGAAGCCGCGCCCTGTAACACCGCGCTGATGCGTCAGGCGCATGCGGTGTCCGAAGGGGTGAAAGCTGCCGATGGCACGCCGCGTGAGTTTTGTACGATCACTGTGACCGACGGGATTGCCATGGGGCATGAGGGCATGCGCTCATCTTTGGTCAGCCGGGATTGGATCGCGGACACGGTCGAACTCACCATGCGCGGACATTCATATGATGCCTTGGTCGGCGTGGCTGGGTGTGACAAGTCTTTGCCGGGCATGATGATGGCGATGTTGCGCCTGAATGTGCCGTCCGTCTTCCTATATGGCGGCTCGATCATGCCGGGCAGTTTTGAAGGCCGAGATGTTACTGTGCTGGATGTGTTTGAAGCAGTCGGCGCGCATGCGGCGGGCTCGAACGACATGGATGGCGATAAGCTCCGCGCACTAGAAAAAGTAGCATGCCCCGGCGATGGCGCGTGTGGCGGCCAGTTTACGGCGAACACGATGGCCTGTGTGAGCGAAGCGATTGGCCTTGCTTTGCCTCTCTCTTCGGCCATGCCAGCCCCTTGGACGGACCGCGATGGCTATGCGCGAGAGTCGGGCCGCGTTGTCATGGACCTGGTCGCGAACAATTTGCGCCCGCGCGAGATTTGTACCCGTGAAGCGTTTGAAAATGCGGCAATCGTTGTGGCTGCGACGGGCGGCTCTACCAATGCGGCTTTGCACCTGCCTGCTATGGCGCATGAGTGCGGCGTTGAGTTCACCCTCCGCCATGTTGCCGAAGTGTTTGAGCGCACGCCTTATATCGCCGACTTGAAGCCCGGTGGGAACTATGTCGCCAAGGATTTCGGCGAGGCCGGCGGCGTCCCAATGCTGATGAAGACATTGATGGACGAGAGGATCGTCAATCCGGACTGTCTGACCGTCACCGGCAAAAGCTGGGGCGATTATCTTGAAGATATGAGCTTTGATGAGACGCAAAAGGTCATCTACCCCGCGGGCAAACCCATCACGCCGAATGGCGGCGTTGTCGGCCTGTGGGGCTCGCTCGCACCAGATGGCGCGATCGTGAAAGTGGCGGGTCTGGAGAAGCTTCAGTTCACCGGCCCGGCCCGTGTCTTTGATGGCGAAGAAGCCTGTTTCAAAGCCGTGACCGATCGCGAGTATAAAGAAGGCGAGGTTCTCGTTATCCGCTATGAGGGCCCCAAAGGCGGGCCTGGTATGCGTGAGATGCTCTCCACGACGGCGGCGATTTACGGCCAAGGGATGGGCGATAAAGTTGCGCTGATCACAGATGGACGTTTCTCTGGCGCAACTCGTGGTTTCTGTATCGGTCATGTCGGACCCGAGGCGCAAGAAGGCGGGCCGATCGGGCTTATCCAGGACGGGGACATCATCTCAATCGATGCTGAAACAGGAACGATTGACGTCAAATTGAGCCCCGCCGAGCTTGAAGATCGCAAGCGCGCTTGGAAACCGCGTGTGACCGCTTATGGCAACGGCACGCTTTCAAAATTTGCGAAATTGGTGGGTCCGGCCCATCTTGGCGCGGTAACCCACGAAGGGTTTGCCGGAGAACGCCATGTCTACGCCGACATCTAAAGGACCTTGGGACCAGAACGCGGAGATTGATCCGCTGATCCTGCAATCGATGCAGGGGTTGCCAAAAGACTTCGCCGATTTTCCGCGCGTTTATCAGGAGGAGCTGAGGCCGGCTCTACAAGCGCAAGAGGCCGAACGGCAGGTGGCGGCGAAGTCTTCCATTCGCTGGTCCTGGATTGGCGGCGCCATCGCGCTTGTCGGCGCTTTGCTCGGCTTCTTTGTGTTTCGTGTGCCGCAATTGGCGATTGTTGCCGGTGTGATCGGTTTTGCTGTGCATGGTGCCGGACGCGGGCCGCTCAATCAGATTGGCAAGCGCGCGAAACAGATGATCATCGAGCCTGTCGCCGCGCGGTTTGCTTTGTTGTTCGATCCCGAACCGGGCCATCAAGACGCAATCATGGACGCGCATGCTGCGGGTCTGGTGCCGAGCTGGGATCGTTCAGATTTCGAAGACCGGCTCACTGGATCGCGCAATGGCGTCAATTTCGAGTTTTTCGAAGCGCGTTTGCAGGAACGGCGACGGACGACCGACTCGCGGGGGCGGACCCGGACACGCTGGGTCACGGTGTTCGATGGTCAGTGTTTACGGTTTCGGTTCCACAAGAACTTTCATGGACGCACGACGGTGATGCGCGATGCTGGCTTGTTCAATCGGTTTGGTGGTGGACGCGGTATGGAGCGTGTACGGCTTGAGTCGAAAGCATTTGAGGATGCGTTTGAGGTTTATTCGAGCGATCAAGTCGAGGCACGCTATTTGTTGACGCCGGATTTGATGCAGCGCTTGATTGAACTGGAAAAAGTGTTCCGAGGCGGAAAGCTGCGCTGCGCGTTTCAGACGAATGAACTGATCGTCGCGCTAGAGGGGGGCGACCTGTTCGAGCCGGGGTCGATGTTCACGCCGTTAGACAATCCCGATCGGGTTCGAGAATTGCTCGATGATTTCGCGGCGATCTTTAATTTGATCGATAGTTTCGCAGACCCGGAACGCGTGGCGCGGGCGAGGCGTGATTTAGGTGACAAATAGAGACACATATGTTGGTCACACTTTAGACCAGATCAGGGCGTTTACGTTCAGAAAGCCTTCAGCTGCCTCTGATTAGAGAAATGTGTATGAAACCAATGATTTCCTCCCTGAGTGCCCTTGCGGCGATTGTGATTCTAGCGGCGCCAAGTGCAAGCGCTTTGACCTGTGCACAACAGGCAGCGGACTTGCAAAAACGTCAGGCGCAAGTGCAAAAGATCGCGGATGCCCGCGTGGCTTTAGTTGATGAAGTCGAAGCGGCTGGCGACGCCTGGGAAAATGCCGAAGCGATGCGGAATTTTGGCGCGGATGAAGCGGCAGAAGCGGACACAACCAAAGTGGCCTATGACGCGCTCAAATCTGACTTGATGCAGAAAGAAGTCGCGCTGCAAGCGATGGTCGTCTCGATCAATGACGAAGTCGCGGTCTACACCAAACGGTGCGTGAAGGACTAATAGCGTTTCGTCTCTAAGACACCTCATCCTTCGACTTCGCTCAGGATGAGCAACTGAACCTAGATTTAATCCCTGAGCGTTGCAATTACCGGCACATGGTCAGATGGCTTTTCGAGCCCTCTCGCCTTGCGATAAATTTCAACGCTCTCGAGCCGATCTGCCGCTTGCGGGCTGAGCAAGTGGTGATCTATCCGAATGCCATGGTCTTTTTGCCAAGCCCCGCCTTGATAGTCCCAGAACGTGTATTCATGGCCGCGATTGTCCGTCGCTTCGAACGCTTCGGTGAGGCCAAGATGTTTCAGCCGTCGAAATGCGGCCCGGCTTTGCGGCAGGGCTAGCGCATCATCTGCCCAGACCGTTTCTTCCCAGCAATCTTCGGCGCGGGGGATGATATTGTAATCCCCGCACAAAACGATCGGCTCTTCGGCTTGCATCAAGTTTGCTGCGTGTGTTTTGAGATGGCCCATCCAATCGAGCTTATAATCGTATTTTGGCCCCGGCGCGGGATTTCCGTTTGGAAGATACAGGCCGCCGACACGTACCGGATTGTCCGATAGAACCAGCGCTTCGATATAGCGCGCTTGCTCATCTTCTTTGTTTCCGGGGAGGCCGCGGACGACATCTTCGAGCGGGAAACGCGACAGCATGGCGACGCCATTATAGCTCTTTTGCCCATGCGCTTCGACATTATAACCGAGCTCTTCAATCTCCATGTACGGAAATGCATCGGTCTCGCACTTGATCTCTTGCAGGCAGACGACATCGCAATCGATGGCCTTTAGCACTTCGATCACCGTGGGCAGGCGGGCTTTAACGGAATTGACGTTCCAGGTGGCAATTTTCATGGCGTCTGTTTAGCGCGCTTTGCCGTTTAAGCCAGCCTCGTTTTTGTGCTTGACATGAAACTAAATGGTTTCCTATAAAGGGGAACTGAAAGGTTTCATATTATGGCAGAACAATTGGTCTTCAGAGCGATTGCGGATCCGACGCGCAGAAGCATTATGACATTGCTCTCATCGGGCGAACGCTCACTTAACGACATCACGGCGGCGTTTGAGATGACGCGACCTGCGGTGACCAAACATATTAAAATCTTGCAGGAAGGCGGTCTCGTCCACGTCCGCAAGCAGGGGCGCGAACGGCTGCACAGATTGCAACCAGATGGCCTGAAAACCGTATCTGACTGGCTGAGCTTCTTTGACCAGTTCTGGGATGAGAAATTGGCAAATCTAAAACAAGCTGTGGAGGCGGATGATGAGTGACCCCGTAATGATCAAGACAATCTATTTGAAAGCCACCCCAGAAAAGGTCTGGCGGCATTTGACGGAAAAGGAATTCCTCGCGCGTTGGTTTCACGAAACAGATCGCGATTTGGCAGAGAATGCCGCGTTTCAGTATTTGAGCTTTCACTATGACAAAGACGACCGCAAACTGATGTGGGGTGAGGTTCTGGTCTATGAGCCTCACAAAAAGCTCGTGCACACGTTCACACATCAATGGTTAGAAGGTGTGGTCACAACGGTGACATGGGAGCTGTTGGAGCTTGAGGGCGGGACGCAATTGACTATGACCCATAATGGCATGGCGGCGTTCGATCAGCTGTCAGATCATGATAAAGGCTGGGACGAGCATATGTTGCGGCTGCGGATGATGCTCAGCTAGGCAGGAAGCGGAATCGGCGTTGGTCGCTATAGGCCCAGATGCGGCTGTCTTCCAATGTGCCGAGTCCGATATTGTGAATGGCCTTCCAACGGCCTTGCCGGTCCTTGCGGCTTGAGAGGATGCCGATATGGGGCAGGGTGCCGCCAACACGGCAGGTGAGCAAGTCGCCGGGTTGCCAATCGGACGCGGCCAATTCATGGCCCTGACGCGCCAACCAGGTTTCAACGTTTGGCACGCGGCGGTGATCGATGTTGCGATCTGTTCGCGTTAGTCCCCATCGCTTCGGGTAGTGCGAAAAGTTTGCCGCCATGTCTTTGTGGATGTGTTCCTGAAAGTCGAAATCGAAGGCATCGCGATAGGCGCGAATGATCACATCGATGCAGACGCCGGTCTCTCGCGGGACATCGCCGCCAGGATAATCAAGCGCAACATAAGCACCATCATATGACGTCGTAACGCCGATCTGTGTTCGGGCCTTGGTGATCAAGCGGCTCGATTTGCCATCGAATTGCGTGCCCAGACTGGGCGCCAAAGGCAGGGCGAATAGGCCGGTGAAGCACGTGCGACGGGTGAGATCCATGCGCGATGCTTAACCGGTCAGTGTGGCCTCAATGGGGTAGAATAAGGGCGCTCGGTTTGTCCACTACCGGATGTGACAGGTCTCCACCGAGAAGGGTTTCGGTAAACGATAGAGTGTTTGGGCTGGAAACAAAGGAGACCCATGATGTTCAACAAAACACTCGCCGCGAGCATGGTCGCCATTCTAGCCGCAAACACCGCTTTCGCGGGCAGCTGCAAGCAGACGGAACAAGATTCGGAAGGAAACGATGTCGACGTAAATATCAAAGTGAAAAACGACACCGACGAAATCATCACGGTCTCGATTTGGAAGGGGACCGAAACCGAAAAGAAGACTTTGTTTTCAAATGAGGTCTCCGTGCCGATTGATGGCAAGGAAGGAAAGACGGATCAAAACGTAACCGACACGAGCTTCTATTTTTCTGCGACCAAGTCGGACGGAGAAACCGAAGCGCTATGCTCTTTCTGGGTCTATTCTTCTTCGTCGCAATCCTCAACGTGGGGCAAGAATTACTATTCAAATATTGATGGTTTTGAGTGCAAAAGCAGTGGCGATTTTAATGTCTCTTGTGAAAAAGGCTTTGATCACAACAAGTTTCGCTGGAACGTGACCTACTCTATTGAATAGAGGTGTCAGCCCGCGTGCGTGTTGGCTGCCTTACAGCCCACGAAACTCGGCGAATTCTTCCAAGCTTGCGCGCTCAGTATAGAGTGCATTCACCGGATGGTCTGGATCAGGGATGCCGACCGCCATACCGCACCAGACCATCTCGTGCTCCCCGAGTCCGAGATGAGCTTTCAGTGTCGGCCGCAACATGCCCCAGCATTCCTGCATACAGGTGCCCCAGCCGCGTTCTTCCGCGAGCAGACATAGCGTCTGCATGAACATACCCGCATGGCCCCATTGGCCATGTCCGACACGCTCATCCATGACGATAAAGAGGGCCAGCGGGGCGTCGAAGAAGCGATAATTGCGCGCAAACCAGACCATCCGACCCGCACGATCCTCGCGGGGAATTCCAAGCTTGCCATACATCGCTTCACCCACAGCGCGTCGGCGCTCGTTTTGGGCATCTGTGATGAATTCCGGATAGATGGGATAATCTGTCGGTTCGCCGCGCGGGTTGGACAGCAATTTCTCGGCAGCCAGGTTTTCAACCTCCAGCTTTTCCTTGCCGGCGAGCGCGATCACGCGCCAAGGCTGCAGGTTCCCGCCGGAAGGAGCGCGTTGTGCGTCTTTCAACCATTGTTCGACGTCGTCTCTTGCAAGTTCCTTATCCAGAAACGCACGCGTAGAAATCCGTTTTTTAACGGCAGTGCTGACATCCATGACCCGCTCCCTGGCTCCTGTCCTGTAACGAGATAGGTCGTCTCGCAGCGTTCGACTAGGCCTACCGTGGCGCGAGGTTGGGGGCCTGGATTGGGTCTCATGTATTGTGAATTCTTGGATGAATATAAATCCAGAGCGCGAAATATCTGATGTTAAAACCTTATTATTCTCACTGCAAAAAGGGGCAGGAAAAATTTTTAGTCGCGGCCGAAGCATAGATTTATTTTTGGATCCGCGCGGTACTATTTCGCGGCTGATGCACCTCCTTTTGTCAGAGCCAACCTAGCGAGCGATTTTCCCTGGTGTTCGCCAGGATCGGTTGAAAAATTCTCCACGCGTGATCCCTGTCGCGGTGCTAAAATGGATGCATACTCGTTCAACTCGGCGACCAGTTGAGCCGGCAAACGAATGTAAATTCTCACCAAAGCTCGGACGCCGGTCGTGCCTGTTTCTATTGCGAGGTGCGGGGGTGTTGAACGCCTAACCTTTAGCAGCTTGGACGTAGGAAATTACCGGAACCGATCGAAACATAAGACCTCACTTATCTGCATGTTAAGGTAACTGTGTCACCGTGAAGGCAATGCGTGTGCAAGGCAAGAGCTGCCTGCAATCCTTCAATAGGGGAACCCAATATGTTTCGCCGGGGACTCAAAGCTGCTGTGCTGGCATGCTCCATCGTGAGCATGGCTGCATGTAGTCAGCCGAAAGTCGCACCGGGAGATTTTGATGAGGAAGTTCAGCGCCTCGTCGATTCCGGCGATATGTATGGTGACGTATTCATGGCTTTGCGGGAGCGCCGGCCCGAGCTTTATGTCGATTTCCGGCGGATCGCCGTGCGCGAATTTAATAGAGGTCGCAACGCCCGAGACTCAAGCCGTATCGCTGGGATGAAAATGCGCGAGAAGTTCCTCAACGAAATTCTCGAGCTCTCTAAAGTCGCCAGCGATGAGACGATCGATGAGATGATCGATGTGATGATGGAAACCTACCAGCATCTCGGAGAGCAAAACCCAAATGACTGCGCGCGCAATATTGAAGGGCTACCACCCGAGAAAGCAGACGATCTGCCCCAAGAGCTTCGTCATCGCGAAACAGAGCTGGTCATCAAATTGCTGACGTCGACCCCGACCGCCGCCAATCGTCGTGCGGCATCTCGTAAAGAGGTGGTCAATTGGATGGTCAATTTGTCGAAACTGGAACCCTCGGTTGGGCGCATGTTGCAACTGATCGATAAACGTGGCCGCTCTAAAGCCGAGAACAAAGACCTGTGCGATGGAATGATCATCACTTATAAACGGCTGAGCTACAAGAATAGCGCAGATCGTGGTGTCCTCTTCCGCGGATTGGCGCTGATGGCTCTGCAACAACGCTTGCACCTCAGGAACACGGCAGATCCTGACGAAACCTCTTAATCCAACCGGATCGCGAGAAATCGATTTCGCTTCTCATCTTGAATTGCTAAGCTTTCTCCAACGAAGGAGGGACTTCGCATGTCCGAGACGCCGGCTGCCACACATTCCCATACCAGCGACGCGCTTAATCAGCTCAGCACGCTGAAAGTCTATGCTCACTCGCCGATATTCTATTGGTGGCCTATTTGGGCTTTGGGATTATTGTTCGGGCCAATCTCAGCCTTTCTTCCAAGCGAAGGGACTGAGGCGGTATCTTCGGCGGCGCAAGTCCAGGGACAAACCTTCGTGTTTGTGCTGATCTTCGTTATCTTTTCGACCACCGTGCGCCTGCGCGGAGCGAACTCGGTCATCTTAGGGTTGCTACTGGCGATAGGCGGAATCCTACTCTTTATGGCGAACCTCTCAGGCCCAATTGCCGCCTTTATCGGCGGGCTGGATATTCGCATGAGCCCGGCCTTTTATTGGTTCATGGGGATCTGTGTTTTTGTGATGTGGGCCGTGATGTTCTTCGGCTTCGACAAAGTGAAGTATTATGAGATCGCGCCCGGCCAGGTCCGTGAACGGGTATTTTGGGGCAGCGGCGACCGGGCAGAGAGCGGTGCGAATGCCCGTTGTCAGTATCGCAAAGACGATTTCCTGCGCCACCGCATGTTGGGGCTCGGATTTACCGGCGATATTGAAATCACGCTCGGGGATGGCGAAGTCTGGTACCTACACAATGTCTGGATGGCGAAGAAAAAAGCGGACCGGATCAATGAGCTTATCGTCACCCGGCCCGTGGATTAAAAGCTGATCATTCTAACACGCGAGGTCTTAAACCGAGACGCTTGGGTGTACCTTGGGTGTATAACCATGCGCCAGGGCCTGACACGTAATATGCGGCGTTAATCGAACCGCTTGATCCGGCAAAACGCCTGGACCCTCATAACTCGCAAACGACCAAGCCCAAGCTTGATCATTCCATTTCAAATAGGCCGCTGATCCGGTTGTGAACATGGCGCCATCGGGGAGGTCCCACGGCGCCACAAGTTCTCGCTCTGACTTGCCCTTAAGAACGGCCTGGATCTCGCCAGCGATTGCGTCGCTCAAATCGCTGGCTTTGGGGCGATATCGAAAAACCCCAGCCCGCACCAAGGCTTCGCGAAAGCGTTTCGCGTCTTCGTATCGGCATTCATAACACGGTCGATGACCCGCCGCGAGCGCTGTCGCTTCGTCGAGGAAGAAGAGCTCTGTATACTTGCCATCCTGCATCAACTGCCGGCGCCGATCTTTAAACTCGAGAACGCAAGTGATCCATTGCCGGGTTTTCCAATGCGTACGCTTGAGCGTTTGATCTTTCGTGTGGAAACAGCCGCCGCGATTCCCCATAAGCAAGCCGCGCTCCGGAACCGCGTGGATCAGTCCAAATGGATCGACGCGGTTCTGCAACGGCATGGTTTAAGCGTCCTCGCCGCCAAACTGTTCGGTCCAGTCAGTGACCATGGCGTCTTCTATTTTTTGGAAGAGCACAGGCGGCGCCTGGATGGGTAAGCCATGGGGCAGGGCGTCCAGAAGCTTATCATCTTCTGGCGATGGCCAGTTGCGATTATCATCCGGGATGTTCAGCGTATCCAAGATGGCTTTGGCTGTGTTTGGGATGAGTGGCTGCGCGATAATGGCAAATAGCACAACCAGGTTGAGCCCTGTGCGAACACCGACAGCCGCGGCATCGACATCATTCTTGTATTTCACCCATGGCTCAGCGCGCGTAAGATACTCGTTCCCCGCGGCCCAAAGCGCACGGGTCTCCGCGGCAGCCTTACGAAACTCCATGGCCTCGTAATGCTCGGTGATCCGCGTCAAACCAGCCTTGAGTTCATCGGCCATCCAGGCTTCATCGTCGGCTGGTGCGCCTGCGGCCGGCAATGCGCCGTCAAATTTGCTGACCGTATATTTGGTGATGCGATTGACGAAATTTCCAAGCACATTGGCAAGATCCGAATTGATCGACGCTTGGAAGCCTTCCCATGTGAAGGCGGCGTCTGAGCCTTCCGGTGCATTCGCCATCAAATACCACCGCCAATAGTCAGCCGGCAGCAATTCAAGCGCTTGATCCATAAACACGCCGCGCTTTTGGCTGGTGGAGAATTTGCCGCCATACCAGGTGACCCAGTTAAACGCTTTCAGCTTATCGACGGTCTTCCAAGGTTCGCCCGATCCGAAGATCGTGACAGGGAAGGAGACGGTGTGGAAAGCGACATTGTCCTTGCCCATGAACTCGACATATTCGACATCCTCAGCGCCTTGGTCTTTGCGCCACCAGCTCTGCCAATCGCCGCCCGTCGCTTTTGCCCATTCTTCGGTCGCCGCGATGTATTCAACCGGCGCGTCGAACCAGACGTAAAACACTTTGTCTTCGAAGCCAGGGCGTGGGTTTCCATCTGCGCCCAAAACCGGCACGCCCCATTTGAGGTCACGCGTGATAGCACGATCGCGCAGGCCTTCGTCTAGCCATTTCAATGCAATCGAACGCGCCAATTGCGGCCAATCCGTCGAGGCTTCGACCCATTCACGAATGGTGTCTTGCATCTTCGACTGTAAGAGGAAGAGGTGCGCGGTGTCGCGGATCTCAATATTGGTCCCGCCCGAGACGGCGGAGTACGGGTTTTTCAAGTCCACCGGATCCAGCAAACGACCGCAATTGTCACACTGGTCGCCGCGGGCTTTCTCATAACCGCAATGCGGGCAGGTGCCCTCGACATAACGATCCGGAAGGAACCGGCCATCATCGACGCTATAGACTTGTTTCGACACGCGCTCTTCGATCAGACCATTGTCTTCCAGGACCTGCGCAAAGTGCTGCGTGAGCGCTTTGTTTTCATCACTAGAGGAGCGTCCGAACCAATCAAAAGAGAGTGAAAAGCCATCGCCTAAGCTTTTTTGGATGTCATGGTATCGGTCGCAATATTCCTGGGTCGTAATTCCTAAGTCTTGCGCGGCCAATTCAGCCGGCGTGCCGTGCTCGTCAGTGGCACAGATAAACAAGACATCGTGCCCCTGCAGCCGCTGGAACCGCGCGTACACATCGGCAGGCAATTGCGAGCCCGCTAAATTGCCCAAATGCTTGATCCCATTGATATAGGGTAGGGCTGAGGTGATCAGGATCCGGCGTTTACTCACGTTCTATCTTCCCGTACTAAGACATTCCCTCGCGTCAGACTAAGTCAGCCGCAGAATCTGACCCCGTCATATCGCGAGCTGGGATAAAAGCTACATCCTTGAGGAGGGAAGAATGCCAAAAATTGCAGGCGTAAATCTACTGGGCGTGTTTTTAGGCGCCGTGGCGATGTATTTCTTCGGATTCATTTGGTACGGCGTGTTGTTTCAAGAGCCATGGATGGCGGCGAATGGATTATTCTTCGCCGATGAAGCCAAAACGACGATGCAATGGCTTACCGCGGATGGGGTTCAGACGCTCGATGGCAGCGCTGGTCCGAACCCGATGGTGATGCTATGGGGCTTCGTATTGTCCCTTGTGCTGAGCTTCGGTCTCGGGTGGCACATGAAACAGAAGAACACTTCGAAACTTGGCACCGCCGCAATATTCGGTCTCTGGATGAGCCTCCTGATCGGGGTGCCTTTGATGGCTTATGATACGGTATATACGCCATTTGGGTCGCTAATGGGGCTATTCGTCGATGGCAGCCATACAGTGGTGACCTTCATCGCGGCGTGCGTTGTGATGTCATTCTTCGACTAACGTGATCCGCCCGACCCGATTAAAAAAGCGCCCCCAAACCGCGGTTCGGCCTGGGGGCGAGTGAAAATGCTCAATTGGGAGGAAACGGAGCATTTTTAAACGGATGCGGGCTTGGCTCAGCCGATTTCAGGCGTCCAAGCTGAGAGCCGGATTTCCACGCGCCGATCATTTGGGGCTGTGTATCGCGCAGGTTCCACTGTCCGAATGTTTCGTGCGACCGGGCCTTGGCTCAATTGATACTGATCTAAGGCGGTGCTGACGCTAACGATTCGGGCTTCGGCAAGATGGCCAGCTTCCCCTAACGACGCGGCATCGGCTGCAACAACTTGTAATGCGGCGGGGCCGATCATGCACCCTTCTAGGGTTGATTTCGCTTCGGCGAGCATGGTCTTGGCCGCCGGCGTCAGGGCTGATGTACCGGCGGGAAAATAGACTTGGAGGGTTTGCGTTTCGCACGCTTGAGACGCGGGTGCGTTATACTTGACCGTCGGCGGCGCCGGAAGGGGATCTGCGGTCGCGCTTGCGGCGCTTGCGGTGAGTAAGGCGGTGGTTATCAGTGTTTTGATCATCGGTCAGCTCCCGTCTTGCTGAAGTTAAAAAAGCCCTAAGGCCGGGGCGAAATCATGCCCGGATCGGGATGAAATGTGGCAACTGCATGATCTTGTGATGACGCCTTGCGCTTTGCGCAGGCTCATTATAAATGACCCGCCAGTGCCCCTATAGCTCAGCTGGTAGAGCAACGGATTTGTAATCCGTAGGTCCGCGGTTCGAGTCCGTGTGGGGGCACCACTTTCGAGCAAATAAGCAACTGTTACTTAATGGGTTTTTCACCCGTATGAGCGATATCTGCTACACATTTGCTACACAAACCGCTCGGATGGTCGACGAAAATGACCATGAATTTGACAGTAAAACACCTATTTCAACGCGGCTCGAACTGGCAGTTCCGGCGGCGCGTTCCAGATGATGTACGCGAAGCGGTTGGAAAGAGAGAGTGGACGAAGAGCCTGGGTGCTGTTGCGCAGGACCGCGCTATCGAGTTAGCGCGGCGCCAGACGGCGATTACCGACCAAGAAATCATCTCGGCTCGCGCCAAAGCAGGGCAGAATGTATCATTCGAAGCCGAAGTAGCAATCGAAGATGAGGCGTTCTTCCGAACTGTAAAGAAATATGGCGGGATCGAAGCAACTTCGCGAGCATTAGGAAGCGATAGACAGGCGGCGATTGATGAAGGTCTGACGCAAAGAGAGCGTAACCTCCTCGCCAACAAAACCATGTTCTCATCGGCATTCGAAAGAGATCAGGCGCTCTATCCAGTTTCATTCAAGAAGCATCAAGAGATTGGATTTGAGAATTTCATCCGTGTGAACGGTGATGTCGCCATTGATGAAATTAGTCGCGATCAAGTTATGGCTTACGTAGCCGACTGCAGAGCGCGAGGCCACGCTGAAACTTCTATTAAACGTCGCTTAGGCGCTCTTGGGGCGGTGGTGAACCGTTACTATCAGGATCACGACATTACACGCAGGAACCCGTTTCATCGAGTTCCGTTGAAAGGTGGTGGTGCTACCAAGGAAGACCGCGTTCCGATCGACGAAGAACAAGTGGTTGCATTCGATACCTACTTACGTGAGGCTACTGGGCTGCGGCCTCGGACACTTGGTTTGTTGTGGTTAGTTAGATCATCGTCGCTTGGTCCCTCCGAGGCTGCCGGGCTGGAGCCGGGTGATATCGTACTGGAGCACGAAGTGCCCCATGTGGTGGTTCGACCTAACAGCCTGCGCGATTTGAAGGTGAAGAGTCGGCAGCGGCTATTTCCGTTGGTTGGTGAAGTTCTCGAGCATGTGCGCGGTATTCCCGGCGGGGCGTTTAATCCCAACGCGACGAGCGCTCTGATAAACAAACATTTACGCCGAGCGGTTGAACTCCGGCCAAAGCAATCGGCGTATTCATTTAGGCATAGAATGAAGGACAGGCTATATGCTGCTGGAGCGACTAGGGATCAGGCTCTTTATCTTATGGGCCATAGCTCTGCGTCGGCCCACGATCGGTATGGCGGAGCTCAGCCTTCGCTGTGCGAATTGAGAGACTTGGTGAGTGGAGCGCTTTGACGCATTCTTCCTAAAACCGGGAATTGATAGGCGCTCGCTCCATCCTGATCGCATACCGACAACGTGGCGCGGGAAACTCTTTCAAGCAGGGGGCTGCGAGTCATCCTATATGCAGAGTATGGAAAGTGATTCGGCAACTATTCGGCAGTCAGTCTTCATCTCTAAAGCGACCCCCGGAGACGATGCATTTGCATTATGGCTCGCGCCGAGACTTGAAGCAGAAGGCTATAAGGTCTTCGCCGATATATTGAGCCTCGACACGGGCGATGTCTGGCGCAGAAAAATCACTGACACACTGCAGACGGAAGCGGTTAAAATGCTGCTTTGCTGCTCCGACGACACGCTGACGCGTCGCGGCGTGATCGAAGAGATCGGCATCGCAGAAGATCTCGCCAAAGAGCTGGGCGACCCCAATTTCATTCTGCCCTTGAAAATGAAGAGGTTCAAAAAGGTCTTCGGGATTGGTGAGCTGCAATACATCAATTTCGAAGATCGGTGGGCGGACGGACTCGTAGAGCTTTTAAAATCACTGGAACGCCAAGAGGTCCCCAAGGCGTCCAAGGGCGAGATCAATCCTAACTGGGCGGCCTATCAGCGCCGCCAAGCGGTTAGCCTTGAAGATGAACCGGAAGTTTTGACCTCCAATTGGCTGCGTATTTTGTCCGCACCCGATAAGCTGTATCACTTAGAGCCGACCGGACCTTTTGAAGACGACGCATTAAAGGCGCGGGCGGCCGATTTTGCTCTCCCCGTCATTGTCCATAAGCGGGGTGTGCTGACATTCGCCTCACCATTTGATCTTGAAGAACATTTCCTCAGTGTGGGACAGTTTGAGGCCAAAGCCGAGACTGCTCTGACAGACTTCATGGAGTATGGCTCCGAAGCGATGGGTATTGAAACCCGCGAAGCCAAAAATATGGTCGTCAATCTCTTTCGGCAGGCTTGGGAAAAGCATCTGAGCGCGAATGGGTTTTACACCCATGCCTATGCGACCAGCGCGGCTCATCATGTGGATGCAAGCCAGATCGGGCTGAACAAACGCATCTCTTGGGGGCGCCAAGGCGAACGCCGATCGTCGGTTCTGCGCAATAAAGCGCGGGGCAAGATCTGGTCTTACGGCGTCTCTGCGCAGCCGAGCCTCTTTCCCTGGCCCCATTACCGGATGAAGGCGCGTGTGTTGTTTTCAGAAGAAGACAAAGACACGCTGAAAGTGATCGGGGAGAAAAAAGATCAACACCGCTTGCGGCGTTCAATCTGTTCGACCTGGCGCAACAAAGCTTGGCACGGTCGGCTCATGGCCTTTCTCGAATTACTGGCGGGAGACAGTCCCTATGTCGATTTACCGGTCGGCGGCGGCGGGTCGATCACTGTCGATGCGATGCCGGTGCAAGTGACCTCGCCGAAGACCGCGCGTCAAGTCTTCGTCCAAAATGAAGAAGCCGAAGAAGAGGATCTGACGACATTGAGTGGTCCGCAGGTTGTGCACGACACAGAACCAGATGCGGAGGAAGACGATCTGCAAGCCGAAGAAAAGGAGACCGAAGATGATAGCGTTTCCTGAAACATCGCTCGCGACCTTACATATAGACGAGCCCCGACTTGGGTTCGGGTATGGTCAGATATCGGATCACCCAAAGGACGGTTTGTTTCTCTATGGACCGCAGACAAAAGCAGAGCGGCAAGACATCACGGTCGGAGTGATCGGCACAGAAGATGGGATCGGATATTTCAAGAGCTGGGCGAAGACCCTTGTCCGAGGGGTTAAAATTCCGCCGCGTGGCCCGCGCGACAAACATGTCCGCCTACATCTGTCTGACTTTCCGGGGCTTGCAGAAGCCTATGGGGTTAAACTCGACCCAGAGCGTCTTGTGTCCTACAGGCTGGACCTCGAAGAGATCGAAGCCATGACGGCCATCGCCAATCACCATGAAGCGGTCGCGAAAACCGTGGAGATGTTTCTCGGGCCAATTGAAGCGCATTTGAAGAATGAAGAGCGCGGGGTGGATGTTTGGGTCTTTGTCGTTCCTGAAAAAGTCTTTGAGCGCTGCCGCCCACAAATGGGGAAGAGACGCAAAGTCGTGCTAACCCCCGGCGAGCACGCCAGGGCCCAATCCAAACGCAGCGACATACCGCTGCTGGCCGGAATTGTGGATACAAGTGATGAGGCGATCTTTGACGATGTTCCGGATTTTCACCGCCAGATCAAAGCACGGCTTTTATCGCTTGGAGCGCCGTCCCAGCTGATCCGGGAAACAACGCTTGCGCCGGACGCGTTTTTAAACAAGGGCGGCAAACCGATCCGCGGGACGCAGGACAGCGCTACAGTGGCCTGGAATCTTGCCACGGGGCTATATTACAAAACGCAAGCCAACCCGCCCTGGCGCTTGGCTGATATGCGGCCGGGGGTGTGTTATGTCGGATTGATCTTCAAGCTCATACCGAACCATGCTGACAATCATGCCTGCTGCGCCGCGCAAATGTTTCTCAGCGAGGGAGATGGCGTGGTTTTTCGAGGCGCGAATGGTCCTTGGTTGACCGAGCGCAAAGAGTTTCATTTGAGCAAGGCGGGCGCCAAAGCGCTGATCGAGACAGTGTTAGAGACCTACCTCACACGGTTCGATGAATATCCAAAAGAGCTCTTCATTCACGGCACCACGAAATTCAACGATGAAGAGTGGGAAGCGTTTGAAGAAGTGGCGCCAGAAGGCACCAATATTGTTGGGGTTCGGATCAAGCCGAGCCACGGAGAATTGAAACTCTACAGAAACGGCGATTATCCGACCTTGCGCGGTACGGCTGTGCTCCTCGGCGACAGCGATGCCTATCTGTGGACCTCTGGATATGCGCCGCGCATCGACACCTATCTCGGTCCAGAAACGCCGAACCCGCTTTTTGTGACGATCTTGCGCGCGACCAATGGCAAGCCTGATTTAGAACGGGTACTGACTGATATTATGGGGCTCACAAAAATCAATTATAATGCCTGCAATTATAGTGACAGCGAACCGGTCACGATCCGGTTTGCGAAAAAAGTTGGCGATGTTCTGGTCATGGGCAGCGCCAAGGACGCAGAACGTCAACCCTTCAAATACTATATCTGATCACGCTATCCGTTCGGACGTAACAAGACACATGGATCAGACCCTGGCGTCAGGATTGTCGTCTTTTGTTTTGCGCGGGTGACGGCGACCCGCAGCGTTTGCTGCGCCTGTTGATTGTCGGCCTCTGGGTCATTTCCCCAGGCGATGCGATCGGGGTTAGCGACGACCTCACCTTTCGCGATGGATGGCCAGCCTTCAAATATGATCACCTCGTCGAACTGCTTGCCTTTGGATTTGTGCATGTTCATCACTATAACCCCGGTTTCCGGTTTGGACGCGCTCGCAAAATGGTCCTGAACGAAAGCGTCCCGGACCGCATTCAGCGCACCGGCATAGGAACCGTCAGTCCTCCATAGATCGACCAGGACATCTCTCAGATCAGACCCGCGGGTGAGGAGCCGAAGATTCTGCACTTCTCCGGCCACGGTCTGCAATTGTTTGGAGGCACCGTTTTTGAAGCGATCACGAATATCCACCCAGTCTTTTTTGACGTCTCCCGTTCTTGAGGCGGCGTCGATCTCGTGCAGGACAGCCAGCGCCTTGGCGACAATGCTGGCTTTTGG
>JBCBBY010000045.1:0-30758 GCA_038531195.1 Pseudomonadota bacterium
TTGTTTTCTTCGCGAATGATGTCCATGCAGAGTTCAACGCATTCATCACAAATGAACACCGTTGGCCCCGCAATGAGCTTTTTCACTTCGTGCTGGCTCTTTCCGCAGAAAGAGCAATAGAGCGTATTCTTCGAATCGCCGCCTGAACCGTTTTGCTTTGCCATGGGCAACCTCTATAACACGCATGGATTAACATGCGATTTACTGGGACCGAATCCCAGACTCCACTCGTAACTCTATAACCCTCACGGGCAGGCGCAAGCCTTTAGGCCTCATTCTCAATGCAGGATGAGTGCCTATTAATCTTCGCTGGTATCCGCGCGGCGTTCGTAAACCGTGTCCACGATCCCAAAGTCTTTTGCGTCTTCGGCCGTCATGAACGTATCGCGATCAAGTTTTTTCTCAATCGTTTCATAGTCTTGGCCGGTATGTTTGACGTAGATTTCGTTCAGACGACGCTTCAAGTCGAGGATTTCTTCAGCATGCCGTTCAATATCTGTGGCGACGCCGCGATATCCGCCTGATGGCTGGTGCACCATAACGCGTGAATTAGGCAACGCGATCCGATTGCCTTTGTCACCCGCGGCGAGCAATAAAGAGCCCATGCTGGCGGCTTGGCCGATACAAAGCGTCGAAATCGGACAGCGGATATATTGCATCGTGTCATAAATCGCCAATCCAGCCGTGACGTAACCGCCCGGACTATTAATGTATATGCCTATGTCTTTCTTCGGGTTCTCAGATTCTAAGAACAGCAACTGAGCGCAAACGAGAGACGCCGTAGTGTCGTCAATCGGACCTGTGATAAAGATCAAACGCTCTTTCAGGAGCCTTGAGAAAATATCAAACGCGCGCTCACCGCGGCTGGTTTGCTCAATTACGGTGGGGACCAAATTTACGTCAGTCGGGCGCGGGTCGAACATAGAACTACCTTCAAGCGGAAAAGAATTGGCCAAGAACTGGCAGACGCTGACATATTTGTCCATTCGCCAAGAGTTACAAGGTGTGGATGGCGCTTAACCGAAACATTCTATCAGCTGCCTCGAGGGATTGCCGTTCCGTACGCTTCAGCGAAACATTTTGCGATGGAGCGCGCGCTATCAAGATAGAGGCGATCATTGCTCGATTTGGCGCTGATCGCCGGCGGGATTTCCGTTGCCCCATCAAAAACAAGGGTCGGTGCGTTCCAACGCCCGTCTCCTAATAGATCACAAATCGGGGCGCGAGGGTGCGCGATCCCGACATAACGAATATCAAGCGCCTCTTTGATCGCCGGATAGTAATGCAATACGCCCCAGAGTTCTGCACATTCCGGGCAAAACTCGCGACGATCATGATCAACGAAGCCTGGTGGCAGGAGGAATAAAATGTTGTTGCTCATGTCCCGTCGTCTACTCTGCTAAATTGCGACGCGGCCGCTTCCGGAAACTTCGCCGCCATGCGGCCAAATTCATCTCGGGTCACGCTGACATGGAGCTTAACATCGCCTGTCTCGGCGAAGACTTCATCGTCGACCTGTGTATTGGCGTGCAGCCATGCTCGAAGCGCGCCATCTCGGCTGGTCAACTCAGCAAGGAACCGGGCGCGCCCGGCGTCTAAAATATCTTCTATCTGCGCGAGAAGCGTGTCGATCCCCTCCCCGGTTGTTGACGAGACAGGAATGGCGATCATGGTTTCTGAGACCCGCATTTGTTCCGCGTCTAAACCTTCTCGGATCGAAGGTGGCACCAGATCAATCTTGTTCCAAACCTCAATCAAGGGCGGTAACGGCATATCCGCTAGATCCGAGAGTTGGAGCAAGACTTTCAGTACGTCTTGCTTCTGCTCTTCGTCCGCATCGCTCGACCGATCGCGGACATGGATCAAAAGATCCGCTTCCAGCGCTTCTTCAAGCGTCGCTTGGAAACTATCCACCAAATGTGTGGGGAGATCGGAAATGAACCCCACGGTATCGATTAAATTGGCATCGCCGAGATTGGGAAGGTCTAGTTTTCGGATCGTCGTATCCAGCGTCGCGAATGGCATATCTTTCGCCATCACATCGGCGCCGGTTAGTCGATTAAACAGTGTCGACTTTCCCGCATTTGTATATCCGACCAAAGCGAGCGCCGGGACTTCGCGGCGTTTACGTCCGGCGCGTTGCACGCGGCGAGTTCGCTTCACATCTGCCAAATCCCGGCGGAGGCGCCCGACCGCACGATCGATCATCCGCTTGTCAGCTTCGAGTTGCGTTTCGCCCGGTCCGCCGAGAAAGCCTCGTCCACCGCGTTGCCGTTCCAAGTGCGTCCAAGTCCGAACGAGCCTGGACCGCTCATAGAGAAGCCGGGCCAGTTCGACTTGCAGCTGCCCCTCTTTGGTGCGGGCACGCAGACCGAAGATTTCAAGAATCAATCCCGTGCGATCAATCACCTTCACCTTCAATCGGTTTTCGAGATTCCGCTGCTGGATCGGGGACAGAAGCGTATCAATGATGACCATCGAACACCCATAGCCGCGGACATCGGCTTCGAGCCGATCCAACAGACCACCGGATAAGAGGTATCCTGGCGTCGGCTTGCGAACTTGCTCAGAGCGTATGAACGCCAGGTCGCAACCCAGCGCTTCGACCAGACCAGAGGATTCGTCTAAACGCACTTCACCCGGCCGCTCAGAAACCTGAGTCCATGGGATAATAATGCCCGCCATTTCAGGCGGTTGTTCCAAATCAAATGGTTTTTGCGTCAATTGACCTAGCTATCTTCTTCATCGAAGAGCTGCACGTGCGCGCCTGGAGCGATGGTCGAAATTGCGTGCTTGTAGACCAGCTGCGGTGGGCGACCATCGCCGCGCAGCAACACACAAAAGTTATCAAACCAAGTCACTACACCCTGCAGTTTAACGCCATTCACAAGGAAAATCGTCAATGGAGTCTTCGACTTACGGACTGCGTTTAAGAATGTGTCCTGGAGGTTCTGCTTTTTTTCTGAAGACATGTTTTGCCTGTCCTTCTTTTATACTGCAGCCGCTATAACGATTGAACCGAAATGGCAAGCGAAGGCTTGGTCATCTTTGCCAAAATGAGGGATTTAGCGCTGGCAGGAGAGCGATGACCTCTAATCGCCCAAGGATCATGCCAAGAATGACGCAAATTTGGGCGATACCCTCTAATTCTGCATTCATGTCCGCAATAATGTGCCCCGCATTTGAGAGGCCGCCAATGCCAGCGCGAATGGCATCATCAAAAGACAATCCAGTGGCGCTTAGGAGCAGTGTTCCAAGTGTGCAAGCGACGATATATCCAACCAAATAGACCCAGACACTCATCACAGTTCGATCTGATTGTCGCCGCCGTCGAAAAGTAAAATGTTTGATGCTGCCTCGATAGCCAAGTTGAGCGAACTCCAACGCGACGCGACGACTAAGCACGATCAACCTCGCCAACTTAAACCCTCCAGCCGCAGAGAGTGCCGAACCTCCGATCAAGACAGGAAAAAGAACCAATACAATGGGAAGTCGGGCAAACTGATCTGGATCCGTGAGGGCCATCCCACTTGTTGCAATCGATGAGGTTGCCCAACCGATGCTCTCGATTAATGGCAATCCAGCAAAAAAGGCCAGTATCGTCACCAAAGCAATCGACCCAATCCAAGCGAGTGTCTCAGGATCCACGGCAACCGCTCGCGCACGCCCCTGCCCGGCCCCGTCGACCGCGATTAATCCAAGCGTACCCAGAATAAGTCCTATCCAGAGGACAAATGCATGCGCGGCACCAGCTTGCGGGGCTATCAAATATGCTTGAGGGTCCACCATTCCTGTCGTTATCGCACTGACCGCGCCGGCCAGTGCGTCGCGGGGGGCTAAGCCCAGGGCAAGCAAAAGCGATGCTAGAACAAGCGTACAACTTAAGACGAGCGCCGTACTCACGCGAATGATCCGCGAGATGGGATCGAAGAAACTGCCCTCTGGTTCGCTGAAAAAGCGATTGCGATGAACACCTGGGCCACCAAGGTTCAGCCCCGAGAAAACGCTGGCGGCGATGGTGATGCTAGCCACTGCTCCCATCAGATGCAGCATCGCGCGCCAGACGAAGATACTCGTCGGCATGGGATTAGTCGTTGGATCGACACGACTGTGCCCTGTCGTTGTGAGATTGGAGGTGCTCTCATACAGCGCGGCAAAGAAATCTCGAGCGCCAATATAGTCAATGAATGGAATAGCCGCGATCGCGCCGCCCACCGACCAAAACAAAAGCGCCACCGCCAATCCGTCGCGCGCATGTGCACGACGTGTCGGCTTATCCGTCAACAAGATCACCGTAGCGCTGAGGGTGCCAACTGAGGCGGCTGTTCCAGCAAAAACGACAAGCTGCTGCGTTTCTCCGGTCGCGACCGCGACCAAAAAGCAAATCGCCAGCGACATGGAAAACGCCAACGCTACCAATGCAAACACTCGAACGACGGCGAGATGGTTCACTTTATCGCCTCCGTCTTAGAAGAAATCAGCGCTGACCCTGAAGAATTGCTCAACCTTGCGGGTCGCGCTGGTTTCGTAGAACAAAATGAGACGATCATCAGACTCGATAACGGTCTTGCCGTTTGGAAAGATAATCTCTTCGCCGCGAATGATTGCAGCTGATGTTACGCCGTCTGGTAGCTCGCCATATTCCACCAATTTGCCAATCAATGGCGACGATTCCAACGTTACGCCTTCAACAATTTCAGCCGCTCCATTTTCAATCGATTGCACAGACAGAATACGACCGCGTCGAAGTTTGGTGAGGATCTTGGATACGCTTAAGGCGCGTGGGTCCAGAACGGCATCGATATCAAGGTCTTGAGAAATCGCGATCAGCTCATATGCGTTCACCAAGGCATGCGTTCTTTTTGCGCCTAATTGTTTGGCCAGTTTGCCAATCAACATATTGGTTTTGTCGTCATTGGTAACGGCAATCACAATATCCGCCTGATCTGCTCCCGCTTCTTCCAAAACGTCACGAGCTAGTCCATCGCCGTGAATGACGATCGTCTGTTTGAGCGCAGATACGGCTAAATCGGCTTTATGGGCGTCGGCTTCGATGATGCGAACGCGAACACGTCCGTCCCGTTCAAGGTGGCTGGCGACATAGGTTCCGACATTGCCCCCTCCGACAATAACGACACGCTTATGCTCCTCAATATCCAAATTAAAGAGCTTGTTTAGCCGAGGCGTTGAACGACGTGAGACGGCAACATAGGCGATATCTCCTGGTTGCAACTGATCATTCCCACGCGGGGCGAAGACGCTTGCGCCGCGTTTGACGCCAATCACACGAGCGCCAAGTTCTGGAAAAATACCAGAAATCTGATCTAACGCAGTTTCCAGAAGTGGGCTGTCTTCTCGAACTTTCATGCCAAGAATTTGCAGCTCACCTGCTTCGAACGAAATACTTGAAATTGCGCTCGGTGCGCGAATGCGCCGTAGGATGGCCTCACCGACTTCAATTTCGGGGGAGATGATGAGGTCGATCGGAAGAGCTGATTTAGAAAACAGCTCAGAATTTTCAGCGTCTAAATAGGCTTGAGCGCGGACCCGGGCGATCTTGGTGGGGACAGAAAACAAAGTATCCGCAACCTGGCAAATCACCATATTGATCTCGTCAAAATGGGTGACCGCAATCAACATATCTGCTGAATCGGCCCCAGCCGCCTGCAAAACGTCTGGATAAGCCGCATGCCCCACGACGCCGCGCACATCTAAATCAATTTGCACTTGTTCGACGAGATCGTGATTTTCGTCGATCATAATGATGTCGTGGTGCTCATGCGCCAAATGGCGAGCAATGCCCTGCCCCACCCGGCCCGCTCCACAGATGATCACACGCATTTAACGATTATCCGTACGACTCGCCGAAGCATTTACACCAAGTGCCTTTAATTTTCGGTGTAGAGCCGATCTCTCCATCCCAATGAATTCCGCCGTCCGGGAAATATTGCCATCGAAACGTGTAATCTGCAGCGTCAAGTAATCGCGCTCAAATTGCTCACGGGCGTCCCTCAGCGAAAGACCTACAAAATCGGCGGATACACCCATGGGATCATCAGATTCATCGCTGCCGCGATCAAGCGGCAACTCTTCAACGGTCACCATTTGATTGTTGCTATCGCGCGATAGAATCAGCACGCGTTCAACCACATTTCGAAGTTGTCGAACATTTCCTGGCCAGTTCATCGATTGCAGGACAGCGATTGCTTCTTTGCTGAATTCGCGCGGCGTCAAACCAGATGAATCAGCGATTCTTGCACTGAAATAGGAGACCAAATCAGGAATGTCATCTCGTCGCTCTGCAAGCGAGGGCACCGCTAATGGAACAACATTCAGACGATAATAAAGATCTTTTCGAAAAGCCGCCGCTTCTATCGCTTTCTCGAGATCTCTCGTTGACGAGGACATAACGCGCACATCGACGCTGACATCGGATGCACCACCAACGCGTTGAAAGCGCTGCTCCGTCAAAACGCGTAGAATTTTACTTTGAGTGCCAAGCGGCATGTCACCAACTTCATCGAGCAACAGCGTGCCGCCGTGTGCCTGCTCAAAAACACCGATTTTGACCGGCATTCCTGAAGAGTCTTCCTCACCAAACAGTTCACGCTCCATTTGCTCTGGAGCGATATTGGCGGCGTTCACCGCGATGAATGGCCCCGTCGCCCGACGTGAGTGATCATGGATGAGTTTGGCAGTTAACTCTTTGCCGACGCCAGCCTCTCCAGAAACCAACACTCGCGAATTGGTGGGTGCGACTTTCTCAATCTGCGCCCGCAAGGCCAGGGCTGCCCCGCTATCTCCAATCCATTCCGACGCAGAAAAATTATGTGCTTTCAGCGACTCATTCTCTCGCTTCAGCTGCGCCGATTCAATGGCTCGCGAAACCAAATGCAAAAGGCGATCTGCTTTAAAAGGTTTCTCGATGAAGTCATAAGCGCCGCGGCGAATAGCAGCGACCGCAGTTTCAACATTGCCATGGCCGCTGATCACAATCACCGGAAGCAATGGATCTATCGCCTTGAGATATTTCAAGACCGACAAGCCATCCATATCGCTGCCTTGCAACCATACGTCTAAGACGACCAGACTTGGCGTTCGCGCGCGCACTTCATTGATGGCAGATTCAGCGGTCGCCGCTGATCGCACGCCGTGGCCATCATCTTCGAGAACACCTGCGATTAGCTCTCGAATGTCTGGTTCATCGTCGACAACTAAAATGTCAGTACTCATCGGCAAACTCCAAAGGCTGGTCTTCCGCATCTGAGTCGTTGGTCAAACTCAGTGGCAAAATTATTTTCACGATTGCCCCCCGGGCCCCGTGTTTTGGTTCAAGCAATTGCACGCTTCCGCCATGATCCATGATAACGCGATTTACGATCGCAAGTCCCAGGCCAGTTCCACCCTCACGTGCCGTTACATAGGGTTCGAGTAATTGTTCGCGCGCGTCTTGCGGGAAACCAGGACCGTTATCTTCGATCAAAACCATGATTGTGCCGTCGTCTTCGTTGGATTGGACGCCAACGGAGATTTGTCCTTGCGTTTCTTCAGTTTCAGGCCTTGTCGACAAAGCTTCTGCTGCGTTTTTTACAATATTTGTAAGGGCTTGTCCCAGCAGGCGTTCATCTCCGAGAATAGACAATCCGCCTTGAGGAAGGCTGAGGCTGAATTTGAAATCGGGATTAACGACGCGCTGCGCGAAAACGACGTCGGTCACGAGCGCCGCCAGATCAAAACGACTTGGCGTTGGTTTTGGCATCCGTGCAAAGTCGGAAAATTCTTGAACCATCCGGCCAATATCGGAAACTTGGCGCAAGATCGTATTGATGCAACGCTCGAAAACCCCGTCTTCGTCACTGATCTGATCTCCATATCGTCTGCGAATTCGTTCCGTTGAGAGTTGAATGGGCGTCAGGGGGTTTCGAATTTCATGTGCGATCCGGCGGGCCACGTCGCGCCATGCGAGTTGTCTCTGAGCGGATATCAGGCGCGTCGCGTCGTCTAACGTGACGACATATCCATCAACCGAGTCTGGCGTAACCTTTAATCGTACATGACGAAGACCATCCTCTGTCATCAAATTAATGAAGCTATCATCCTGCGCAGGTTGAGATTGAGCATCAGTCATGCGTTGCCAAATCGCCGGACTGATCTCCGAAAGGGGGCGCCCTTCGAGCTCCCCTAAGTTTACAAGTGTTTCCGCCGAGCGGTTTGCAATCGTGACAATTCCCTGCGCATCAACCCGAATGACGCCGGCGCTAAGCTCAACCAATAGGGTTTCGAGAAAGCGTCTTCTCTGCTCTGCTTCCTCACGCGCGAAAACCAAGTCATCGCGGCGCTCGTCGAGTTGACGGGTCATGAGGTTAAAAGAGTTTGATAAGGCCCGCACTTCGTCTTCAGGTTTCGGGAGCGGTACCGCCACTCCGCGGCGCCCCTCACTCACTTCTAGCGCGGCCACGGCCAAGCGACTGATCGGTCTAGAGATGCGGTCCGCAATTTCTTGCGCTAACCGGATGGATAGCAATAGGACCAAGGCCACGATTTGTAAGTAAGCGACTACAAATAAAATCTGTATCTCGCTACTACGCTGCTGGGCGAGGACATATTGCTCTTGAGCTGATCGTGCACGATCTAAACGCTCGAAAAGTTCGGCATTTATTGGACGAATAAGAAACAAGTAGCTCTCATCGAAGTTTGAAAGCTTTTTCAATGCAAACGTATACCCAGCTTGGCGCCGAAGCTTGGCGACCGTCTCTCCGCGATCGGCTGCCAAAAAGTCTTCTTCAACAGGCGGGACATAAGCCACTCCGGGCGTGGTGGTCTCAGCCTCTTCGAGGCGATTGCCGTTGCGATCGATGATGTAGGCCGCAGAAAAGTCACGATAGGTGGCAACAAGACTGAAAAAGGGCTCAAAAGCCTCACGGTTCGTTTCAAACCCATCCGCTGCCGCATCGACATCATCTGCCACTGCAAGCGCGTCTGCCTCAAAGCTAAACGCAAACTCTTCACCGCTTTCGGCGGTGATCGTCGCAAACTCATCAACGAGAGTCAGAACGGTGTCGCCCAACCAGGTGTCGATGCCGCGCGTAATGGTGAGCCATAAGAACATAGACACCACAATTGCGGGGATCATCGCCACGGTTCCGAACAGGAGCATAAAACGACGCGTAAGGCGTCCGCCGCTCGCCATGCTCGGATTTCGGCGAATGGTGCGATACCGAGAGACGATCATTAAGGCCAGGATGACAAGGATCACCATATTCGCCACTAAGAGCGTGATCAGGCCATTCGGAATATCATCCGTGGGACTGCTGCGGCCGAGTGTAATAATCGTCGCCGCCGCGCAAATGACGCCGCCCAAAATAAACAGACCTTGGAACCAAAGCCCGCCATTCCTGCGAAGAATAGACAATACACCAGACGCCAATGAAGGACCTCTAATCCACACTGTCGCTAATCAGCAACACTGATGATTTAGAGCAACACTTCCCCCGATCGTCAATCAGTCTTCTGTCATTCCAAGCACAGACATGCGGGCACGAAGCGTATTGCGATTGACGCCTAGAAGCGCAGCGGTCCGCAATTTGTTGCCAGATGTGACGCTCAAAGCGAGCTTGATCAATGGCCGTTCCACCTGCTCGAGCACCGTCTGATAGATCTTTTCGCCTTCCTCGCCGCCTTTCAGGAGGTCTGGCATAACGTAACGGTGTAAGAGCGTTTCGATCTCACTCTCGAGCGAGGCCTCTGGATTAAGCTCCTTCAGCGTTTCCGCGCGCAATTCACGCTCTATGTCGCGCTGAGAAATGGTCGCATCAGGGCTCAACGCTGCGAGACGGAAAATAAGGTTTTCCAACTCACGAACATTGCCGGGCCAATCATAGGCCATCATGAGGTCCATCGCAGGCTGCGCGATTTGCTTTTGTGCAAGTCCTCGCGCTTCTGCGCGGATCAGAAACGCTTTTACAAGCTCCGGAATGTCTTCCTTGCGGCGGCGCAAGGGGGGCATTTCGATCCGTACCACATTCATTCGATAGTAGAGATCTTCGCGAAACTCGCCCGACTCAACCAGTGACGAGAGCGGTTGACGCGTTGACGCGACAATGCGGGCACCGCCCTCCTCGCGCATCAATTTGACCAACTGTGTTTGAGCTTCTTGGCTAAGGTCGCCGACCTCATCGAGGTATATTGTGGCGTTGCGATCAAACGCGATGCCACCTTCGCCATCCGTGCCAAACAATTCCGCACTGACATCTTGCGCCGGCCGCGTGGCAAGATCGAGGGAGTATAATTCACCCGAACGCATCTGGCCGAGATCATGAATAGCGCGTGCCGCAAGTTCTTTGCCGGTGCCAGACTCGCCCTCGATCAGGACCGTCAAATCTGTATTCATGACGCGGGAGATCGTCCGGTAAACGTCTTGCATAACGGCGGATCGTCCAACGAGAGGCAGGCCAGAATGACCCGCGTCACCGTTGAGTTTCTTAGCAGGAACCGCTGGACTCGGACCTTGGTCCGTTAGAGCGCGTCCAACCAAGTCAGTGAGTTGATCGATATCAAATGGCTTAGGCAGATAGTCATATGCCCCATGCTGAGCCGCGGACGCCGCTGTCAGGATGGTGTTTTGACCACTCATAACGATTATCGGAAGCTCCGGACGCACCAGTTTAAAGGACGGCAACAGTTCGAAAATGGGCGTATCTGTGAGATAAACGTCAGTGACGACGATATCACCCTCGCCGTTTCGAACCCAACGCTCCAGCGCTTCAGGTGAACTTGTCGCGCGCACTGTATATCCAGCCGTCACGAGCGTTTGGTTGACGATCAGACGAATACTGGCGTCATCTTCTGCCAGGAGAACAGTTTTTTGGGTCATGATTTTTTGGGTCTTAGCAGCGGTAGAAATATAGAAAAGCGCGTGAGTCCGGGTTTGCTGTCGACTTTTATTCGTCCTTCGTGCGCAGCAATGATTTCATTGACGACACTCAGGCCCAGCCCTCGGCCACCCGATTTAGAAGACATAAACATATCAAACATACGCGCTTTTTTCTCTGGCGGAACGCCAGGACCATTGTCTTCAATGGTTACGCGAATGGCACGACCAAATCGCTCTGTGCCGTCTTTTCGAGCAATCGCGAAACTCGTCTCAAAAGCCGTTTCGATTTGAATTTGCGGACTTTGCGTATGCGCTAAAGTTGCTTCAACCGCGTTACGCAGAATGTTCTGAACAGCTTCATGAAGGTGATCTTGATCCGCCATTACAGGCGGAAGTGACGGGTCATAGAGACGCACGATCGAAATCTTGCCTCGATGCGCCGCTTCTTCTGCGGCGATCACACGATCGAGCAATTCATGGATGTTGAGAGCTTCTTTGGCTGGGGCTGAAAACAGTTCGAAGGCTGATAGCCGTGAAACCAAACGCTCAATACGGCGGGTTTCGCTTTGAATGATTTCAATCATCGCGGACTGATCATCGCGGGCATTGCGTGACAACAGTTGCGCCGCACCGGAAATGCCAGCCAGAGGATTTTTGACTTCGTGTCCCAATAGATGGCCAAACGCTGCCACCCCAGCTGCATTATTATTGGTCACAGCATTTTCTTGTGACTCGATCATTCCGATAACGATTCCGCCATCATCTACGGGACGCAAACGCAAATCGAGGACGCGCTGACGACGCAAACTCGGGCCATTTAGGGGAATGGCGTGCGCGGAGACATCTCCCTGTAATTTCAGGGTTTTGTCGATCAATCCAAAGATTGGAGAATCATGGAACAGGATCTCGCTGAGTGGTTTGCGATACATCGCTCGCTCAGAATGCCCAAGAAACGATTGCGCTTCAGGGTTTGCCGCGCTGATCCGACGGCGTTCGTCCAATCCCAGAAGCGCAAACGGCGCGAGTCCGATGAGGTCTAAAGAAGTCATCATGCGGCGACCCTCACATTGTCTCCAGCGTAGACTGCCTGGAGCGCTGTCAAAAGTTTATTGGCATCATCGATGCGGCAAAGATCCGCGCGCAATGCACGACGATCAATATCGTTGAGCGGCAAAGCGACTTTGTCGATATGCGCTGAAATGTGTTTGCGAACGATGCGAAGCCCAAGCTTGTCGCCGTACAGGCTCATACTGTCTTCAATCTGCTCGCAGAGACCCTCAACTTGCTGCGTTAGCGTGGGTCTCAAATAGTTAGCGCCCTCCAAATTGGCGCTGATCTCACCAAGAAGCCAAGGTTGCCCCATTGCCGCGCGCCCAATCATCACCCCAAACGCATTCGAGTCTTTCTGAGCTTGTTTGGCACGATCTAGCGTATCAATGTCGCCATTCGCGATGACCGGCACGTTGACAGCTTTGACGGTCTCTTTGATCGCCCGCCAGTCAGCATCGCCCTTATAAAATTGACAACGGGTTCGACCGTGAACTGTGAGCAATTGCACGCCGCGATCGGTAGCGGCCCCTGCGATATCTGGGGCATTAAGCATGGAATGGTCCCAGCCGAGGCGCATTTTCAGGGTCACCGGCGTCGAGCCAGCGCCCTCAAGTGTCGCTTCTATGATTTGCAGCGCCAAGTCGGGTTCTCGCATCAATGCCGAGCCGGAATTTCCGCCCGTCACCTGGCGGGATGGGCAGCCCATATTGATGTCGATCACATCCACGCCAGCATCGACGAGAATTTCCGCGCCGCGTCGCATATCTTCCGGACGTCTCCCCGCGAGCTGGACCACCCAAAGACCTTTGCCTTCATGCCGACACGTCTTGCGCACAACATCTGGTCTTGATGCCGCCAATGCCTCGCCCGCCACCATCTCAGAAACGACCGTCGGCGCGCCATAGCGCACGGCTTGGCGTCGAAACGCGGCGTCCGTTGACCCCGACATCGGCGCCAGCCAAACACGCTCTGCCTGAAATATGGGCATTTTCATCATCTTGATTTTCAAACCACATTTTTGCGCTGCACAAAAGTGGAGCACTGACTTTCTGCATCGCGTTCATCTGCCGCGTGTGGCTTTTTTATCGCAACGCGTTATGCAGCCAACATGTCCATTGCAGCCATTATCGTCGCCGCAGGCCGTGGTCAACGAGCCGGTGAAGGCGTGCCGAAACAGCGCCGAATGCTCGGTGATCGCATGGTGTTTCAGTGGTCTTTAGAGATGTTTTGTGCACACCCAAAGATCGACACATACGTTCTGGTGGTGCCGCAAAATACAAGCTCCGAGTATGCTGAAGACTGCCCCAAAGAGGTGGAAATTGTCGAGGGTGGCGCCACTCGGACAAGTTCAGTACAAGCCGGGCTAAAGGTTTGCGAGAACAAACGCGTGGAAAAGGTGCTCATACACGATGCTGCGCGACCTGGCTTAAATGATCGTGTCATCACACAATTGATCCATGCCTTGGACGAATGCGATGCGGCTGCGCCGGCCTTGCCCGTTGCTGATGCTCTAAAGCGCCAGATTGATCAGCGCGTCGAAACAGTTGATCGTTCAAATCTATTCCGTGTGCAAACCCCCCAGGCATTTCATGTCACGAAAATCGTAAGCGCGCTGGCACATGCGGAAGATTATGTTGACGACTTAGTCGCGATTGAAGCGCTGGGCGGAACAGTTCGATTAATTGAAGGCAGCGAGCGCCTCGCTAAGATCACCTACCCAGATGACTTAAGACACTTAGAAAGATTGCTAATGCCTCCCGCGCCTGCCCCTCGATTTGGAACTGGATATGATGTGCATGCGTTAGAGCCGGGTGATGGCGTCACATTATGCGGCACCAGAATTCCCCATACGCATCGACTTGCCGGCCATTCTGATGCCGATGTGGCGTGGCATGCACTGACGGACGCAATTCTGGGTGCAGCAGCATTAGGAGATATTGGCGACCATTTCCCACCCTCGGACGAGAAGTGGAAAGGTGCTGACTCAGCGCTGTTCTTGGCACATGCGGTGCAAATCGCAAGAGAGGCGGGTTGGAAACTCACGAGTTGTGATCTGACCATTGTTTGCGAAGCACCAAAAGTCAAACCGCACCGTGAGAAGATGCGTTCTCGAACCGCCGAAGTTTCCGGATTGCCGCTCGACGCCGTTAGCGTCAAAGCCACGACGACAGAAGGGCTTGGCTTTACAGGGCGCAAAGAAGGTATCGCTGCTTACGCGAGTGCTGTCTTGTCACCCCTAACGGCAACCGCTTAAGACCAGAACCATGTTTCCTGATCGTATTCGAAATCTCGCGCTATTGACCATGGATGAAGCTATGGAGCGTCGCGTTAAAATCGCCACCGCAGAAAGCTGCACGGGCGGTCTCATAAGCGCGCTCTTCACAGAATTTGCCGGGTCTTCCAAAGTCTTGGAACGCGGTTTCGTCACGTACTCCAATGCTGCGAAAGCTGAAATGCTCGGGGTCGCTGGCGATGTGATAGCCGATTATGGCGCTGTTTCAGAACCCGTTGCGAGACTCATGGCAGAAGGCGCAATGGAACAAAGCCGCGCCAACCTCGCGATTGCCGTGACCGGAATTGCAGGCCCAGGCGGCGGCACGCCGATGAAGCCGGTCGGCACGGTTCATCTGGCCTGCGCCCGCGAGAATAAAGCCATGCTCCACGAAATGCTCACGCTAGGCGACATTGGTCGTTATGAGATCCGCATGGCCACCGTCGAGGCGGCGCTCAACATGATCAAAGCTCAAATCTAAAACAGGCCTAGGGCGTTTGGCCTCGCTATGTTACTCTCAAAAGAAAAAACGGGAGGTTACATGGCTTACGACGCCAATACGGAATTCACCAAGTTCGAACCAAGGCTGCTTTCGCCGGCCATCGGGGCAGAGCTGATCGGCGCAGATCTCGCAAACTTTGACGAGCAATTGATCAAAGAAGTACGCGCGGCGCTGTTGAAGTATCAAGTTGTTTTCTTCCGCGACCAGCACGAGTTGACGCGAGAGCGCCACATCGAGTTCGCGCGCAGCTTTGGCGATTTGGAAATCCACCCAGCGACCCCCAAAGACCAGCCCGATCCGGAAGTGTTGCGGATCGCACATGGCCCGAATTCAAAAGGCCAGGAGAACAATTGGCATTCGGATGTGACATGGCGCGCAGAACCATCTCTTGGCTCAATTCTCCGCGCGATTGAACTTCCGGAAATTGGCGGCGACACGCTGTTTTCGAACATGGTCATGGCGTACAATGATCTGGAAGATGACTTGAAAGAGCGCCTTTGCGAAATGACGGCGATGCATGACATTGCGCGTGTTTTTGCCCGGCGATTAAACAAAGATGCGTCTGCACTCCATGAGAAGTTCCCGCCGCAAGAGCATCCTGTTATTCGCACGCACCCTGAGACTGGCGAACGCGGACTATATGTCAATATCGCTTTCACGGATCATATTGTTGGCATGGACCGCGAAGAGAGCGATGAATTGCTCGCCTTCCTGTACCGCCGCGCATGGCTGCCAGAATATCAATGTCGCTTCCGCTGGGCGCCGGGCTCCCTCGCTTTCTGGGACAATCGCGCGTGTCAGCACTATGCGGCGAGTGACTATTTCCCGAATATTCGCATTATGGAACGGGTGACTATCGCCGGAGATCGGCCGTTTTTCACGGCTTGAACCCAGCTGATGAACTCAATCATGGCGTTCTGACAAAGAACTATTATATACGCGCGAAACCCATCTGCTACGGGCCTTGAACCCGTTTGGAGAGATAGAGATGATTGACATAAGCACGCTCGCCAGGCGTGAGCCGGATCCTGCGCCAGGGGCACTGAATACTCTTGGTTTTGCAAAGCCCCCTTCTGAAACCCGCGTCGTCGCTGCCATGTCCGGCGGCGTTGATTCATCTGTTGTTGCCGCCCTACTCGCAGCGCAAGGATACGATGTCATTGGGATAACGCTCCAGCTCTATGACCATGGCGCAGCGATCGAGAAAAAGGGCGCTTGTTGCGCTGGGCAGGACATTCACGATGCGCGCAATGTCGCCGATCAGATCGGTATCCCACACTATGTTCTCGACTATGAAAGCCGCTTCAAAGAACAAGTCATGGAGGACTTTGCCGACACCTATTTGTCAGGTGCAACACCGATCCCATGTATTCGATGCAATCAAACGGTAAAGTTCTCAGACCTTCTGCGCACAGCTAAAGATCTCGGAGCCGATTGCTTGGCGACCGGACACTATATCCGACGTGTCGAGGGCGAAGCGCGCCCGGAGCTTCACCGTGCGGCCGATGCCAGTCGTGATCAGTCTTACTTTTTGTTCGCCACCACAACTGAGCAACTGGACTATGTCCGCTTTCCACTCGGCGATCTGCCCAAGACCCAAGTGCGCGAACTCGCTGATCACTTCGCCCTACCCGTCGCAGCGAAGCCAGATAGCCAAGATATTTGCTTTGTACCTGAAGGGTCATACGCCAAAGTTGTCGAAAAGCTTCGCCCCGGATCAGGTCGCGGCGGCGAAATCGTGCATTTAGATGGGCGTGTATTAGGACAGCACCTAGGGGTCATACACTACACGATCGGCCAACGCCGCGGCTTAGGTGTCGCCACAGGCGAGCCTCTGTTTGTGGTCAAAATTGATGCAAAAGCTCGGCAGGTCGTTGTCGGCCCGCGTGAGGCGCTATTGACGTCTGGATTGACGATGGAAGAGCTTAACTGGCTTGGAGATGGTCGCTTGGAAGACGCATGTCAGCGCGGTGATCGCGCATTGGTGCGTGTTCGATCGACGCGAGAACCAACACCGGCGCGCCTTGGCTTTCACGAAGATGCGCCAGCCGTATGGTTCAACAATCCGGAAGAAGGCGTCGCGCGAGGTCAAGCGAGCGTGCTCTATGACGCACATGGCTCATCCCGCATATTGGGCGGCGGCTTCATCGCTGCGACTATCTCGGCGGACGAGAGATTGCGCTAAGGAAAGATCCGCATCTTCAGCAAAAATCGATTATCGGTGAAAGGCTGAATATCGGAGGTCTGTTCGATAAAGTCGTAACCGCCTTCGAACCAAACGCCCTTATTAAGCTTCCAGAGCGCGTTAATCCCAAGATCGATCCGATCGTCATCGCGGTCAATCGACTCAAAAGCGTATTGCGTGAATCCGGCTTCACCTGCGACCGAAAATTTAGGGGTTAACCCTTGCTCGACCCGTATACCGGCGTCCGTTTGTATTGCAGCATTGGACGAGACCACGCCTGGATCAATGACGGCTCGATCGGCCGCCAAGGACAATGTCGTTTGGTCGGCCAGTTGCCAGTCAAGATGTCCTGTGAACGCAAAGTCGCTTATGTCTTCGGAGAATTCATAGTCATAAACATAGTTCAAATATCCGATTCCGATGTCGCCGCTGATCTTACTGCCGATCGCGAAGTCCGTTCCAGCCAAAGCGGTGACGCCCGTATAATCGCGCTCGAATGGATTAAAAATATTCGGCTCATCATAAAATGACTGCACCGCTTTGATATCGGTATATAGGGCGACATCTCTGTTGAGCGCAAACTTGATACGCGCCGATCCTACGAGCTCCTCATGGTCACGAAAATCCTGATCTTGAATCAGATCGCCAGGAATTTCCACATCATCATAATCAAAGGAATCGAGTGCGATCGCAGCCTCGAGGCTTATTCGCCCTACTTCAGAAACGAAACCAAACTCTGCCCCTGACCGCGTGTATTCATTTGGTTCGAGAGAATTCGGCACGGCAGAGACGCTTGCGCGATCCTCGGTCAAATCCTCATTAACAACCGCTACGAACAAACGAGTCTGGTTGTTTACGTCCAAACGGCCGCGCAGCTTAACTTCTGAGTTGGTGCGGCTTTCTTGTTCCAACTCGCCATATTCAACATGATCAACCACGATTGACCCGCTCAGTGCGTGACGGGACCAATCTGATTCGATCGAAAGAGAAGGGCTAAATCCAACAAAAGAGTCTTCCTGTTCATTCAGATCGTTTGCTAAAACATTGCTTTCTCGCCCGATTGAGAAGACCAATTCAGGTTTAAACAAAAATCCGTCTGACGGAATTGGCTTTTGATCAACGTCTGGGTTTGATTGTTCGAAGACCGGCTGCACTTCGAGCCGCTCGAAATATCCTTCTTTGTCTTGCGCCACTGCGATTGGTGCACACAATGCCGATGTAATAACACTCGCCACGATCACAGACTGAGAATTCATTTGCATGATATCTTGCCGTCTCCCTCAATATACTCGGTCGTCATTATCGGGAGAGAATGTGTCGGAGACCTTAATTCACATAGTGAATTATTAGACACTCGCAGAAAGCTTGTACTGCCCTGTTTTTATGGTCAATAATTTCCGCCAATAGGTTGGGAGACCTAAACGGGAAATCGCCGATCCGCTTCAGTTCGGAATGCGCCAATGATTTTCTCGACGGCGAGCCGAGAATTGGTGCGCGCCAAGAGGCCGAGAACGGGGTTTTTGAATTCATAATCAATGAAGCAGTGAACCCGCGTTTTGCGTTCATCGCGCGGGTCAAATTGCCATCGATTGCGCAAATGCCGAAAGGGCCCCCGCTGGAGCTTTACCTCGATTTTTCGGGCGGACGGATCAGCTCTCACATATGTCGAGAACTGTTCGTCAAACCCTTTGAAATGCACTGAGGCCGTCCCAAGACAAGAATAAGGCGTTTCGGCAGATCCTTCTTCCTGTTCAACGGCGACCGACCGGATCCATTTAATGAATTCCGGGTAGCGGCGAATATCGCGCACAAGTTCGTAGAGATCGTCCGCGTTATGTTGAATGAGAACCTGTTCGGAGACTCTAGGCATTCGATCCCAATTGCGCGTCGCGCGCGGCGCGCATCTTCGCGAAATCAGCATCCGCGTGATAGCTGGAGCGAGTAAGGGGCGAAGCAGAGACCATTAGAAACCCCTTGGAGCGAGCGATCTCTTCATAAGCCGCAAACTCATCCGGCGTGACGTATCGGTCCACCGCCGCGTGTTTGCGTGTGGGCTGTAAATATTGGCCAATGGTCAAGAAATCGATGCCAGCAGAGCGCATATCGTCCATGACTTGCATGACCTCTTCCTTGCTCTCTCCTAAACCCACCATCAGACCTGACTTGGTGAACTGCGAAGGATCGCGGTCTTTGACCTTCTCCAACAGTCGCAGGGAATGGAAGTATCGCGCACCAGGCCGGATGGACAAATAGAGACGAGGAACGGTCTCTAGGTTGTGATTGAAAACATCTGGTTTGGCGTCGATGACTTTTTCTTCCCAGCCATCTTTGCGCAAAAAGTCGGGGGTCAGGATTTCGATCGTTGTCGTTGGAGATGCTTCACGAATGGCCTTAATCGTATGTACGAAGTGCATCGCTCCGCCATCGTCCAGGTCGTCTCGATCCACAGACGTGATAACGACGTGTTCAAGCTCCATTTCCGCAACGGCCAGCCCAACGCGTCGCGGCTCGTCTGTGTCGAGCGGTGCGGGCTTGCCCGTTATCACATTGCAAAACGAACAAGCGCGAGTGCACGTATCTCCCATGATCATCATGGTCGCGTGTTTCTTATCCCAGCACTCCCCGATATTTGGGCACCCTGCTTCCTCACAAACCGTGACCAAGCCTTTGGATTTCACAATTTCGCGGGTCTCCGCATAGCCTTTAGATGTTGGCGCTTTAACGCGAATCCAATCGGGTTTGCGCAGTAAAGGCGTATCTGGGCGATTACGCTTTTCCGGATGACGGAATTGAGGCTTTTTATCGATGAGCGTTGCCATGTCAGATAAATGGAGCGAAACGCCATATTCTGCAAGCGTCAGAGCAACATAGCCTCTATGCGTGGTCGATCAGATCGCAGTATTTGCCCTTGCACTGTTCACCGAGTGTGACAATTTGTTGCAAAATATTCATAGCTCAGAGCATAATGCGAAGATGACGGATACCAGTATTCCCGCCCCGCTGCCTTGGCGCGCCAGCCGCGCAAAACTCGACATTTTTTCTGCCGTGATCCGATCGGCAAAGGAATTTGGGAGTAAGACCGTTGCGATTGTCGACGGCGACGGAACAGAGGTGGATTATAAAACTCTGCTTCGTGGCGCGTTCGCGCTCGGGTCTGCGCTCGGCAAAAAATTCTCAAAAGATGAGACGGTTGGGATCATGCTCCCGACGGGCGCGGGCGCTGTGATTGCGTTCTGCGCGGTGCTCGCATCTGGCCGTTTGCCCGCGATGCTGAATTTTACTGCGGGATCGGCCAACATCAATTCAGCCATGAAGGCCGGCAAGATCACTAAAATCGTCACCGCTCATAAGTTTGTTGAGCTTGGTGGACTAGAGTCATTAATCGCAGAGCTCGATGACGCGGCGGAGTTCATCTATCTCGAAGACGTTCGCGAAAGCTTGGGTTTGATGGACAAAGTTGCAGGCGGATTGGGGCCTGTTTTCCCAGGCTTGTTTCATCGCCGCCAGAGTCACAAAAAGCCGGGCGTGGTATTATTTACATCCGGGACGGAAGGTGAGCCGAAAGGCGTCGTACTTTCGCACCACAATATTGTCGCCAATGTTGAGCAAGTTCGATCTCATATCGGGCTTGATCCTGAACACGACAGTGTCTTCAATCCCCTGCCAACTTTCCATTGTTTTGGTCTGACCGTTGGTGCCATTTTGCCCCTCGTTGCGGGCGTTAGAGCGGTGTTCCATCCAAGCCCGTTACAACCGCGTGAGATTGCGGGGCGTATCGCGGAAACAAAGGCAACCATTTTGCTCGCAACGGATACGTTCATCGGACAATATGCCCGTGTCGCGAAAGACGGTGCGATGGATTCTGTGCGATTAGCGGTTTGCGGCGCCGAACGCGTCAAAGATGAAACACGCGCCTTTGTCCGTAAGAAATTCGATATTGAAATACTCGAGGGCTATGGCGCGACCGAGGCTGCACCTGTGGTCGCGGCCAATTCGATAGAATTCAATAAACCCGGCACGGTTGGAAAACTCATGGCCGATATGGAGTACGAACTCGTTCCCGTTGAAGGCATTGAAGAAGGTGGCAAGCTTCGCATTCGCGGGCCGAACATCATGCTCGGCTACATGCGCTCTTCGGCTCCTGGAGTGATCGAGCCATTGCCCGAAGGGTGGCACGATACGGGCGACATTTGCATCGTCGATGAAGACGATTGCATTCGGATCATGGGCCGCGTCAAACGTTTTGCGAAAATTGGCGGGGAAATGGTATCGCTCGCAGTCGTCGAAAATTGCGCGAGCGCAATTTGGCCAGACGATATGCATGCCGCTGCGGCTATTCCTGACCCGCGAAAGGGCGAGCAGGTTGTGTTGCTCTCAACAGCAAAAGATGCCGATCGCGCCGCCCTCCTTGCATGGTGTCAGTCTCATGGCGTTTCGGAACTGTCAGTGCCTCGCAAAGTCTTTCACGTCGAAGAGGTGCCCGTTTTAGGCACGGGCAAGACCGACTATGGCGCCGTCAATCGAATGGTCCAAGCTCTAACCGAGCCCGCTTAGAGCGCGATCTCGCACGCCCAGCCATCGAAGCCCGGTTCGACACCGTTTGGCAGCTCGCGTTGCAAGGTGGCGAAATCGAGGTCGACGTGAAGATTGGTCAACACAGCCTGTTTCGGCTTTAGCTCTTCGATCCATGCCAGGGTTTGATCCAAATGTGCATGAGATGGATGCGGCGTGTAGCGCAAAGCATCAATAATCAACCAATCCAGCCCTTGCAGTTGGGCTTTCGTTTCGTCCGGCAAATCATTGAGATCGTTGCAATAAGCGAGATTGCCAATGCGATATCCCAACGACCGAATATAGCCATGCTCCTGATCCAGCGGCAACCACGACATTTCCCCGCCAGGCCCAATCAAGGAGAAAGGCTGAAACGCCGTAATCATAGGCTGCACGTCATAGATAGGCGGATACGCTTTGGCGCCTTCAAACGCATATTTGAATTTGGTTAGAAGCGTTTCCGCTGTCGCCGCATCCATATAAGTCTTCGTCCGGGCGCGGTTGCGTATGGCCAGCGCCCGAACATCATCAATGCCATGCGTTTGATCAGCATGATCATGCGTGAAAACCACCGCATCGATGCGCGTGACGTTTGCGTCGAGCATTTGTTCGCGAATGTCTGGGGAGGTGTCGATCAGCACCACCGTTTTATCGGCCGGCGCATCTGGCTGCCATAGCTCAACAAGCGCTGAACACCGCCGACGTCGGTTTCTTGGTTCACTTGGGTCGCATGCGCCCCAGTCACCTCCAACACGCGGGACACCGCCGGAAGATCCTGTCCCCAAAAGCGTGAACTTCAACCGACGATCTGTCATGAGACCCGCTGAAACAAGCGCAGCGCGTTGGCCTCACAGATCGCGCCAATGTCTTCGCGCGTTTTGCCATGAAGGCTTGACAAAGCATCTGCAACATAAGGCAAATAGGCAGGCTCATTCCGCCGCCCGCGATATGGCATGGGGGTGAGATACGGACAATCGGTCTCTAAAATGACCCGATCCAGCGGCACGTCTTCGATAACGGCGCGGACGTCTTTCGCGCTCTTAAACGACAGGATGCCCGAGACCGAGACATAAGCACCCAGCGCCAAGCCCCGCTGACACAGGTCCGGCCCGCCCGTATAACAGTGCAAAAGGATCGGGAACGCGCCCCGAGCCGTTTCGTCTTCTAAGATCTCCGCGGTCAGTTCATCTGCTTCTCGCGTATGAACGATGAGCGGTAGTCCTGTTTCTCGCGCCGCAGCGATGTGTGTTCGGAAGCTCGCTTCCTGTTGGTCTTGCGGGCTGTATCCATAATGAAGGTCCATCCCGGTTTCGCCAATCGCAACCACCCTAGGATCTAACGCGCGATCCTTGAGGTCTTGAACTGTGGTATCTGTAAAGTCTTTGGCGTGATGCGGGTGTGTCCCCACGCTGCACCAAATATCTGCGTTTGCATCTGCAATGGCTTTGACGCGCGGAAAACTATCCAACCGCTCACAAATCGCCAACATGCGGGACACGCCAGCTTCGCGCGCGCGAGCGAGAACATCATTCAAATCTTCATCATAGACGTCGGCATGAAGGTTTACGTGCGTATCAAACATGGCGTCAGGCGCTTACAGCCTTAACACCATCTTGCAAGACGGAAAACAGTTTCGTCGCGGTTTGCAAAGGTGTCAGGTTCAAGCTGCTGGCAGTTGTGCGGACTTGGTGCATCTTGAGCCACGTCGCGCTCAGTTCCGGCTCATCATCCGTTTTGTTGGCCACCCATTGCATCAATGTGTCAGAAAAGGCGGCTAAGGATCCATCATCCACCAAAGTCGACGTCAACGCAGCTGACACAACCCCTCCACTCGGTTTTCGGACATTTCGCAGTAGTGCGCGCGCCGTTTGCACCGCCTTGGCGCCGGCCGTCTGCGAGAGTTCGAGACCATATCCAGGCCGACCTGGAGCGAGTTCATGCGCAAGATCTATATCCGCGTCGGCCTGACCCAGTACCGATTTGCTGTCTTGCTCTCCCAACGGGTAGAACCGCAGAACTTGGCAGCGCGACCGGATCGTTGGCAATATTGGCTGTGTCGCGTGGGAGATGAGTATAAGGAGCGCATTTTTCGGCGGCTCTTCCAGCGTTTTCAGAAGCGCGTTCATCCCTGAAACATTCATCTCATCTAGGGCATCCACGACACCGACCCGCCATCCTGCCAAGGCCGGGCGAAGTTGGAAGAACTGATTGAGGTCCCGTATTTGGTCGACCGTTATGTCTTGGCGAAGCTTACCTTTCTCGTTCAGACGGCGGGTGACCCATTTCAGATCTGGATGGCCACCCGAGAGAATGAGCTGCATCGTCTCATCTTCAGCCTCGGCATCCATTGACGCTGCGCCGAGCATCAAGCCTGCAATCCGACGCGCGATGATTGACTTCCCGATGCCCGACGGGCCTTGGAATATCCAGCCATGATGCAATCGGCCCGAAGCCCGCGCATTCTTGAAACGCGTGATCGATGTGTCATGTCCGATAAGTGGAAACGCGGCGGGCATCGGCTTAGCTAAGGCGTTGCTCGATAACGCGCAATGCTTGCTCAAGCACGTCTTCAGGCGTTTGTAGCGCGTCCAAGACGACACATCTATCGGGCTCAGACTCTGCGATGGCTAAGAAAGCCGCACGTATGCTCTCGTGAAAGTCAGCAGCCTTAAGCTCGAATACATCTTGTACACCGCGCGCCCTCCGGCGCTCTAAGAGTGCTTCCGGGTCGGCATCTAAGATGAGGGTAAGATTTGGCTGCGTGGCGCCAACAACGGATCGTTCAATTTTGAGGAGAGTGTCCATCGGCACCCCATCAATGCTTTGATATGCTCTGGTGGAGTCGGCAAATCGGTCACAAATCACCCATTCGCCACGCTCTAAGGCCGGTCTGATGCGCTTCTCGAGATGGTCAGATCGCGCCGTATTCATCAGCAAAGCGTGAGAGATTGGCGACCAAGCGTGATCCTCAGGCGGCGTCAAAGCTAGAGCACGAACCTGCTCTGCGAGCGGCGTGCCGCCCGGTTCACGGGTGACGTCGATCGAGAGCCCCTTTGCCTGCAATTCGCGTTTAAGACCTTGTATAAGCGTACTCTTCCCAGTGCCCTCTCCGCCCTCAAGGGTAATAAATTGCCCCGTTTTAGACACGTGTTCAGGCTCCGCCTTCCAAAATTCGGCTCAAACCGTCGACGGCTTTTCCAAAAAAGCCAAGTCGGCCGACCTCTTCGGTTGCCACTAAGGGCAACTCGACAGGCGTTTTACCTTCTATCGTGACGACAAGCGTAGCGATTTCATCTCCGACTTTGATCGGCGCCTCGATGAGACGGTCATGAATAATCTCGGACTTGCCTTTGGCAAACGCGCGCTTGTGAGCGGTGATGTCTGCCCCCTTAGCCAGTCGCACACCAACTTTGCGTTGAGATCCCATCCAGACGTCGAGCTCTGCAAGACGAGAATTGTCAGCTTCAATCGCGCGAGTTTCGAATGCGTTGAATGCCATGCGCATTAATCGTTCGGCTTCCTGGGCGCGGCCTTGAATGCTCGGCATGCCGTTTAGGACGATAATCCGTCGCTTTCCATCGCGCACCGCTGACGCGGTTAAGCCATATCCAGAGATATCCAGATGCCCCGTCTTAAGGCCGTCTGCCCCTTCCATGCGCCCGAGGAGTGGATTTCGATTGGCCTGTGTGTACTCGCCCCACGTATATGAGTCCTGACTGTACCATTCATAATATTGAGGATAGTCGTCGATGATACGTTTTGCGAGCTTGGCGAGATCGATCGCTGAGACGACATGACCTTCACCTTCTAGCCCTGTCGCGTTGACGAAATTCACCGATGTCAGTCCCAGTTCTTGGGCGCGCTCGGTCATTTGTCGTGAGAAAGCCGCCTCCGACCCCGCAATATTCTCGGCCAGGACGATACAGGCATCATTGCCTGACATTACGATCATACCTTGCAGCAATTCGCGCACGGTTGGACGTTCTTTGGGGCGCAAACCCATAGTCGAGGTTCCGGATGGAAACCCGCCGCGCCGCCAAGCATCTTCGCTCACGACCATCTCAGTCTCGAGCGTAATCTCGCCCTGATCGATAAGATCGAAGACAAAATACGCGGTCATCATTTTTGTCATTGATGCCGGGATCATCGGCGTATCGCCATTTTTAGACCATAAGATATCGCCTGTTTCGTGATCCATGATCACGGCAAAATCTGCATCCGACTCTAAAACCTGTGCAGTGAGTGAAACCGGCACAAAGAAAGAAATGAGGAAGATAATCGCGCTGCGCAAAGTCCGCATGCTGGGTCCTTTCACCAAAAGAATTCGCCCTTTTTCCTGACTTGGAAAAAGGGCTAGTTCGTGGCGAAGGTCAATCTTTGTCGCAGGCGCGGCTTAGCGAGTGGTGATGAACCCGTCTACGATGCCGGCATTCGACAGACCCGCGCGTTCGCGCTCTGCCATGTCTCGGTTTGGAAACGGTCCGACGAGGACCCTGAAGAAGTCGCCACCATTTACACGTGCTTCTTCGATTTTCACTGGCAAACCGCCGCCAATGTTGGTCGTCAAACGCTGCGCATTTGCGATGTCTGAGAAGGCCCCGGCTTGAATGAATATATTGCCCGCAGGTTGAGCGCGCACAACACTGACACTCGCGACTTTGATGGGCGCGGCCGGTGATGGCACGGGCGCCGCTTGAGCGATTTGCGGCGCTGAACGCGTTGATGGCAGTGGTGCGACCACAGGCGGAAGCGATTCTGCCGTCATCGTTTGGGTTTCATATGTCTCAGGATTTTGTTGAACGGGTGCGGGCCCGAGATAACGAAGTTTGACATTCGCAGATCCACCTTCTGTCATCCCCAATACCGTGGCGGCGCGCGGAGAAAGTTCGAGAATCCGCTTTCCGTCGAATGGACCACGGTCATTAACGCGAACGACAATCTCGCGGGAATTGTCCTCGTTGATAACTTGCACCAAGCTAGGCAAAGGCAAGCTTGGATGTGCTGCCGTCATAGCTGTCTCATCGAAGATTTCGCCATTGGCCGTCGGGTGGCCCTCAAAACCGTCCATATAAATTCCGGCGAGGCCGCGCTCCTCGCGAATTGTCGCTGCTCGATCTGCCTTCACCCGGCTCAGCGTTAGAGGCTGGCCCGTGCGCGCCGTGCGCTGGGTTTGGACAGAGGCAATGCGGATAGGCTGAGTGTTAACAATCGGATCCAGCGAGGCCGCTTGCACTGGATTGAATGCAAGATCTGGCTGCGGGACTGGAGCCTGATTTCCAACGATTACTGGTGTGCTGTCAGGCGCGCCGCTGGTTGGATACTGAAACTCCACGCGGCGATTCGCGTTCAACGTGGTAGATGAGGGCGAAACAACGGTCGGTGACTGAGTTTGCGGCTTCGGCGCGTTGTCCGCGTTCGCATATGTGATCGGTGCGCCTTTGCGATCTGCATGCGCGGTGCCCGCACCAACTAAGATCGCAACCGCAACGCCTGTTAGAGCTGTGCCCAACGCGCGAGATCCCGTCATTTTCATCACTCACCTCATTCTGTGGTCGTGGCCTTTTATGACCTAGAGAGCATTCGGCTCTTTCTCGACTTGGGCTTTGTTTACCATACCAAGCTGCATGCCCGGTGAACGGAAACCAAAACTTGCGCCATAGGCGAGAAAGTTCTGGTTAACCATAACAGACCGAATGCAGGCAATTTCATGACAGGACTTGCATTCTGTCGCGGACTGTAGAAAAGGAAGCGTCCTGCTGCGGAGGAGTGGCAGAGTGGTTGAATGCACCGGTCTTGAAAACCGTTGAGCGTGCGAGCGTTCCGGGGGTTCGAATCCCTCCTCCTCCGCCATATATCCTTGTTTTAATTGGCCTTTTGTCTTTTTTCGAGTTTGACTCGCCAGCTGACTCGCCAATAGTTTCCCGTGACGACCGATTAACCTTGCAAAGCGTGCTTGACGAGGCAATAGCGCTCCTCCACTTTTCTTGTTGCTTCGACAAGAGTATTTTGAGAGTGCCGAAACGCCATCGTCTATTACACATATGCAGCACCATTCGGAGCACGAGCACGAGAAACGCCCAAACCTGCTTGAGTGCTTCCAATCTATAATTCTGTATGATCGGCGTCAGTCAAATATATTTCCCCAACGACAGTAAAATGAGGGCGCCAATTTGCAAACAGAACGACGCTGGTTATTTCGCGCGCACGCGCGCGAGAAATTCTTCCTATAAGCGCTTATTTTGCTCCATTTCAAATACATAAAGCTTATGTAGTACGCTGATAATTTGTCGTATAAACAATGTGTTGAGACCTAGCAGAGGTAACTATTCGTTTATTATGCTCGATCTCTAGATCTAGCGTCCTGATCTCAAAGAACCGGTGGTTACATAATCGAATGAAAGCCGACTCGGAAACAGCAAGCATATGGAAATATACTGAAGTTTTTGAAGAAGAAGGCAACTGAATTGGGTGAGCGACCTAAAACGCCCTAAAACGGTCGCTTACGGCTGGGTTCGGTTAAGCGGAAGAGCCTCTTCCTGATGCTTTCATTGTTATATTCGAAAGTTGCCTAAACAAACACAAGTGGTTCCTGTATCGAATAAATATACTCGGGCTTCTCGATTGGATGTGGGGATGACAGATTTCCTTGATGACGGAATGTTATTTGGATTCAAAACACAACCGTTCAATGAATTCGCGCCGCCAGAAACGGGGCGCTATGGAGCGATAAAAATTATTGGCTCAAATCGAGATACCATTGTGGTTGCGACTTTAGATGGGGTATTTGAAAGTATGCCCACCGCGGAAGAGGTAAGAGCAACGAATATCTTACTGGAATCGAGGTTTGCGTTCGACGGAAGACAATCTGTATTCGGCGTACTCAGGGACTGGTGGACAAGCGAAGACCTAGCTGAATTGACCTTCCTCTCAAAGGTTCATGTAAACCGAGATGAAGGCCGATTAGCAGACATCGTTCTGGGGCATAAAGTGGGTGCGGTAAGCGGCCCATTGAGCATCGCCAATAGTGCTGTTGAAGGGGAATGGCGTTGGGTTCATGATCACGCTGCTCTGGTTTCCGAACAGGATGAGATGAAAGAAAAGCGTCTCGCGATCCAACGCGCAAAAGAAGAGCGATATAATAACAGGCTACGTGGTCTGACCTGGGATCAGCTACTTTCTGAGGTTCCATTTGAACGATGGACCGGAACCGAACCTTATCCAAACGAGGAGTTTACAAGCGAAGCGCGGGAAAAGATCAAAGCGACTATTCGGGAGATTCAAGCGTTGGGGCCCAAGCCCACTAAGAAATTGGTGCGAGCTAAGCTTAAAGAATGCGTTATCTGGTTCAATGAAGCAGATGAAGCTCACGGCGGCCCGATTGAAACAGAAGAACGCGAAGACATCTGTCTATTGCTGGAAGAGATCGCGTTTGTGGCGAAGCAAAAATCGCTAACGCAAGAAATCGACGAATGGCGAACCTGGTGATGCGCGGCAGCGTTCGATTTTTTAGGATGATCCAAGCGTCTTAAACTCGCCCCAGAACGGCCGCTGAGATCATCGGCGCGATACGCTCTCAAACAGGCGCTAACTCAATTTTGTTGAACCCGTATCTGCAAGAAAGTTTGACCTAAACTGATCCAGTACACCCGATTCATCGACACGAATGCAGGGCACGCCAAACTCGTGGGCGCGCAATACCTGTTCTTTGTCATCTAGCACAGACCGATTGATAAACCCGTCAACAACCATCCGATGCGCCTCGTCTAACGATTCGTAGCCACTCGCAGTCCGAATCCGGTTCGAAATAAAATCGGGATCGGCGGTTAGGCAGACGCCTTTCACAAACGGCCCGAGGTACGCATGGATATATTCCGGCCTGAGCGCGCACCCTTCGAAAATGAACGCTTCAGCGCTCGCTAGTGATTGGATCAAACGCTCTATGCTCGGCCACATATTTTGATGGTGGATCAATAGCAGTTTCAGCAGCGTTTCGGGTCGCAAAGAGGCATAAAAATCTGCAATGAAAGGACGCACTTTGGGCCAAGGTCGTCCGGGGTGACGACCCATTTTATCGGTGTGATACGTCTTGCAGCCGAGCGTTTCTGAAAGCGACGCTGCGAGCGTTGTCTTACCCACGTGCGATGTGCCCGTGATCAGTAAACTGATTGGCTTTTTCTTCAAAACCGCCCCCCCCAACCGCTCTTTTGGCGAAACACTCTACTTGTGAATTCTGCCAAAAATGGCACTTATTCAATGCTTGAATCTGAGCGTTTTGGGCCCATCCTAATTAAGGTGACATAATTTCTTTGCCCATCGAAATTAATCACCGGTCTTGTGTGTCCTTGGCGTCCCATGGAGAGCGGGTTGATGACGAATCCAAACATTGAGATCCGAGATGCGGAGACCTGTGATGCGGCCTCGGTTCTTGACTATCTAACGGAGCTGCAATCTGAGAAGTTAGATACGATCAGCAGAATGCAAATCCCCTCCTTGAAATCCGAGCAAGACTGGATCGGGGGTGCAATCGACGCAGAGCATGATGCCATACTACTCGCTTGGAAAAACGAGGCGGTCATTGGCATGTTGGATGTTCAATCCGGCAAGCGACCCCACAATCGCCATGCCGGAATGTTTGGCATGTCTGTCGCCCGAAATTGGCGACAAAGAGGCGTCGGCACGCGCCTCGTGCGCGCGGTTTTAGAACGATGTGGTTCGTGGCAAGATTTTTGTCGATTGGAGCTAAATGTCGTGCCTTGGAATACAGGCGCAATTTCATTGTATGAAAAACTGGGATTTGAACACGAGGGACGCAAACGAAAGGGCGTAAACTTTCGTGGAACACCAGAAGACCTGCTCGTAATGAGCTATACTTGGGACAGAGACTTTGGAAATGAAAGCGACACAAAACCGTGACCACGTTTTTGATGAGAACATTGATCATTGTTGTTGGTCTCCTCGCCGGCTGGATGACGTGCGCATATGCCGAAACGTCGGAATGCCCGCATACGATTATTGCCGATCTTCCCACTAACGATTTCCGAGAAAAAAACCGGGCAGCATATGCCAAAGCGGAGCGACAATTTTTTGTTGAAGACAAGCCCGCCCTTGCCACCGAAGGTTTTTTAGAGCTGCTCAAAAACGGTGATTTGAATGACTATGAAACGCTAGCAACCTTGAGGATGATCGGGGCGCTTCATATCGATAGTGGACGCTACGCCGACGCAGCAACGGTGCTGGAACGCGCATTACGAATTGGCGATACCCGCTCTATCCGCGCCCAAGTGAGCGCTCACAGAGTTTTGGTTCAGCTTTATCGCTATCTTGG
>JBCBBY010000046.1:0-30665 GCA_038531195.1 Pseudomonadota bacterium
GCACTTGTTGAATTAAATTTACCGCTAAGGCGTCCTCAGGGTCTCCCGAATTCAGACTGAACAGGGTTTCTGGATTGCTCATCGCAAGTGAAATGGCGTGAGCGGAGACGCGTTGCCAATCCGCGCGACTGACCAAACTGGAGTGTTCGTTAGCAATGAACGCTGCCACGCCTCTCGCGATATCGACACTTCGGGATTTACATCATCGCCAAGGATCATTCCTGGCGTCGCGGCGACTTGATCGGCGACCAGTGCGACCAAGTCCAATATGAAGGCCTGTTCTGTCGGGCGACTGAGTTCGGATATGTCAAACCCGTTAGCCTCGAATTGGGAGATCATGCCATCTGCGATGTGACTAAGAATTTTGATCTGTACCAATGCCCATGGCGAGTCGGTTTCCGATAGCCGATCGGAGAGTTCCTCGCTTAAAGCAGCCCGCGCTTCATCGACTAAAAAGACGCGGGCGTGTCGACGGGTCATATCCATGCCCATTCGGAAGATTTCTTGCGCGAATTGTGGGCGCGTTTCGACGGCTTGTAATGATGTCATGACGCCGCTGAGGAACTCGCGGCCGAGCTGAATATGTTGACCTTTGCCACGAATGAAGGCTTCGGGAGATGCCGATACGGCCTGCAGTATGCCGGGATAGGTGCGCACGAAAAAGCCGGGTGTGAAGATGGTGGCGATGCCGCCCCCGCTTGCGGTCTGAGAGACCAGGCCTTCGAACAACGCATCCGTGACGATGCCTGCGGCGCTGCCTCGCTCCGGGTAGTCGCCATCAAAGACGTCGCGGCGATGCTCATACATGGTTTGGATGACGCCAGCCGCCACCGGGCCCCGGAGCGTTTCGCGGATCCGCAGTAGACGTTGGGTGCTATTGAGATCGAGACTGGCATTCGCGGCGTTCAATTCTCTGAAAGGACTGATGGCGGCGCTTACCAGCGCTTGTACGGACTCTTTGTCCGAGAAAAGTTCAGGCTGTGTTTCGGCAAGTTCCAAGCTTGTTGTCAGCAGGGCTTCTGCGACCCGCGCGCCCGCGCCTTTCGTGAATGCTGTATCGATGATCGTCGCTTTGTTGCGTTCGATATGCGCGGCAATGCTATCTGAGATCGCCCCAACAACGGTCTGTGCTTGCCCTCGTAAGCCGAGGCGATGTGTATGCGCGCTGATGAAATCTAATGCGAGCCCGCTCATGCGCAAAATCACTCGCGCGCGGTCGCGGCGCACGGCGTCATTGCTGACCCAGCTCTGAAGCGTGTTAATATTCTGAAACTGCGCCAGCTCGGCTTGCGAGACCGATGGACTGAAGGCCGCATTTAGGGCCCGACAAAGGGCTGTGATACGGGTATCCGCCGCTTCGGGGTCGATGACCCGCCCGCGTTCACCCCGATCGATGATGCAGTCTGCGTACTCCGCAAGAATTTGATTGTGTGTTCCGGTTGGCCCCCAATTGTCGGATTTAGACAAATGTTGACGCGCCAAATCAAGTGGATTTCCCGGGGGCAGGGGCCGGAACGCGACTTCGAAATCAAACCGACTGGCCCGCGCTTCGGCAATATTGCGCGCAGTTTCGAGAATATTGAAGGCGGCTCTCACCGCAAACATGACACCTGTTACGCCGGTCATTATTTGTCGTCCTCACCCCTCATTATCGCCCGACCGCTGACTCATCTACGCGGTTTCAGGCGGACGCGCTCCACGTTTGATCCCTGGGAGGGCGTCTTCTAGTCTTCCAATACTGTCTGCATTCGCCTCTTCCGCCGTAACCATGACTTGATTTTTGCGGATTACCGTCAAGAACCCGCGTTCGAGATCTTCTGGGTCACTTGAACCGGCTGGGCGGACGTCGGAGACTTTCACCAGCACGGGCGGCGCACCTGGAGCTTTGGGCGGCGCCGCGAGCGTAGCGCGTGCCGCGGGCAAAGCCATAGCCGACAAGCGATTGAAAATGCGGAACCAAAACGGGGCGCCAAGCCCCAACAGTCCGCCCGCCACGAGCACACCAAGCGCCCACATCAAGAAGGACTGGAGATTGTTGCCAATCACCGAGATGCGGTGGCCGCGATATCTAAACCAATACGCCGCTGTATCTACATACCCGGATGGCGACGCTCCTTCTTTGTCCAAGAAATCACTGAAGCTTAGCGCCCAGGTTTGATTGACCGTCTGTTGATTGGTTTTGCCGCATCTTTTGTCGAAATACTCGTTGGCTGCGATGGACTGAGCCTGGCTGGGATCGCTGGCTAATATCTGATTGGTTGTTGTATGTGAGTAGCCTTCGCAATGGGGAAACATTTTGCGGCCAATGGGAATTCCGAGCGCCCGCAAATCACCCGCCGCTTGCTGAATGGCGGGCGTCATCAACGAGCTTGATTCAAGCTCTGCTTCATCAGCGCCCGCGACTTTCTGGACAAGATTGAGCTTTTCTTGGTCCATCGCGAGCGTGAGCCGCGATGAAAGCGATGCATTTGTGGATAGTTCTTTATAGACGGTGATCGCGTCGAAATTGATGAAGACCGCCACGACCATGCCAACAATTACGGAGAGGAGTTTCGCGCGTGACTGAAAATACTCTGTCTGCGTTTCGCCCAATCGCTCATATTGATAGGCTGCGGTGGTTAAGGCTTCGCGCAACTGCTCGGGCCGATGCCGCGCCAAAGTGGACCCCTCTTTGGTCTCAGCGAGGCTCTCGATGAATTGCAATGTCGTCAGCTTTTGACGACGAGAGGCGAAGATATGGCCGATGATTGGCCAATTCCGGATATACCAGAATTTTAGGCTCTCAGAGGGCGTCCGCCGCGTGATCGAATCAGCGAAGGTTTGCGCCGCATTGGTCGGCTTCTTACTGTTGGAAACACTGGCTTTATCGCCGTCCGGCGTATCACGTGGTTGGAGACTTGCGAGCGTCTGATCGTAGAATGCACGAAGCATTTCATTCATACCGGCGCTGCGCAGCGCAAGGACTTTTTGGAGACCTTCTACAAGCACGGTCACCACAGTCGAATAGACCGCGACGATGGCGGCAAATGCCGCGAGAGCCAACAGAAATGACATTGACAAAGTCCCGTATTGATCGTGACTACTCAATCAGTTTTTCGGCAAATTGCAACCAGCGAGTCGGCGCGAGGGACGAATGGAGTACTTAGAGGTTACCGCCCGCAGTGGCTTGAAAATCAGGGAGCTGCCTTCGGGCAGTAGCCGTGTTCTCGAGGCAATGCCGGCCGGAATGCGGGTGCGCCGATTGGATAGAACGTTGTGGAATGGCGACTGGTACAAAATATTCGCCCAATTCTCAGATACCTACCAGGTCGAAGGATACTCGCATCGCAAATACCTCGCGCGGATTGATGCACCAGAGCGAGAGCTGCACCATATCCAACCGGAGCCGTTGGTGCCGCCTCCACCCCCGCCGCCTCCGCCGCCGCCCAGGAACGTGTTTCGAGTGAATGCGAGCAGCCTCAGACTGCGCGAAGAACCAAGCACAAGCAGTCAGATCCTCATGGACATGCCTCACGGTATGATCGTGACGAAAATAGAAGACTCGAGCGAACTCGGTTGGTGGAAAGTTTCGGCGAAAGCCGGGAATTTGCTTGAGGAGGGCTTTGCGGCTTCAAAATATCTAATCTCAATTGATCCGGAGCCGGCGCCGAGAACGGCACTGACGGATCTCCGCAACATTGCCGACGTGATTTCGCGGGTGCAGCGCTTTGTAGGCGATTATGCGAACGCTTTGAACGAAGAGTTACTCTTGGTGCTTAATCAGGTCGTTGCACACTATGAGATCGGCGCTAATCCGCGGCGGTTCTCTCACTTTATGGCTCAACTTGCCCATGAGTCCGCGCATTTCACGCGCATGGAAGAGAACCTGAATTACAGCACCAACGGATTGATGGCGATTTTCCGAAGTAAGTTCCGTGATGAGCAGGAAGCGGCCTCATTTGCGCGCCAGCCTGAGCGGATAGCGAACCGGGTCTATGCCAATCGTATTGGCAATGGCGATGAAGCCTCTGGCGATGGTTGGCTATATCGCGGCCGCGGCTTCATTCAGCTTACAGGACGGGCCAATTATCGCGATATTGGTCGCCGGCTGGAGCTCGATTTGGAGAATGATCCAGATGTCGTCGCCTCTAACCCTGTGATAGCCTTGCAAGTGGCGGCGAATTATTGGGACAGCCGAAACCTCAACGATGCGGCCGACGCTGATGATATCTTCGAAGTTACACGCTTGATCAATGGTGGCCTGAATGGCATCGAAGACCGCCAGCAATTACTGGCTGTTGCGAAGTCAATTTGGGGGGGATGATTGGCCAAACGTAAAGTCCAATTTCGGGAACATGCGACGCTGGCAAAGCTTGGCTCCTTCTTGCGTTTGGATCGGTTTAAGATCGTCCATCCAAAGTTTAATCCTGGTGAAATGAGTGACCCGCAGACGCTCGTCAATGTGCATCGCGGTGACGCGGTTGCTGGGATCCTCCACATTGTGGGGCAGGGAAAGCAGACCCTGCTTCTGGTAGAGCAATTTCGGATGCCAACTCTGATCGACGCTGAATCAGGTCTGCCCGATCTTGATCGCATAGACCGGGAACACGAGCATGCTGGGCGAATGTTGGAATTGATGGCTGGGATGCAACAACCAGGGGAGCCATGGCTGGAAGCGTTTCGTCGGGAGTGCGAAGAAGAAACAGGCTTTGTTCCAGATCAAGCGGAGTTTATTGGATCCTTCTATCCGTCGCCCGGGGCCTGCTCAGAGCAGATCCATCTTTATTATGCAAGGATAGATTGGCCTGATGATAAAGAGTTCCCGGAAACCGAAGCCGATGATCAACGCGGGCGGGGCGTTGATAATGAGGATATTCGCCGGCACTGTCTTAGCCCAAAAGAGTTTTTGGATATGGTTGGCGATGGCCGAATTTTGGATGGTAAGTGCTTTGCGGCGGCCGAATGGATGCGTCGTCCCGCACATTATGGCCCGATATTCGGCCTGGACGAGAGTTGAACCAAAGGAAACGGTGGGGAGAGCGATATGACGACCAATCCAGCCCTCACTGCCGGGCGCTGTGTGATCGTGACGACGCGCGAAAGCCCCATGCAGGCGCAAATCATGCGACTGAGCGGGCATCTCCGTGATGACTACGCTTTGGAGTGTGACTTTGCCTATCTGGAGGACGTTTTTTCGTCCTCAGATGAGAAAGTCGAGCAGGCCGCCTTTGATGCATTGGTGCACCATCTCATTCACGCGCAACTGGCTGTGATCGATCTTTGTGTCACCGCTGCCGCATTTTATGTAACGGGTATTCGGCACGCGCTGAGCAATGCGCCCAACTTAATGATGGCGCCGAATAGCGGGACCGCGACCGTCGCGAATTCTCGCTTCACGAACACACAACATACATATATCGACGTGTCTAAGCCCGATTGGCTGAACTCGATCGCTGATACTTTGGTCTATCTGAACCAACCTCAAATCGCCGAGTATCAGAGCGACTTACGCGCCACCGGCGCGTTCCGCGTTTCGCCGAGAGAAGTGGCCTTCGAGAAGTCGAGATTACATCCTGTGGCGTGGCAGCTAAATGCCTCTGGAAATACCGTCGCGCAGAGTGCCGGCCCAAAAATTGTGCTTTGGGAGCACAAAATTCAGGACACATCCGACTTTGACGTCTGGGTGAATTCTGAGAACACTTTTATGGAAATGGCCCGGTTTTGGGACAGCTCGGTGTCGGCGCAGATCCGCAAACTCGGCGCGGTACGTCGCGGCGCGTTGAATGACGAGAGTTTTAAGGATGCGCTGGGTTTGGCGTTGGCTGAGAAAGTGGGGACCCGTTCCCGGGTTCCCATTGGAACGGTCTTTATGACCCGCACGGATGAAGCCAGTACGCTCAGCAAGCGAAATCACGTGAACTACGTCGCTCACCTCGCTGCGGTTGAGCCGAATGCGGTAGGGGACGGGTTTTCGTCAGGCGGCGAAGTTACCCAATGCGTCTCCAACGTGTTCGAAACGATCCAGCAAGAACGGCTGAAAATGCGGGGGCGCCGACGTGATTTGAAGTCCGTCCTATTCCCGCTCATCGGCTCGGGCGTTGGCGGCGCCCACCCGGCTTTTGTCGCCCACCAAATGGTCATTGGCTTGAGGGACGCGATCGCGTTGAGTCAAAAAGATCCGAAATCGCTCAATCGCGAGCAACGCGCAGAACAAGCTGCATTGAATCTGAATGCGATTTCGAAAATTGGCATTATTGCCTTCAAGCAATCGCATCTTGATTTTCTCCGCCGCGAGTTGGCGAACAATGATTTTATAGAAGTCCCACTTCCGAGCGGAGACGATGCTTAGAACCGTTATCGGTCTGATCCGCCAAATCTTGCCAGAAGACGGCGAGATCAAATTCATTAATCGGTTTCAGTACCGAGCTTTGAAGCCCACCTGGCCAGTAGCGTTCTCACTGCTATTCTTAGGCTTTGCGTTTTTGGTCCCAGATCAAGGACGAGCGATTATCAAGTATACGATCGATAAAGCTCGGTTCGACGTACCAACGGCCGCGCTGATAGGGTTCTTCATCCTGCACGGTGCTGTGATGATGTATTCAGCCTTTATGTTGAGTGCTGTCACCCGCAGAAGCCAGATGGACACGGAAACGGATTTTTACGCCTCAGCAAAGCGTGACCCGGTCGACTCGAGCATCTCGCTGCGATTGCGGTATTCGTATTGGTGCGGCGTTTTCTTGCCGCTTTTGTTCATGACAATGGGGTTCTGGTTCCAATTTGGAACAGCGAGCGCTTGGTTTTGGAGCGTCGTGGCGATTGGGCTCGGTATCGGATTTTGCTTTGATCGCTTAGCGCTTGTGGCGCACGACTGGATCGCGCGCAAGCGGTCTGCTTACAACTTGTTACGAACCAAGCCTGGGCTGCGGCAGAAGGCAGGGTATACCTGGTTTAGCCTTTTGCATTTTTGCGCCGCGCCTGAACATAGGTTGGCACAGTCAGCAATTGTGACACTGATTTCAGTGCTGAGTATTCTTACGGTCTTGGCCTCGGGCAATGAAGATATCCGCTATCCAGCGGGCGCCTGGATGTTCTTCGTTTGCTTCATGCTCTTACATATCGTGTATCGTTGCCTAAAGGATCGCATCGTTCGATTGCACCAGGGGCACACGGCCAGGTACATTATCATCGATCCGAAGGCTGAGCGATTTTTCACCTTTGTTCGGGTTTTTCTCATTGTCTTCATTCCCATGGTGTTTTGGTTTCCAATGGTTGTCGAATTCCTGGGGCCGCTGGGGGTAGGCCTTTTCGGAACGCTTTGGGCCACCTTGTTTTTCTCAGGATTGGTTGAAAGCTCTGCCAAATACGATCGCAGCGATCGTGGCGTGTTGCCGGATAGCGAGAAAGACCGTTTTTTCCTCAAGCGCTGGGCGCAGGAATTTCGTTCGATGCGCCATGCCTACTCATTGAAATCATGGTTCTTCTTATTCTTAATCGCCTTATTGTTCATAGAGCTGCTCATCTCGACTCTAGAAGTGCTCCTCTTCGAAGTTCGCTTCACGGCTGATATGGCGATCTTCTTGATCCTTCTTGGTGTGATCATTTTCCGCAAGAAGATTTGGAAAGACCGAGATGAGTTTCGATCCGCGATCAATCGCTTGCCGTCGGCGTCCGCGCTCGCGCCGATTTTGTTACTTGGCCTGGGAGAAGCGCACCATATTCATCGTGTGGAGATAGACGCTCAAACGTCTGAGTTTGCTGTTCAAGACATTGATGCCCATGCCAGGCAATGGATGGCCGCGCGCACCGCATCTGACGGTCAATCTATTCCAGCCATCATCATCTTGGCGGAGGGCGGCGGTATTCGCGCCGGTGCGCACGCGGGGTTCTACCTGTCGCATTTGGATACGGCGCTGTCTGAATATTGCAGCCGCGATGTAGCGTCGCCCGAACTTTGCACAAACAGTTTGAATACGCGGCTACTCGACCACGTTTTTTCTATCAACGGTGTTTCGGGTGGTGCCGTTGGATCAGCGGTATATTTAGCCGGAGTGAAGGAAGAAATTGCGCGTGATCTGACCCCAGAACAACGCCATTTTGTAATCAAAGAAACACTGCGCGCAGATCACCTCGCGCCTTTATTTGCGGGCCTTTTCGGGAGCGATGTTCTGACTACAGTTTTCCCGGCGCAACTTACCGATCGGGTTTATGGGCTCTTCGATAGAGGTGAAACGGACGCCTTTCGGGAAGACAGTGGTCGCGGGGTTTACGATCGCGCCGATTTCTTCGAGGACCGGATCGCGACGGTTTTTGACGACGCATTGGTGACCGCGCAGTCTGCGCCTTATGGACGTCTGACATCAGGCACTCAGGTGGCGTTGCCGAGCTGCGTGCCGGCGTCATCGCAAGCGGGCCAACGGACGCTTGATCAAACCTTGGAACATGTCGCGCGATGTTCTGTGAAAGCGCCCGCGTCGCCTGGACCGATGGTCTTCTTTTCGACCTTCTACGAAACAGGCGGATACCAAATGGCGACGTCCAACGTAGACGTGCTATCTGGTCTCTCCGAACAAGACCGAACGGCTTGCGGCAGTGTTCCAATCGTTCAACAATTGATCGATCGCGTCGAACCCGAAACGGGCAAGTCCCACAGTCCGTGCCCGCGGCGAACGAAGACGCTTCCGATCTCGACGGCGGCGCATCTATCTGCGCGATTCCCCGTTTCGAACCCGACTGGGGTGATTGAAACTCGGTATGATCGCGGTCGATGGAAACGCCACTATTTTGTTGATGGCGGCTATATGGACAATTCTGGTGCTTTGACTGCGATACAATCCGTTGAGGCGCTGCGCCGGGCCGCGCCAGAAGGCGTCGCGGTCAATGTCATTGTACTGCATCTCTACGCATTAGGAATTCCGAGTGAAGCGGATTTCACGAAACAAAGCGGGCAGCGAGCGACCAAGCAAGGCGAATTCTCGAGCATCCCGTCTGCGGTCCTGAAAGCCCGCGGCGCGGCGAGTCGGGCGCCGATACGCCTATTGTGCAACAGCTTGCTGAACTACTCGGATGGCGCGCTCACTTCTGATACTTGCGACACTATTTTTGAGCGTCGAGAGGTAACAACAGCGCAAGGGGACTTGTTCACCAGAAAGAAATATTGCCAGACAATTGAGCGAGCGAAGGCAGGCTCTGATCCGCGTTATCCGGTCGATCCGCAGCGCAGCGAGGCCATTCGATTGAACAATCGCGACATAATTTCGGGAGACAAAAACCCCATTCAAGCGGCGTCTTGGATCCCGGTCCCATTGGAAGTTGCGAAAAGCGACCGACAGGATAATGCCATCACTGCCTTGCTCGGCTGGTCGCTCTTGAACGAGACGACGGAAAACATGGATGAGGTGATGGAGGGAACTGCTGATATCACATTGGCCGAAATTGCGCGGTCTATCGTTGGCACCACAGGTGGTATTGCTGAGAACTGGCTGGATCAAGAAGAGTTGCAGGTTTGCAACGACGTCGCGGAGAAATGATTTGAACGCGATAAAACCACAATTAGATTAGACAAATGACTCAGTTGGTCGCAGTTCGGTTTTTGTGATTTTGAATCGCTATCAACGATAGCACGCAGCCAATGGTTGTGGTCGTTTCATGCATATTCTCGCGTCTTCTAAATGATCATGACACGGATTAATTGTCACAGAACTGATAATTCAGTGTCGTTTAACCGTTTCAAATACGTCATCGATTTGTCGTGAATTCGAGGCATCTGCCCGCCATCTTTATGGAGGGTTATATGACTCGTTTTCTCACCGGTACGGCCTTCGGTGCATTGGTCGCGGTGGCCACTGTCGGCAGCGCACACGCTCAAGTTTTGACAGGTAAGGTCACCGATTCAACAGGGACAGCGCCGCTGCAAGGCGCGATTGTTTCTGTGGTTGGCACAAATGTTTCCACCAGCACCGACCGCTTTGGTGAATATCGCATCGCGAACCTTCCTGCCGGTGACTATTCGGTCGTTGTATCTTATGTTGGAGCGGACGAGGTCGCATCAAACATCTCTTTGCCAAGTGCGGGCGCAACGCTCGATTTTACCCTCGGTGGTGACGTCAGATACCTTGATAATATACTTGTCGTCGGGTCTGCAGCGGCACAAGCTGGCGCAATCAACCAGCAGCGCGCGTCCGATAGCATTATCTCCGTCGTTGACTCAGATGGCCTCGGTAATTTCCCGGACACGACCGTAGCAGATTCCCTTCAGCGCGTGCCTGGCTTGTCGATCGTTACCGACCAAGGCGAAGGACGTTATGTCTCGATCCGCGGGATCAATACTGATTTGATTGCGGCATCGATAAATGGTGTTCGAACCCCATCTCCGGAAGACCGTCGCGGTGTTTTGCTGGACGGTGTGCCGTCTGACCTTCTGGATACGATCGAAGTCCAAAAATCACTGACGCCAGATGTCGATGCTGACAGTCTTGGGGGCATCATCAATTTAAAAACGATCTCTGCATTTGATCGAGATGGTCAATTTGTTCGCGCGAAGATCGAAGGTCAGTATAACGAGATCACTGAGGAGATTTCGCCAAAAGCGACCCTCACATATTCAAACGTGTTCAACGATACGTTCGGTGTCGCATTGTCTTTGAACTATCAGGACCTACGGATTGAAGCACACAACAATGAAATTGGTGAATTCGGAGTAGACGACACAACTGGTCTGTTCAGTCCGAATGATGATTTTGAAAACCGTTGGTACGATCTCACGCGGGAACGCCTGGGTCTTGTTGCGAACTTCGATTGGCGCGTGAATGAGAATACCGACCTTTATCTCCGCACGCTCTTCAACGAGTACAAAGACGACGAGGTTCGCAACAAATTCGAACTTCGCAGCTTTGACGATTTTGAGGACGATGATGTCGTCACGCCGACCAGCACCAGCTTCGCCTTAGAAGAAATCGATGCGGAGGTCCGATTGCGTGAAGAGGTGCGTACCATCCAAACTTACGCACTTGGCGGTGAGACGGATTGGAACGAATGGACGTTCGACTATGAAGTTTCCTATGCCTATGCCGAAGAAGATGACAGTAACAATCACGATGTGACTTTCAGATCTGAAAACCTTCAGGACATTGTCCCAGAGGTGGTGACACTCGATTACAGCTCTCCTGAAACACCGCGCCTGCTTGCTAGCGACGCTTTCCTGGCAGAAGTCTACAATCCAGCGAACTATTTCCTCGACGCATTCGAGCGTGAGTTCACAACCAATGAGGACACGGAGACGAGCGCGAAATTCAACGTCTCCAAAGCAAGCTTTATCGGCGACATTCCAGTCACCTGGAAGGCGGGCCTCAAACTCCGGGATCGCGAAAAGATCCGTGACGTCAATCTGACCTTTGAAGAAGATGGTGACATCAACCTTGCTGATTTCGTATCGGCTGACTTCATCGATGGCTGGCGGCTCAATGTCGCGCAGCCTGGGTGGCCGGACGCGAACCTTACGGCTAACCTTCGCGGTTCGTTCTCTGCAGATCAATTCGTTGAAGATGATAGCGCGATCGACAGCACGATTGAAGACTACACGATCGAGGAACAAATCTTCGCCGGCTACTTCCTCGGAAACTTCGATTTTGGTGCAACGACGGTTGTGGCCGGAGTTCGCATAGAGCAAACGGATGTTGATCTGACCGGTCAATTTTTGGATGAGAGCGACACCACGCAATTCGACTTTGGATCTTTCGCGACTCGCAACGTCTCGGACGATTATACGAACGTTCTCCCCAGTGTGAACATCAAGCATGAGTTCAATGACAAACTCATTGGCCGCGCCGCTTATTATGCGTCATTGGTACGTCCAGGCTTTGGTGAGATGGCGCCATTCGCTGTCCTCAACGATGATCGTGACGAAGTTGAACTCGGCAATCCGAACTTAGATCCGCTCGAGGCTGACAATTTCGATATTTCGATCGAATATTATCCGACTGAGCTCTCTGTTCTCTCATTCGGACTTTTCTACAAAGACATTGAGAACGCGATTTACGGGGTAGAATTCGACGTCGCGGATGTTCCGAGCAGTGTTGATTTGTCATTCTTGCCAACAACGCTTTTTGACAATGATGAGTCGAATGATGAGATCGCGGACGTCATCACCTTCATCAATGTGCCGAGCACAGAATTGTTCGGGGCGGAGTTCAATTACGTTCAAAACTTGGAAGATTTGAATCCGAGCTTGGAAGGGTTCTTGATTTCGGCGAACCTAACGTTGACCGATTCTGAAAGCACGCTCCCAAATGGCCGCGAAGTTCGTTTCTTGAACCAGTCTGACACAGTCTGGAACCTGGCACTCGGTTACGACAAAGGGCCGTGGGACCTTCGCGTGTCGGCCAACTTTAGAGGCAATAGCTTGGACGAGCTGTTCGACACCGATCCAGGTGATGAAGTGCTCGATCGTACAATCGACGATAGGACCCTAATCGAAGCGTCAGCGAAGTATGACGTCAATGACAATCTTCAAATCTATCTAGAAGGTAAGAACCTGACGGACGAGCCCGAATACTACTTCTTCGGCAACGAAAACCGCCTCATGCAGTACGATGAGTTTGGTTCAAGTTGGATTTTTGGTGCACGTTACACGTTCTAGTTCCAGATTTAAGTAGGCAACGAAAGGTCGGGACGTTATCGCACGCCTCGGCCTTTCTCTTTTCCGATCCCCATGGAGGTATCCTGAATGACCCGTTCTCTTTTGCTTTCGGTTTTTGCGTTTGCTGTCAGCGCCTGCGCGACCCCGCCAGAAGTGCTTCCTTTCGACATTCAGTCGATTCCGGCGGAACGCGAGACGGCACCAATGATAGGGGTTGGGGACCGAGCCGATGATCCTGCCATTTGGGTTAGTGACACCGAAGATCAGCCGTCCTTAATCCTTGGGACGAATAAGGATGAGGGTCTGCACGTCTACAATTTAGCAGGCGAAGAAATTCAGTTTTTGGATGTTGGCGCAATCAATAATGTTGACCTTCGCGGGCGCTATGGCGTGGCGAGCAATGATGAGTTCAACGTTCTTACATGGTTTGTCATATCCCGCAGCGCAGAAGCGCCCGTCCTGCATATCGGCGACACTCCGGTCGAGACCGCAGAACCTTACGGAGTTTGCTTGGGGCAAGACGATAAAGGACTGGTTGCGGCGATTACGTACAAGTCGGGCAAGGTTGAATTCTGGCGGGCCGACCAAAGTAAGGATTCAGATATCACCGCTCGGCTAGAGAATACGATTCAGCTGCCCTCGCAGCTGGAGGGCTGCGCGTTTGATGAGACGCAAGGCTTGCTCTTTATCGGAGAAGAGGCGTTTGGACTCTGGGCTTACGCGTATGGCGATGAAGCGGCCGAGCCTTACATTGTCGATAGTATTGCAGCGAGCAATGGTTTGGTCGCGGATGTCGAGGGTGTGAGTGTCTACTGGGCGCCCGAAGGCGGCTACATTGTTGCGTCTGCGCAAGAAGCGGATCGGTTTGTTGTCTATGATCGTCTGCCGCCGCACGCGCCTCGGGGGATTTTTTCAGTCACTGGGGCTGCTGACGGAAGCATAGATGCGGTTAGCCATACTGATGGGTTGGATGTTGTATCGGTGTCGCTGCCTGGATATCCGCGGGGCCTGCTCGTCGTGCAAGATGATGGCAATCCAGAAAGCGGCGTTGATCAGAACTTCAAACTGATCGACTGGAGCCTCGTCGAGACCGCGCTCGGACTTTAAGGGGAGGCGATAGCCGATATCTCACGCCCCTCGCGAGAGGCTAAGCGACCGAAGATACTTGATCGCGAAACAAGTCTTTGAGATCTGCGATTGGCATCGGCTTGAAGAAATAATAGCCCTGAACCAGGCGACAGCCGAAGCGTTCAACAATGACCAATTGCTCAGCTGTCTCAACGCCTTCGGCAACAACTTCGGCTCCCAACGCGCGGGCTAGTTGTACGCTCGAACGGAACACGCCGGCATATTTCGGGTTTTGTTCGACATTATCGACGATCGATTTGTCGATCTTCAGACGCTGGATCGGTAGTTCGGCAAGGCGGCGAATATTAGAATAGCCAACCCCATAATCATCGAGCGCGATGCGAATACCAGCTTGGCTGAGCGCTTCTAAATGATCACGTGCTGTGGCCAATCGCGTGAGACGTTCGGTCTCTGTAACTTCGATCCAGACTTGATCCAAGCGAACCCCTGCAGTCTTGATTTGCTTCAACAGATCATCAGCAAACTCGTCTGCCGCCAAATCGAGTGGGGAGATGTTCAATGACACGCATTCAATACTGCCATCTTGGAGCACTGGTGCAATTTGCTTGAGCGCCAGGGCGCGAATATGCGCATCGACTTCGTGGCCGATCCCGCATTCACGCGCGATAGATAAAAACTCGAGCGGATTGACATAGCCTAAGCTTTCATGATTCCAGCGAGCCAAGGCTTCAACAGATTTAATCTTTTGCGTATCGGGTTGAACGATGGGTTGAAACGCGACGTCTAGCCCGCTCTCATATTCACGCGTCATGAGGGCAGATTGAATAGTCCGGCGGCGCTTTACCGTTTCATCGATGCGGTCATTATAGATTGAGAGCCCGCCGCGGCCTTTGCTTTTCGCATCTAACAGAGAGGTCGTTGCGTTTCGCTGCAACTCATCCAGGTCTTTCGCATCAACAGGGTAACGAGAAACTCCAACTGTTCCCGATACTTTGATCACTTGGCCCTTATGGTTGACGGGATGGTAGAGAAAGTCCTTTGATTTCTGGATATCCTCAGCGATGCGATCTTTGGTTTCTCTCAAACCCCAATGATCGCTATCAACCAGAATCGCAAACTCATCTCCGCCAACACGTGCGGCTGAAAGCAAATTGGGCAAACGCGAGACGCGATAACCGATCCGTTTCAGAACTGCATCGCCAACCGCTTGGCCATAACGGTCGTTTATGCCTTTAAAATCATCAAGATCGAACAAGATCAGCGACAGGGCGCATTCGTCGCCATCACGTGCCTTCATGGCTTCTAGTGTGTCTTTGTCGAAGCCGGTCCGATTACGAAGCTTTGTGAGTGGATCAGTTTCTGCGGTTTTACGAAGTTCCTGCATCGCTTGATCGACGGTGCGGTGCGCCGGGAGGAAAATCAGTAGGGCCTCGAGTACAATAACAAGAACCGCAAGGAGCAATGTGATCGTTTGAAGCCGCTGCGCCCACCCTGCCTGAATTTGCACTTGCGCTTCAAATGCGATCATGGCTTCGCTCATGCGATCGAGCACTTCGCCTGACCCTTTAGCTTTTAGTTCATCGAGTAAGGCCTCGGGATACTTCGCATACGGAATATCGCGGGCAATGCCGATATAGTCTCGGACAATTTCGTCCGTGGATGGGGTGCGAGATAGATAGACATGTCCGAGACTGGCTTCTCGGGCAGCGTCCGCCATCAAGGCTGTGTGCGCCGCTTCAAATGCGTTGACAGTGCGTGCCAGTTTCACTCGAGCGGCTTGATCATTCGTAGCGACCAAGTCTTGAGCGTGGAGAATAATCTGCTGCGAAAGCATACGCTGCTCACCGCTTTTCTCCATGACGGCTGCGTCGTGCTCAGCTTTCTCGATCGCTTGAGACTCGATGAGATGGCTCGCGGCCAGAAACGCAAGGATAATGAACAACGCTACCCCGTAGCGTTTCCATAGATGTCCTGGGTCTTGGCTAAGGCGAAAAAGCACGAAACACACTCCAATCGAGTGTTGGTGATACCGCCCAAAGTAGAAATTCCGATAAACTACAAGGCGCTGACTTCGCGATTATGGGAAAGACCATGTTAACGATCTTGAGGACCGCACCATTGAAGATTTGCGGTTGCATTATGAAACTAAGTGAGTTATTTAGTTTCATATCAAAACCATAGGTTCAGGCCCATGAAGACGAAATCATTCTCAGACATGCAGTGTTCAATTGCTCGGACGCTCGAACATGTCGGGTCGTGGTGGTCGCTTTTGATTATCCGTGATGCGATGATGGGCGCACGGCGGTTCAAGCATTTTCAAGCCTCACTCGGCATCGCGAAAAATACACTGACGAGCCGTTTGAACGAACTGGTAGATGGCGAGATCTTGGAAAAAGTTCCCGCAGCTGACGGCTACAAACATGAAGAATACAGGCTCACCGAGCGGGGACGAGATCTTGCCCCTGTCATTATTGCCCTCTCGCAGTGGGGGGATAAGTGGGTCGCGCATCCTGACGGACCGTCGACGATCATCACTGATAAGTCGACTGGCGAACACCTGCCAAGAGTGTGGCCTCGCCGCGAGACCGGCGAACAAATGCGTTTAGCCGACTTAGGCATGGCCCGCGCTGCATCGAACGAAAAGAATAAGAGGAGACCCAGAGATGATAACATGTAGTTGCATCGTTCAGGCCGGACAGATCCCGGCCGACAAGCAAGCACGAATCAAAGCCAACCTAAACGCGTTCGCCGAGCGAGAGTTTGGGGAGCCGGTTGAAATCAACTGGATGGAGGTTCCTGCCAATAGTGGGTTCACCGCGAACGAGCCAAGCACGTCTTCGATTGTCTCGCTTCGAGCGCCGCGTCCTGTCGCTCAGCTCGATCGTGAGCCTCTGTTGCGTGAACTTTGCGGAATATGGACCCGCGAAACCGACTGTACATTGAACGAAATCGTCGGCGTCATTTCTGACCCGGTTACAGAATAGGAGACCGAAACATGCCGCTTTATATGTGTAATGCCCCTAGAGGTGTGATCGATGATGTTGCAAAGCCAAAAATCGCTGCCGACATAACGCGAATTCACTGCGATGTAACGGGCGCGCCTCCGCAATTTGTTCATGCATTCTTTGTTGAAGACTCTCCGGCACAGCCTCTTGGTGACAAAAAAGCATTCTTGTTCGGCAGTATTCGCGCGGGTCGCACCGACGCCCAGAAAGCGCAGATTGTTTCTGAAATGCAGGCCTCAATCCATACGCATACCGGCATCGCTTTAGATGACATCATCATGGCGACGACTGATGTGCCGGCGAGCTGGGTGCTTGAAGGCGGTGAAGTCATGCCTGAACCAGGCGAAGAAGCGGCGTGGCTCGCGAAGCACGCGGCGCACGAACCCGCCAAGTAAATGATCCGCGAACTTCACTGAATCGCCAAGAGCACCACTTGAAATGACGCGCGGTCACGCTTGACTGTCTTTGCGAGACTTCGCCACGTTCTGCGACATGAGACGGTGACAACAAACCGTTTGCAGATCAAGGCGAGGAACACAACGTGGATTTAAGCTTAAGCGCCGAGTATGAAGCCTTCCGCGATGAGGTCGCGGCGCTTCTGGTTGCTAATAGAGACAAAGCCCCCACTCAAGCCGACCGGGGTATGAAAAACCAAAAGCGCTTAGACTGGCAAAAGTGGCTGATTGAAAAAGGATTGGCCGCGCGGACGATACCGGAAGCTTATGGGGGATACGGTGCTGAGCCCGACATTCTTAAATCGCGCATCATCGCCGAAGAATTCGCGCGAACTGGACTACCAAAAGGGATCGCTAATCAGGGCGTTTCTATGTTGGTGCCCACTTTGCTCGAACTTGGAACCGAAGCGCAAAAGCAAGCTTACATAAAACCCACTCTCCATGGCGAGATGATTTGGTGCCAAGGTTACTCTGAACCGGGAGCCGGATCAGATTTGGCATCGCTCACCACCAAAGGTGAGATCGATGGCGATGACTATGTCATTAATGGCCAAAAGATTTGGACCTCGACGGCGAAGCAAGCGGACATGATCTTTTGTTTGGTGAGAACCGAACCTGACGCCAAGAAACATCATGGCATCTCTTATCTAATATTCTCGATGGACACGCCGGGTATAGAGGTGCGTCCGCTCGTCGACATGACCATGAATGCCAATTTCAATGAGGTCTTCTTCACGGACGTGCGCGTCCCTCGCGATCAAATTGTCGGGGCGCCAGGGCAAGGTTGGCAAGTTGCCAATGCGACGTTGACGCATGAGCGGGGAATGCTTGGGGATCCGAATGCCGCCAAAACACGGCTCTTGGCGATCGCGGACCTCATGCAACAGGAGACGATCAATGGTGAGCGATTGATCGACAATCCGGTTTTCAGGGATCGCTTAGTTGCGCTGCAAGCGCGGGTATATGCCATGCAGGCTAACGGCTTGCGGGTTATGAGCGGCCGGATCAAAGGCGAAAGCGCGGGTATGGCGGGACTGATCATCAAGCTGCAAGGCTGCGAGCTCAATCATGAACTCGCGCGACTGGCTATCGATGCGATGGGTGAGTTTGGTCTGCTATATGGGGACACACCGTACTTGCGAGATTTCGGCGCTTGGCAAGCTAAATATATGTATGACCTCGGCCTCATTATCGGCGGTGGCACTGCGCAGATTCAAAAAAATATTATTTCAGAACGTGGCTTGGGCATGCCCCGCGAGCCGCGCCCGACGACTGCGTAAGGAGACCTGGAATGGAATTCGCACTTTCAGATGATCAACGCATGTTTCAATCTTCAGTCAAAGGCTATCTCGATGCGGCCTCGGCGTTAGAGCAAGTTCGCCAGGTGGCAGACGGCGACACGCAATTGAGTGAGACGATTACTAACGGTCTGACGGAGCTCGGAGTTGGACAAATTTTGATCCCAGAACCATTCGATGGATTGGGGTTGGGCGTCTTAGATGCGGCTTTGATTCAAGAGGAACTCGGCGCTGCCGTGGCGCCTGCCGCATATTTGGCGAGCGCGCTCGCCGTGATTGGTATTGATATAGGCGGAACGGAGACTCAAAAAGCCGAATGGTTGCCCAAAATCGCATCCGGAGATGTGCGGTTTGGTGTTGCGATCGCTGAACGCGTCGGTGCCAGGGAAGGGGCGGGGGTTCTTACCGAAACCGGCTGCGCGACTGGGAAGAGTTTGTTCGCTATGGAAACCCAGAACGCAACGCATGTGATCCTGGTCGATACGGATGGGTGCCTGCAAGTCGCGTCTCTTGAGGATGTAAAGCGCGTCCCTCATTCTACGATTGATCGCACGCGGGATCTCGCGGCACTCGAATTCAATGCGACGCCGGTGATGTCTCTGGATGGAGAGAGTCGAGCTGGCTTGGCAGCTGACAAAATGGTGCAGGTTGGTCGCCTCCTCTTAGCCGCCGATACGCTCGGTGCAGCGCAAACCATGCTGGACAAGGCGGTTGCCTATGCCATCGAGCGAAAGCAGTTCAATCGTGTTATTGGCAGCTTCCAGTCGGTCAAGCACTTATGCGCCGAAATGGCCGCGCATTTGGAGCCCGCCCGGGCGCTCGTCTGGCACGCAGCCCATGCTTATGACCAAAACATGGATGACGCGGCGATGATGGCGTGTCTGGCCAAATCACACTTGGCCGAAATTGGTACGTTCATCGCGAGAACGGCGACCGAAGTTCATGGCGGGATGGGATTCACCGATCTTGTCGGCTTGCACTATTGGTTCAAGCGTATCGGGGCCAATCGGCAATTATTAGGTGGGCCAGAAAAGGTTCGCGAAGATGCCGCCAAGCTCCAAGGCTGGGCATAAAGTAAAGACCGCGCCTCGGCAGTTTACGCGTTGAGCCACTGGGCCAATAGTGCCTTCTTCTGCTGATACGCGTCCCGCGCCGCGTCGTGTGTCCTATGCAGAAATTGTATTTGATCGCCAGGGCGCGCTTGTCCCAACAAATGGCGATCACACCGCGCGACACTTGCGATGCGCGGATATCCACCGGTGGTTTGAGCATCGCTTAACAGCGCAACTGGAACGCCGGACGGTGGGCATTGAATTGTGCCAGGAAAAACTGGCGCACTTTGCATCCTACCATCACTTTCGGGATGAATTTTGTGTCCGGTCAACGATATTCCCATGCGTGTAGCTTGGCGACCCACGATAAACGTTTCGCCAAATAAGCTAGCCTGGCTAATCGCGCTCAGCAAGTGCGTTTCAGAGGCGGCGCACGCTCTCACGGCGAAGGCGTGCGAGAGAACGGGACGCATCTCGTTCGGCGTTTCATAAGTTGACTGTAGCGTCGCTTGTCGGGTGGGACGCAATACGTCGCCCACTTTCAGACAAAGACCTTGATGTCCTCCTAGTCCAGCCGGCAAGTAAGTAGATGTGGAGTTGAAGTGTTCGTCCGCTTCAAATCCGGAGTGAATGGCGAGATATGAGCGGCACCCCACGATCGGAGGGGCGACGCGAATGATGTCTCCGGACTTTAAGTGCAGTGTTGTATGGGATGCGGTTGGCGTGCCGTTGACTGTAATTTCGCCGGCTGCACCGGTTATCGCGATCGTGCACCCGACCTGGGCCTCGGCTTCAAATCCGCCATAGGTAATCTCTAAGCTCGTTGCGTCGAGCCGATTGGCCACCAATCTGTTGGCGAGGTGCATCGAAACCGCGTCGACGGGGCCAGCATATGGGATGCCAAAATGCCGGTGGCCTTTGCGCGCTGAACCTTGCAATGTCGATTGTAAACCAGGGGTGTGAACCAATAGCATTTAAGCCGCCTTGAATTGCACGAACCGCCCAGGTTCTAAAAGGAAAGGTGACGATGCACTGGAGACGAAAAGAGGTGCATCGGTTTGTCCAATCAAAGGCCAACCGCCTGGTCCAGGGAGCGCGTACATGCCAGTATATGCTGAGCTTATGCCAACTGAGCCTGCGGCAACACGTGCTCTCGGGTTGCTTAAGCGCGGGATAGATGCGGTTTCAGGTAGACCTGATATGTAAGCAAAGCCAGGTGTAAATCCGATCATTTCGATCTTGTGTCGCCGTCCCGTGTGCAGAGCTATGAATTGCGTTCCGGTCAATTCCAGAGCGTGACAAACAGCATCGAAATCCGGACCGTTTTCACCGCCATATCTGATTCCGATTTCAATTGGCTCTTGATCGTCTAAGGTATGTCGTTCGCGAAATGAGAATCCGCTGATACTCGCCATTACCGATGCCGCATGCTCAGGTTGAACACGGATGCAAACACTCGCTAGCCCAGCGACAATATCCTCAGCGGTGAGCGCAGTACGAAGAGCCCGTGCGAGGGATTGCGCCTCGCTTGGAGAGGCAACTGGTATTTCGATCACGTCATCCGCAACCTGCTTTACGATCAATTGGGCGGACATAGGAATATGCCCTTGGCTTCCAGAGCTGACCTAATCGCCCGCGCCGCAGTGAGCGCTGTCGGTGTGTCACCATGAACGCAGAGCGTTTGCGCGGGCAGGGCGATCTTTTCGCCATCAACTGTTTGGACTTGTTGCCGTGTCGCGATCGAGATGGCCTGCTCAGTCTGGTCTTTCGGATCGTGAAGGACGGCCCCAATCAATTTGCGATCTCGCAATGTGCCATCACGCTCATAGGCGCGGTCTGCGAACCCTTCAGCAATGTAGCGCACACCTTGCGCTTCGGAAGCCTGTTGCAGTTTGCATTTTGGGGGACCGAAGAGCGCTGCATCGCCCATGGTCTCCATGTGAACCCGAAGAATACTTCTTGCTAATTCCACATCGCTCGCGGCCATGTTGTAGAGAGCGCCGTGCGGTTTAAGGTGTGTGAGCGTAACATCGAGCTCATCGGCCAGCGCGCGCAGCGCTTGAACTTGGTCGCGCAAGGAGTTTTCTAAATCAGGTCCAGCCAAATCCATTCTGGATCGCCCGAAATTCTCCCGATCTGGAAACGAGGGGTGAGCGCCAGCAGCAACACCGTTCTCGCGGGCTTGTTGCAATGCTGTGCGCATCGACTTTGCGTCTCCGGCATGACCGCCGCAAGCGATATTGCAACTGGTCACGAGGGCCATGAGTTCTGCGTCAGAGGCGCAGCCTTCGCCAAGGTCAGCATTGAGGTCGAGAGTTTTCGTCATGCATCTCGTCTTACGACGAGGACCGATTTGAAGTCAAAACGAGACCAATGATACAACAGCGATTTGATTTTCTTGTTCCGACTAAAGTCATGAAACCAAATTTTTGATCTCAGCGGCTGGTAGTTCAATCAGCGCGGACAACTGCGTCTGAGATGAACCGCCGACATGTATCTCAAACTGACCCGGTTCGATCCTGAATTGACCCTGTGCATCGTAGAAACCCAAATCTTTCGCGCTGAGCTCAAACCGCAAGTCCGCGCCTTCACCAGCTGGGATGTTGAGTTTGCGAAACGCTTTTAGCTCGCGGACCGGTCTCGAAATGCTCGCGACTCGGTCTCGGATGTAGAGTTGCACGACTTCTTCGCCATCGATGGAGCTCGTGTTCTCCACGCGTACCGTCACTTCAACGTGTTTTACTCTGACTTCGACATTCAAATTTGAATACAAGAACTCAGAGTAGCTGAGGCCGTGCCCAAACGGATAAAGAGGGCTGTTCTCGACGTCAGAATAGTGGGCCCAAACCACTTGATCTTTTGGGCCCGGGCGACCGGTATTCAGACAGTTGTAGTAAAGAGGCAATTGGCCTGCCTGGTTTGGGACCGTTTCAGCATTAGCGACGTGTTTCCTTGTTATTCCAGTGATCACGTTCATGGCGACGCGGTTTGGCAAGAAAAACACGTTCTTGATCACCCAAGCGGTCTCTTTGATCGGTTATGTGATGTTCTGGTGGTGCTTTGTACCAGGGGAGCCGCTGCTGATGCTGTTACCCATCCCATTTTTCTCGTTCGGGATTGGCGGACTGTTCACGCTCATGACCTCGATGACGGCTGATGTTTGCGATCTCGATGAATTGAACACGGGATTGCGGCGCGAAGGAACATTCGGCGCGCTGTATTGGTTGATGGTGAAATTCGGTGTGGCGATTGCTGGCGGACTGAGCGGTCTTATCATGGCCTGGACGGGCTTCTCGCCGGATGCTGGCGTGCAAGTCGAAGGCGCAATGGATGGTATGCGGTTCGCCTACAGCCTGGTGCCGATTATCGGTGCGCTACTCGCAATCTGGTTCATGCGAGATTATGACGTGACCGAAGAACGTGCGAACGAGATTCGAGAGACGCTCGAAGCCCGTCGCGCTCAAGCCGCGCCAGCTTAATCGTCCGCGCGCGGTTCGCCGTCCCAAGTATAGTATCGAAACCAATCATATTCCGCGGTCATGGGGTATTGGTTTCGAACTTTATTGCCACCGAAATAGTCCTGCACGTCGTCGACGGGGATCCAGAAATTCATGAAGATTGTGGTTGGATTATCGGGGATGGGTGTCGGAGATTCTTGCGGGGGAATGCACGCCGGGTCGCAATCTATATCTTCGGCAAGCAGCGTCTTTACCAGCTCACCATCCACGAACCAGCGAATAGACCCTGGTAACCACTCAATCGCAAACACGCGCCATTCATCTACGGGGCCGACGTCAATCTTGTCTTCCCAAGCACCATAGACTCGGGTTCGCCACCACTCCCATGTGTCCTTGCCGTAGATCAGGTTCGCTTGAAATTTATCTGGGCGGCCACCCTCAAGCTCGACATCGATCTCCTCCCATTCGGTTGATTCTGGTGTCTCTGAGTTTGGATCTTTGTCAAAGCGATAGGTGAAGAGTGACGATAGATAGCCTGACGCCGTTTCCCTGTTTGGGGCTTTCATGCGCGCTTCGATGCGGCCATAATAAAATTGGCGATCGTCGACGGTACGGAGTTCACCGCATACATATTTGTACGGCCCTTTTTCTTGAGCATGATCTTTGGAATACCCGGCGGGAACGTCCTGTTCTTTGACGACCAGCTTTAAGATGCCGTTTTCGAGCACGACCCCTTCGTCCTGGAACCGGCACATGGATTCGCCGCCCACCGCGCCGTCACCAGGGCGCCAAAGCGCTGGGTCGAGTGCGTCAAACCTTTCATCGACCGTGAGAGAAAACCCCTCATACGTTCCGGAATAGTTCGGATATGTTTTTAGCGTATCTGAACCATCTTCAATGGGCGATGCCGTGGTCGCGCAAGATGCGACCGCGATCGAAGACAATCCTACCCATAAACATGCCGATCTCATCTCTCCGCCCTGTTCTGATGCCGCTGTTTCGGCCTTTCAGCTTAGGGTGCGGCATGCGCTATCGTTAATCAAGACACGCAGTCTGGCCAAATGGCCTTAGTTTGCGAAAGCCATATCGACAGAGCGCGCGACCGGTTTCAAGAAATACTCGGCGATTGAACGTCGGCGCGTAACGATCTCTGCGGATACCATCATTCCCGTGGCCAACTGACCGACATAACGTCCACTGCCAATCGTGGGCTCATCGAAGCTGACCCGAGCCAAGAAGTAGACCTCTCCCGTCGCTTCATCAACAAATGTCCCAGGCGATAGGAATGTGATCTCGCCCGTGGCTTTGCCAAACCGGTTGGGATCATAAGTTGAGATAACCAGCTCTGTTTCCTGACCAACGTGCACATTGGCGATGTCCTGTGGGTTTACCTGGACTTCGGCAATCAGTTTGTCATTCGGCAGAATGTCGAACAAGATTTCACCGCGGCCAACAACACTGCCTTTGCCAGCGGTGTGAATTTTCTTGATCCGGCCATCGGTCGGTGCGGTCACGGTCATATTGTCTGCAATGAAGTTGAGAGACTCTAATGGCTGTTCTAGCTCTGCAAGTTGCGCGGCAATCTCCGTGCGTTGGGTTGATGCATCCTTACGATAAGCCGCTTGCAGTTTGCGGATCTCAGATTGAAGCCGAGAGACATCCGCTTCGGACTGAGCAACACGGGCACGTGCTTCGCTCAGCGCATCTTCAGCACGCAGCCAATTTGATTGCGCGTCGAGATATTGGACGCGCGATGTGAATTCTTCAGCAAATAGTGTTTCTTGAATATCGAACTGCTCTTTCGCGGCGCTCGCTTGTTGCTCTTTGGAGACGATATTCGAAACCGCAGTCGCGCGCTCTGAGGTCGCAACGCGGAGCTGTTGTTCTAAGGCACGTTTACCGGCTGCGTGTTCAGCGATAGACTGAAGGTAGAGTGTGTTTTCTTCATCGACGATGGATCGCCAATCGGCCATGAAGCGATCAAACTCTGGCTTGCGTCCTTCGAGAATGGCATCTAGTCGCTCAGCGGAAATTTCCAAAGTTGCTTGTTGCGCTGTCAGCCTTTGCAGCTCGCCGCGGGAGGTTTCCGGGCGAAGTTTTAGCAGAGGTTCACCTGCCGCGACGGTCTGGCCTTCAGCCACATAGACGTCTTCAACGATACCACCTTCAATGTGAGAGAGCTCGTACAGAGGTGCACTGGGGACAATTTCTCCTGCTGCGACGGACAGCTCTCGCACCTTGGCGAAATTGGCCCAGACTAGGAGCGCAAAAACAAGCGCGCAGATGGTGAAAATCAAGGCGCGCGCATAAACGGGATCCGGCCCCTCTTCGAGCTCAATCGGAAGCGCAAGCTGAGTGCGCTTACTGATTGTTTCAAGGTTCTCTTGCGTCATGCCTTACTCCCTGCGTGGGTCTGTAGTCCCGCATTCTTCATTGCATAGGTGGCCAAAAATTTCGGAACGATCTCATCCGGTTTGTCGAAGCCGGCGACCATTCCATCGTCAATCCATAGGACTTTGTCGGCGAGCCGCATAAGGCTCGGGCGGTGCGTTGTCATGATCATTGTGGATCGTCCGCGTCCACGCTCCAACTCGGCGATGAGGGCAGCCTCTCCGTCCATGTCGAGCGTATCGGCGGGATTATCGAGGATACGAACAGCGGACGGTTTGATAAATGCGCGGCAAAGCGAAATGCGGCTTGTGAGCGCATCTGGCCAAGCGGACAGATTCTGATGGCTCATGCGGGTTTCTAAGTTTTCCGGCAACGCATTGCCATAATATTGATCTAAGCCAAAACGCCTTGCGATCGCTTCGATTTCGGTGTCGGTTGCTTCTGGATAAGCCAGGCGAATATTCTGTGCGATGGTGCCGTGATAGAAGTCCGCGACTTCAAGCGCAGTGCCGACATTCTGACGCCAGGCGCCCAAATTTACTTGCCGTAGATTGATGCCATCGACACGGATCAAACCTGACTGGGGTTGATAGAGACCCATTAGAGTTTTCACCATCGTAGTTTTGCCCGCGCCACTCGGTCCACAAACAGCGATGAACTCTCCAGGTTCGATCTTGAATGATAATTGCCGAAGGGCAGGCTGGCGCTTGGCATTGAAGCGGAACGCAACGCGATCAAATTCGATTTGGCCAGAAAAGTCTTGTGCAATGACAGGCGCTTTTTCCGGGTCGCGTTCCGTCTTGATGCCCATGAGGCGATCGATGTGCTGGAAGCTTTGCACAGTCTGTCCGAGAACCAGTCCGGACAAGAACATACCGCGGATCGGATTCAGCACTTTCCATGCCAACGCCATACAAGCGATGAGCGCGCCCATGCTGAGATCCCCCGAGGCTGCCATGACGGTGCCGATGGACAGTGTTGCGACACCCGAAACGGTCACTAAGGCTTGCGCAATGGTCTCCGTGAAAAGATTAAACTGCCGCATTTTATGAGAGGCAATCGCGGCCTTAGCACTTGCTTCGCGATACTGCTCCATGAACACCGATTGGCACCCAAGGTTCTGGATTTGCCCGTGATTGGTGACCATTTCGATCGATAGGTTCTGCAAAGCGATGCGGGCGCGTCCAACCTCGCTCACCGCGCGATTGCCAGCTGGAATTGACCACGCCGCCAGGGCTGCGAACAAAACGATGAGAACAGCAGGGATCAGCACCAAAGATCCAGCGACGAGATAAATCGCAAGTAGGAACAAGGCTAAGAACGGAAGGTCAAAGATTGCGTTCACGAGCGCGCCGGTGAAGGCGTCACGAAACGCACTCATTTGGCGAACGCGGGTCATCTGGTCGCCAATCGCGGAGTTTTCAACAAAGGCGAGCGGTAGGAACATTAACTGTTTAAAAATTGCGGTACTTGCTTGTTGATCCAGCCGCGCCGCGAGGCGCGCTTGCAAGCGTGCTTTGATGACTTTTAGCGCAAGATCAGCAGCGATGATAAAAGCGATCCCAACCGACAACCAAATTAGGATATCTTTAGCGCCAGTGCCGATCGCCTTATCATAGACGTTCATGATATATACTGGCAGCGCGAGCAGGAACAGGTTGACCATAAAGCTCGCTGCAAAGATCATTCGCAGATCGTTGCCGAACGCCTTGAAGGCGATTTGAGTCCACTTTCGGCCTGGGCTAGGCTTGCTGTCTGCCGTTTTAAGTTCCGGGAAAATCAGTGTGCCACGCAAAGCTGCTTTAGGACAACGTTCCGTCTCCCCCGTTTCCGGGTTGAAGACCGTATACTGCTCATCGTCGTCGACGTTGCGAATGACTTTTAGACGGTGCGAATTATCCAGCAGAAAGCACGGTAAAAACTCTGAACGAAGTTTGGTCGACTCCGCCTTTGCTAAGCTGGTTGTGAAGTCGAGTTTAAATAGAAACGATCGAAGGGCATTTAGCTCGTTGACCGCATCCAAATAGGGTTGCGCTTCGAAAAAGCGTCGGTCGGATCCTGACCAGCCGATACAATCCAAAAAGTAGCGCACACTCAGGAGGCTATCGTCGCCTTGGATCGCAGCCGAGACCCGCCGGTTCGGTGCAAGCTCTCTTGCAATTCGAGATTGCATGTCGGCGACTTGATTGGGCTGCGTGTCGTTTGCGGCAGAAGGTAATGATTGCGTCATTGCACAGCCCTCTCATTGGGAACCGCTTTTAAAGGGGGACTCGGCATGCTGACGATTTGACCTTTTTTGTCCGCAAGCTCGTATACAAAGTCTGCGGTACGAAGCAGCGATGGGCGCTGCGTCGCCAAAATCATCGTGATATCGCCTGTCAGGCGTTGAAGCATTTGCGAGAAGGCAGCTTCCGTCTTGGCATCCAGGCCGTTATTGGACGCATCCAGCAAGAGCACCGATGGCTTGCTAACGATGGCGCGCGCAATACAAATTAGCTGAGAGAAGGCTGTTGAAAGCTCGGGGTTGCTGCTGCCCAATAGTTGAGTATCAAACCCGTCTGGGAGTTTATGAATCTCCGGGGAGAGTCCGCATAGATCAGCGATCCACTTCGCGTCCGCAGCGGTATAGGTTCCGAATAAGGTCAAGTTGTCTAAGATGCTCCCTTTGAATACCTGCGGGACCTGACCAACGTAAGACACTTTGCTGCGGGCCTCATGTGCCGGGAGACCATTGATAAAGACTTCGCCTTCGGTTGGGCAGATTTCTCCGAGAATATTGCGTAAGAGCACACTCCTGCCGCTGCCGTCTGCCCCCTTCAAGCCGACGAACTGCCCAGCTGAGATATGTAGATTAAGGTCTTCAAAAACGACACGGTCGTTGGTGCTGCGAAATGTCAAATCCTGGATCCGGATATGCACGGGTGCAAATTCTGGCTGGCGGCGCGCAACGGGTTTAAACCGTACGGGTTGATCTGATATCTGATTATAGAGTTTATCAACCTCTGCTTGCTTATGTTCGTTTTGAACGATTTGCGTCCAAGATTGCAAAGACCGCATGATGGGTTGCATCATTTGAGAAGACAACAACATGCACGCTGCGAGCGCGCCGATTGTCAAAGAGTTTCCAATCACCATCAATGCGCCAAAGAACACAACGCCCATTGTCATGATGAGGGCGAACAAGCCGGCGGTTTGTGAAATCGTTTGAGAGGCGAGCACATTTTGCTTGAGTTCCAAACTGCTCGAAGACTGCAGCCGTTCGAAGCGACGCATCATCAACGACTCCATTGCCTGCGACTTCACCGTCTGCATTGTCTGCAGAGTCTCAAGCAAGAAATCGTACTTGCGCTCTTCGAGCGCTTCTCTCTTATCGATGATGTTACGCAGCTGACTTGTCTGGCGCGAGATGAACAGAACAAATGCAACAAGGCATACAATCGGCACAATAATCAATGGGCCTGCAATAATCGTGATGACGATTGCAAAGACTGGCACCCAGGCAATATCGATCATGAGCAAACGGGCGGTACTGCCTTGGAATTCCGCCATATCTGAAAGGGCTTGGAATTGAGAAATAATTGCGCTGGCCTTGGTCGACTGAATGTCGCTTGCTTTTGCCGACATCAACCGGGCCATGGCGTCCATCGAGTGGCGATGGCCGAATGATGCAGCCCGCCATCCCATCGTCGCTCCGCGAGCGATGCGTAGCACAGAGTCGAGTAGTACGACCCCGAACAAACCGATGATGAGCATCGTCAGCGTGTTAAAAGCTTGGTTCGGCAAAACGCGGTCGTAAACGTGAAGAATGGTCAGCGGCAGAGCCAAGCCTAAGAAGTTGATAAACGCCGAACTGGCATAGACCGAGAACGGTAGGCGAGCAGATTTGACGGCATTCGAGTTCGCGCCGCTGTGCGATGATGGTTTTGTCTGACCGGACGTATTTTTGGCGCTGTTACGCATCTGGAAGGTCGCACTTTCAACGATAGCATTCTGAGTAAATCCACTTAGGGTTTAAACTTCTAATTATGGTTAAAATAAAATCTGTAGTTGAATAGAACTCTGCAAAAAATGCCCTGTCAGAAACGCCAATTGCAGTGGAATGCGTATATAAATCAGTATCTTTGGTAAATGTTTATCCGCTTGAACGGCGACGGTGACGCAAGACGCAGGGTTTAAATGGTGGATCAATTATTAAAACTTAAAGTAGTATTTGGGCGATCATCTTTCCGATAAATAGGGGACTCCCGCGTATAAGGCCGACTTGTGAATATTCATGAGGTAAATCGTGGCTGATAAGACGACAGAAACCCCAGCGAGCAAATCGTCTCCAGAGCAAGACCCGACATTCGTCTATGGTGATGCGCCTGGAAAGAAGAAGATTGATGCTTGGGAAGGTGAGGGCGAAGCCAACCTACAGAACGACTCTGGTGAGATGGCGCTGGCCAATCTACACTTCGGCACAAGCCCCGAAGCCGATTACCTAAAACCCGGATCTGATGAAGAAGACGCGGAATTTGTTGGTGCGTCGCAGGCTGAGGCTAGCGAGATCACGCCGGTCGCAGTGGAGGTTGCCGAAAACCAAGAAGGCGCCGTTATTGCCAGCTTGTCTTCAACGGCGCTCACGTCAGATGGCGAGGCCTCATACCAAGTTTCAGATGATCGTTTTGAAGTGGTCGGCGGTGAGTTGCGTCTGATTGAAGGCGTGAGCCTCGATTTTGAAACAGCGTCTCAGGTTGAGGTCAGCGTAACTGTCACGAGCGAGGGGGGTGAAACCGCGACAGAATTGTTCGTTGTTGATGTTATAGACGTCAATGACGCGCCGCGCGATTTGACGCTCGATGGCAATACCGTTGCTGAAAATGATGCTGGCGCTGTAATAGGAACGCTTTCTTCCTTCGATCCTGATGGTGACGAAAGCATTGTGTATACGGTTTCAGACGATCGCTTTGAAGTTGTTGATGGTGAGCTGCGTTTGGCTGAAGGTGTCAGCCTTAATCACGAAGAAGCTGCATCTATAGAGGTAACAGTCACCGCTACGGACAGTGGTGGTCTTTCGACGGAGGAAACTTTCTCAATCGATGTGACCGATGTCAACGAAGGCCCGAAAGATCTCTCGCTTGATGGCAACACGGTCGCAGAGAATGATGCTGGCGCGACAGTGGGCACTTTATCTGCATTCGATCCCGATGCTGGCGACTCTATCACATATACGGTTTCTGACGATCGGTTTGAAGTTGTTGATGGTGAGCTGCGTTTGGCTGAAGGTGTCAGCCTTAATCACGAAGAAGCTGAATCTATAGAGGT
>JBCBBY010000047.1:0-30097 GCA_038531195.1 Pseudomonadota bacterium
GCGATCGAGGTGTCCTCAGAGAGTTGATTCAGGCGTGTCCCAAGGTTTCGTCCACTCTCGGCGATCCGGAACTCGTGATCGAGCCGCCCACCATCCCCAGAGAAACCAATAAGTGAGACGCTGACGGACATAATGAGGGCAACATAAGACATTTTGATCAGCGTACGCGCACGGCTCGACTCTAGCTCTGAGAATATCGAAACCGCTGATCCTGCAATTAAAGGAATAATCACCAAAAACGCAGGCTGATAAAAGCGATAAGACCCGAAATGGTCACCGCCGATAAAGACGTAAAGTGAGAACAGGCCCAGCAAGAACAGGCACAATAGACCTCTCGGGTCGAACATAATCGTCCAAAAGGTGTTTCGAAAATTAAGGCTTACCGCGACACCAACGCCCGCAAGTACGAGCAAAAGCGCGTTGAGATCGCCTCGGATGAACTCTAGCAAATACAAGCTGCCGGAGATGATTTGATCCAACGTTCCGTTTGTCACTTTCGCGTAATAGGTATTGGGCAGCGGGACTCCAAAATAGCTCATTCGCCAAATTGTGGCGGTGCCGAACACGACCAGAATCGCAACGAGCGCCCATATGTACTGGTTTCGCGTTTGAGTTTGTTTCCTCAAAACTGCGTGCAGAAGGAGATAGCTCAGCATCCCTATGGCTATGGCAATGCCCTCGGGGCGCGTGACGGTAAGAAGCGCGAAGCATGAGGCGAATAGAGTGGACCTGCCAAGCGTCATGGCGGCACTATCAGCTCTCAACTGCTCCGCCGTGAACACCAATCCGGCCGAGAGTAATGCGAGCCAAATGGTAATGTCCATTAAGGACCACACGCTCCATGCAAAAAATGATGGGATTGCTAAAAAGAGTCCACAAAACAGCGCACTATAGGTTGTAAGCCAAGTGGCGCTGTCATCGGTGAATGTGATTCTGCCCAGCGTCCAGCAATTTAACAAAGTAAGGGCTGTCAAGGCGATACAGGTCGCCGTGATCCAGAACTCTCCTTCCCCAGGCAGGACGTATGCGAGAGCATTGATCAGCGTCCAGAGCAATGATGTACTGCCTTCCACGCGCTCACCGGCAGCGAAGTAAGTGAACTCCAACCGTTCTGCAAACGCTTGACCGTAGACCTGCGTAATATTTGCATCGTCTATGCCGACGGTGGGTTTAAGCACCAAATAGGTGAACATACTGCCCAGCAAGAGCGCCGCGAGTACGCTTGTCATCCGCAGCGATAAAGGTCCAAAATGGGGCTTTGAGTTTAGAGATTTGTCGAAAGTTCGGATCAACGCCCGCGGCCTCCTAATGATCACTTCTAAATAAGCGAAACGAGTTATCTCTTCGCCGGAATTCTTCCGTCCACGTGCGATCGATTCAAACCTCTTAGCGGAGAGATATTAATTCTAGGAAAACTCTGAGATTTTGGACATCACGCGATACCGCGGGCGCATGCACCCCGGAGTATCATAAATAGTGACTTATCAGTGTATTGATTGGTACGCCCAACAGGATTCGAACCTGTGACCTACTGATTAAAAGTCAGTTGCTCTACCAACTGAGCTATGGGCGCATCCGAACGGCCCACATAGTTGAGGGACCGTCTGGGGTCAACGGTTTTTACTGCGCAAACTTGCCGTGAATCAGCGAACTTGTCATTCGGACCAATTCTGTTCAAATTTGACCTATGAAACTGATCTTTGCTTCCCTCGCCTTAGGTTTTTTCTTAAGCGCGTGTGCCACCTCGCCAGACTCATCACCGAGTGCGGATACGTCCCCAGACCAAAGCGCCACTGACCGCGCCATTCAGAAATCCCAAGATGGCTTTAGCGATGCGGCTCTAACGCCGCTTGAGGACGTCAATCTTAAACGCGCGAAAATTCCGGAAGAATTCAAAAAAATCAAAAACCCTTACGCCGTTAGTCCGGATGTGGATTGTCAGAAGATCGCCAAAGAGGTCTCGGTTCTCGATGGGTTGCTTGGTCGAGATTGGGACATTCCACCGCCAGACAAAGAAGGATTGAGTGAACGTGCCGCAGATGGGGCGTCGACCGCATTTTTGGATACTGTCGCGTCTGGAGCATCTGGTTTTATTCCGTATCGCGGTATCGTTCGCACCGTGACCGGCGCCAATAGCCATGCGACCAAAGTGCGAAAAGCTTACGAACGAGGCTCCCACCGGCGCACTTTCTTAAAAGGCATGGGGTTGATTAAAGGATGCCCCTACCCGGCATCGCCCCTGCCCTTGCCGGAAGAAGTTCCAAAAGTTGTCTTTCGGTAGCCGTGGTCAAGCGTCCTTTGGCTTGGACTTCGTGTGAGCCCAACGCGCAGATAGATCCGCCCTCAGTTGCTCAAAGCTACCATCTCGAATGGTATCTCTCATGGTCTGCATAAGCGCTTGGAAAAACGCGATATTATGCCAGCTGAGCACCATAGATCCGAGATATTCGCCGGATCTGATCAAATGGTGAAGATAGGCGCGCGAAAAGTCTTGGCTGGCCGGAGAATTGACCTTCGCATCTAGTGGCGACGTATCTTCCGCGAAGCGAGCATTTTTGAGGTTGATCGGGCCATCCCAAGTCCAAGCCTGTCCATGTCGACCCGCGCGCGTTGGCAGAACGCAATCGAACATGTCGATTCCGCGCGCGACCCCTTCGAGCAAATCGATTGGTTTTCCGACGCCCATAACGTAACGCGGATAATCGTTCGGCAGATGCGGAACCGTCATATCAATTGTGCGGCACATTTGATCATGCCCTTCGCCAACAGCGAGTCCTCCAAGGGCAATCCCACCAAACCCCTGAGCGGACACCGTTTTTGCTGATTCTTCGCGGAGGTCTGGATAGTTTGAGCCTTGAACAATGCCAAATAGAGTCTGCGTATCGCGTGCGCCAAATGCTTCCAAAGATCTCTCGCCCCAAGAGGCTGAGAGGCGAAGCGATCGCGCAGCTTCTTCATGAGAGCATGGATAATCGGTGCACTCGTCCAGCTGCATCGAGATATCTGCTCCGAGAAGGTCGGCTTGGATCTCGATACTTCGCGCAGGCGTCAATCGATGCTCTGAGCCATCAATGTGACTTCTAAAGGTCACCCCATCGGCATCCATCTTGCGCAATTGCGACAAGGACCAAACTTGGAAGCCGCCGCTATCGGTCAGCATCGGACCTGACCATTTGCTGAATGCGTGCAGCCCTCCAAGACGTTTCACGCGTTCGGCGCCCGGGCGCAGCATCAAATGGTAGGTGTTCCCCAGAATGATGTCCGCGCCAGTTTGTTTGACTTGGTCCATATAGACGGCCTTGACCGTTCCGGCGGTGCCAACGGGCATGAAGGCCGGCGTTCGGATATCGCCGCGCGGGGTCTTCAACCGACCTGTCCGCGCAGCGCCGCTTGTCGCGTCTATCTCAAACTGAAATCTTGCCATTAAACCAAACGATCCAATCCGAGCACCCTTACGATCTCGCTTCGTGCGATACGGCACTCTTCCGCGAATTGTGGATCGGCAAGATCTGCCGTGGCGAGGCGTTCTCTATAGGTGACCCGTACCACCGCTTGCAAGGCGTCAATTCGAGCGTCATCCAGCAAGATGCCTGGATGACATGCCGCGCGTTCGTTTTCGGTCATCACAACGCGCAAACGCAAACAGGCCGGACCGCCGCCATTGCGCATGGATTGACGCACGTCGACATATTCAACCCGTCCGATCGGGCCATTGCTTTGCACCAGACGCTCGCAATAAAGACGCGTGGATTCCGTATCTCGCGTCTCAGTCGGCGCCAGTAAAACGAGACGATCTTCGCCCGGCCATTGCAGGAGTTGAGAGTTAAACAAATAGGATTTGATCGCATCTTGAAGCGGAACATCTTTATCGCGCACCATGACGGGTTGCAGCTCAAAAAGCCCTTCGCTCGCGGCTCTGAGATCCGATAGTGTCTGCGCCGTGTTTTCGAATGCGTGTTCGTGGAAGAACAGTGTGTCTAACGTGCCAACACAGACCACATCATTGTGAAATGCGCCCGCATTGACCGCTTTCGCCGACTGTTTCGCGAACACTGTACGCTCGGGCCTAAGACTATGACTATCCGCAATGCTTTGGCTCGCGAGACGCGACTGACGGGCCGGAAAGCGCGTCGCGGTCTCTCCAGCATCACGGCCATAAACGAACAGTTCGATGCCCTGCGCGCCATGTTCCGCGCACAGACGAACATGATTAGCCGCGCCTTCGTCGGCAAAGTCCGGATGCGTCGGCAAGGCTGGGTGAATGACAAAACGATTTCGAACGCAGCCATTGCCTTCTTCGTAATCGGTCATCGGAAAAATTTGATAGAGGGAATCATATGTGTCCTCGGCTTCAATACTGCGATGAAGCATCGAAGACAGATTGGCGGTCGTGAGTTCGAGGTGACCGCTTTTTGTATCGGCGGAGGGTGATACGGTTGCAGCATTCGCCGCCCACATCGAGCTCGCGGAATATGCCGCCTTCAGGAGACGCGGCGCGCGCTTAACGGCTTTTTCGATCATGCTCGCTTCGGAGCCGTGAAATCCGGCCTCCCAAAGAAACGACATATTCGGCCGTTCCAAGGGCGGTAGAATTCCTTGAGTGAAGCCTGCGCGCACCAACATGCGCATTTTCTCCAGCCCTTGCAGGGCCGCTTCGCGTGGATTGGAGATCTCGCCGGCATTGTTTTGGCTGGCGAGGTTGCCGTGAGACATACCACCATAATTATGACTAGGCCCAATCAGCCCGTCAAAGTTCACTTCTACGGTTGTGGAGGAAGACATGGATACCCCTGTCTTTAGCCTGTTGAAGGCCGCATCCCTTCTTTGCGCAGCCGAACCCAATGGGTCGGTCCGTGCGTCTCAACAGGCTCAGGGCACGGGCCGATTGCAGTGTTTAAACTTTACTTCGAAAACCCAATAGCGCCAAGGCGCGATGCTTGATCTGAGACTTGGCTCGCTTGCGGCCATGCGCAATAATCTGCCGCGTAATAAGCGCCAGGCCTGAAATTCCCAGAGTGCCCAGGGCCTCCGAAAGGCATCGCGCCGCTGGCACCTGCCGTAGGACGATTTCGATTGAGGATTCCCGCCCGCATTTCAGCATGAGCGCGCAGCCAAAGGGCGTCATCATCGCTTACCAAGCCGCCTGACAATCCATACTTTGTATCGTTTGCGCGTTGGATCGCCTCGTCGAATGAGCTGACACGAATGATTTGCATCAATGGTCCAAACAATTCTTCGTCGGGAATGTCATTGGCATCGGTGACGTCAATAACGCCAGCGGTCACGAATCCGCCGCCGCGATCCATCCGCTTCATCCTACGTAAGGATTTGCCGCCCGCTTTCGACAGCATGATCTGAAAATCGATGGCATTCTGTGCGGCCTCTTCAGACACCAGTGGCCCCATGAAGACGTCGTCCTCGGTATGGTCGCCAATCTTGAGCGACTTGGCCCGATCAACGATCCCATCAACGACGCTATCGCCCCATTTGCCCTCGGGTATAAATACACGCCGTGCGCATGAACACCTTTGTCCCGTGGTGAGAAAGGCAGATTGCGCGGCGATATCAGCAGCGGCGTCGCTATCGGCGGGATCCCAAATAATAAGTGGATTATTGCCGCCCATTTCGAGCGCCAAAATGACTTCCGGACGTCCTGCAAAGTGTCGGTGAAAGAACAGGCCGGTTTGGGCAGACCCAGTAAAAAGCAATCCATTTATGTCAGCGTCTAGCAAGGCAGCGCCAGTGTCCCGCCCCCCTTGCACAACATTCAGCAAGCCTTCGGGCAAGCCAGCGGCTTCAAAGGCGTCGACCATGATGTGCGCCACGGATGGCGCGAGTTCGGATGGTTTTAAGACGCAAGCATTCCCGGCAAGAAGTGCCGGTACGATGTGCCCGTTAGGCAGATGCCCAGGGAAGTTGAACGGACCAAAAACCGCCATCACACCGTGCGGTCTGTGGGTGAGGTGCATAGAGCCGAAAGCGGCTTCACTAAAAGATGTCCCGGCGCGCTCGACTTGCGCTTTGATCGAGATGCCGACCTTCCCAGCCATCGCGCCAGCTTCCGCTTTCGCATCCCAACTGACCTTGCCCATATCGCGGCTGATGGCGTCTGCGATCTCGCTCGATCGTTTTGTAATTTCTTCGGCGTAGCGTTCGAGCGTATTCGTGCGGTCATGCTGCGGGCGCCGCGCCCAATCAGCCTGCGCCCGGCGTGCGGCAGCGACCGCCTCCGTGACTTGATCGGGACTGCTCGCTTGCCCATCCCAACTTGTTTCGCCCGTCGCCGGATTGGTTTTCTCGAACCAGTCATCCGTGCCATCGGCCCACCGCCCATTGATGTAAGCGCTTTTGGCCATATTAACTCCTCAACCAAATGCGGGCTTTGTCGCCGCGTTTGAGCTTCAGGCGATCCAGCGTTTCCTGGCTCGTCATAAATCGCTGTTCACCCATTTCAGCGCCCTCAATGAGGCACGCGCGGTAATCCTTAAGGTCGATGCGGGCTGCGATGCCCGTTGAGCCGGTGGCTGGTCCGACGTCCAACTCCAAAACTTTGCTTTCACGACATGTGCGAAGATTGTGACGATTAACCTGCATGATCGGTCCGCCGTCAAAAATGTCCACAACGCGCTCGAATTCGAAGCCCTCCCACTCGAGCAGTTTGAACGCTGGAACGCCTTCGACATGCACGCGTCCAATAACTTCTCTTGCTTCGTTCGGGAGTAGATCGACATAGACCGGGTATTTCGGCATCAGATCGAGAATGAACTGATTGTCGGTTGTTGCTGAGAGATAGTCCGCGTCGGTGAACGACATTTTGAAAAAATGACGGCCCAAGCAATCCCAAAATGGCGTGTCGCCATCATGAGAAACAACGCCGCGCAACTCTGCGATGACTTTCTCTCCAAACCATTCAGGTTTTGTCGTCATCAGCAGGTAGCGTGACTGCGCTAGCAGGCGACCGACCCCTGCCCCGCGATGTTGCGGACGAAGAAATAGCGTTCCAACTTCTGTGCACCCGACAAATTCGTTGGTGAGGATCAAGGCGTCCATATCAAATCGACGATCGGCCTCTTGGCTGGCCTGCGCGAGGGTGATGATGCGGTAATTAAAGAATGGCGACTTTACACCAATTCCAGCTTTGACCGCACTGCAGCCGCCAATTTCGCCTGTCTCGGTATTTTCAAGCATCATCAGATACTTGCCATATTCCGGTTGTTCCAACCGGCCGGCGAATGAATCGACTGATTTTAGCAATCGCTTGCGCAATATAGCTTCATCAACAGGCAGCGAGGTGAACCCTGCGCCCGACTCCACCGCCATGGAATGGAGTGCGTCAAAGTCCGAGAGTTCGGCGGGACGCATGATGTAAGGCGAGCTCATCCCATCAGCGCCTTAATCTTCGGCGCATCGAGACGCCCATCTGCAATTCTGTTCAATAGCAATGCCGACAATTGTCCACGCTCCACGAAGCTCGGCATAACGACGTACTCTTCGTCTGAGTGTATGCGTCCGCCCATGACCCCGAGCGTGTCAACATTCGGCACGCCTGCGGCAAAAATATTGTTACCCTCACAAACGCCGCCCGTATCGACAAATTCCAATTCGAGTCCAATCGCCTTGCCGGTTTCTGCCACTGCGTCGAACAACCGTTGTTGAGCCGCATTGCGCGGCTTGGGAGGACGGTAAAAACCACCATGGATATGGCCGGAAATTCCATCTCTCGCACGGGCGATGTCGAGCAAAGCTTCAACTTGCGCTGTCGCCCAGGCCGCCGCTTCTGCGTCTGGCGCGCGTGCACCAAAACGGACGACGGCGAGATCTGGAACGATGTTAACAGCGCTGCCGCCATCAATTGACCCGACATTGAATGTCACGCCTTCACGCTGACCGTTCAATTGCTCTAATGCAATGACCATGGCAGCCGCGGCTTCTAAGGCGCTACGGCCTTCTTCTTTCGCGCGACCAGCATGTGCCGAGCGACCGTGAAGAACGACGTCGAATACGGCTGAGCCTTTACGCCCGCCGGACATTGCACCGGTGTCCATGCACGGTTCATATGTCATCCCGATCATAGCGCCAGATTGAGCGGCTTGCGTGAGGAATGGCGCGCTCGCGAAATTGCCGGTTTCTTCATCGGGTGTAATGACGATTTGATAGCCAAGTTTATCCTTCAGCGGACCCGCTTCAAATGCTTGCAGGGCGCCAAGCATGATCGACAGTCCGCCTTTCATATCCGCCAGACCTGGACCGTTGAACTTTCCGTCGCCGATGTCTTGGATTTCTGTAAACGTTCCGGGCGGAAATACGGTGTCATAGTGTCCGCTCATAATAATCTGCATATCCGCCTTGGGGCGTGATGAGATTCGGATGACCGGTCCGGTTTCGAAGCTCTCGACGGCGCCCGAGTTGGAAATCTTCTCAAAGGGATCCGTTGAAATCAGTTCTATGTTTGCTTCAAGTGCACTAAACGCGTCACCGAGACTCGGCGCTAAGGCGTCTAGACCTTCCCGGTTCCAGCTGCCCGTATTGACCTTTGCCCAGTCAAATGTGCGCGCTTGCATTTTTGATTCAAGATCGGCGATGCGTTCGCAAATCGCTTCATCTTCCGACGTTTTTTCGCTGAGGTTGACCATGATCGCCTTGGTTTCACGCTTTTATTAAAACAACAAGCCCCGGACCGTTAAGTCCGGGGCCCGTTTGATTGAGAAATGGTGTGTTAAGCGTTGCCGCGCAAGGCCGCCAATTCTTCTTCAGCTTCCGCCAAACGCTCGTCGACCGTGAGGCACGTCTCTGGCGCATTGCCGATAACTTCGAGGCCCTTGCAGCGCTCTTTTTCCTTACGGAAATCGTTCACTTTGTTTTGTGCTTCGAAGATGACCAAGGCGCGTGCGGTGTTGTCCTCCGCCGCCATGAAGTCGATCCAGCCGCGTCCACCACGATTGTTTGCAGCGCGGAAGGCTTCGCGCGCGCCGGAACGATCATCCCGCTCATAACGTGATTGGCCAACCAAGACCCAAGCCAAGCCTGCATCCGATAGGCCGCCTTTGTTGATCGCTTTGATCAAAGCGTCTTCGGCGGCCGCCCAGTCTTGCAACTCGCTGTAAGAGCGACCCAGGCGCTCATACATTTTGCCGTCAGGAGCAACCTGCGCCGCTTCATCGATGACAGGGATCGCCCGTTCAAACTCGCGTGCCACTTGGTAAAGGTTGGCGAGCAACTCAAGGCGTTGGTAATTCTTAGAGATGCGGCCTGCATTCATTTCCTTTTCAAGGATTTTTGCAGCCGAATATGGAACGTCAAATGAGTTGTAGAAGTTGACGACGCGCATCAGCTCATCTTCGGTTTGCAAGATGCCGCCGAGATACATTGCCTTTTGAACTTCGAACGCCTTACGATCTTGCCCACCGCGGAAATAGTCGCCGGCGATCGCATCCCACAATTGGCGATCCGTGGGGTCGCGTGCGAGCAGCAATTCGAGCAGTTCGGCTTTCTTCGCGAAGTTACCGGTTTTGTCGTAAAGGAAAATCAGGAAGTCGTAGACTGGACGGTCCGCATTTGGTCCGTCATCTTCCAGGACTTGTTCGGCCCAAGGGAGCGCGTCCGAGAAGCGGTCCATTTGTTGATAAAGGACCGCAAGCGTCCACTTTTGATTTCGATCCGGAACACCGCCGGCCGCCATCCATTTATCCATATATTCGAGCGACTTTTCCTTATTGTCGGTCGACAAATAGATTTGCGAGATATTGTAGTACGTCGTTTTGGCTTCGGTCTCAGGAATGTAACCACGATTAAGGGCCGTCACCAGATCGTTGACCGCACCTTCATAATCTTCATTCTCGATTTTGATCGCGGCGCCCAGCCGAAGGGCCGCGCCTTCTTCGTAGCAGTTGAGTGGCTGAGCCTTCAGGGCGTTTAGCGCAGCGAGCGCGGCAGCTGGGTTTTCGTTCACCAAAAGCTCTGTCTCGGCTTTGAGATAGTTCTCGGCATTGGTCGAACTAAACTGGGTTTCTTCACAGGCCTGCGCCGCGGCGGTCCCCATACCGATCGAAGCCATAATAGCAATCGATGCGACACCTTTCATGATGTGCTTCATCATATTGATTCACTCCTCTCCGCCAGTGTGGCGATCTTTTCCTTTGAACCGGAACTTTGCTCCGATTTCAAGCGCTTCAAACGATAAGTTGAAGCTTTTTTCCCAGACTTTTGTAACCTCATCATTCTACTGTTTAATCTGGAACTCAAGGGGGTAGATGACGCCCGTTACCATGACGGGCAGTCCATCACGAATTTGCGGTGCAAATTTGACCTTTTCGACCGCTTTTTTGGCAGCGCGTTCGAAGCTCCTATCGCTGCAATCTGCCGCCACGTTGATTGGCTCGCCTCGAATCGAAACATCGAGATGAACCTCACACGTCCCTTCAAGGCCTCGATCTATCGCGGCGCGCGGGTAGACCGGCACGGGCGGCGTTAGCGGCTGTAGGTCTCGCACGGTGATCGCGCTGGCGCGAACGGGCTTGATACTGTCGAGATCTGCTGCGCCATAGTCCGCTGGCGCTACACCAATATAGCCATCGGTGGGTAGATCTGGGCTCTCTACGCTATTGATCAGTTTAGGTGTTTGTGGTGGTGGATCTAGTGGTTTCGGGCGCGGCGGCTTTCTCGTGGGTTCGCGAGGCTCTGCTTTCACCTCGGCCTCAATGTAAGGAAGTAAGTCGTATGTCGGCAGCGCTGAAGCGCTGACGTCGTCCGTTTTAATGAAACTCTGCATCGCTGCGAATAGACCAAGCGTTACAGCGCCAGCGGGAATTGCAACAATTAGTAATCGACGGGTACGGTTTTCTGAGGGGCGAAGCTCAGTCGCTGTCGCGGTTTGGTGTAAGTCCAATTTGGCCTCCCATTGTTATATTATGACAGTACGCAATAATATTACACTGTCAACCCAAAAGAAAGGGGGCTCCGAAAAGCCCCCTGCCCGATTTGAATTTTGTGTCTGGACTTAGTCTGCCAGAGTAAACTCTAGAGGATAAACCACGTTGCGGCGCTCGGCAGCCTGACCACGAATGATCTTTGGTGCAAACTCAACGCGGCTCACGGCCCGTTCAGCTTCACGCTTAAACACGCGGTCGGAACAATCAGCCGTTACGTTGTAGGGCTTGCCTCGTGTATCCACATCGAAACGCACCTCGCAGGACCCTTCGATACCACGCTCCGCCGCCCGCGATGGGTAGGTTGGAACGGGTGGACGGATGGGTTGAGCATCGCGATCCGAAATTGCCACGGGGTCAATCGCGAGCGAGTTCAACCGCGTCGGCGGAAGCTCACTTGGCGGTGCGCCCTGAATGTTCGGCGTCGGCAGATCGATGTCGTTCTTGCTTGCCGTCAGCTTTGGCGGCGGTGGCGGTTTGTCGGCATTGTTCAGCTTGCGCGGCTTACTACGCGCACGCCGAGTCACCTGCTCTTCTTGAGCTTCTGGCGTAATGCTCTCCAGATTGTACTCGCGGAGATTTTCAGGCTCTTCAAAGTCAGCGCTGATCATCATGCGCATGAAGTGAAACAAAGCCAGCGTTACGATGATCGCAACGGGGATGCCTATACCAAATCGAATGAGTGGATTTGCAAACATAGATCAATTCCTCCTACTGGTTTACGACCGACAAAGGCACACGACCCAGATTGTCGACCTCGTTGACGACCTCCATCAGGTCGATGAGTACCCCAGCCTGAGCCTCAGAATCCGCCTGCACGACCAGACGACCTTTGGGGTTGTCTTCGCGCAGTTCGCGGATGCGGAAACCGACTTCCGACAAAGGCACAACCTTCTTGTTCATATAGATCTCGCTATTGCCATCAATCGCGATCAAAATCCCAAGAGGGTTCTGCTTTTCCTTATTGTTCACTTCGACCCGGTCGATCTCTACGCCTGGCTCACGAATGAATTGAGCCGTAACGATAAAGAAGATGAGCAGGATGAAGACCACATCGAGCATCGGTGTGAGGTTTACATCGTCTTCGGCGCTGCCGGCCGCTTCTCGTGCTTTACGAGCCATGACTGATCTCCTCTAACCTGCAGAACGGACGATATTCACCCGCTCCATTTGTGCATCATACGCGATATCACGCACTTCGATGATCGTTCCGGTGCGGGCCTGTGGGTGCGCTTGAATGATCAAAGCACTCTCAGGGTTTTCCGCACGCGCCCGCTCCATGCCGCCGCGAACAGCCGAGATATCGGTGAGTTTGCGGTTGACGCGAATCTGGTCCGACTCATCAATGTAAACGATGATCGCCGGCGCCGGATTACTTGGCGCATTGCTGGAAGGTGGCGGTGGTTCCGCCCCAAGCGCCTCTTCCTGAATGAAGGTCGAGGTCACGATGAAGAAGATCAGCAGAATGAAGACAACGTCGAGCATCGGCGTCAGGTCAACGGCTGCTTCATCGCTTGGGCGACTTGCACGTCCTCTCATTAGCCAATCTCCATCTTATCTTCGACTTCCTGCACCAGGCGGCGAACCTTTTTGTCCATACCCGTCGCGAATGGAATACCAGAGATTGAGGCCACCATACCGGCCATGGTCGGGATCGTCGCTTGCGACACACCGCGTGACAAGGCTTTGGCGTCTGCACCATCGGTGATCGCCATATTGTCAAACACGGTAACCATCCCGGTCACGGTTCCAAGTAGACCCAGCAGTGGTGCGAGGGCCACCATAGCTTTCGCGAATGAAACATTCGCTTGAGCTTTTTGGCGAACTTCAGACACCAACTTGTCTTTGATCCAATGCGCGAGTTTGGACTTCCGGTCGGAGCGCGAACGCCACTCCGAAAGAGCCTCCTCTGCGACAGAAGCATGGGCTATGCGGAAGTAGAACAAGCGCTCCAGGATCAGGGCCCACATGATGAATGTGGCCCCCATTATCCATAGAAGCACTGGCCCACCGCGAGCCAAAAACTCCTGAAGTTCGGTCATTCCCAACATTTATGGGCTCCCGATCTCAGAGGCGGCCTAAGCCGCCCCTCCGCGTTCTGCGCGCTCAGCGACAAGACCAGCTGCTTGCTCGTCCAAGATCTGCTGGTTGCCACGCGCCATGGCAGCCGCCAGTGCGTGAGTGAGCAGAAGTGGAATAGCCGCAACCAGACCGAGCACTGTGGTCATAAGCGCAACTGAAATACCGCCAGCCATCAGTTTCGGATCACCGGCACCGAAGTTTGTAATCGCGGTAAAGGTAATGATCATACCGATAACCGTACCGAGCAGGCCCATAAGCGGGGCCACAGCAGCCAGCACTTTAACGATGTCGTTATAGCGCTCGATTTTCGGAGACTCACGCAGGATTTGTTCGTCGAGCTTGAGCTCGAGCGTTTCAAGATCAGCATTCTTATTGGTCTCATACGCTTCGAAGACACGTGCGAGTGGGTTGCCGTCGCCAGCCTGCTTGGTTTTCGCAGTTGAGCGGATGGCGTTGCCCATGAAGAACAGCGTGATGATCTTGAACAGAGCGACAGACAGACCGATCACAAGCAGTCCGAGAACGATGTAACCAACGACACCGCCTTGATTTACACGCTCGCCAAGACCTGGCTTATCGCCTTCGATTTTGAACAGCTCGCCGCGGTTCGGATCGAAAGGCACCGTCATGGTTGAGCCTTCTTGACCGTTGATCAACGACTGAAAGGCGCTGCGGAAACGACCGCCTGGCTGACGATCAAGCTTCTGAAGATAGAAGTCGCCATTCCCTGCGCGTTCGATGGTGACGAAGCCAGCATCATTATTGGTCGCCGCAATGAACGTACCAACGCGTGTGACTTCAACGTCTTGGATCGACTCATCAGAGCCACCCATTGAGACTGGCGAGCTGAAAGACTTCACTTCTGACTGAGCGATCATCTCTTGCAGGATCGCTTTTGGCAGACGATCCAGCTCCTCGCGGGTTGGCAGAGTGGTTGCTTCAGCAACTTCTGACAGCGCCTCGAAGCGGCCTGGATAGTCGAAGCTCGCAAGACTTTCGCGCATAAGTGGCTGGACTTCTCCAACAACGGCGCGGAACTCACCAACCAGCTGCGCAAAGTCGCCCGCTTGAACGTCGAGTTCAGCTGCCAACGTGTCGATTTCTGCTTGGTATGCGTCGAACTGTGCACTGAGGCGGTTACCTGCAGCATTGGCTTGCGCCAGCTCGTTTTGGGCTTGCCCCATGAGCACTTCTTGCTCATTCACACGCGTTTGGAAGTCCCGAACACGCGATGTATTCTCTTGAGACATCTCCTCACTGTCCTTTTGGACAAGATCAAGAATATCAGAGAGCGATTGTGCCGCTGCGGGGAGCGACGCGACCATTGAGGCACCAGCAAACGCTGCTGCGATCCCAATGGTTTTAAGTGATTTTGTGAACGATTTCATTTGTTCTTTCCTCAACTCCATCGGGGCTTACTGAACAGCAAGCTTGGTGGCTGGCACGTACATCACGTCTTGCGTACGCTTGCCTTGAATGATGCGAATGGCTTTTTCGATCTCTGGCTTGTACTTGCCTTCGAGATCAACCCAAGTTTGGGTGTCGCGATCGTAGCGTTTCGCATAGCGACCGGTTGGGTCCATATAGACCAAAGCCACACGACCAAAGAGCACCATATCGACTTGGACGGGGCTGCCATCGACATCGATGGTTTCAGTCCAGGTGTCTGTTTTACGACCAGATTCCATTTCAGCTGTGTAAGCGTCCATGATTTGGCGATAGCGCTCGGTCACTGAAATGTTCGGGTCAACGAGATACTCGCGCAGACGCGCGACGCGATCTTTGCGGGCTTCCAAACGGAATGGAAGGTCAGCGTCTATAAATGTGTCCAAGTCATCGACCAGCGCTTCTAGCATTGGGACGGTCTGAGAGGTGATCTCGTCCACGCGTGCGAGCTGATCTGTAAGAGACGCGATTTCGCGCTCCTGGCTTTCGACGGCGGCAGCTTGCTGACGGGCGTAGAGTTCGGCAGCCGTTTTCCGCTGCAACAGGGTCCGGAATTCACCGACCATGTCTGAACGCTCATCATCGAGCTGGTTAATTTGCTGCTGAACTTGTTCGGCGCGGCGTGTCGCCTGTTCGCCGGTCGCGATCGCGCGATCCAGTCCCTGTGCAACGGCAGGGGCGGTAAACCCAATCACTGTCGCTGCTAGAATGGCTCCGCGAGCCGGTGTCAGAACATTCTTCATGAAGTCTGCCTCTCACTCTCCAAATAATGCGACGCCGTTTTGACGTCGCTAAAAACTTGTTCCTACTCCGACCTCTATCGAAGCAATCTCTTTGCGGCACACACACAGTCCGCACAGGTATAAAGGATAACGGGCTGGGCCCACCTCCTCCCAATTTGTGACCTAGAGACTTTTCGTCTTTCTAATCTACGCAGCGTACGGGATTAACCGCAGGTCATCTTCGCATACCGTGCAACCTCTGCAAAATGCTCAGGAGCTTGTCAAACTCTCATTCACAATTACGGCTGTAACAAGGCGATTTTGCAATAGTATTACATATTCTAAAAAACGCAATGCATCCTCTGACTAGAGTTTAAGCATTTCGATACTCGGATAGGTGGCTGGGGTGCCAGGATTCGAACCTGGGAATGCCGATACCAAAAACCGGTGCCTTACCACTTGGCGACACCCCAACTGAGCGGCGGACATAACCAATCCCATTTCCGGTTGCAACACCCAAATCGCCGCGCAATGATTTCGAACTGCTTTTTTCAAATTCAGGTTCACTGAAAGCGCGGCTGCAGACGTAATGACACGGGTCTGTGTGATCTTTGTGTTTTGACAAACTGTATATTAACGCCCATATCGTTATCCGATAAATGATAATTTGGAGCCGACCTCCCATGAAAACGTTTTTTGCCTCGCTTGGTGGTGCCGTTATTGGTTCGATCGTTGGATTGTTCCTGCTCTTCTTCGTTGGCATGGCCCTTATTCAGTTCGCTGTAAATGACGCCCTTAAATCGGCATCCGGGCCAGAGACTGGCCAAGATGACGGTAATCCGATCGTTCTGACTTTGGATCTGCGCTACGGATACGAAGACCAAGCGCCGACCACTGGCCCAGAAGTTCTGTTTGGTGGCGCCACCGGGTTCATTGACATTGTCAACAAGCTCGAGGCGGCCGCGAATGACGACCAAGTTAAAGGGCTCTTTGTACGCGCCAGTGATTACGGGCTCGGCTCCAGCCGCGCTGAAGAGTATCGGGATGCGTTCTTAAAATTCCAAGCGGCTGACAAATTTATCATCACGCATTCGCAAGGGTTCTTCAGCGGCTCGCCCTCGGCCTATCGCGCCATTGCCTCCTCTGACGAAATTTGGATGCAGCCTGGGACATCTCTTGTTTCCAGCGGCATCACTGTAGAGGCACTATTCTTCAAAGACCTGTTCGACGAATTATCGATTACGCCTGAGTTTGAGGCGTTTTACGAATACAAATCAGCCGTGAACACGTTTGAGGAAGCAGGCTTCACAGATCCACACCGCGAAAACTACATCCAATTGGCTGAGTCGCTTTGGCAAACATCGCTCGTGGACATTGCGACTGATCGAGGACTACCCGTAGAGACCGTGCGCAGCTTCCTCGAATCAAGTCCTGTCACTGGCGATGAGATGATCTCACAAAATTTCGCAACCCATAGCGGTTGGCCGGAAGATGCACGCGACGCGGCATGGGAACGTGTTGGCGGCGACGCCGTGCACATTGATATTAGCGACTATAACGCCCCCTCTTCTGAGTTCGGATCGCCAGTTATTGCCATTGTTGGCGGTCAAGGATCGATCATCAACGGGCCCTCTGGTGGAAGCCTGCTGCAACAAGGAAGTGGATTTGCCTCAGACACAATCGCAGAGTCGCTTTTGGACGCCGGGCGCGATGAAGACGTCGAAGCCGTAATTTTCCGTGTTGATAGCCCGGGTGGCTCGCCATCTGCGTCAGATCAAATTTGGCGCGCCATACAGCGTGTCCAGGAAGAGGAAGGCAAGCCGGTCATCGTTTCTATGGCAAGTTCAGCGGCGTCCGGCGGATATTATGTTGCAACAGGCGCAGATTGGATTGTCGCCAACAGATCTACAATCACGGGGTCGATTGGTATTTTCGGCGGCAAGTTCGCGATTGAGGAAGCGATGCAGCGAATCGGCGTCAATGCCGAGACCATCAAAGTCGGAGGGCCGTTCACCGGCGCTTTCACCACCACCGAGCCGTTTAGTGAAGAGCAGCGTGTTAGATTCCGCGATTATCTCAAGCAAGGTTATGATCGTTTCACCACACTGGTTGGAGAAGGCCGTGACTTGACGCCTGAACAAGTAGATGCCGTTGCGCGCGGTCGTGTTTGGACGGGTGCAGAAGCGATCCAAATCGGCTTGGTTGATGAATTGGGCGGCATGGCAACTGCCATCACTAAGGCGAGAGAGTTAGCAGAGATCGATCCTGAGTCGGATGTCCGTTTGGTCACCTATCCGATGAGTTCGGGTGGCCTCGCATTCTTGGGCGCCTCAAGTAGCGCGACTGCGCAAGAGCTCAAAGCGCTCGGTCAACTGACCGCGGTCCTGAGTGACCCAGACGTGCAAGCATTGATGTCCGAGTTGGAAGCGGCCAGAGGCCCCCAAGTCCAGATGCGCATGCCGAGCCTTATCGAACGATAGGTCTTTATCTGACTGAAGAATAAGCTTTCGCTATGCATGCGAACGCCGTACGACCTTGAGACATTGAGCCCGCGTCGCCGCACCGCATCGCTTTCCTGCGCTGAGGCTTCCATATAGAGTTATATCTAGGCCGTTAGGATCATTTGCCGGACATGCTTAAAGACCGAACAAAACGCTATCACACGGGTGAAACGGCGCAGACGATGACGGATGTGCGGCATGAAGTGGATCGCATCGATCGCCTCTTGGTCGAGCTATTGGTTGAGCGCCAGTCATTCATGGACGCTGCAGCCCGCATCAAAGGCGCTCGCAAAGCGGTCCTGGATCGCCCGCGGATCGAAGATGTCGTCGCCAAAGTCAAAGCAGAGGCCGAAATTCAAGGCCTATCCCCAGCGATTGCCGAACCAGTTTGGAGAACTTTGATCGATCGCTGTATCGCTTACGAATTTGAATCGTTCGATCGTCTCAAACCCGGTTTGGACAATTCATAGCTCGCGCGAGCGCACGCTTCGATGGTTTGCGTTAAACCATCTTTCAAAGCAGATAGATCCGTCGCTGCCTCGACGCGTGAGATCGAAGATCCAGCGCGCCCTTTTTGCTCTACCGCCGCACACGCGTCAGCGAATGGCTTTGCCCCAATGCTCAGCGCTGCGCCTTTTAGAGCATGTGCCGCGTCTGCCCATTCCGCTTGAGGAAGATCAGGATCTAACATCCGGCCCCATGTTTCCGCTTGATTGCGAAATATGTCTAAGACCTCGTCAGCGAGATCGACGTCGCCGCCGGTCATATTGAGTAAGTGTTCAAGGTCAATTTCCATCTGTCACTCCTGGCAGTGGCTCCAATAAAAGCGCGACACTCGCAATTTTATCTGCCTTCACCTCTTTTCGTTAAGACGATTCTGGTTTAATGATATTCGATAAGTTATGGGGTTTGCTATGTTAGCCATTCTCGCTGCCATCCAGAGTTTCACGGTCGCGCTTCTCCTTGCATGGATGGGCTTTTCACTGGATTCCGACACGGACAGCCAAAAAGAGTCGTCTGCACCTGCACCGAGCAGCAGTTTTTCCAGCTTCATCACCGGCTGAGACAGACCCTAGGCGTGAAGCCTCGGATCAGTTTATAAGGCCGCGATGCCGCTTGGACTGTTTTTATACAAAACGCTGACTTTTTTAATCGCGCCTTTTTTGGGCGCGATATTTCGTCGTCGAGCGCGTGCCGGGAAAGAAGACGCGGCGCGGATAAATGAACGCTTCGCCAAAGAGCTTGTTGATCGCCCAAATGGACCACTGATTTGGTTTCATGCCGCGAGCGTTGGCGAGTCGCAGTTGCAATTGGAGCTAGCAAGGCGATTGATTGGGGAGGAGCTCGCGTCCTGTAACCTGCTCTTCACGTGTCAGACCCAAACCGCTGCGAAACTAGTTACGGCCGCTGTGAGCGAAGGCGCGTTTTTGGAACGTGCCTGCTTTCAGCAAATGGCGCCGGTTGATACACAGAAAAGCGTTCAACGATTTTTGAACCACTGGAAGCCCAATATTGTTATAGTGGCTGAGGGTGAGATTTGGCCCAACACTCTGCTCGAGCTGCACGCGCGTGATGTGCCGGCCATTTTGATCAATGCGCGTATGACCGAAAAAAGTATTTTGGGCTGGATGCGTTGGCCCGAGACGGCTCGCAAAGTGTTTTCCTCGTTTGATCTGATGATCGCTGCGGATGTTCAAACACAAACAGGCTTATCGGAGCTGTCTGGCCGCGAAGTCATTTGCCCGGGCAACTTGAAATCTGCGCTCCCTGCTCCGACGGTGGATGAGCATGTGCTTCAAACCTTACGCAAAGAGACTGGAGAGCGCCCGACCCTGCTTGCAGCGTCGACCCATGCGGGTGAAGAAGCCTTGATCATAGACGCTTGGATGCAACTCGATCCAAAGCCATTTCTAATCATTGCGCCGCGGCATCCTGATCGCGGTGATGAAGTTGATCGCTTATTGTCCATGACGCGCGCCGCTGTATCGCGGCGGTCCGAAGAAGATCCCCTAACAGCTCAAACGGAAATCCTATTGGCGGACACAATGGGTGAGATGGGATTGTGGTATCGTCTTGCTGATACCGTTTATCTCGGCGGCGGCCACGCCCCCGGTGTCGGCGGCCACAATCCCTTAGAGGCTCTGCAGCTTGGTAAACCCGTTCTCTCAGGTCCCAGCGTGTTTAATTTTCGCGACCTGTCCAAACGTCTTTTGCAGTTTCAGGGCTATTCCATCGTTCACGATGTTGACGAGCTCATATCGGCTTATCCCGCTCTCCCGGTTTCAGAAGATATGTCGGAGATGCTTAAAGCGGATGCGCTTGGACCAATGTCTACGACACTCCAATCACTAGAGCCTATTCTACAAAAAGCGGAACTCGCCGCGTGAGGGAACCAAGATTCTGGGCGCGGGACGTTGATCCTAAATCGAGGGAAGCGGCGCCTATTTTGCGCTTGTTGCTCACGCCGATCGCATGGATTTATGCTGACATTACACGCCGAAGAATTCGCTCGGCGGACGCGGTGGACGTTTCTCCGGTCGTTATTTGCGTCGGAAACCTCACGGCTGGCGGTGTGGGGAAAAGCCCTGTTGTGTCGGCACTGCGACATCACATCGAAACGCAATTCAAGCTTCGAGTTGCAACGCTTAGCCGGGGATATAAAGGGCGCCTCAAAGGGCCGCTAAAAGTCCTATCTAACACGCACTCGTCCAAGGATGTCGGGGATGAGCCGTTTATGCTGTCATTTGCTGGTGAGAGTTGGATTGGCGCCGATAGAGCTCTGGCCGGACAGGCCATGGCAGCAGACGGCGTTGACGTCATCATCATGGATGACGGACATCAAAACCCCGGCCTCAAAAAAGACTTCTCGATTATCGTTGTGGATGCCGTCGCAGGCTTCGGAAATGGATTTGTTATCCCAAAAGGCCCGCTCCGTGAAACGATCGGGGAAGGCCTTCGCCGAGCCGATGCGATCATCGTTATGGGAGATGGCCAAGCGCCAACCGAAATAGACGCGACAGTCGTGCCTGTCTTCCGGGGTTCGATCAAACCCGCGATAGAGTTACCAGAAGGGCGTTACGTGGCATTTGCGGGTATTGGACGGCCTGAAAAGTTTTTTGATACGGTACAGTCACTTGGCGCTACTTTGCTCGACTCGGTGCCCTTCCCCGATCATCACGATTTCACTTCTGGGGATCTTCGTTATCTAAGGCGGCTGGCAGAAGATCACGATGCGCAATTGATCACGACGGAAAAAGACTTCGTGCGATTGTCTGAGGCCGCTCGCGACGGAATCGCCTATCTTCCCATACGGGTTGAATTCGATATGCCTGGGCCTTTCAATCAGCTAATCCACGACTGGATGAAGACGCGACGCGATGTCGAAGACTGAACAACAATATATCCGTCCGAAAGACATCGATAATCGTTCGACCTTTGGCCAACGCGTTATGTGGCGCATCGAATCGATCGGGTGGGACGTGATTTATTGGTGGCCGATGAAAGCGTTAGGACCAGATCGGGCGTCTAACTTTTTAGGCTGGCTAATGAAGCGTATCGCGCCGCTCTTCTCGCAAAACAAAACAGTGAAGCGGAATCTGCAACTGGCCTTTCCCGATATGTCAGAAGAAGAGCGCGACAAAATCGCAGAGCAAGCTTGGGAAAGTGCAGGTCGCACGGCGGGAGAACTTCCCCATCTACCACGCATCGACCCTTATGATGGGGACCGTGTCGAAGTTATTGGCGCTGAACATCTCGATGCGATTGAAGCGTCTGACAAAGGCGCCATCATCGCGACCGGGCATTTCGCCAATTGGGAAGTGATGGCGGCCGTCATTTGCCGACGCCCGGTTGATTGCCTCATCACGTATCGCGCCCTCAATAATCCTCACATCGATCGCAAGCTCAATAAGTTGCGCCACGATTACGGGATCGGAGTTTTGACACCCAAAGGCCTCGGGACGCGCGAACTCATGCGTGCCCTTAGCCAAGGGCGCTGTGCGGCCTTAATGAATGATCAGAAATTCAATCAAGGGCTGGCGATTTCGTTTTTTGGGCATGATGCCATGACCGCTCCCGGACCATCACGCTTGGCGCTCAAGTATGATGTTCCAATCGTCCCGATTACCACACGCCGGACAGGTCCCGCTCGCTTTCAAGTCATTGTAAAAGCGCCGTTCTACCCGGCAAAAACGGGCAACCAAGAGGCGGATGTCCGCGCCTGTGTGGAGCGCATCACAGCTTATATCGAAGACGAAGTTCGGGCCAATCCTGGGCAATGGTTTTGGCAACATCGCCGATGGCCAAAAGAGGCCTGGCGTGAGGCGGGTATTGTCTAATTTGCTGTCCAAAAGGGCACCCTGCCCTATACTCTCATATTCGTTTGTAAGGAGCGCGATATGCCTTCGATATTAGAGATGATCTCCATCCTCGCTTTAGGGTTTTGCGCCGCACTGGGTCTTGGGTCTCTATTTGCGCCAAAATGGGCCGCTGGGGTTGTGCGGCTTGTGGCAGATCCAGACCCTGCCAAACCTGGCGGGTTTTCGGAATTTAGAGCCACCTATGGCGGTCTATTATTACTGATTCACGCCTCGGCGCTCATCATCGTGATGCAGGATCAATTGGCGCTGACTTATAAGATCTTCGCTCTGTTCCCCGTGGCTATGGGCTGGATCGGTGCAGGAATGGGGCGCACTTTATCCGTGTTGCTGGATAAAGAGGAGAACCGTTCAAATGGTCTGATTCCAGTCTGGATTCCCATGGAGTTTGCTTTAGGCTTAGCCATTCTTGCTCCGGTATTCGGCTTGCAATCATCAATAGGATAAACATTATGACGGACCGTCGGGAGACGAACCGAAAACCGAAGCGCCGCAAACCTCGACCTAAGTCTTCCGCAGAGACGGATTGGCAGGCGGGCGAACGCATAGCAAAATATCTTGCTCGTGCAGGGGTCGCTTCGCGTCGTGAAGCTGAAGCTATGATCGAACGCGGCGAAGTCCGGATCGACGGACGCAAATTGACCACGCCAGCTTTCAAAGTCACTGGTCGCGAAGATATTCGCGTGAACGGAAAACGCGTTCAGGCGCACGAACCGGTCCGCGTCTGGCGCTATCACAAGCCCGCGGGATTGATCACCACGACCTCTGATCCTGAAGGGCGCCGAACAATATTCGAAGAGCTACCAAAGGCATTGCCGCGTACGATTACGATCGGGCGTCTCGATTTAACCACAGAAGGCATTTTGCTTTTGACCAATGATGGCGGTCTCGCTCGCGCGATGGAATTGCCGAAAACGGGATTTGTTCGACATTACCGAGCCAGAGCGCATGGGGAAATCACGCAAGCCGAGCTTGATTCGCTGAAAGCGGGTGTCACCCTAGACGATGGCACACGCTATACATCCATCGAAGCTGAACTCGAACGCGAAACGGGCACAAACAATTGGATTTATGTGCGCCTAACGGAAGGCAAAAACCGAGAAGTGCGCAAAGCCATGGAGCATCTGGGTCTGCAAGTAAACCGTTTGATCCGCACGCAATACGGACCTTTCGAACTGGGTGACTTGCGCCCTGGGGCGGTCGAAGAAATTCCCGCAGAAACACTGAGAGACGTCCTCGGTGAACACATTCCTGACAAGCATCTCCCACCACCAACAGAACCTCGGCGGGAACGGCGAAAACCTCCCGTCGGGTCAAGGCTTCACAGAAGCAAGCGCTGAGCTAACGTAACCCTCAGAGCGATCGCAATTCACGCACACTACGAAAACAAGCAGTGGCTATTGGAGGAGAAGCAGCATGGGATTTCAAAACGTCACTGAAACGTATCAAGAGGATGCGCCTCCAGGGCCGCCGTCTAATCCCCCAATTTACGACCTGGAACCGCCTGTGCCGCTCCACGATCCGGCAGTGTTCTCTAGTAATGGTGGATACACGTTTGATGCATTTGACAAAATGCGCAGCGAAGCTCCAATCATGTGGCACCCTGAAGAATTTGGCCGCGGATTTTGGGCCTTAACGTCATATGACCTCGTAAAGACCGTTGAATTGGATCCAGCAACTTTCTCATCTCAGCGGGGCGGGATTCTAATGAGCTATGGGATGCCGGATACGCCGCGCCACCCCCTGCTCCATTCTTCGTCCCTCAACTCTCTGATCAACCTTGATCGACCGCACCATACCCCCTTGCGAATGGAACATATGTCTTGGTTCCGACCTGACTATGTCGCCGAACTTCGCAAGAAGGTTGATATCAAGGTCAATGAGTTGCTCGATGATATGCAGGCCAAAGGGCCGATTGTAGATATGGTGGAGTCCTTTTCTGCAGAACTTCCTTTGTTTACGCTGTGTGAAATTCTCGGCGTGCCCGATGCCGATCGACCAAAACTGGTGCACTGGATGCACTATTTGGAGAACTCGCAATACCAGGCCCAACAAGAAGGCCTAGGGAACGTCTCGGAAGAGCAAATCATGGAGTTCCTAAATGAGATCCAAGCTTTGTTTGATTTCGGTCGCCACCAATTGCTCGAGCGCCGCAAGAACCCAAAAAACGATTTGCTCTCAGCGATTGCGAATGCCGAAATAGACGGTGCACCCCTGTCAGATGAATTCCTCGATGGGTCTTGGCTACTCATCGTATTTGCCGGCAATGACACGACTCGAAACTCTCTTTCGGGAACGATGAAATTACTGACGGATCATCCCGAGCAACGCGCAAAGCTCTTAGCCAATGACAGCATGTTTTCGAACTTCGTCAACGAAGCCATTCGCATGGTAAGCCCGGTCACTTACATGCGCCGTACGGTGACCAAAGATGCCGAGCTTGGAGGGCAAAAGCTAAGTGAGGGCGATAAGGTGGTAATGTACTATGCTGCCGCCAATCGCGATCCAGCTAAGTTTGAAAACCCGAACGCTTTCGATATCGAACGCTCTAACGCCAATGAGCATTTGGCATTTGGCAATGGACCACATGTGTGTCTTGGCAAACGCGTCGCGATTATGCAGCTCGAAAGTGCCTATCGAAATATCCTCAAACGCTTTCCAGACATTCGCTGGACCGGAAACGGCTCACTCGCGCCAAGCAATTTTGTCCATGCGATCTCTTCGCTCGAAGTCGATCTAGGCGCTTAAGCTTTTAGGAAAGCTTCTAATTGGTTGACCGACATTGGCCGCCCGAGGGCGAATCCCTGCGCATGGTCGAAGCCCAAAGTGCGCAACTGGCCCATCATTGCGACGTCTTCAACGCCTTCGGCTGTCGACGTCATACCCAGTCGGCGCGCCATAAGCGTTAGCGCTTCCAAAATTGTTTCGACCCGAGGATTTGTGATTTGTTGGATGAGCCCTGCATCTATCTTTAGCGCATCAGCGGGAAGGTCAGCGAGCCATTGAAACGAAGAGTGGCCAGAGCCAAAATCATCCAGCACAATTCCGGCGCCAGCTGTTCTAAGATCGTTTAAGCGATAGAGCGTTTGTTCCGTGTTCCGCAGTGCGTCCTGTTCAGTGAGCTCAAGACGCATGGCTTTGGGTTCTAAATCATGACCACTGCGCAAGGCTTCGATCAAGTCGATCAATTGGCCGTCGGCGAGATCGAGGCTGGTGATGTTTACCTGCATGAATAAGCGATTGCTCTTCACCACGCTTCGGAAGCTGTTCAAAGCCTCAGCCGCGTAAATGAGCATCGCCGAGGCCAGACCCTTGCGATCTCCGACCGGCGCTTGCAGTCCATCTTCTGTACCCCACCGGGCCAGTGCTTCGAAACCTTCAACTTTGCCACTTCGTAATCCAACGATGGGCTGGAAGACCGGGATGAGATCTCTCAGCTCACCGAGATCTCGCGCGCTGGAGGCGTCCACAGAAAGAACAACACCTCGAAACCATTGCTCATCCACGCGACCACCAGCAAGATGGACAGTCTTTCCCTCCGCCGTCACCAATTCTAGCGCGACATCACCGCTTGGAGAGTCAAAGCCGGTGTGTAGGCGTTGTCTACTCAAACCGTCCAAGACATGGCTCAAATCATCCAATGTCCAGTCACCCGTAAGGAGACGGTTAAGGTCCGGCGGTTCTAACGCCAGAGTGAGACGTTTAGTGGACTTATTCCACTCCCATTCGCCAACCGGTTCACTCATTTCTTATACTTCTGCAACGAGATTGGCCCGCATCAGATCTTTGATTGTTCCGAGATCATTGGCAATTCTCTCAAAAACCTCGCCGCGGTCCCGTAGGCTTTGGCAACGTGCGGGGAGCGGCGCATCAGCGCCTGTTGCTTCGAGAACGGTTTCAGGGAATTTCGCTGCATGCGCCGTCGAAAGAATAACGGTGCAAACATCACTCTCTCCCAAGCGCCGGGCGACCGCAGTGCCAACTGCGGTGTGCGGGCAAATGAGAGCGCCTGTTTCGGCTTGGAAGAGACGCATTTCTTCCAGTGTGTCAGTGTTGCTGACCATCGCTGATGAGAACCCCGTGCAGCCAAGCGGACCACGGGCTTGTTCTGGAAGCTCAGCACGGCCGGACTGTTTGTACTGATCATACGTGCGTCGCACCATGTCACCATCGCGGCCAGCGACTTCAAACAAAAGACGCTCAAAATTGCTGGGTACGGAAATATCCATAGCCGGGCTCGGTGTGGCCACAGCTTGCTCACGATGCATGAGCCCTTGCGCGAGGAGTGTGTCTAGCGTTTTGTTTTCGTTGACGGCGCAAACCGTTTCAAAACCTGACAACATACCGCAGCGTGCTGCGACATAGCCCGCGAACGCGTCTCCCATATTGCCGCTGGGCACGACGAAGCGTAGCGGGCGATCCGGGCCGAGCGCCGCTTGCGCCGATGCGTAATACACCGATTGAGCCGCAATCCTCGCCCAATTGATCGAGTTAACGCCCGACAGTCTCACATCGCCGGCAAAGGCCTTATCTGCGAACAGCGCTTTGACCAGCGCTTGGCAATCGTCGAAATCACCGTCCACGGCGAGGTTGTGCACGTTCTCCGCGCCGGTCGTGGTCATAAAGAGACGCTGTACGGGTGATACCCGCTCATCTGGGTGAAGAATATACAAATCAACCTGTTTCGCACCCGCAAAAGCGGCAGCTGCGGCGCCACCTGTATCACCCGACGTGGCGCAGACGACGCTCATACGTTCGCCTTTTCGAGTGAGGACGAGATCGTAGAGTTGCCCAATGAACTGCATCGCCACGTCTTTAAACGCGAGCGTCGGGCCATGGTGCAATTCCATGACGTATTGGTTTGCGCCGCTTTGGCTGAGCGGCGCTACAGCATTGTGAGAAAAACTTGCATAAGCTCGTTCACAGAGACCACGGACATCGCTGTCGCTGAGTGCGTCCCCTGCAAAGGCTTGAAGCACACGCGTTGCAATATCGACATAGCTTTCACTAGGAGTTGCCGGCGCAATTTTCGGCCAGGATTCAGGCACGTAGAGGCCACCATCTGGCGCTAGCCCGGTCAAACAGGCTTCAACGAAGTCGACAGGCGCCGCTTGTCCACGAGTCGATACATATTTCATGGCGTTCAAGCCTTCTTAAATCTCAAGCGTCCGCGCGAGTGGTGCAGCGCGACATACACGCCTATCAGTCCCAAGGCCATCCCCCACCATGTCAAAGCATAGCCAAAGTGCCGTTCTGGTGGAAGCGGGTCAACGGGCTTTGCAAAAGCATAAGGATTTAGGGTCTGCCGAACTTGAGTCATCTGATCGGCATTCCGTACGGACATGATGACAGGTTCTACCACCCTCGGCGTACCGCTCAATCCAAACCGGCGAGCCATAGCTTCTGGATTGAGACTGTACCAAACATCATTTTCCGGGTCATCGCGCCCCGAAAATGCCGATCCGCTTGAGCCGCGTTCAGTGACGAGACTGTCAAAGGTCACAGTTTCCGGGAGCTCACGAACGGCAACCGGTATCGGTGTTGGACCACCCGTCGCTTCAACCATAACCAACACCGGTTCACTGGTGTCTTCGAGTGTCCCCGGAACGTATCGCCGCCAGATCGGTTCGCTATCGGCGAATCCATAAACTTGTTGAGCGTTCGCGTTGGAGGTTCGATCTAACGCAACGCGGATTAAGGCACTTTCTTCGGTCTGTTCAGTGAGGGTCGGGGACGCCATTTTTTCGGCATATCTGCCGTACTGCCAGTTGCCCAAAACAATCAATATACCCAGGCTTATGACGGTGAGCACGGTCAAGAAAGGCATCGGGCGAAAGGTCATTTCAACTGTCTTTGTCCTGGTGGGCTTTGTTTAGCTTTTAAAGAAATGACGCCACGCGAACAGGTCGGTGGCGCCAATTTAAAGTATTGTTCGATCTGGGCGGCGCGGGCTGCCCGACGGCTCGCTAATGCCCGAGTACGATGTGCGGAAGCACGTAGACAAAGGCAAACAAGAACAACCAAACCACGTCCACAAAGTGCCAATACCAAGCGGCAAACTCAAAGCCTAGATGCTTCTTGGCCGTCATATTGTTCGCGTAAAGGCGGAATAGGCAGACGGTCAGGAAGATCGTCCCGATGACAACATGTGCGCCATGGAACCCTGTCGCCATGAAGAAGGCCGATCCGTAAAGTGTGCCGTCAAAGGTGAATTGCGCTTCCGAATATTCATAGACCTGTAGGCACGTGAACGCGACGCCGAGAATGATCGTCAGGATCAGCATGAACTTCGCATTGTCCATTTTATCATGCTGCAGCGCGTGGTGAGCGGCGGTCACCGTCGTGCCCGAAAGCAGCAGGATCAAAGTATTGATCAATGGCAGGTGGAACGGGTCAAACGTTGTCACACCCGTTGGTGGCCACTGCGCAAACGCGTTTAATCCCTCCCAGACTGGGCTTGCAGCGTCAAAGGTGGCGCCGACGCGGGCTGGGTAGAAGATGGCGAGTTCGAAGAAACTCCAGAACCATGCCGCGAAGAACATGATTTCCGACACGATAAAGAGGATCATGCCGTATTTCAGGCCGATCTCTACGACAGGCGTATGATCGCCCGTGCGGCCCTCCTTGACGACTTCGCGCCACCAGCCTGCCATGACCCAAATGACCATTAGGAAACCTGGCACCAGCGTCCACAATTGGCCGGCCTCAATGCCGAACAGACCTTTCATATAGGTCACACCACCGATCGCGAGAATCAGAACGGCGATCGAGCCGATTAACGGCCAAGGCGATGGGTTTACGAGGTGATAGTCGTGTTTGACGTCTTCGGCCATGTCGGGGAACCCCTTGCGGCAATGGTTATTACAATCTTAGGCGCTTTTAGCCCTGTGTTGACGGATTCTGCAACCGTTCAGTTGAGCGATGCCGTATTCGTCGCACCTTTGAACTCATTTGTGTTGAAGAAAGTATAAGACAGCGTGATCGTGCGGATGTCATTGGCATTGCTTTCGTCTTCCATCGCGGGATCGACAAAGAAGATGACGGGAAGCTTTTTGGTTTCCCCGGCCTTGATGATTCGCTCTTCGAAGCAGAAACATTCAAGCTTGGCGAAGAACCGCCCTGCTTTGTGAGGCGTGACGTTGTAGCTGGCGATGACGCTGACATCGCTCGCGGACGTATTTGTCACTTCATAGAACGCCAGATTATGTGCGCCGAGTTGCACATCCAAATTGTTTTGAACGGCTTTGAACTTTAACGGCGCGTTCGCGACGTTGGCGTCAAAACGGACTTTCACCTCTCGTGAACTGATCCGATCTGGCGCGGCTTGAGCCGTCTGCGTGGTGCCACCAAAGCCCGTCACGCGGCAAAACGTGTCATAAAGGGGTTTTGAAGCGAACGCTAAGCCCAGCATGCACAAGGCGCCAATCGCCGCAAAAATCGCGATGCGGGTATTATTCATCGGGTGCCTCTACCGGTTTGGCGGCTTCAGCCTCAGCTGCCAGACGCGCTTGAATGCGCGCTTGTGCCTCGCGATCCGCTTTTTCAGCCGCAGCCTCGTCAAGATAGCCTGAAAAATAAATGCGATCGCCACCTGAGAAGTCCGCTTCTTGGATCCGAACGGCCGTGCTTACGCCAACAATCACTACGAATGCGACGAGCGCGAGCGCGAGCCACGCGTTGCGTCGTTTTTGCGCCTTTAAGACTGCTGCCGGGTCAGCCGAGGGTACTGTCGCTTCGTCTGTCATCACAAGCCTCCGAGTGGGAAGTATAACCCGAAACCATGCTCGATGATGAGTGCGGCAAAGAGGCCGAAGAGATAGAGGATCGAGAATGCGAACATCCCCATGGCGAGTTTGCGCTCGGCGTCTCCGGCATCTGCCTCCCCTGCCCGGCTGCGTTTAACCTTCGCCGCATAGTACAAGAAAACGAGCGTTAAGAGGCTTCCCACAACCGCATACACCCATCCGCCGAGACCTGTCGCTAAGGGGGCCAGGCCGATTGGCGCTAATAGTAGCGTATAGATCCAAATTTGCGTTCGTGTCGCT
>JBCBBY010000048.1:0-30000 GCA_038531195.1 Pseudomonadota bacterium
CCACCATTCCCGCCAAGTCTTGTTGGGTCATACCCAATAGACGTCGACGCCGGCGTAGCCGTTTGCCCACATGTAGGTCAGTTCTGTCCGTCATTCCGCACTCCCGGATGATCGGAGCCTCCCCTCGGAGTCCCGAAAATGAATTACGCGGAAACTCACAGCAAAACCCGTGCCGAAATAAAAAAATTACGGGAAAACAGGGGTTTTAGACGGTACAAAACTCGTGGCCCGGATCACATGCATCCCACTCACGCATCGGAGTTATGCGGCAGTGCAGCGCCTATGGGGTTGCCATTTGTGCGCCGCACAATAGATTGATCCTAGCACTTCGGTGCTGACGCCTTCTGGCGTTTCCTCCCTTACCTATTCATGCCGCGCTTTTTAGCGCGGCTTTTTTTTACTACGTGTTCTCTCTCAACGCGAAGTCGATAATGTCCTCAATGATGGTCGCCACTTGCGCCTTCGTCCGGTCAAATCCGGTCGACTTTTCGACCGTCAATTCATTCATATATAGCGCACGATTGATCTCGATCTGCAACACGTGCACGCCGCGTCGGGGACGCCCATAGCGCCGCGTCGTATAGCCTCCCGCATACGGCGCATTGCGCGTGACACTCAATCCTTCTCGCCGACACCGTCGCTCAACCTGCGAGGTTAGACGCGCGGAACAACTGGACCCGAACCGGTCGCCAAGCACAATGTCTGGCATGCTCGACTTGCCCGGTTGGCGGGACGGCATGGAGTGACAGTCAATGATCACCACATCCGACCAGTCTTGTTTTAATTGCTCAATTTGAGACTGCAGCGCCTCATGATAGCGATCATACACCGCCTCCAAACGAAATGTTCCGTCCCGTTTTGACATGGGCCCCGCATATATTTCGCGGCCACTGGCCCCGACTCGCGGAAAACAGCCCAATCCCGCTTTAACCCTCGCGCTGGGCATCCCGGCGGTCCGCGGTAAGCCATCATGAAACATGCTGGCATCGAGCTCACGCGCATCCCGGTTCAAATCGACAAAGCCGCGCGCATAGTTTGCGCTCAAAAGAAGCGCGCCGTGTTTGGGCGCGGGCGCATAGAGTTCATCAACGAAGGCGTCTTCGGTCCGTTGCAGATCTGTGAGCGGTACGCACAGCAAATCCCGCATTGCAGGCGGATAGATGGTGCCACTATGGGGTGATGCGAAAATAACAGGTGCAGTGACATGAGTGCCGCTCTCGAGCGTATAGGCCGAAACACGTGTCGCGGGGGATTCAGGAGTGACGTCAAAAGCAGTCCGCATGGCGACAAGGTCTTTTTTCTAGCTGCTTCGTCAAGGGCTCGGTCTGAGATTTTGTGACAATCTCGACCTATTGTGCCTATTAATCTGACATTATATCGAAGAAATCGCGCCTATATTCACTGAGGATTTACGGAATGATGGCACAGGGGTGGTCGGAATTTAGGGACGAAACCGAATGAGCAAAATCTTGCTGGCCGAAGATGATGATGCCATGCGCAGCTTTTTGAGCGCGTCGCTGCGCCGGGCAGGACATGATGTTCAAGACTTTGAAGATGGCGAAGGCGCCCTTGAAGCGCTCGAACGAGAAGTCTTCGATCTGCTGCTCACGGATATTGTCATGCCGGGCATTGATGGGATCGAACTCGCGCGGCGCGGCGCAGAACTCGATCCGGCTATGAAAATCGTTTTCATCACGGGCTTTGCGGCCGTGGCCTTATCCGGCAGCTCGCCGACCCCAGCCGGCGCGAAAGTTCTCTCTAAGCCGTTCCACTTGCGGGAACTGGTCGACGAAGTCGAACGGGTGATGGCGGCCTGATATCGGTTGCAGTTCAGGCTTGACTTGAGCGCCCCAAAAAGCGAAGACCCTGCTTCTCAAATCGGATGGTCGATTAGCTCAGTGGTAGAGCACTGCATTGACATTGCAGGGGTCACTAGTTCGAACCTAGTATCGACCACCATTTTTGTCGGATTTCCCAAGACTTCAAAGGTCGATCCCATTGGGTGAAGAACACCATCTTCGTTTTCGCTCCACGGAAAGATAGAGGGTCGTACGTGCAGACCGCTCGCTCCGCTCCCTGGTCATGGGGGTTTGAGGGCCGTTTGTTCCGACAAGATTCCCCACCCAAGACCTTAAAATCCCCCTATTTCACCCCTATCTATGCAAATTCGCGATAGGGACTATTCGCGAAAGAGGGAAAGACGCTGCCGATGATCGGGGCTATGACTCTCACCAACGATAGAACCGGAGCCGATGCCAAGACGTATAGGGTCGCGCGAAGGGGAAAATGGAGGACCATAAAATGGCCAACACACCTACGAGCCGTGCGCTCGCGCTGAGCCCCGAACAGGGCCTTAGCCGCTACCTCTCAGAAATCCGTAAGTTTCCCATGCTCGCCAAGGATGAGGAATTTATGCTCGCCAAACGCTGGCAAGAGCATGAAGATTCCGAAGCTGCAGAAAAAATGGTGACCTCGCACCTGCGCCTCGTGGCGAAGATTGCGATGGGCTATCGCGGTTATGGCTTGCCGATGGCGGAGGTGATCTCCGAAGGCAATGTCGGGCTGATGCAGTCGGTCAAGAAATTCGATCCTGATAAAGGCTTCCGCCTCGCCACCTATGCGATGTGGTGGATCCGCGCGAGCATTCAGGAATATATCCTGCGCTCTTGGAGCCTGGTCAAACTCGGCACCACCGCCGCGCAGAAAAAGCTCTTCTTCAACCTGCGCCGGATGAAAGGCGAGATTGATGCGCTCGATAATGCGCAGCTGAAGCCCGAGCAGGTGACGCATATTGCTGACAAGCTCAACGTTTCGGAAAAAGACGTCATCTCGATGAATGGCCGGATGAGCGGCTCGGACGCCTCACTCAACGCGCCGATGGGCGCTGAAGGCGATATGGAATGGCAAGATTGGCTCGAAGACGATGAGCCAAACCAAGCCGAGACTTTTGCTCGGACGCAAGAATTTGATGCCCGTATGGAGCTTTTACAGTCGGCCATGGCAGACCTGTCAGAGCGCGAGCAGCACATTCTGCAAGAGCGCCGCCTGACCGATGAGCCAAAGACGCTGGAACAGCTGTCAGAGGTCTACAATGTCAGCCGCGAACGGATCCGCCAAATCGAAGTGCGGGCGTTCGAAAAGCTGCAAAAAGCAATGCAAAAAATGGCCAAGGATCAAGGCCTGCCTATGGGCGCTTAGTCGGCCAGTTTGAGCAAACACTAATATGGGACCAATTGGAGTGATCGAAGCTTCCAAACGGTCCCATATTTCTTCAATGTAAAGCCGACATCAACTTTCCCTTCTGAAAACACTATGGTTCCCCAGCACCGAGCTTTCGTTTCGTTAGCCCGCGTTCCAAAAGTCGTTTCTGCAACACATTGAGGCCATAAAGGCCCTCTACCTTGACCATAGCCTTGTAGGAATTCGGCGATGGTATCCATCTGCTCGGCAGAGAATTCTTCTTCTGACACCCAAATTGTACTTCTACTATAGCCAAAGCGGCCATCTGCGAGGCGAGAAAAGACGACTCTGGCAGACGAAGAAGCCGCTACATAGTCTTGCTTTAAGCCCGTAAAATAAGGATCACACGCTGAGAGCATCTGCAGCGCAGGTATTAAGAACAACAATCGGAAAAATCGAAACATCGGTTTATACACCCAAAATAATAGATGAACCTAGTCAACATAGTCGTACTAACTGTTCCACGAAACACTCATAATCTTCGCAATGAACATTTCCACCCCCATACATACTCGGGATGATCCACGGATCGCCCCTTTTGTATCCGTCCGCGAACGTGATCTCACGGGCGGCAGCGACGGACGGTTCATTGTTGAAGGCAAAGTGCCGCTATCCATCTTGCTGACCCGCTCGCGATTTGAGGTCGAAAGCCTGTTCTTAGGCGAAAGCCGGCTCGAGCCGCTCGCCGAGATCTTGGCAAGCGTGCCGAAGGGCGTCCCGATCTATTCAGCGCCGCAATCACTGATGGATGAGATTGCAGGCTTTCCGATCCATCGCGGCGTTCTGGCGTGCGCGCGCAAAGGGCCAGCATTGGAACTCCGCGCGATCACATCCCGAAACCGCATCCTCGTCCTCAACCAAATCTCAAATCACGATAATGTCGGCGCCGCGTTCCGCAATGCGGCAGCCTTTGGCGCGGATGCCATTCTGCTCGATGCGCAATCCTGCGACCCGCTCTATCGCAAAGCCATTCGTGTCTCATCTGGCAGCACCCTTTGGCTGCCCTTCCACCATGGCGGATCGGGCAGTGACCACATCGACGCCCTGAAAGCCGCTGGCTTCACCATTTGGGCGATGACCCCGCGCGCGGATGCTGCGTCGCTGCAAAGCCTCGACGTCCCAGAAAAGCTCGCCATCCTACTCGGCGCGGAGGGACCGGGGCTCTCGGACGCTTTGATCGATGCTGCGCAACCGGTACGAATCCCAATGCAGACAGGCTTTGACAGCGTTAATGTTGCGACGGCTGGCGCGATCGCGCTGGCGCATGTATTCAACGGCTAAGGGGACCAAACGCGGGAGACCCGATGCGATATATCGTTACCGGAGGCTATGGCTTTATTGGCTCAGCCGTCATCCGTCAGCTCGCCGCCGCGGGCCACCAAGTCTTCAATCTCGACAAAAAGACCTATGCCGCCAATCCTGCGGCGGTGGCGGGGTTTGAGGTCGAAAACGTACATGCCTGCATCACCGACCGCCCCGCCGTGGCCGCCCTCTTCAAAGCGGCGCGGCCTGATGCGGTCATCCACCTCGCCGCCGAGACCCATGTCGATCGCTCCATTGACGGGCCGAGCAGCTTCATGGCGACAAATGTTGATGGCACGTTCAGCCTGCTCGAAGCGGCGGTGGCCTATTGGGACGCTGCCGACAGACCGAGTGACTTTCGCTTCGTCCACGTCTCGACAGATGAAGTGTTTGGCGATCTCAGCCCTCAGGACCCCGCCTTTGACGCCGACACCGCCTATGCGCCCTCCTCGCCCTATTCCGCCAGCAAAGCCGCCAGCGACCATCTCGCCCGCGCCTGGCGACGGACCTATGGCTTGCCAACCTTGGTGACCAATTGCTCGAATAATTACGGGCCTTGGCAGAATGCCGAGAAGCTCATTCCGACGGTGATCCGCAAAGCCGTCCTCGGCGCGCCCATCCCAATCTATGGCGATGGCCAAAATGTCCGCGATTGGCTCTATGTCGAGGATCACGCGCGCGGGCTTATCGAGGCCTGCGCAGCCAACGCTGGATCGACGCTTTTGTTTGGCGCGCGGGCCGAGCGCACGAATTTAGACTTGGTGAAATCGATTTGCGCTCTGCTGGACGCGCTTCGCCCGAAGACCGCGCCTTATGTCGATCAAATCGAATTCGTCACCGACCGCGCCGGACATGACCGGCGATACGCGGTGGATCCAACAAGCGCAGAACGGGCGATTGGCTGGCGGCCAGAGCGGAGTCTGGACGATGGGCTCCGCACCACGGTCGAATGGTATTTGGCGAATTTGGGTGATGATCTGACGGATGAAGATGATCGGTTGGGGCTGTCGCGGGCTTGAGCGGTTCTTTCCGCGGACAGATGTCTGCTATCGGCGTCGGAGAGGGCGTTGGCGGTTAAGCGCCTCCTTCAGCCTCATCCTGAGCGAAGTCGAAGGACGAGGCGGGCTTCCGGGAAGCACGGCCCTTTATCCTTCGACTTCGCTCAGGATGAGGGCCTTATGGTGTTATGTCTCCTCCTGACCCAAAGCAGACAAAAAAAGCCTGAGCCCTCCACCACGCTCCCTCGGACGTGTTCCGAGGGTCCAGCACGTGATCTTGCCGCGGGATCGGGAGAGATGTCCCCCGCTCCCGGTCTGAGCCGCGCTTGCGCGTGTTGGGCTGCCCAGACGAGCTGGGCAGAGCGTGGAGGAGAGAAGACCCTCAATCGATCATCCCCGCGTGGGCGGGGATCTCGTGCCTCGGGTCCGGTCCAAGTTTGCCAGAGATCCCGGCCTTCGCCGGGATGAGCGGGATCAAGTCAGACTTGTCCAAACCCGTTCCCGTTTTGCCAACGAAAGTTGGCATCCATGGCGGCTGGGGGATGCTCTCAACCGCCATGGATCCTGACTTTCGTCAGGAAAGCGGAGCCCTTTTCAGCCCATCCTGAGCTTGCCCGCCCTCGGCTTGAACGAGGGTCAAAGAACGAGGCTGCCTTCCGGCCACAAAAGTGAAAAGCGAGGCTCCTGCAAGTTTTTGGCTTGCTTCAATTCTCTAGCCGGAGAAAGTGGTTACGCTAACGACTCATTTCGTCTGATGGGGCTTTTCAAATGGGAATTGATGCGCAGGCCTTCTCCAAAAGCCTCCCCAAGCAGTTGTTGGGACGTGCCTCAGGTAGACAAGCTTTGAAAGCAATTGATCGCGTTGCTCGGGCCTGGAGCGAAGCAAATGAATTTGGCCCCTTCTATCGCAGCGAGATACCATCAAACGAGGTGCTCAATTGCTCATTCAGCCCGCTGATCAACTGGATCAGATTTGACCTCTCATCTGACTGGGTCGCCGTCGGGTTTCGTTCCTCAAATACAGGGCCTGGTTACCACGCCGCGGTGATAGAGTTGCTCGACCATCTTGAATCAGAACTTAAACTGTCTTGGGATTGGGGCGGCGCAGGAGAGATGTGTTCCGACGAGACGGGATACGCGGTTTCGCGCAACTTTGGTGACCTGCAATATGAGATGGTTCGTTTCTTTGAACTCTTAATGGGACACGCCGTGGAACATAATCAGAGCAATGGTTCGTTTTGCATTCCATTCGGCCTGGGGCTAGACCGCAACGCTTTGGCTTGTCCGCTGGGGCCTCGCCCTACAGATTGGCCGAGCCAGGTCGCAGAAATGGATGGACGCGAGCTTGCATCTGAAGCTGCAAGCTTTTTTCCTTGGTGGAACAGAGAACGGGACCGTAAATTCTGGGAGAGCATGCTTCTCGGAACGCTGTGGCAGAATGCTCAATGGCGAACTCCGGTGACGGAGGAAGAGCGACACACCGGTGTTGCGATCGCGCATATGAATGAAAAATTGGTTAGTTTTGGAACGCCCCTCGCCCCAAAACTTCAAACCGCGTTGGACGAACTAGCTGCGGCAATACAAACTGATCAGCCACCAAGCATTGACGGAATCGGCTATCGCAGAGGCTATATCGCGCATCACCCGTTTCCTGGATGGAACGTGAGTCTTCCGGGTTACTTCCGAGAGATTGAAGACCCTGAAGGTAAAGCGGGGATTTTCCAACACGACCTCACAGTTTTCAGGATTTCATCTATCACCGCCCATCGCAAATCCGACGCGCCATTCAAATGGCCCTCGATGTTAGAAGACGTCGAAACCGAGCTGGTTGGCAACATGCAGTGGCGAAAAGTGCAACCGGAAGGAGACGGCGAGAGTTTCTCACAATTTTCGCTCTTGGTTCATGAATCCGAAGACCGTCATGACCTGCTCATGCTAACGATCACAACCGAAACTCTAAAAGAACTAGAAGTGCTGAGGGATTGGGTCTCTCGAATCAAATTTCGCGAACCAAAACCCGGCAGGTAGCTGACGAGTTCTTCGTTTATTTTCCTTCGACGGGGCTCGTACGCTGCTTTGGCTTGAATTGCGAAAACGACTAGCCCCCAGACAATCGCCGGATCACCCCCGCCACATCATCACCAAACGCATGATGCGGCATGTGTCCGCCATCGCCGAGTTTGACCAATTCAAGCCCATCAACCTGATGCTTCAGCTTACCAACATGCAAAGGCGGGCTGATCACCGTGTCGAGCGCGCCGGAAAAGACCACGGTCGGCACCGCGATCTCGCCATATCGATCTTGCTGACCGGCCAGCTCGCCGCGCAAGGCGTTCACGTCTTTGGCGTTGGCTGAAAAGTTGGATGGCCGGAACAGCAAGCCAATGCCAGACTTCTCGAAATATCCATCGGGCGCAGGCATCGGTGAGAACACATTCGTCACACCGCGTTTGACCTGCGCCGGTCCGACGATCGGCACCAATTGCGTGAACATGGGCCCCATCACGGGATGCCCCGCATATTTGTTGTACCAGGCCTCGCCGCCGCCGCCCCAATCATGCGTCACCGGTGCGAGCAGAACCAAGCCATCCACCATTTCCGGATGATCCAGAGCCAGGCGCAGCGAGACCGCGCCGCCAAAACTATGCCCGACCACGATCGCTTTCTGCCCCGGCGCTAGGGCTTTCAGCGCGCCCGCGGCTTGCTCAGCCTGCACCGCCAGCGTTTCCGCGGCCTCAGGGCGTTCCGAATGGCCATGTCCAGGGCGATCGACCATCAGGACGCGGTGCGTCTCCGCCAGCTTAGGGGCGAGTGTCCAGCTAAATTCGCGGGCATTGGCCGAAGCGCCATGGATCATCAGCACGACCGGACCGGCATCACCTTGTTCGAGCACATGGACGTCCGCGCCGTTCACGTCGACCATCTTACCGGCCGCCGGATGGGTTTTGTTCACACCCGCGGCATAGCGGGCACTATTGGCAAAGGCACCAACGCCCACCAGCGCAAGGGTTGCAATCGCAATGCTGAACATTCTCAAACAGGCCGGCCTTCTTGATCTCGCCGGATACGATTTATGCCGCGCTTGGCCGAGGGAAAGAGCGGATAGATCTCAAGCGCTTTTTCATAAGCCGCGAGCGCCTCATCTTTCGAGCCGAGCCCCTCTAAGACCGCGCCTAAGCCGCCCCAGGCGCCGAAATGGCGGGGCTCGAGGCGCAAGGCCTCATTCACATCGCGCAGCGCTTCGGAATAGTTCTCTTGCGCCAAGAACAAGGTCGCGCGCCGGTTCCAAGCCTCAGCATAGTCCGGCTGGATCGCGATCACCCGGTCATAGAGGGCGCGCGCATGCTCCAAATCGCCAAAGGCTTGGGCTCGAACGGCCCGTTCCATGACCAGATCGGCGGCGTCTGAACCGCTTTCCATCCATGAGGCCCAGATATCCAAGGCGACATCATTGGCTTCTTCTTCGCTCGGCGCGGTTTTGAGCTCATCAAACATCTCATCCGACGGCCCGAAATCCGGGCCGCTGATAAGGATAACTCCCAAAAAGGCGAGCGCTTTGATCATGAGCTAACTATGCTGTTTCAACCGGCAGGTGCCAAGACAATTCATCGTTAAGCGCTGTATGTTGCGAAAATGGGGCTAAAATCCGAGCGATTCTGCAATCGCTTTCACTTTTGCCGCCCGGTCCGGCACGGCGTCATCGATCATTTTATAGTATCGCTCGAGAATATGCGGCGGGACTTTCTCCGGCGATCCCGCATCAAAAGGCGGGTTGGGGTCATATTCGATAGAAAGTTGGATGAATTTGGCAAAGTCTTCGCCGCGAATCTTTGCGGCGAGCGCCAAGGCAAAGTCGATCCCCGACGTGACCCCGCCGCCAGAAAAGCGATTGCGGTCCTCAACAATGCGGTCCTTCACAGGGATTGCGCCAAAGAATTCGAGCTGATCGATCGAGGCCCAATGGCAGCCGGACTTGAAGCCTTTCAGCAATCCAGCGGCCCCAAGCACCAGCGACCCGGTGCAAACACTGGTCACCCAGTCCGCCTTTTCGGCGACTTTCCGCAGCCAACTCAGCACCGCCGGGTCTTGCATGATCTCCATCGTCCCGAGCCCACCCGGGACGCAGAGAATGTCGACCGCATCGATCTCTTCGAAGGTCGCGGTTGGCAGCAGCGGGAATCCGGCATCGGTCGGCACGGGCTCAGTGTCTTTCCAGACCAGGTTGAGCGTCGTGTTGCCGAGCCGCGACAGGACTTGCGCCGGCCCCGTCAGGTCGAGCTGGGTGACATTCGGAAAGACGAGGAACGCGACAGATATGGGTGATAATTCAGGCATGGCCATCTCCTTAAAAGTGAGTGGCCCAGGCGATCGGCACAGATTGAGTTGCGCAACACTCCCCGATGGTGCTCCATCTTGATCTCGCCAGTTGTGTTGCTCGATATCCATAACTCAGACCGCGTCCAAGGTACACACGCGCGGCTCAATTTTTGAGACTGGTCGGAAACGGAAAGACGACTACTTCCTTGCCTGGATCGACAGCAAAGGGACAACAAGATGAGCGGAAAAGACGGCCTGATCGGGCGCGGCAACCTTCTATCGCTGGTCGCGATTGTCATTTCGCTATCCGCCCTCGGCGTCTCGGTCTTTGAGGTCACCTCTTTGAAAGACCAGCAAAAGGCAAGCGTCTGGCCCTATCTCGAAGTGGCGCAGAGCTATTCCGGCACGGGGTTTGAAGTGACCATTTCAAACAAAGGGATCGGACCGGCTTTGCTCGGCGATGTCGGCTTTGTGCATAATGGGCAGCGTTTGACCAGTTCAGACGATCTCGATGCGCTGATCCTCGAAACGGTCGGTCCTGAGCGCGCATTTTCTTATGACACGTATCGCGCCCGCGACGCCTCGAATGACGTCCTCGCACCGGGCGAGACCGCGACCCTGTTCGGGGTGCCTTGGACGGCAGACACGCGGGCGTTTCTCGAAGGCGTCGGCGGCGGCATCTCAGCAGAGGGCTGCTATTGTTCGGTCTATAAGGAATGCTGGTCGGTCAAGATGGGCGAATTGCCAGAACGGACAAAGGTCTGCCGCGGGTGACCGCGAGAAAGCAGCCATTATCCCCGCGCGCGATCAGACGCCAATTGGCGGGCTTGGCGCTTTCTGGACAAGCAAATCCCGCACTTTCAAGACCAGCAGAACCAGCGACAGGCTCGCGCTGAAACCGTTCGATGCGATGATGGGCAGACTTTCGATCGAAACACCGTAAATCAGCCAACAGATTTTACCTGTGCACAAACACATCAACGTGCTCAAAGACAACGCGGTCGCATTGCGGGCTTTCAGGGTGACGAGAATTTGGGGCAAGAGCGCAGACGTTGTGAGAATAGCAGCTCCGCTTCCTATGAGCTCGGTCAGCATAATTTGTCCCTCGTGATCGCTCGAACGATCGCGCCCTCAAATGCGCGCAACGTGTTCCGTACAACCACCCTCCTAGGACAGCGCCAGAAATGCGTAAATGCATTTCAATACAAGTCTGTCATGCATTTTTGGGTAAGCGTATCGCTCTTTTTAAAGCAAGCCCTCAGCCTTCAAGCGCGCTTCAAACCCAGCCGCGCCTTGAAAGTGATGCGCCTTGATGCCCATCGCTTCGGCGGCCGCGCAATTGTTCTCGCGGTCATCTGTAAACAACACGTCCGCCGGGTCCGGATTGCCCATCCGCGCCAAAGCGATCTCGTAAATGCGCGGCTCTGGCTTGACCACTTTCTCTTCGCCAGAGACCACAACGTCCCGCAGCAGCTTGATCATCGGGAAGGCGTCAAACGTCTCTTGCGCGATCTCAGCCGGCAAGTTCGAGAGCCCATAAAGCGGCACGCGGGCCTCTTCTAAGCGCGCCATCAAAGGCGGCATACCGGGCAAATAGCCTTCAAACATATCCAGCCAGCGCGTCCGCCAAGCCCGGATTTGGGATTCGTAATGCGGATATTTCGCGATCAGCGGCTTGGCATTCTCAGCCATAGAAACGCCGCGATCGTGGTGAACATGCCAATCCATGTTGCAGATGTCGCGAACGAAAATTTCAGCTTCTTCTTCGCTGTCGAAGAGCTCGCGATATAGCTTTAGCGGTTGCCAATCGACAACCACATGCCCAAGGTCGAAAAGAACGATACGAGCGCCCATGACAAATGAGGCTCAGCTGTTCATCTCAGACTCAGCCCTGCTTTGCTTTGAAACGCGGGTCAGTCTTGTTGATGACATAGGTCCGGCCACGGCGGCGAACGACCTTGCAGTCACGGTGGCGCGACTTGAGTGCTTTGATCGAGGATTTCACTTTCATGGCTTTTGCCCAAACGTTAGAACTGTTTTCACGAAAGCGCGGGACATACACAGGTGACCTGTCTGAGTCAATCATGGCTTACAGGGCATTCTGTAAGGGGATGAGACTGATGAGCGATTTTCTTCTGAAACGCCCGCTTTATGGCTTGGTTGCGAGCGCTGCGTTGATGACCGCTTGCGCGTCGGCGCCTGAAATGCCTGACAATACCCCTATCGCTGGCGAGCAGACTGCAAGTCCGCCCGCGCCGGTTCCTGTCACGGTCCCGTCCATCCCGCCCTTTGAGAGTTCTGGTCATGACGCGATGGACGCGTGGCGCAATGATTTCGCCGCGCGCGCGCTGGCCGAAGGGCGCGACCCCGTCATCGTGCACGACACCTTGCGCAGCCTCTCACCCTTAGACCTTTACCTCGCCGAAGATGTTGGCATCGCCAAAACCGATGTCGCCGACCAAGCCGAGTTTGCCAAACCGATATGGGAGTATGTTGAGTCCGCCGTCACCGAGGGTCGGCAAACGCGGGGCCAAGCGCGCCTCAATGATCTTGCCCCGATCTTTGATCGCATTGAGGCGGCTTACGGCGTCGACCGTGAAGCGGTGACCGCGATTTGGGCGATGGAAACCAATCTCGGCTCCTATATCGGCACATTCGACGCGGCCAATACGCTCGCCAATATGGCGGTCGAAGGCCGACGCCAATCCTTTGCGGAACGCGAACTCATCGCGCTGATGAAGATGCAAGAACGCGGCGATGTCAGCCGCGACGACCTCATTTCAGGATGGGCAGGCGCGATGGGGCAGACACAATTCATGCCATCAACCTTCCTCACTTTCGCTGTCGACTTCGATGGCGATGGCAAAAAAGACCTTTGGAAAAGCGAAGCTGATGCGCTGGCCTCGGCTGCGAACTATCTCAAGGCTTCTGGATACCAGAAAGATATGCCCTGGGGCGTCGAGCTGCTGGCGCCGCCAGAATTCGATTGGTCGCTGGCCGATGGCGAAGACCGCCGCCTGTCAACATGGATCAGCTATGGCCTTTCACCCATCAGCGGCGCGCCATTCTCAGCCCCAGAAACGGCGTATGCCGAACTCTGGCTGCCCAGCGGCGCCACGGGCCCGAAATATCTCCTGTTCAAGAATTTCAACGTTTATAAGACCTACAATCGCTCAGACAGCTATGCACTCGCGGTCGGCCTGCTGACGGATGCCGTTGCCGGCGAAACCGGCCCGGTGGCGGCGTGGCCGACCGATCTGCCGCCACTTGCGCGGCGCGATGTGATGATCCTGCAAGACAATCTGAACCGCCTTGGCTTCGACGCAGGGACCGTGGATGGTATTGCGGGTCGCGGCACCAAAGGCGCCCTGCGCCGGTTCCAGAAAGATCGCGGAATCATGCCTGCGGATGGCTATCCCACTCGCCAAGCCCTGGATCAGGTGCTCGCCGCGCGCTAATCCGCCTCTTCTTCTGCTTCGCCGACCCCTGGTGCAATCGCTTTCCAGGCAAAAAGCGCCATCGCGATCAGCAAGCCGACACAGATCCAGAACGGCAAAGCAGGATCGACAAACTCATACAGAAACAGCCCGAAGAGCGGGGTAATGATATAGCCCATACCGTTGGCTGAAATGACCAAGCCAGCGACATTGCCTTGCAATTGCGGCGAGACCGCGAGCGACGCCCCGCTGGAAAAACCGGGCCGGGTTAGACCTTGGCCAATCCCCAAAAAGAATTGTGCAAAGATCAGGGTGGCAAAGTCTTGCGCTGGGATGAGCAGCAAGGCCCCGATCAAAAGCGGGAAACAGCCTGTGATCATCAAGGTCTTATTCTTAAGCTGCAGTCGCGGGATCAAAACCAATTGCGCCATCATCACGGCCATCGCCCCAACCATAAAAGCCGGCCCTGTATATTTCGCAGCGTCCGCGCCCGTGACGTTGAGTTTGTCCATAACGGCAAACACAAAAACTTGCGTAAGAATGCCAGTGACCAGGGATAAGCTCACCGCATAAGCCAAAAAGGGCAGTACGTTACGCGATCGCCACAATCCGATCGCACCTGGGATCGCCTCAATCTTGGTGGCGTCCTGAACCGGTTGTCGATTCTCGGGCAGGAAATTCCACAACAGAACCGACATCAGTCCCGCCATCACACACGTGATCAGCATCGGGCTCAGCAAGCCAAAATTGGCAACCAAGACCGCCGCGAAAGCAGGGCCCACCACGGTCCCGAAGCTAAATCCGGACGTCACGAACGCGATTTCACTTTGTCGCTCACTCGGTTCGGTCCGGTCGGCGACATAGGCTTGTGCGGAGGGGCTCGACCCCGATCCGATCAGGCCGAAGACAGATCGCGACAGCGCCAAACACGCAAAAATCGCGAAAGGCGCGGTGATCCATTCTGAAATGGCGGCCCAGGATGAGATGAGCAGCAAAAACATCGATACCGCGTATCCGGCCAAGCCAAAGGACGCGATCCGCCGGCGTCCATACTGGTTCGATTTCTTGCCCCAGAATGGGGAGGATAGAGACCAACACAGCGCAGAGAGCGAGAAAATTGCACCGGCCATCCAATCGGGCAGCCCAAGGGTGCGGGTCAAAGGCGGGATCACCGCCGCGATCAACATCGTATTGCCGGCGCCGATCGCCATCAACGAGAAAAACAACAGAAAAAACGCCCCGCGCCGATTAGGCTGGGGCGATGTTTCGACGGTGGATCCCTGGTCACTCATGCGCTCTGTTTGAGCCGATGCGCGACAAAATCAAGATCGGAGTGAGTGGTTTTCCGCGCGGGCAACCGGTTCGAAAGGAAATTCTGAAACTGTGGCGCGATTATCAAACACGCCTAAAGGGCCGAACATGTTCCAGCTGATCGGATTTGCGATTGTTCTCTTAGTGGTCTCCGGCGCGCTCTTAGTGAGCGGCGGACCGGCAGTCTTTGCGGCCTTGCCGTTTGAACTTGCTCTGATTGGTGGTGCAGCGATCGGCACGGTATTGATCGGTAATTCTGCACCGGTTGCGAAAGCGGCGATGCGCGGCTTTGGCCAAGCCTTAAGCGGTGCGAAATGGAAGCAAGCTGATTATGCCGGTTTGCTAACCTTAATGCATGAGCTGGTCACGCGCGCGCGGCGCGGCGGGATCGTTGCCATCGAGCGCGATATCGAAGCGCCTGAGCAATCAGAGCTGTTCGCCGCCGACCCGCGTTTGCAACAGGATGATCACGCAGTGGGTCTGATCTGTGACAGCTTTCGCCTGATCGCTCTGGACCCAGCTATGCGCGACCAAGCCGCCACCTATTTGCAAGATACGGTCGGTGAGATCGTGGAGGAGCGGCAACGCGCGGTCAGTGCGCTGCAAACCCTCGCGGATGCTCTGCCCGCCCTTGGCATTGTCGCCGCGGTTCTTGGCATTATCAAAACCATGGCGATGATTGATCAATCGACGGCAGTGCTGGGAGAGATGATCGCCGCGGCCCTGCTGGGAACATTCCTTGGCGTGTTCTTGGCTTATGGATTGGTCGGTCCGATCGCTAATCGATTTGGGCAAATCGTTGAAGAAGAAGCGCTTTATCTCGACACGATTGCGCGAATCATCACCGCCTATACCCAAGATGTGACGCCGCGAACGTCGATTGAGATGGCCCGCGCCAGTCTCCCGGCCCATTTGCGCCCGGACATCACGGATTTGGATCAGCGTTTAAACGTCGTCCGTTTACAACGCTCAGCGCGCGCAGCTTGATCTGAGAATTCGCGGCATAGGCGAACAAACGATGCGTTTGAGCCCTGTTCCACACGTCCAAACTGCACTCGACCCAATCTAAACACTAGCTTTCACTCGGAGAGCACCCTACTCTCTTAATAAGGTTCAAAGGGGAGCTTGGGCTTGTCTCGATTTGAAGAATTGATTTCCACGGTGGCGGAATATCAAGCGCTTGCCGCTGAAAACTATACCCGCGTCCGGTCTTTGGCCGAAGAATTACGCGCTGGATTGTGCGCCCACATTGGCTCTTCCGAGGGGGTTTGTGTCCGATTGGTGCCCCCTGCAGGGCAATTTGAAGCCAAGGATTATGGCGATCAGGCATTCTCTATCCCGCCAGCCGGGTTCCGGCCTCTTGGCGCCATCTTATTCGGTCTCGCCATTCGCGTCTCAACCGGTACCGACTGGATGCGCGTGACTATGGAATGCCAAAAAATAGGCGATGATTTCATCGCAAATATTGTCGGCGGCGAAGAATATCGCCTCTCGATTCCACTAAAAGACAATGATCCAGAGCCGTTTTACGACCATATTTACGAGCATGTCCTGGAGTGGTTCAAAACTCAAATCGATCGCTATCAGGCTGGGGATTATGGCGGCCGTGAAATCGGGTTCGATGTCTCTCGGTCTGAGGATGAGACACTGGTCTGACCAGGTCGCGAAGGGCTGAGCGATGGATATAGGTGTGCTTCTCGCGGTTGGCTCTGGTCAGAGCATAATCTTCGCCTGCGCGCTGATCGGCGCGCTTGGCGTTGGCGCACAATGGCTCGGCTGGCGGATGCAAGCTCCGGCAATCGTGTTGATGTCTTTGGCGGGTTTGGCCGTTGGGCCGCTTTGGTCCTTGGTCTTTGGTGATCCGCTGCTCAACCCATCCGAGAGTTTTGGCGATGTCTTCCGTCCCATTGTCTCGCTCGCTGTCGCGGTGATCCTGTTCGAAGGCGGCTTGGTTCTGAAATTTGAAAACCTACGCGAAGCCGGCGCGGCCGTGCGGCGGATGATCTTTGTTGGCGGGCCTTTGGCCTGGTTCCTCGGCACGCTCGCCGCCTATTATGCCGGCGGGCTCGATTGGGCGAGCGCGACCGTGTTTGCAGGCGTTATGGTGGTGACCGGGCCGACCGTGATCATTCCCCTGCTGCGCCAGTCCAAGCTTGGTGGGCGACCGGCGCAATTCCTCAAATGGGAAGGCATCGTCAACGACCCGATCGGCGCTCTATTTGCGGTCGCTGCGTTTGAGTTCATTCGCGTTGCTTCGCTTGGGCAGAGCCTGTTCGGCGCCGGCCTGTGGATCATTATGGCGGCCTGTTACGGCGTCGTTCTCGGTGTATTGTTCGGCTGGATCATCGCCAAAGCCTTCCGTGAGGGGTGGACGCCGGAATACCTCAAAGCGCCGCTCATCCTCGCCTCAATTGTGCTCTGTTACACGCTGGCTGAGATGTTCCAGAAAGAGATCGGCCTGGTCGCCGTCACCGCTTACGGAATGATGCTCGGCAATTCTAAGCTTGCGGGCCTCAACGAGCTGCAAAAGTTCAAGGAAGACATTGCGATCCTCCTGGTCTCCGGCGTGTTCGTCATGCTGACGGCAGACCTGACGCCAGAGATTATCGGCAAAGCGATTAACTGGAACACGTTCGCCTTCTTGATGTGCATGCTGTTCGTCGTCCGCCCGCTCTCGGTCTGGATCGCGACCTATGGCACGCTGTCGCGCAACGAAGCGATCTTGCTCGGGTGGATTGCCCCACGTGGGATCGTGGCGGTGGCGGTCTCGGGCCTGTTCGGGTCGCTGCTGGTCGACCTGTCGCGCGAAGGCGCGTTCTTTATTCCTGGCGCTGATCAGATCACGCCGCTCGCTTTTGCGATGGTGTTCACCACCGTCGTCATGCACGGCTTTACCATTGGCCCGCTGTCGCGCGCGCTCGGCCTAGCGCGCAAAGAACGCCCGGGCGTCCTTATCGTTGGCGCCAATGCGTGGAGCGTCGAGTTCGCCCAAGCCCTTGAGCAAGCGGATGTAGAAGTCATCGTCGCCGACAGCAATTATCGTCGTCTCAAATCGTCGCGCGATGCGGGCCTCGATATATTCATGGGCGAAGTGCTGTCTGAAGATGCCGAGATCAAACTCGACCATGCGCGGTTCTCGACCGTGATCGCCCTGTCGACGAATGATTCTTATAATGCGCTGGTTTGTAGCCACTTCGCGCCAGAAGTCGGCCGGCATATGGTCTATCAACTCTCCATCAATGATGACGAAGAGAATGATGAACGCGGCCTCAGCTCAAACGCCCGTGGGCGTACTTTGATCCGCCGGGGCCGCACCTATGACAGCCTGATCCGGGACCAGTATCGCGGCTGGGAATTCGCCTGCACGCGGCTGACCGACAAATACGATCTCGACGCGTTTCGCAAAGACCGCCGGGACGCCGATATCGTGGCCGAAATTCGTCCGGATGGCACCTTGCTCTTGCTCGGTCCCAATCGCGAAGCTCGCGGCGGCGAAGGGGCTATGCTGATCAGTTTCTCTCCGGAATTGAGCGACGAGCCGAAACCGAAGCCTGAACTCGCCCCAGCTTAAGCCGTCCGAACGGCATGCAAATCACGCCCATTCTCGCGCAGCCACGCGCGTTCCGCCTTCCAGCGCGGTCGGCACTTGGCCACATGCGCCCAGAAGGCCGGACTATGGTTCATTTCCAGAAGATGCGCGCATTCATGCGCCGCGACGTATTCTAGAACCTCTTCTGGCGCCATGATGAGCCGCCAGGAAAAGGCCAAACGTCCATCCGAGGTGCAGGAGCCCCACCGCGTTCGTGTGTCTTTGACCGTCACGCGGCGCGCTTCGACGCCGAGCTGGTCGCAATAGCGAATCACAGCGTCGGAGAGGTCGTCTTTCGCGGTTTTCCGCAAAAACCGTTCAACACGTCGTCCCGTTGTCTCAATTTCGCCTGGCACGCGAAGCACTTGCGGTGGGCCCGGATCAAGAGTCGCGAGACGCCCACGTCCGTCGATCGAAACCTGACACGGCTCTCCCCGAAGCATGAATTCCGCGCCCGCTTGCAAGCTCAATTCGGCCGGAAGGGCCCGTAAATGCTTGGCAATCCACTCGACCCGATCACGCGCAAACTCGGCGGCTTCAGCGATTTTCTTGCGACTCGGCGCGACGGCCACAGCTTCGCGATTGCGTTCGTCTAATCTGAGGATCAAACGCCGGGCTTTTGGGTTCACTTCTAGACGAACATTAACCGATTCACCGGATTTTGTTACCAGTGCCATCTTGTCGCCTTTATCGATAATCATTAAATACGTCTCGACAGCAATGTGCAATACGACTACCGGAAACCGCCTAAAAGGGGAATCACTAATGAAGAAATTAATGTTTGGTGCAGCTGCGATTGCATTGATCTCAGCTTGCGGGGGCGGCGGAACGGCCTCGACCGAGGTGACGATTGCAGAACCCGTCCTGAAAGAACTCGCGGTTCGCGCTGGCGATCCAGCCGAAGCTGCGGACGCGCTTGCGGCGATGTCTCTGACCGATAGCGGCAGCGGCGTCCTCTCTTTCGCTGGCAGCACAACCGATGGCGCGACAGCGACCTTTACCGATCTTACGATCACTGGCGAAGAAGCCGTGAAAGTCGGCTCACTCGTGCTTGAAGGCCTGGACATGGAAGACGGTCAGGCAAACTTCGGCAAAATGAGCCTCAACGACATCACCATCGCCGAAGAAAGCGAAGATGTTGAAGTGAAGCTCGGTTCGATCGAACTGATCAACCCATCGCCTGAACTCGCAGGTTGGCTTGCCGCCAGCTTGAACGGCCAGGAAGTGCCATTCCCAGCTGCCGACAAAATCGTCTTTGATAGCTGGTCGATGAATGGTCTGTCCGGCGACTTCTCAGAAGATGAAACTGAAGGCACATTCGGCATCGAGAAAGTTGAAATTCGCGACATGACGGATCTGAAAGCGGCGAAGGCCGTGATCAGCGGCATGACGTTTAATGGCAGCGACATGAGCGAAGGCATCGATTTCGACATGCGCCTTGGCAGCGTCACAGCGACCAATGTCGACGCAAAGTTTGTTCAAGCCATCCAAGAGAATGTTGATGACGAAGAAGCCATGATGTCCGCCATCATGGACCTGGCTTACGACAACCCAATGGAACCGGGCTATGACGCCTTCACATTGGATGATCTCGCGATCGACGTCGCGGGCGCCTCATTTGCCATCCCAAGCATTGTCGCTGGCGTTGAGCGCAACGCTGCAGGTCAGCCTGTAAAATTCATCACGGAACCATATTCCATGACCCTCAAAGCCGATGCGGCGGGCGGAGAAGTTGGCGAGCAATTGCTCCAAGGCCTCAGCGTTGTTGGGTATGAAGAGCTTGAGCTGAAAGGCGCAAGTGTTGCGTCTTACGATCCGGACACTGACATCGTCGAATTCGCTGCTGGCGAGAACTATTTTGAACTGGTCGATGGTGCCAAATTCAATGTGGGCGGCAAAATCGAAGGCTACAGCACTTACGCGCAAGAAATTGCAACCGCGTTTGACTTTGAAGACTTAGCCGCCGGCGCGGAGCCAGATCCGATGGCGATGACCAATGCGCTGGGCAATCTGACCTTCCACAATTTTGAGTTCTCGATTGCGGACAACTCTCTGCTCGATCGCGCCTTCAATGCGGCAGCGACCGCGCAAGGGGCTGACCCGACGGAGCTGAAGTCTCAAATCGGCATGGGTCTCGCGATGGCGCCAATGATGGCCCAAGGGTCTGGCGTTGATATGGCGCTGGTCACCGAAGCGACGACCGCTCTATCGAGCTTTATCAACGATGGCGGCACCCTAACGCTGAAGCTGGATCCAGACACACCGCTCTCTGTTGCGTCGATTATGGAAAACCCAGATCCAGCAGCCTATACCAAGGACGTTTTGGGCTTCACCGCGACCCAGAAATAGTTCTCCGTAGAGATCAAAAACCAAGAGCGCGCGGTGCATTTGCATCGCGCGCTTTTCATTATGCCTCAAACCACGCATACTTAGTGCATGAGATTGGCATTTTTCGGTGATGTGGTCGGCAAGCCTGGCCGTAAAGCGGTGAACGAGCACCTGCCGGTGGTCCGGCAGGCCTTGCAGCTCGACTTCGCCGTGGTGAACGCTGAAAACGCTGCGGGCGGATTCGGCCTCACAGAAAACATCGCCAAAGAGTTTTTTGACGCGGGCGCCGATTGCCTCACGCTTGGCGATCATGCCTGGGACCAACGGGAGGCGCTCACCTACATTGCGCGCGAACCCCGGCTCTTGCGTCCGCTCAACTATCCAGACGCCGCCGAAGCCCCTGGCAAAGGCGCCCATTTGTTCGTGCTGCCGGATGGTCGCCGCGTCGGCGTGATCCAAGCGCAAGGCATCGTCTTCATGCGGCAATTGCTCGACAATCCATTTGGCGCCGTCGATGCGGCTTTGGATGAAATGCCGCTCGGCATGGTCGCGGATGCGGTCATCGTCGATATGCATTGCGAGGCGACGTCCGAGAAAATGGCCATGGGCCACCATTGCGATGGCCGCGCCAGCATGGTGGTGGGCAGCCACACACATGTCCCAACCGCCGACCATATGATCCTTTCAGGGGGTACCGCGTATCAAAGCGATGCCGGCATGTGCGGGGATTATGATAGCGTCATTGGTATGCAGAAAGACAATTCTCTGCGCCGGTTCGCAACGCAGCTGCCAGGACAACGCTACGAGCCTGCGCTGGGCGACGGCACGCTGTGCGGCTTATTTGTCGAAACTGATGACGCATCGGGTCTCGCAAAGCGCTGCGAGCCGATCCGGGTAGGTGGTCGACTCTCTGAGCTCGTCCCAGTTTAGAATCCGTCCTTGCAAATAAATAAGCCGCCGATATCTCCATAAAAAACTCTTTTTGGAGAATAGATGGATGCTACTGAATTCAACGCGACAACCGGATCTGATTCATCTGGTTCTGGTACCCCAACTGGTCCGAGTATGTTCGAAAACGGGCCGCGCAGCCTTTTGGGATTGTTTAAATGGACACGTGCCGGACTGTTTGGGTTCATCATAGCAGAATCGCTTCTCGTTCTGGCAGCGTTACTCCTAATCTGGTGGTACCTTCCTTCAACCACAGTAAACCTGTCTGTGACTCAGTTAGATATTTTCAGTTGGACGCTCACGATTCTAGGCTTGGCTCAGGCAGCTGTTTTCTGGTTTTGCGTAGTTCTTGTCGGCAGATTCACTTTCCGGGCCATGAAGAACCTTTATACTGCGGGTAGTTCTTTTCCTGAAATGTCGCCGCGCTGGGCGGTCGGCTGGTATTTTGTTCCGATCGCAAATCTCTGGCAACCCGCCAAAGGAATGAGCCAAATCTATCACGGCACTTATCAAGCCGTTGGCGAAACAGAACCAGAAAAATCGAGAATTGCTCCATGGTGGACGTGTTGGATTCTTACAAATTTGCTTGCGAATGTTGCATTTCGAACCTCAGGCGGTGTTTCCAATATGACTCCCGGGATAACTAGCTTCTCTTTCGATGCAGCCTCTTCTTTTACCGGCGCCCTCAGCGCCGTTTTCCTTCTGCGGCTATTGAAGCCAATCGCCGTGAAACAAGAATTGTTCAAGCATGGCGGCATAGCCCAAGTGTTCGACTGATCACACTGCGCCCTTTGATCTCCGCCGCGAGCTGCGCTAAGCACCGGCTACTGAATATCCACCGCAGGAGCCCCCATGGCCGGCCATAGTAAATGGGCAAATATCCAGCACCGCAAAGGTGCCCAAGATAAAAAGCGCGCAGCCTTATTCTCGCGCCTCTCGAAAGAGATCACCATCGCCTCAAAAATGGGCGGCCCTGACCCTGACGGCAATCCGCGCCTGCGCCTCGCCATCGCCAATGCGCGCGGCCAGTCCATGCCGAAGGACAATATCAAGCGCGCCGTCGACAAAGGCCAAGGCGGCGGCGGTGAGGACTATGTCGACATTCGTTATGAAGGCTTCGGCCCCGGCGGCGTCGGCATTATCGTTGAAGCCTCAACCGACAATAAAAACCGGGCGGCGAGTGAAATTCGCACCGCGTTTTCGAAGAATGGCGGCAATCTGGGCGAAACAGGCTCGGTCTCGTTCGGTTTTGAAAATGTTGGGGAAATCCAGTTCCCCGTTGAGGCAGGCGACGAAGACACGATCATGGAAGCGGCTTTAGAGGCGGGCGCCAGCGACGTTGAGAGCGATTCAGAGGGTCACTTCATCTATACCGAGCGCGAAGAATTGTCAGAAGTCGCAGGCGCACTGGAAGGCAAGTTTGGCGAAGTTGAAGCCAAGTCCACGAAACTGATTTGGAAACCGCAGAACACGGTGCCAATCGCGGGCGATGATGCTGACAAACTGATGCGTCTGCTCGACGTGCTGGATGATCTCGATGACGTCGCCAACATTTACGACAATTCAGACCTGTCGGAAGAAGAAATGGCACGCCTCGCAGGTTAAGTGACGCTTTCAGATCACGGCGGAACAAAAAACTGTGAGAACTGAAATCTCCGCTCGCAATTTACGCAACGAACCGTCATATGCCTGGCATCGGAAAGACACCAAGCCGGACTAGACCTGATGAAAATCAATCATCCTTTCTCTATCGCCATGATTGCCGGCGGCCTCGCTGCGGCAGCTTCCTTTGTCATGAGTGCGGGCGCGCAAGACGGCTCTTACGTCTCAGCGCAGAATGAAAATCTCGAAACAGCGATTTTCGCAGGCGGCTGCTTCTGGTGCGTCGAAAGCGATTTCGACAAGCTCGATGGTGTGCTGGAAACCGTCTCTGGCTACACCGCAGGAAACAGCACCAACCCGACTTACAAAACGCATACAAAACAAGGCCATCTCGAGGCCGTACGCGTGGTCTATGATTCCTCGAAGATAGAGTATGGCGAACTGGTTGATTATTTCGTCCGTCACATAGATCCGACCGACGATGGCGGCCAGTTCTGCGATCGCGGCAATTCTTACCGGACCGCCGTCTTTGTGGATGGCGCGGACGAGCGGGCAGAAGTTGAGGCCCAATTCGCGGCCATCGATCAAGCGGGGATCCTACCCGCGCCGATCGTCACCCGCGTGCTCGACGAAACGACTTTCTATGAAGCTGAGCGCTATCATCAGGATTATTACCAGAAGAACCCAGCGCGCTATAAGCTTTACCGGGTTGGCTGTGGCCGCGATAAGCGCGTGGCGCAAGTTTGGTCTGGCGCCGAAGGCAGCTAATCCTTCGGGCCTCGCCTGTCTGTCATCTATAATTGAATCTGCACTCGGCATCAGAGCTGCGCTTGCAGACACCGGGCTTATGACCCACATAGGCGGCAAGAGATTAAGGAATGCACGATCATGAGCGACGCTGCCCCATCCCCTCACATCAAAGAGTCTTCTGACCAAGCCTTCATGGCGGACGTGGTCGAGGCGTCGAATGACCAGCCGGTCCTGGTCGACTTCTGGGCCCCCTGGTGCGGCCCCTGCCGGACGCTGACGCCGACGCTTGAAAAAGTGGTTGGTGAGCAAAATGGCAAAGTGAAGCTGGTCAAAATCAACACCGAAGAGCACCCTGGTGTGGCCGGTCAGATGGGCGTGCGCTCCATTCCCTCGGTCTTCGCCTTTGACAAAGGCCGCCCTGTCAACGGTTTCCAAGGCGCGCTGCCAGAGAGCCAGGTGCGTCAGTTCATTGAGAGCATCCTTGGCGGCACGGATGGCGCGAAGCAGCTGCAAGATGCGCTGGAGCAAGCCGAAGCCGCCGCGCAAGCCGGTGACATTGGCACCGCCGCGCAGCTTTGTGGCGCGGTGATGGAAGCGGACCCAGAGAATGCCGCCGCGATTGCGGGTCTTGCGCGCTGCTATCTCGCCAATGGCGATCAGGACCGCGCCCGCCAGATCCTCGATATGGCGCCAGAGTCGAAAGCCAACGATAGCGCCATACGCTCGGTCCGCACCGCGCTTGATCTGATGGCCGAAGCGCCGCTCGACGAGGATCTTGCCAGCGCCAAGGAAACCGTTGCCGCTAATCCGGAAAACCACGAGGCGCGCTTCGCGCTCGCGGAGAAGCTGATCGGGCAAGGCAAGAATAAGGACGCGTCCGACCATTTGCTCGCCATTTTGAGCGATGATCTCGAATGGGAAGAGGGCAAAGCGAAGGCGAAATTGCTGGAAATTTTCGAAGCCGCTGGTCCGAAAGATCCGGTCACGGTAGAGGGCCGACGCCGCCTGGGATCTCTGATGTTTGCATAGCGCAAACATTTCGTGACTCGCCGGGACCCCGTTTCGCCCCATTTTGTGTTATGCAGGCGAAAAGAGGAGCCCCCGTGCCACACGAGACGTACCGAAAAATCACGGACTTGCCGGACACCATCCCGGTCTTTCCGCTCTCGGGCGTGCTCTTGTTTCCGCGCTGGTCTTTGCCGCTCAACATCTTTGAACCGCGGTATCTGAATATGATTGACGATGCGATGTCGAGCACACGCTTGATCGGCATGATCCAGTCCCAGGGCGATGACAAAGCGCATCCGAGCCTCGCCGCCACGGGCTGCGCCGGGCGCATCACCTCTTATTCAGAGACCGATGATGGCCGTTATCTGATCTCGCTGACGGGCATCTGCCGGTTTGGCATTCATACCGAGCTCGATGTCGATAGCCCGTACCGCCGGGTCCGGGCCGACTGGCAGGCTTTCGCGCATGACCTCATTTCACCCACCGATAGCAGCCTGCCAGACCGCAACATGCTGGTCACTTCGCTCAAGCGCTACACGCAGATCAATTCCATGGAAGTCGATTGGGAAGCCGTTGAGCACGCCCCCATGGAGACCCTGATCAACGCCCTCTGCGCCGGCTGCCCGTTTGGGACGCAGGAAAAGCAAGCCCTGCTCGAAGCCGCCAGCGTTGCCGACCGCGCGCAGACGCTCATCACCTTGCTTGACATGGACGTGCCCGGCGACGACACCTCGACCTTGCAATGACTGAGACCAAACCCGACACCCCGGCTGGCCCCTGCGGCGTCAGCCCGCGCCTCCTAGAAGTTCTGATCTGCCCTGTCACAGGCGGGCCGTTGATCTTTGACAAAGCCGCCTGCGAGCTGATCTCCAAGAAAGCCAAGCTCGCCTTCCCGATCCGCGATGGCCTGCCCATCCTGCTCGAGAGCGAGGCGCGTGACCTCGACGCCGCGCCGGCATGACCAGCCGCGCCTGGCCGACCGAGCTGCGTTTCTCCAAGAGCGCCGCCGCGCTGACCGTCACCTATGAGGATGGCGCGGTCTTCACCCTGCCCTACAAAACCCTGCGCCTCGAAAGCCCGTCGGCCGAAGTGCAAGGCCATGGCAGCGGCCCAAAACCGCCGCCGCCCGTGATCGCGCCCGACCTGACCGTCGAGAAGGCCGATCCGGTCGGCCGCTATGCCGTGCGAATCCACTTTAGTGACGGCCATTCCAGCGGCTTATTCACCTGGGCCTATCTGCGACAGCTCGGCGACGCTGGCGCCGCCGCCTAAACGTGCCTATATGGCATCAGCACAGGTGCTGGAGCGTTCGAGGACGATCAGCTATCCGCCGACCTTAAGTTCCGTCAGGGAGCTGGCTCTGGACTGGACCGTGGTCCTATCTAACCGGCGCCCACCTAGTCTCTAGGTCGACGGGATACGAGCATCATAGACGGCGCTTTCGGTCCTGTGCGCTTTTGGGCGCGCCCAAAACAACGCGGCTCATGGCCCATCGGGCTGATCAAATAAGTCCGGAAAGGCCGGAGGCGACGCGGTGATCGGACCTGTATAATAATATCCGTCATAAGGTTCGTCAGCGGCGATCTCTAAGTCGAATGTCCGCATTGGGGCATCATCGCCCGCATTGCCCGATAGCTGCAAGGGACCAATATTCTCTTCAATGGACCCATCTTCGTTTTGAACGCTTGCATTCACCCAAGCCTCACCCGGACCGTAAATCATTGTCAGAACAAAGACCGGTCTTTCGGTGATCAATGATGCCATTGGCACAAATGTTTGGTCGGCGAACTCGAACGCCGTCTTTCTGGCGTGAAAGTTCCCTGTGAGGACCACGGAGATCCCATCGAAACCCTCGAGATTACGATCAATTTCACGAGCCATGGTTGCATCTCGAACATTGGCAATATTCGTCGCGCCCTGATAATCCTCCGCTTCGCCATCATAGGTAAAAACGGATACATCCAGGCCCTCGGCCTTCCAAGCACTCACGTGTTTCAGAAGCTTAAGCGTCGATCCGCTGCCCTTACCGTCTGGAATGCTCCATAAACTGTTCGCCGCGCGTTTGATCCGCTCTTCCTCGAAAGGCGGCGCCAACGCGAGGTCAAGTGCCGCGCTTTGCGCGTGTCCCGTTTCGAGTCCCAACCTGACCGCGTGGCCTTGCTCCAATGCGGCGCAAATAAAGTGCTGAACGGCATCCAGCGACTCCACGGTGCCGTGCATCTCACCGAAGACAATGAGACTTGCCGACGCCTGCTCAAGGACTTGACCGGTGTTTTCATAGGGATCGCAGTTCAATTCGACCGACGAATTTGGCGCTGCCGGATCCGCTGTGCACGCGGCAAGCAAGGTTGATAGGCTGATGGCGATGGTCAGTGGTCTCATGATCTCGTCCTGTCTAGCATTGGGAATCGTCATATTGTTACATAGACGTCGTCCACTGCAAACAAAAACGTGTCCGGACACAGAAAACTTCGCGTAACGACACGCCCCCTCACGCCTCAATCTCTAAATATTGCAGCGTAAAGACCAGCGAGTTGACCGCCGCGTGGGCGATCATGAGCGGCCAGACATTGCGCTTATAGGCCAAGAACAAACAGCCCAGCGTGACGCCGATCAGGCCGGTGGTGAAGAGGCCCCTTAGCCCCTGATAATAGATATGCCCGGCCCCGAAAATCAAAGCCGGGAGGAGCACGCTGAGCGCCGCCGCAAGCGCGCCGCGGCCCAACGCTTTGCGCAATGTGTTGATCATGAAGCCGCGAAAGAACAGCTCCTCGGCCGGGCCGGCCACCCATAGGATGGCGAGCCAGAACAGGTAGAGGCCGGTATTGCCCGCCAAGTCGCCAAAGCGCGCCGCCGCGCCCGCGCGATCGGCTTGCATAAAGGCCAGGCCTGACGCCTCGCCGAGCAACGTCACCGCCGCCCCCGTCGCAAGGATGGCGACAAAGGCAATCACGGTTTGCACAGGCAAGAGCCAATAGCTCTTCGCGCCCGAGAGCCGCACCAGCCCTAGCCTGGAGCGGCCTTGGCTGCGGCGCTGCAAATAGACCGTCACACAGATCAAGACCACGACCAGCGAGACCGGCCCAGCATAGCGCCAGATCACCAGATCGAGCGCCGCCTTCAAGACCAGCGCAAACATCGTAAAGCCGAGACATTCGCGCCACGCGCGGCCTGTGTCCGTCATTTTAGGGGATCCAATCGGTCGGGGGTTACATCTTGCAGGGGTTAGATGCAGGGACGCGCGCGTTTGGATGCAGGGGGGTGTGTTGGGAGGTGGTGCCTTTGGCGGTGTCATCCCAGAAGCTGACACCTATCATTTGGCAAGAATTCCTAGAAGCGAACGTAACGATATTCTCGACAATATAGTAGGAAAATATCGTCTTTTTAGTTCCGGCCTAGAAGGCTGTCCAAGCGTCGTTTTAGGTTTTTAGCAGCCACCAAAATTTGCCCCTCTTTCGAATGCGAGGTGTTATAGCTCATAAAACTGTGAGGGCATGACGCAACCATGAAGTTCAAATTCGAGTTATCTCTGGGCGGTTTGGGACGGGACATATCGGACGACGATTGGGAAAACACCGATAAAAAAATTATCGAAACGTGGCAGGAACTACAACGAAACTATTCTACCTTTGAGCGCACTTACCTCGGCGAAGAATGTGAGTTCGCGTTCGATTGGACGGCACCAATCGGGCGCCTTGAACAGACATATGATATATATTCGCGCTTATTCGATGCGAATGGCCACGTCATAGAATCCGTAATGAATGAGTTCGGTCAGCGAGTGGTGGCCCCCAGAGTCACAGCCACCGTGGAATCTCGAGCTTTCAACGAAAAGTCGCGGGGTCGTGCGTCTCATCTGCTGGCCAACGCCTTGCTCGACCTATTCCTCGCAATGAACTTGTCTTTTCCCGGATGTTGCGACTTCTATTCCGTGAAACTTCTTGATGTGAGCTCATCCGGAGAATCCATCGATAGTGAACTCCGTCATTTAAGCGGTCACAAGTTCGAAGTAGCGCTCCTGCTATCCATCGATGGGAAGTTTCCTGATGTAGAACCGATTCCGGTTGGCGATTGCATAAACTGGATAAAAAATGCTGGGGATACATCGACGACGACAGCAAAATCAGCTCCGAAAAAGCTACTGTACGCCCTGCTTCACTTTGGAAATGCCGTCTCGTCAGAATCCGATGTTATCTGGATATTCTACATTCTAGAAACAGTTTTCGACACGCGCCCAGGAGAAAACTTTAATGCCTTACATCGAAGGATTTGCAGACTGCTAGTGCTTTCCGACAATCAAGCTGGGCAATTCAAAAAGCGCCTACGGCGTCTATACAACCTAAGAAGCTCTCTAATTCATGGTGGACATGAGATTTTGCATCCAGACCATCACAGTTTGCTGGATTCCGAGATCGGCCAAAAGCAATCAAAGGCGAGAGAAGACTTAGAGTTTGGGGTTGCGCTGAGCATCGCCGTTGTGCGCGAGATGGTTAGAAATCAGTTTGCTAGGCTAGAATTCTCCGAGGAACTGACGGGCGTCACTTTCAGCGGCGCTCACGTTCCAAGTTAATACCATGTGAGAACAATCGAATGGTCTCTCGATGGTTCATAGCCGGGGTTATTTGGGTCCGGTTTTGCGCGCCTTTCGACAGCCTCGAGAGTCCGTTCTGGGGCGATTTTAAGCCGCTAGCCTTATCTGAGAATTGGTTGTCTCAGGACGCGTACATCCAAATCAAAAGTACGACTAATGTTACTCCCAACGCAATGTTGAATGACAAGTCTCGACGGGTCTCTGGAATGGAATGATCTGGGTATTCGATGCACCACTGTCCTGCCCGGACTGAGTCCAGTAAAACCCTCTGGGTAATGGGAATACGAGACACTAATCTGTCAGGCGACTTGAAAAAGAGACCTCCAATATTGAAGGCGCCTTCCTCTTCGGTGTGGAAGTACCAGAGATAGTGTTCCATATCGACATCGAAGGTCGTTTCGAACGCGCGAATAAACTCGTCAGCATCGTCGCCTGTAATTCCCACTCGTTGGAATACATCGTCGTCTGGATCGAGATCGCGATCGTAATCGCATTCATCCGAGATGAACTGCTTTATGCTTCGAAATTCATCCGCATCCATGGCCACAAGTGCTCAACTCTCTGCTTAGAGTAAACGCT
>JBCBBY010000049.1:0-29640 GCA_038531195.1 Pseudomonadota bacterium
CCCCAACAGCCAAATCCTGCCTTTATTAGACCCTGAAACCGCAAAAAATGTGGTCGAAAAGCAAAGCGCAAATGCCGCCCCCGCGTCAGCGGCCCCCGCAAACCCGCTTAAACGCACCCCATCGCGTTCGGCATCGATGCTGAGGGCATTGTCGCGAAAGTCCCGACCCATAATGGCTCCAAGACGTTGCAATTTTCCGTCCGGCGTATCTGGATGTGCGGCATAGCGAAAAATGTTTCGGCCATTGCTCTCAAGCGAAAACGCGACATCGGCCCGGGCCATTGCGAGACGCTTGAGTGAATCTGTGATGGCAAGCGTTTCAGAGCGCTCTGTCTTCATAAACTTCAAGCGGGCGGGCGTTGCGTGGAACAGATCGCGGACTTCGATCCGCGTACCGGATAAGCCGGTCCCCGCGAATGCAGCGGGCCTGGGGCCTTCGATCCGCCCGGCTTCAATAAACATCTCAGCCGCGTCTTCGCCGGCCGCGCTTGAAGTTAGGGTCATGCGGCTGACCGCGCCAATTGATGGGAGCGCTTCGCCGCGAAACCCCATCGTATGAATATTCAACAGATCAATCCGGCCTTGTGCGTCGGGGGTGAGCTTAGACGTAGCATGCCGCTCGAGCGCCAAGCGCATATCTTCAGCGGACATACCGCAGCCATCGTCCTCGACGATCATACGTTTGAGACCGCCTTCTTCAACCGTCACACGGATTGCCCGGGCGCCAGCGTCGAGCGCGTTTTCCACCAATTCCTTGATCGCTGCAGCAGGGCGCTCGATGACCTCACCCGCGGCGATGCGATTGATCGCATCGGGCGGCAATTGCCGGATCACAGGACGAGCGGAAAGGGCGCCAGAATCAGCCATGTTTCTAAATTAAGGACGTTCGCTGATTCGCACCAGCAAAGCAGGCACAAAAAAAGCGGCTGCCAAAGCAACCGCTCATTTTACTCGAATGCTCTGCGGCGTTAAAGGGCCCAGCTAAATAGCATGATGAGGAGTTGGACGAAAATCGCCAATCCTGAAAGTGCAATCATGGTCGCGACCCAAGCGCCGCCAAAGCCGACGCCCAAACCGATCACGATCCCGCCGCCCGCACAAAGTGCCAACGCAACGATCCAATTCATGCCCATAGAGAGGGTAAATGTGGCATAGGCCAGAACCAATATGGTGATGATCGCGCCCCATGCACCGGCCTTCATGGTGCCGACATACATGTTCTTTTGCGCTTCAATTTCCATTTCGCCGCGGGTGTAATCGCTTGACGCCATAATCGTCTCCGAACCAATTTCGCACGTGTTTATCCTGACCGTCGCAGACGTCAAGCGCAGCATGTGTCGCAGCATGTGTCCGCAGCGTTCACCCTTCCCAAGGTGGGCGGAATGCGACAGGGTTGAACGATAGCGCCGACAGAGAGCGATTTTGGAGGACCCATATGAGTTACGCACCCGCTGAAGGGGCCTCAGAGATCGAACCTGCCACCGGCAAAGCGACGGGTATTAAGGGCCTCGCATGGGCGATATTCGAGTGGGCGCGCAATCCATATTACAATGTAATCGTCATTTATGTCTTCACACCCTACTTCGCGAGTGAAGTGGTTGGCGGAGGAGCCGAGGGACAAACTGTTGTCGCAAACACAATTGCCGCAGCCGGATTGATCATGGCCGTACTGGCCCCGATCCTTGGCGTCATCGTCGACAAAGGCGGTCGCAAAAAACTTTTTGTGTTTGTTATTCTAGCGATCCTCGTGATTTGCTCTGCGGGGTTGGGCTTTATTATACCGGATAGGCCCGGAGCGGTGGGAATAGGTATGACCCTCCTGGCTACTGCCTACTGCTGTTACACGATATCTGAATTGCTCCATAACGCCTTGTTACCAGCCGCGGGCGAGCCAAAAGCTTTGCCAATGATTTCAGGCATGGGACTGGCCATGGGCAATATCGCGGGCGTGGTGATGCTTCTTGCGCTTATGGCTTTGGGGAATATGAGTGCATGGGTGCAAGCCCAGCCGGGCGGCGTGGGTGCGCTGTCCGGTCCGATCGTTGCCGTCTGGCTAACTCTCTTCATCGTACCGTTCTTTCTGTTTATGCCAGATCGTGTAGGCAGCCTCGGAAGCTGGCGCAAAGGGACCGTGGTGACGTTCACGCCGCCAAATTTCAAACTATGGGGGCCTTTGCCCGGATTAAATTATCTCTGGTCAGGTCCAATCAATGCCGCGATTTTTGTCGCCCAGAAATTCCGCGAGTCGCCCAATGTTATGAAGTTTCTACTGGTGCGGATGATCTACGCCGACGGACTAGCGGTATTGCTGACAATGGGGGGCGTATATGTCGTGGGCGTCCTGGATTGGTCGCTTACGGAAGTCATTATTTACGGGGTCGTCGGCTCATTGATCGGAGCTTTGGGCGGGTTCGTCGGCGGATGGCTTGATGGCTGGCTTGGTCCTAAGAGGGCTTTGATTGTCGAACTAGCCGCGATTCTTATGATCCTGATCCTCCAACTCTCGGTCACACCAGAAGCGCTATTGTTTGGTTTATTTCCCGCAGGCGCGGAGGTCTGGAACGGATTTGGGACTGGATTGTTTTCTCGCCTATCAGATGTCGTTTATCTCTTGCTTGTTATTCCGGTCGCGATTTTCATCGTCGCTTGTATTTCTTCTAGCCGATACATGTTGGTCCATATCTCACCGCCCGCGCGGATTGGAGAATTCTTTGGCTTCTATGCGATGGCAGGAAGTGTGACAGTCTGGCTGGGGCCGTTACTCGTTTCAATACTCACCACGGCGTTCGATGATCAAAGGATTGGGTTTTCAGGCGTCGGTCTATTATTTGTGGCAGGTTTAATGGGCATCGCATTCCTGGTGCGCGCCGATAAAACACCGGAGCACTTAAAGGAAAACGCCAGCTACTAGCCTCATTCCTGCGCGTTAATCATCATAGCCCGGCTAGGGTGTATATCCGCATGTCAGCGTGCCCGTTGAGTCGTCATGCGAGATGCTATCGACCCGTCGAGGCCTTAGGTAAAACGTATCGGACAGCATTTTTTCTTCGTTGAAGAAAAAGCCGATCGGAGAGGAATAAGGATATTTAATCTCAGCCATGATGATGGTGCCGCCAGCTGGGACGAGATTGTCGGGAATGCTAACCTCGGCGTCGTCTGCTAAATTTGGAAATTCGGTGCCGCAACGGACACTCCAATCCACCGCGATCTCGACGCCATTATCATCGTCGCCATCATCCGTTGCGGTGCCATCATCCGCGAGGCTGGTAATGCGCATATGGGCTTTGGTCATGTCATTGGGCTGCATGATCATGCGCGTGGCTTCGAAAATGTCTGACAGGTCATCATTGTTGACCGTTGAGGCCCGAGCCGTCAGGTCACCGAGGGTCGCCGCCGCACCGGTGACTTTGCGATCAAGCGTCATCATGAAAGAGAGTTCAATACAGCCAAAATAGATCACCGCCATCAGCGGCGCGATCAGGGCAAACTCGACCGCGGAAATGCCATCATTCTCGGCCTTAACTCGGCGCCAGATATCGAGCGTTCGTGAAATCATTGCTGTGTCCTTCCCGTCCCGAATTTATGAGTTGCCGAAGGGTTCATTGCGGAATGCGACCGTGGTCTGCAAAAGAATTTGGTTCCCGGCCAAGTTTGGGTTCTTCAGCGGTGCGCTGAGCACCGGAACCATCAAATCCCATTCGTAGAAGACGCGGATCACAACGATCTCATTTTGAGCGCCTGCGGCGAATCCAAATCCAGTATTGTCGAGTCGATCGTCGGAGTCATAGGTCAATGCATTCGAACCCGTACCGCCAAACGTATCGAACTTCTGTACATCGATCTTCAGTCGACGATCACTCTTTTTGTCCGGATCCGCGTTGGTGTCGCAATTCATCAAGCCATACAGCTCTTTGCACAAGTCAGCGCGGAATTCCTCGGCTCTTGCATCCGCATCTGCAAATGTGGAATCGGTTTGCAATTGCCCCGTTCGAATTTGCCGTGAGGCTTCATTCGCCGCGTGCTCCAAAATCGACGACATAATGAAGATGACGCAAACTTCGAGAAGACCAAAGATAAGGAAGAAGAAGGGCATAGCGATCAAGGCAAACTCGACCGCTGCAATGCCGCGGCGATCCGCAGCAAAGTCTTGAAACTTTTTGTGCCATCGTGTTGCAAACACGCCTGGAATCGGCAATCCGCGCATACCACGCTCCACTCGTTCACAATCCCCTACGTTCGCCATAGCAGATCTCGATTTCGCAGACGTTGACGCAATCGACTAAATTTTTTGCAAATTGTGCGGCATCTGAGGGTCTTTACCTCGCCGCATTCTAAGGCCACATGAGCCTCTTAGAGATGCTTTAGGGCCGAGAGACATGACCCATAATCCGATCCGACCATGGCGAAATATTGAGAGAAGAAAGTCGCGGCAAATCCGCGTCGGTAGCGTTTTGGTTGGTGGCGATGCTCCGATCTCGGTCCAGACCATGACGAACACACTCACCCCAGACGTCGATGCGACATTGGCTCAGATCCAGCGGGCTGCGGATGCGGGCGCAGATATTGTGCGCGTCTCTTGCCCAGATGAAGATTCCACAGCCGCGTTTTCAGCGATCACCAAAGGCTCACCCGTGCCGTTGGTGGCGGACATTCACTTTCACTACAAACGCGGCATCGAGGCGGCCGAAGCTGGCGCTGCATGTTTGCGGATCAATCCGGGCAATATCGGCTCCTCCGATCGCGTGAAAGAAGTGGTGAGCGCTGCGCGCAACAATGGATGTTCGATCCGGATTGGTGTGAATGGGGGCTCGCTCGAGAAACACCTGTTGGAAAAGTACGGAGAACCCTGCCCAGACGCGATGGTAGAAAGTGCGCTCGATCATGCGCGCATTCTCGATGATTTGGGCTTTCACGAGTATAAAATCAGTGTGAAAGCTTCAGATATGTTCCTCGCGGTCGCGGCCTATCAGCAATTGGCTGAAGCCACGGACGCCCCATTGCACTTAGGCATTACAGAAGCCGGAGGACGGCGCATTGGCACGGTTAAATCCTCGATCGGCATGGGCAACTTGCTCTGGATGGGGATAGGCGACACGATCCGTGTCTCACTCTCTGACGACCCGGTCGAGGAGGTCAAAGTCGGCTTTGATATGCTCAAATCCTTGGGCCTCAGAACCCGCGGCGTAAACATTATTTCGTGCCCAAGCTGCTCGCGGCAAGGATTCGATGTGATTGCCACCGTTAAGACGCTCGAGGAGCGGCTCGCGCATATCGCTGAGCCGATCACGCTGTCGATCATTGGCTGTGTTGTAAACGGACCGGGTGAAGCGGCGATGACGGATCTTGGTTTTACCGGGGGCGGTAAAGAGAGCGGAATGATGTACGTCTCGGGCCGACCGGACCATAAGCTCTCTAACGCTGACATGGTCGAGCATATTGTTGAGCAGGTCGAAGCGAAGGCGGAGCGGTTGAAGGCTCAGCGCGAGACAGAGTCAGTCGCCGCGGAATAACTGGTCACAATTTCCGTTTTCTCGCAGGTCGCGCCTGAGACCAGACTGGCGGCCTGGTCATAAAGTTCCTGCGTCGGCGCTAAGCGCCGGATGAGCGCTATCCCACGGCCCTCCAATGTGATCGAATTGCCGGTGCCGTGATTGCCATCGGCAGAGGTAACATAGACCCCTTTAAACGCGCTGTCCGACCCGAGGTTGGCCACAAACACGTTATCGGTTTGGCTATCAAAGATTGAGAGCGATCCATAGCCCTCCCATAGCGGTGCGTTGATGAAGACCGGACTCTCTGTCGTGTCAAACCGGCAGATTGCGTAGGCAAGGTCTGGCGACGGGCGGACAATTCGCTGCGTTTCGGGCGTTTGCTTGGGTGACGGCACCCATCGATTGGTCGGGATACCTTGTGACTCAAATGTCTGATGGGCTTTGCCCATAATGAAACCGGGCATGCTCGTAAGGACGAAGACGTGCGCAATCAGCGCGGTGACCGCGAATACGAGTGCCGGGACGAGGACGCGCATCATGACCCCTCTCCGCCGCACGAAACGCGCTCGACTTTAGGGGGCGTAAGGGTTGATTTTGGATCCGCAAGCAGCGCGGCTTCAGGTTCATAGAGCCGCAATGTCAGGTCAAACTCACCCCCCGCGCGGCTTGAAACCCATGGCGCATCCACATCGCTCGGCGCGCTTGCTGAAACCGTGAAGCGCCAAGGTTCAGCGCCAAAACGCACGACCGCCTTTGTTTGATCATAAGATAGCCGTTGATCATCATTCATCGGCAATCGGCTTTCGCCATCATAAAGCGTAATCGACCACCAGTTCGCCGGAAACGTGTCACCGCTGACCGTATAAGTGCAGTCTTCTCGCAGCGTTTTGCCGTCATCGTCGCGCATCTTGAGGAAATAGACCGCCTCTTCTTTACGCAGGCCCATCAACCCGTTTCGGGCGACTCTCGAGCGGACATAAGGATTGGCATTCTCAGATCCGATCGACCAATCGCTCCGCCAGCCATCAATATCCATGGCATTGCCGATCGTCGGCCCACCCGAAATGATACCGCCAAACCAAAGCGCGGTTAACGCGCCAAAATTCAGCCCAAACACGGTGGCAACAATGACCCAAAGTACTCTCTGCATGTGAGCTTTATAACCGAGATCGCGCAACCGTGAAGAGACGCTTCAATTCATCGCTTGCTGATCTCAGATCGTCCCAGTAAGCGGGTCACGTAAGTTGAGGAGACGCGCGCCATGTTTTTGCAGATTTTGAAATGGACTTTTCGCGTTCTGCTCGGTGCAGTGATTTTGTCAGGCATGTCCGCGTGTACGATGCTCGGTTTGAACTATGCCAGCCTCGAGACTGACAATAAGCCGATCCCGCGTCCGACTTTGGACCTCCCTTTCGACGCAGCGGCCACGCGCGAAACATTTGAAAACGAGCTTTACGGGCCATGGCCAGCGGGTCTCTCCGTTTCCGTCAGCGCGCCCCGTATGATTGATGACGCCTATTTGGACGGCCGCGGGACGTTGGAAGAGGTGACCTTAACCATCGGCGAAGGCGAAACCGCGCGGAGCTTCCCGATCGTGATCGCCGTCCCAAGTGCGGCGAGTGAACGCCCCGTTCCATTGGTCATTAGTCAGACGTTTTCGGACAATTGCTCCGTGTTTCCGAATGATCCTGTAACCGAGTTTGGCGGCGCGATCTGCGACGGCACCAATATGACCGGCGCAGTAGGGTTTATCGCAACGAATATATTCGGCACTTACATCGCCTATGCGCCAATCGAGCGATATTTCGATGCCGGTCTTGCCTATGCAAGCTTTCCAGGTTGGAGTTTCGTGCCAGATAGCGATGCCGCCGCGCAATTGGTGATGGCGGATCTCGCGCCGGGCCCGAAGCCGACCAGCGCACTGATGTCGTGGGCCTATGCGTTTCATGCTGCGGCGGGCGTTTTCGCGGAGGATCCGCGGATCGACGCCGCCTCGATCGCTGCTATGGGGCACTCTCGGTATGGCAAATCAGCCCTCATTGCCTCTGGTTGGTCGGATCGCATTGCTGGCGCCATCGCCCATCAGTCCGGGTTTGGAGGCGGGTCTTCGTCGCGCTCTAAGACCGGAGAAACTCTGCAGCGTATGGCAAAGTCTTATCCTCACTGGCTGCGTCCGGGATTGGGCGAAGACTTGGAGAATGGCTTAGACCTCACCTTAGATCAGCATTTCCTGCTGGCTCTATCAGCCCCCAAGCCGATTTTTCTTGGCAATGGCCGGCGCGATGTTTGGTCGGATCCGAACTCGTCTTTCGTGCTCGCGCAAGCGGCTGACCAAGTCTATGAAGCCAATGGGTCGGAAGGATTGCCGGATGGCCAAGGGATGCGGGATTTCGATCCTGCTGCTGATATCAGTTATTGGCTGCGCGCTGGCGGCCATAGCGTTGTCTCCGAAGACATTGATGCGTTCACAGCCTTCATGAACGCCCATTTCGACTAAGCCTGGCGCAGCGAGACGGGTTTGCAAGCGCCGGCAATGGCGCTTACCTTTCGAACATAACAAATCGGGAGGTTGAAAAATGGAAATGGAAGTCCCCACGGCGTCATTCGGAGAATTCGTCGCCAGCTACCAGGCGGAAATGTTGGAGTTTTTGACGCCAGTTCTGCTGCTGGTGATTTGGACTCTCATCATGTGGCTGTGGATGTATGCGACACGCATTCCGGCCATGACGAAAGCCAAGATCGATCCGGACGAAGCGGCATCGAAATCAGCTGGCTATTTGGATGAGCTGTTGCCATACAACGTCCGCTGCGTTGCCGACAATTACAACCATTTGCACGAGCAGCCCACGATATTCTATGCGCTGATGGTCTTCACCGCGCTGACCAGCGGCGCTACGGAGACGATGACGTATCTCGCTTATGCCTACGTGATTCTGCGCGTGCTTCATACATTCATTCAGGTCGTATTGCGCAAAATTATGATCCGTTTCTTTGTCTTTACCCTATCTTCGCTGGTTCTCTTCGTGATGGCGGGACTCGAAGTGTTTCGGGTCTTCCTGTAGGCGCCAATCCAGTTTAGAGGCGGGGCATGGCCACAATACCCCAGTCCCGCCTCGAACAAGTCATAGAACGTTTCGAAGAAGTCGAAGCCCGTATGGGCGCCACGACGGACAGCGATGAAATCGTTGCCTTGTCGCGCGAGCACGCGGAACTCAAACCCGTTGTGGAATCGGCGCGTGAGCTGATTGGCATGCGTGAAGGCCTGGCCGAAGCGGAAGCCATGGCCAAAGGTGACGACCCAGACATGGCTGAACTCGCGCAAGAGGAAATGAACGATCTCAAGGCGCGGATCCCTGAAGCCGAGAGCGAAATGCAACTCTTGCTGCTTCCAAAAGATGCTGACGATAAAGCCAATATTGTACTCGAAGTGCGCGCCGGCACAGGCGGCGATGAAGCGGCGCTCTTCGCGGGCGACTTGTTTCGGATGTACTCGCGTTATGCCCAGCTTCAAGGCTGGAAGATTGACCTCCAAAGCGCGTCTGAAGGCGATGTTGGGGGCTATAAAGAAATCATCGCCAACGTTGAAGGCGATGGCGTCTATGGGCGCTTGAAGTGGGAGTCTGGCGTCCACCGCGTTCAGCGCGTGCCCGCGACCGAGACACAGGGGCGGGTTCATACATCCGCCGCTTCCGTTGCTGTCCTCCCCGCCCCGGAAGACGTGCAAATCGAGATCCGTAACGAGGATATCCGTATCGATACGATGCGCGCTTCTGGTTCAGGCGGACAGCACGTCAACACGACGGACTCAGCGGTCCGCATCACACACTTGCCGACCGGCATTGTCGCGACAAGCTCGGAGAAATCGCAACACGTGAACCGCGATAAAGCCATGCAACAGCTCAAAATCCGGATTTACGAGAAGGAAAAGCAAGAGCGAGATGCTGAGCGCGCCGAAGCTCGGGCCTCGCAAGTCGGATCGGGTGACCGGTCGGAGAAAATCCGCACGTATAACTATCCAGAGAACCGCGTCACAGACCACCGTATTGGTCTGACCCTCTACGCCCTTGATAAGATCATCGCGGGTGACAAGCTGGAGGATGTCGTCGGGGCTTTAATGACCGAAGACCAAGCTCGCCGCCTTGCTGCGATGGAAGACGCGTGAACCAGAAGACGGCCGCGGAATTCATCCGCGAGGGCGCCAATATTCTAGAGAAAGCAGGGGTGGCGGACGCCTACCACGACGCTCGGGCATTGATGAAAGCAACCTATCCAAAGGCTTTGGATCCGCTTTCTGAAAATGGTATTTCGAACGATAAAGCGGCGGCTTTCATGGCGCTTGTTCAGCGCCGGGCGCGGCGCGAACCGCTGCAACACATTCTCGGTGAGGCAAGCATTTACGAACTTACGCTGAAGTCGGATGCACGGGCCTTGATCCCTCGCCATGACAGCGCGGAAGCTATTTCGCTGGCGATTGACAGTCTCTCTAAGATGAATTTGCTAGTCCCCGCCATCGCTGATCTCGGTACCGGAAGTGGTGTTTTGCTCGCTGAAATTCTGCACCGCTTCGAAAACGCCCGAGGATTCGCGATCGAGCGGGATGAGAAAGCGCTCAGCCTCGCCGCAGAAAATTTCGAGACTCTCGGACTCTCAGCCCGAACTGAAGTTTTCAAGGGGAGTTGGACCGAGTGGCATGGCTGGCCCGATTGCGACCTTATCTTGTCCAATCCGCCCTATATCCAAAGCGCCGTGATCCCAACGCTGCAGCCAGAGGTCCGGGATCACGATCCCCTCGCGGCGCTTGACGGAGGCCCCGATGGCCTCGACGCCTATCGTGAGATTACAAAGCTCGCAGCAGCACAAATGAAACCCGGCGCTTTTCTCGTTTTCGAGATCGGCTTTGACCAAAAAGAGGCGGTTTCACAGCTTCTTCTTAAAGCCGGTTTTACCGATTTGCGTCATCAACAAGACCTCGGCGGGCAAGACCGCGCCATCGCTGCTCTAAAATCTTAGCAGAAACCCCCTTGGCGAATCCGAAATGCCGCGCTACCTAAGGGTCAAGGTCAGTGACACCGGGGCTACCTGTCCGACCTTAAAGCCAGCGCGACAGTTTAGAAACAGGTCAAACCCCTCGCGTGTAAACCGTCCAGATTAGGACTTTGAAGATCAGGAATTGCCAATGGCCATGCAGCGCAAGCGTCGTCGCCGCTCGGGTGGGAATAATAACAACAATCCTAACCCAAACCGTCATTATGAGAGCAACGGACCTGACGTCCGCATTCGTGGCTCTGCGCAGCAAATCCTTGATAAGTATCTGCAATACGCCCGAGATGCGCAAACGTCTGGCGACCGCGTGAAGGCTGAGGCGCTTTTCCAGCATGCGGAGCACTATGCGCGCATCGTAGCGGTGTTCGAGAAGCAAAAAGAAGAAGCCCGTCTTGAACGTGAAGCGCGCGAAGCGGCGAAGGCTGAGGAGCGTGCTCAGCGCGAAGCAGAACGCGCCGCCCAAGCAGCAGACTCAGAAGATGGCCAAGACGCCAACTCGACTGAATCTGTTGAAGTCGCTGAGGGTGAAGACACAAAACCACGTCGCCGGACCCGCAAACCGCGTGTCGAGACAGAAGCAGAGCCAGCTGAAGCTGATGCAAGCCCCGTTGAGGCCGCGGATGCCCCGGCAGAGGCAGAAGCTGAAAAACCAAAGCGCCGCCGCACCTATGCGCGCAAAAGTGAAGCGCCAGCAGAGTCCGTTGATGAAGCGGATGGCGTCATGAAAACGCTCGCGCGTGGCAGTGATGAAGTGATTGCTGAAGCCGAGTAATCGCTAAACCATGCTCGCATCGGTGGGCAAACCAAATAGCAAACGACCTGTGAGTTCCCAAGTCGATGGGGCCGTCACGATGTGCTGGGTCATTGCATGAGAATCGCGGAACCGGCGCTGTAAATCACTGGCTTGAAAGAGCGCCGCGCCGCCGCCTAAATCGTAGCAAATACGGCAAATGTCGGCGCTCGTGCGGACCATGTGCGTACACGCCATACGCAAAGCGGCTCGGCGTTCGACCGGAATATCATCGCTGTTTTGGGCGACCTCCCACGTCAGTTCAATTTCATCGTGTAGGTAGGCGCGGGCCGCACGAAATGCCGCTGAAATGCGCGCTGTTTCCGCCTGAATGGTGGCCCGCTCACCGAGCGTCTTTTTGGAGCCTTGGCTCTTTTTGCCGCTCGCAAGGTCGACAAAAGCGCTGAGCGCCCCCTTTGCATTGCCCATGGCTGTCGCAGCAACGCCGAGGCTCAACAGTCCGAATGCGGGGAACTTAAACAATGCGCCGTCAACCACTGGCTGATCCGCGACGAGGCTGACCGACCGCGCTTTCGGGACGCGCAAATCCTTGACCATTAAATCGCCCGACCCGGTGCCTTTCAGGCCCATGACGTGCCATGTATCGAGAAGTTCGGCTTGGTCGGCGGGGAAGACCATCATCCGGGCATCGGGACGCCCACTCGGTAATGTCCGCATCTCACCGTCTTCGATCACGATGGATCCGCCACACAGCCAGGTACAATTGGCTGAACCCGAGCCCCACTGCCAGCGACCGCTGACAATATAGTCATCGCCATCGACAATCGCTTTGCCCATGGGCGCGAAGACCCCGCCGGTAATGATCATCGGATCTGCATAGATTTCTCGCGCCGTGTCTGGCGCCATATAGGCGGCGTTTAATGCCGTTGTGGCGCCAATCATCACGCACCAACCCGCGCTCGCATTGGCGACAGAGACCGCTTCGACCGCATCGACAATCTGCCGCGGCGTGCATTCGAGACCCCCATATGCAGCGGGCGTGACCATGCGGAACAATCCTGCTTCCGCGAGTTTCGCCGCTAAGTCAGCCGGCAAGCGCCGCGCGTCCTCCATTTCTTGGGCGCGCTTGAACAATTCAGGTTGCAGCGCACGGGCCGCGTCGAGGGTCGGGTGTTTGGCGTGTAAGTTCATAATTGTCAGCCTGCCTCATCTTGGCGCGGCTGCCAATATTGTCGTCGCGGGGTTTGCCGACTGGCACAGACAGACTAGGTCAGGCTGAAACAGGTTTGGAGTGACTGGAATGGCATATATTCTGATACATCACACAGGGTGCGGGTCTTCAAAGAAGGGCTTAGCCCTGCTGCAAGAGAATGGCGTTGAGCCTGAAATTCGCAAGTATATGAACGTATCCGAGCGCCTCTCTGTGGAAGAGCTTAAGGACATTGCCAAAAAAATGGGCGCTGATAGTCCGCGCGCCTTCTTGCGCGATAAGGACGCCAAAAAATTCGAACTCCCTGAGACGGCGAGCGACGAAGAGGTGTTTGCCGCTATGGCCGATAATCCACGTCTCATTCAGCGTCCGATCGGTATCAATGGCAGCAAAGCCGCGCTCGGACGCCCGAATGATAAGCTGCTGGAGATCATCTGATCGGTAAAATTTGATCGATCCTGAATACGTCAATTCAACCTAGATCTGCGATACACATTGGTTCTTCCAGATCGAAGGTCGACCGATGTTGGCGCTCCAGCTTCTTGCGTGTTTTTTCTTATTCTTGTCTGCGGCATTCTGCTTCGGGCCGCGCATGGCGGTCTATGGCCCCCGGGCATTGGGAGAAATGGCCCAAGAAGGACAGGCCCAATTCGTGGGTGGCTTTCTGACCTCTGTGTTTGTGCTCGTATTCGCGGCGCCTTACTTTGCGGGTGTGTTTTTTGATGGTGGTCGAACAATCTCGATCGTCATGCTCGACGTCTTGCTGATGAGCTTTAGCCCAGTCTGATCGGGTTTCGCTGGGATAGGCTTGACCGAGTGAGCCGCGGCCTTGTTTAAGGCGGCATGACCAAATCAAATCCCGGCCATTTCTTCGAAGATTTTCATGTCGGCATGCAATTGCGCCATGCGACGCCGCTCACAGTTACGACGGGCGATATCAGCCTATATCGCGCGCTGACTGGAACTCGCCACGCGCTCTACAGCGCAGAGACGTTTGCGACACAAAATGGCTATGACGGCCTTCCGCTCGACCCGCTGCTCGCCTTTCATGTCGTTTTTGGCAAAACCGTGCCGGACATCTCGCTCAATGCGGTTGCCAATCTCGGCTATGCTGCCGGACGGTTCCCGGTCGCCATCTATCCAGGTGATACGCTCACCGCGGTGTCCGACGTTATCGGTGTAAAAGAGAATTCAAATGGCCGGACCGGTGTTGTCTATGTCCGCACAAGCGGGTTCAATCAGCGCGGTGAAGAAGCGCTCTCTTATGTCCGGTGGGTGATGGTCAATAAACGGGATTCGTCATCGCCTGCGCCTGACACAGTGATCCCAGATCTACCGAAATCGGTAGATTCTTCGTCCCTTTCAATGCCGCGGGCTTATGCCAACTGGGATCCCATTCTATCGGGGTCGCCGCATATGTTTGACGCTTATGAAATTGGCGAGAAAATCAGCCATGTCGATGGCATGGCGGTTGAGGAAGCAGAACATCAGATCGCGACCCGGCTGTATCAAAATACGGCAAAAGTCCATTTCGATGCGTACGGGCAAAAAGAGAGCCGATTTGGCAAGCGACTGATCTATGGCGGCGTTGTGATCTCCATCGCGCGGGCCTTGAGCTTTAACGGGCTCGGCAATGCCGCAGAGCTTCTAGCGATCAATGGTGGCACGCATACCGGACCGCTTTTCGCAGGGGACACGATCTACGCTTGGAGCGAAGTGCTGGACAAAGCCGAGCTCAGCGACACCGTCGGCGCGCTACGATTGCGACTGGTCGCAGTTAAAGACCAGGACCCTGGCGATTTCGCTTTGCGTGGAGAAGATGGGAAATACGCCCCCGGTGTGTGTCTCGATTTTGACTATTGGGCTGCGATCCCGCGATAAGGGGCGTCATGATCTGGTCAGACCGCCTCGTATTGCGTCCCCAAAACCCGGAACAATTGGCGGATTTGCAGCATTATTATCTCGAAAACGCGGCGCATTTAGAGCCCTGGGAGCCCGCCCGCACCGACGATTTTCATACAGACGCCGCGTGGCAGGACCGTCTCGAAGCGACCGTCGAAGCGCACGAGGCCGGTCAATCGCTCAAGCTGACCGTTCGGCGGCGCGACACCGATCAGCTGATCGGGGTCTGCAATTATACCAATATCGTCCGCGCCTCGTTTCAAGCTTGCCATCTTGGCTATTCCCTCGCCGCCAGCGCGCAGGGACAAGGCTATATGAATGAAGCGCTGACAGCGAGCCTTCATCACGTTTTCACGCACCTAAATTTGCACCGCGTCATGGCCAATTATGTTCCTGAGAACACGCGAAGTGGCCGTTTGCTATCGCGTCTGGGGTTTGTCGAAGAGGGTGTGGCGAAGGACTATCTGCATATCAATGGCCGCTGGCGCGATCATGTTCTAACCTCCAAAATCAACCCTGTGTTTCGCCACTTCACCCACGCATGAAGCGTCTTTCATCTGGCCTCCGACGCCCCATATGGTGCCCATGACCCTGCTTTCTGGTCTTCCGCTTGTCTCGATCGCACTGTCCGTGATGATCTCGGCCTTTATTCGCCTGGTGCAGACGATGCAGCTGCGCCAGCGCGTTGAATTTGGCCATGCCGGGGTGCGCGAACTGGCGGAATTATCCGGCGTAACCGACCCTCAAGACTTGCAGGATGTCTTCGGTCCGCCGGGCATGAACCGAATTTGGGCCAATGTGACTCTTGCCACAATCGAGGCAAAACGGCGGCTTGCAGGTTTTTTAATGAGCGATCCGCGCCTGCACTGGTTCTCAATCATTGCTGGGCTCGGCGCCTTTGTCTTAAGCCATTGGTCCATGCAAATTTTACTGATGATTGGCGCCCTGATCCAATCAGGGGCCTGGCTCAGTGCCACACGGTTGCCAAAGTAAGCCCTTTCAAATCCCACTTTACGGGATTATGTCACTCGCCTAGTTTGACCCCAGGGGACAGCATGCGCATTTGGAAAATGAACGGAGCCGGGAACGCATTCGCCGTGTTTGACGCGCGCGACCGCTCATTTGCACCGTCCGAAGCGCAGCTGCGTGAGATTGCCGAAACCATGCGCGCCGACCAGATCATGGCGATCGAGTCCGATTTGCGCGCCGACGCTTTCCTTCGGTTCTGGAATGCTGATGGCAGCGAAGTCAAAGCGTGTGGCAACGGGACCCGCGCCGTCGCGCATCTATTGCTGGAAGAGCTTGGCAAAGACGAGGTTCGCATCCAGACTGAAGCAGACTTGCTCAAAGGTGCACGCACCCAGGATGGCCTTGTCAGCGTCGATATGGGCTCGCCCTTGATGGGGTGGGAAGACATTCCGCTGTCTGAAAAAATGGATGTGCGCGGGGTCGATGTCAAAATCGGGCCGATGGACGATCCCTATCTCTACAAACCGGCTGTTGTGAGCATGGGCAATCCGCATGCGGTGTTCTTCGTCGAAGATGTCGACGCCTATGATATTCCAGCGATCGGCCCATTGGTCGAATGGCATCCAACCTTCCCGGAAGGCGTGAATGTAGGTTTTGCGCAAGTCATCGATCGTCAAACCATCCGCCTGCGGGTTTGGGAGCGCGGTGCGGGCTTAACCAAAGCCTGCGGCACTGGCGCGTGTGCCGCGCTGGTCTGTGCGGCACGCGCCGACAAAACCGACAGAAAAGCGAAACTCATTCTTGATGGCGGTGAGTTAATCATAGAGTGGGACGAGACAACCGATCACGTTATTATGACGGGACCGGTGGAACTCGAGCACAGCTTTACGGTTTAAACTTTTATGCCAGACTTAATGCGCGCCTCCTCTTGGCTGTCAGCTCTGCTGACCTTTGCCGCGTCGGGCGTCTATGGCTTCAGCCTGGTTTGCTTGTTGGCGCAGATTTTACCAGAGATCAGGACGCTACAGCTGGTAGTGAGTTTTCTTCCGCATGTCTTGGTTGCGGGCGTCGTCGCGTCTTTAGCGCTCGCCTTTATTCGTCCTTACTTCGCGTTTGCGGGTGCGATATTAGTTTTGGTCTCGGGGGCGCCACTCCTGCTGTTTTCAAAATATGAAACTCCGGTCGCCGCGGACTGCGCGCCTGGCGAATGCCTGACCGTGATCACTGCCAATATTTTAGAGCGACGCGAGGCGATGATCGCATTGAGCGCTTTGGCTGAGCGTGAAGACGCCGATCTGATTTCGATTAATGAAGCGGTCAGCCGGATGACAGATTACTCCTATCGAAGCGCCTTCCCGAACCATCAATATGTTGTGCACGCCGCGTGGGAGAACATGCCGCGCCCAATGGGAAATCCGATCACGCTATTGTCGCGCATCCCAATCGCCGACCGTCAACGCACGCTCCGCGATGACACGGCGGGCAGGGCCTATATTGTGGCAGACCTCGGCGGCGACTGGCAGCAGACCCGTCTGGTGCTCGCCCACGCCATGGTGCCGCTTTGGAATGAAGGTCTAAAAGCGCGGTCAGCGCTGCTAGATGCCGCGAGCACCGCCGCTGAAGAGTCCGAAACATTCATGATGATGGGGGACTTTAATCTCACCCCATGGGCGCCGCATTTTCGCGATCTGCCAGGCAAGCGCGCTGGCGACCCGCGCTGGACGGCGACTTGGCCGACTCGGCTAAGGATGCTCGGCATCCCGATCGATCACATTATGTATGATGGCGAACTCCAACTCGTGGAAGTGCGGGTGTTGGAGTCGATTGGTTCAGATCACTTGCCGGTCTTGGCCCGCTTCCGGAAACCCTAATTACCGCGCTAACCGCCCGCGACACCTTGTTTTTGTAGGCATCTGGCGCGATATCGCCTGATCAAACCCATGACGGATACCAAACCCAGATCCAGGCCCTCGCAGGTCATTACGCTTGGCTGCCGCCTGAACAGCTATGAAAGCGAAGTCATGCGCGGGCATGCGGATGCGGCTGGGCTCGAAGGCGCGATTATCGTCAACACGTGTGCGGTGACGTCTGAGGCGGTCCGAACGGCCCGTCAGACCATCCGCCGGGCGGCGAAAGACAATCCAGACGCGCCGGTCATCGTCACGGGCTGCGCCGCACAGATTGATGCCGACATGTTCGCTGAGATGCCGGAGGTGACGCGGGTCATCGGCAATCACGAGAAGATGCAAGCGGAAACCTGGGCGCCCGTCGATTTGCTTGGCGGCACCGAAAAAGTGCGGGTGAACGACATCATGTCTGTTCAAGAAACCGCCGCCCATCTGATTGATGGTATGGACGGCCGTGCGCGCGCCTATGTTCAGGTCCAGAATGGCTGTGATCACCGATGCACGTTCTGCATCATTCCATATGGCCGTGGCAATTCTCGCTCCGTCCCTGCGGGCGATGTGGTGCGTATGGTCCAACGCTTGGTTGAGACCGGGCATTATGAAGTGGTGCTGACCGGTGTTGATCTGACATCATGGGGCGCCGATCTCCCCGGAACACCGCAGCTTGGCAATCTGGTGCAGCGGATCTTGAAGCTGGTGCCAGATCTGAAGCAACTCCGCATATCTTCGATCGATGCGATCGAAATGGATGAAGCTCTGTTTGACAGCATGTCCGATCCGCGCATCGCTCCCTTTATGCATTTGAGCCTGCAGCATGGCGACAATCTCATGTTGAAGCGCATGAAACGTCGCCACTCTCGCGAACAGGCGATTGAACTGGCGAGCCGGTTACGCAGGATCCGACCGGACCTAGCCTTAGGCGCCGATATCATTGCGGGGTTTCCAACTGAGACCGATGGCGCCTTCGAGAATTCCATTCGTTTGATCGAAGAGTGCGGGATCGCGTTTCTGCATGCGTTCCCATATAGCCCGCGGCCTGGGACACCCGCGGCGCGGATGCCGCAGCTTGAGAAATCGGTTATCAAAGCCCGTGCGACGCAATTGCGCGCGGCGGGACAAAGCGCGCTCGTCAAGCACCTCGATCGTCATGTCGGGCGCGAGATCGAGGTCCTGCTTGAACGCGACCGCTCAGGACGCTTACCCGACTTTACGCCGGTGACCTTTGACGATGTCAGCGCTGAGGCTGGACGCCCCATCCGTGCGCGGATAATCGGACATGACGAAACACGATTGAAAGCTCAGGCCCTATGATCCTTTGGTTCGGCAAGAAAAAGAAAACAGAAGAAGCATTGCAGGCGGGCGCAGAGATGGAAGCGCCCGAGCTTTCTGCCGAAGAGCTTGCCGCCAAGCAAGCAGAAGAGGCGGAAGCTGCGCGCCTCGCGGAAGAAGAAGCCGTTCGCAAAGCCGAAGAGCAGGCTGAGATTGAGCGTAAAGTCGCCGAAGCCAATCGCGCTTGGGAAGAACGTCAGAGACGCGAGGCGGCAGAGGCAGAAGCTGAAGCGGCGCGTTTGGCACAAGAAGCAGCGGACCGAGACGCGGCGCGTCTGAAAGCCGAAGCGGAGGCCGAAGCCGCACGTCAACGCGCAGAAGCAGATGTGGCAGCGGCTGAAGAAGCCGCCAAAGCGCAAGCCGAGGCCGAACGTTTAGCCGCGGAAGCCGAAGCCGCGCGCGAAGCCGAGGCCGCGCGCCGAGCCGCCGAAGAAAAGGCCAAAGCCGAACTTGCCTTGCTTGAGCAACGCCGCGCGGACGAGGCGCTGCGCCAACAGCTTGCCGAAGAACGCGCGCGCCGCGAAGCCAAACGCCAAGCTGCGATCGCTCGGGGAGAACCAGATCCCTATGCAGAAGTCGTCGAGCCAGGATTTTTCTCCAAGCTCTCGTCAGGGCTCGCCAAATCTTCGTCCAAAATGGGCAATTCGATCACCAGCCTGTTTACTCAGCGCAAGCTCGATGATGAAGCCCTGGAAGATCTGGAAGACATCCTTCTGACCTCAGACATGGGCGGCAAAGTCTCTGCGCGCATCGTCGAAAATCTCGCAAAGTCGCGGATGGATAAAGACGTCACGGATGAAGAGATTAAACTGGCGCTGGCCGATGAGATTGAGGCCATTATGTCGCCGCGCGAAGAGATCGTCGACTTCTCAGAAGGCTCGCGTCCGCGCGTCGTCCTCTTTGTCGGCGTAAACGGATCCGGCAAGACAACCACGATCGGTAAGATCGCCTCGAAACTACAGGAACAGGGCGCGAAGGCGCTGCTGGTCGCGGGCGACACGTTCCGAGCCGCCGCAATTGAGCAATTGACCGTCTGGGGCGACCGGGCCGGTATTCCAGTTATGGCCAAAGCGCCGGGTGCAGATGCAGCAGGTCTAGTCTATGAAGCGATCGAGAAAGCCAAGACCGAGGATCTGGATCTTGTCCTGGTCGACACAGCGGGGCGTCTCCAGAATAAGACCGAACTCATGGCGGAACTTGCCAAGATCGTGCGGGTCACGCGCAAGCTGGATCCAGAAGCGCCGCATGATGTGATCCTCGTGCTCGACGCCACCGTTGGACAGAACGCGCTGAGCCAAGTCGAAGCCTTCCGTCATACGGCGGACGTATCTGGGATCGTCATGACAAAACTCGACGGGACCGCCAAAGGCGGCGTTTTGGTGGCCATCGCAGAAGCGCATGCTTTGCCGATCCACTTTGTCGGTGTGGGGGAAAAGGCCGAAGATCTACAACCTTTCTCTGCGCGGGCATATGCGCGCGCTCTGGTCGGGTTAGCAGATATGCCGGTCGAAGAAACGGAACCCGCCTAATGATCGATAAAGCAGCGCTTCGTACCGAGATGAAAGCGCTCCGCGAGGAGCTATCGGCGCGAGATCCCGACGCAGGTGAGACGCTGGCGGACAAATTTCCAATGAAATTGTTCGAACGCTACGGTCCCACCGTGGCCGTTTATCTGCCGATTGGCAGCGAAATTGACCCCAAGCCGCTCATGAGCAAGCTGATCGCGGCGGGCGCCAACCTCGCGCTGCCATGCGTTCAGGACGATGGCACTATGGTGTACCGAGCCTACAAACGCGGCGACATGCTCGAGCAACGCCCGTTTGGTTTATTGGAACCAAATGCGGAGGTTCCGTTGGTTAATCCAACCTTGGTCATTACCCCGCTCTTGGCCTTCGACCGCAATGGTAATCGGCTTGGTTATGGTAAAGGGCATTATGACCGGGCGCTCGCAAAGCTGCGCGAAAATGGGCGCGTTTTTGTTTGCGGGCTCGCTTTCTTTGGTCAGGAAGTTGAAGCTGTGCCTGCAGAATCGCATGATATCCCGCTCGATTGGGTCATGACGGAACGCGGCTCTATTCCGCTGTTCATGATGCGCGCCATGGCAAATGACGCCCCGGATCCAGATGCAGCATAACCCCTAATAAGAAGTGGCAAGGCATTTGCTTCTCCCGTAAGGCGAGTTGGGATCGTCCCATTCTGCACCGCGCGAGAGGAAGTCTGAGCATGCATTGGAGCCTGTTTGTCTTAGCTGGACTCGGTTTGGTCTTGGCGCATGGCCTAAAACTGCCCGTCGCGGGATCGCGATTTACCTCCGTAACGGCTTTTTTTGTTGGACTCATCCTGACGGCGATGGCGGTGAAATCGCTCGCCGCTGCCAATCAGATTGGCCGCACCACGGATTTTGATCGTTTCGTGAACGCAGCCGTGGTGCAAGCCACACGGGATGACGCACCGCTCATCGTATTTACGGGCGCGAGCTATTCTCGAAATGGAATTGACCCTGAGCGTTTGACCTTAGCGCTGCGAGAACGCGGCTATCCGCATCGCGTAGTTAATCTCTCAATCGAAGCGGCATCGGTGCTTGAGCGCGACGCGCACCTCCAGCAGTTCATTAAACTCTCGGGTCGTGTCCCAGAGATTGTCATGGTCGAGGTCGCTCGCGATTTTGACCAACGCGCGGCGTACATGTTTGGCAATTCCAAATTCAACGCTCGTGCGATTGAGCAGTTTGATCTATCGCGGTCCGCTTGGACGAGTTTTGGCATTCTAGGAGGGGCGTGCGATGGCCCGAAAGGGTGTCTCTTGGACACCGCCTACCTTGGCATGCACACCGCTTTGAACGTCCTCAATGTCGGTCTAATCGGTGGCGGTGAGGCCGTCACTCACATCGAAGCGGTGCCGGCTTATGACCCGCAAGTTGAGGCGCGCGCAAAAAGCCAACCTTCCATGGCGCTGGAACAAAAAGCTGTGTCGGTATTTCAAGGCCCTCAATGGGTGCGCTCGTTCCGCTACCAACAACAGGCACGTTTGATGCGCCAAGGTGTGCGTGAAGTCGGTTATTACCAACCGCCGACGCTGGATCCGGTTTCACGCGCTTATATGGACGGCCTCTGCGCTGGCGAATTTATCGAGCACGCCTGCATTTCTCCGAATGACCCGAATCTCATGGGTGCGCTTGTTGGCGATCATTGGTTTGACCCGAGCCACCTCTTGGACAGCGGCACCGCGATCTATAATCGATGGCTGGTCGATGAACTGCTCGCGGTCGAAGTCTTGGAGCAGACCTCATGATCTTCACTGACGTTACGTTCTTTATTTTCCTGGCCGCGATTTTCGGCGGCTATTGGCTTCTCCAAGATAAGGAAGAGCGGCTCAGCCTGCTCTTAGTCGCGAGTGCGATCTTTTACGGTTGGTGGGATTGGCGGTTCTTGGGCCTGATTGGCGCCGTCATCTTAGTCAGCTGGGCGGTTGCGAAATATGTCGCAACGCGTCGGCCCGGGGACGAATCAAGGCGTCTCGCTCTGATTGTCGGGATTACCTTCAATCTCTCGGTTATTGCAGCCTTCAAATATTTCGGTTTCTTTGCCGACAGCGCCCGCGCCATGCTCGCAACGGTGGGCGTCGATCCCGGCTGGACCGCACTCAATATCTTGCTGCCGGTTGGGATTAGCTTCTACGTCTTTCAGGCGATCTCCTATATCGTCGATGTCGCGAGAGGCGACCTTGAACCCGAGCACCGCCTGCGCCGTGTCGCACTTTACGTCGCCTTCTTCCCGCAATTGGTGGCCGGCCCGATCGTTCGCGCAGCAAGCTTTTTTCCGCAAATGGAGCGCGAGAAAAAGCTCTCGAGCGCGCTCTTTTTTGCAGGCTTGCGCGCCTTTCTCCTCGGCTTGGCTTACAAAGCGGGAATTGCTGACAATCTCGCGCAATATGTCGATCCTATTTATGGCGATGCACTGGTCGCGGGCGATACGGATCTCGCAGCCTGGTCGAATTTTGCTTTGATCGGCGCAACGCTCGCCTTTGCAGGACTGATTTATTTCGACTTTGCAGGCTACTCTCTCATGGCCATCGGTGTGGCGCGGTGGTTTGGGTTCTATATTCCGAAGAATTTTGACTATCCGTACTCGAGCCCGTCTATTCAGGATTTCTGGCGCCGCTGGCATATCTCATTGTCGAGCTGGCTGCGCGACTATGTCTATATTCCGCTTGGCGGCAGTCGGACGACGACACTCAAGACCTATCGCAACCTCATGGCGACGATGCTGCTGGGCGGGCTCTGGCACGGCGCGGCTTGGACATTTGTCGCTTGGGGCGCCATGCATGGGGCTGCGCTCGTCTTCCAAAAAGCGGCATTTAGAAGCGATATTGCGCTAAAATTTGGACTAGGGCTGATCGCGACACAGGCTTTCGTATTGCTCACCTGGGTGCCGTTCCGCGCCGAGAGTTTTGGCGACATGCTCACCATTTGGTCGGCCTTCCTCGGCCTGCGCGAGGGCGGCGGCGCTCATCTCAGTGTATGGGTTTGGCTCGTCATCCCATTGATCGCGCTTGACGCTTTATTAGGAAGAGGTGCGATAAAGCGCTTAAAAAACATCGCAGTGTTACGCCAACCGAGCATATATTGGGGGAGTTTGGGGGCGCTTTCCGGCATCTTGCTGGCACTCTATCCACTCGACGCCGCCCCATTTGTCTACTTCCAGTTCTGATGTCAGAAACGATGCGTGGTCAGGCAAGCACACACCGAAAGATTGCGTTCCGCGCAGGAATGCTTCAAAAAGGGAAACATTGGGAGATCACTTATGGGCCTAAGCCGCCCCCCACGCGCGATTACCATCGATGACGTTGCCGAAAAGGCGGGCGTCTCCGCCAAAACCGTCTCTCGCGTTTTGAACAATGAGCCGAATGTGCGACCGGCAAAACGCGAATTGGTGATGAAAGCCGCGCGAGAGCTTGGTTATCGGCCAAATCCTGCGGCACGAAGCCTTGCCGGGGCGCGATCATTCCTGATTGCCCACCTGCATGACAACCCAGTGCCCGAGTATATTACCGCAGTGAATTCAGGGATCTACGAAGCGTGCCGGGCGAATGGCTATTTCCTTTTGCCGGAGCCGGTGGACCGCAATGCGCCGGACTTTCTCGACCGTTTGCAGAGTTTCTTGATGACCTCGCGTGCTGATGGCGTCGTCCTGACACCGCCACTATGTGACGATCCAGATATTCTCGCGCTGTTGAAGGATAATGGAACCTCTTATGCCAGCTTGTCGCCCGCCCGGCAGCCGGAGAATACGCCCGTGATGCGTCTAGATGATCGTTTGGCGGCGATTGAAATGGTTCGTCATTTGGTTGAGCTTGGACATACGCGCATCGCCTTCATCGCGGGACCTGCCGGCCATAATGCTTCGACAGGGCGTCATGAAGGCTATCTCGACGCGCTGAACGAGGCTGGACTACAAGTTTCTCCCAAATTGATTGCGGAAGGTGATTATTCGCTGCGCTCCGGATTGGAAGCTGCCCGCAAACTCATCGAGGTAGATCCGAAACCGACGGCCATCTTTGCGGCGAACGATGACATGGCTGTCGGCGCGATGACCGCAGTTATGGCGGCAGGCCTGCAAGTCCCGTCGCAAATCTCAGTGGCAGGCTATGATGATACGCGTCTTGCATCCGCGGTTTGGCCGCCATTGACGACAATTCGGCAACCGGTCGTAGAGATGGGCCGCCGCGCAGCCGAGCGGTTGATGAATTCCGACGATAATAACGGCTTGGAAGAAGTGTTCGACTTCGAACTCATCATTCGGCAATCAACCGGCAAAGCTTCCGGATAGAGGCGGCATTCACGCAAAGTTTGACTTGTCCTAGCGCTTCACGGCGCTAAACCCTTCTCCAAATCAATGAGAGAAGTGATGCGTTTTGCCCTTTCTGCTGTTGCGGCAAGTGCCGTGTTATCGGCCTGCGTAACCCCGACAGAAGACACCAACCTAATCCCAGAACCCGAACTTGAAACAAGCCAGATTGTAGAAACCGAAACGATGAGTGAAGCCCCAGAAGTCGATCCCTATTTATGGATGGAAGAGGTCGAGGGCGAAGCGGCTCTGGCTTGGGTGAACGCCCAGAATGATCGCTCGCTCGCTGATATTGAGAGCTACTCTGTCTACGAAGACAACTTCACCAAGGCGATGGAACTGGCGACGTCGAATGACCGCATTCCGTACGGCACCGTGCGGGGCGGCATGGTGTATAATTTCTGGCAGGATGAGACCAATGTGCGCGGCCTTTGGCGGCGCGCAACTTTGGAAAGCTATAAAACCGACACGCCAGAGTGGGAAACCGTGCTCGATTTCGACCAGCTGGCAGCGGACGAAGACAAGAACTGGGTGTTTAAAGGCGCCAATTGTTTCAAGCCTAAAGGGGCCGAAAAGACGCTTTGCTTCGTATCGCTTTCCGATGGCGGCAAAGATGCGGTGATTAATCGCGAGTTTGACCTCGACACTTTGTCATTCGTTGAAGACGGCTTCGAAACCACCGAGGCCAAGCAGGGTGTCGCATGGATCGACCATGACACCGTTCTCGTCGGCACTGATTGGGGCGGCGATGGATCGACGCTCACAGAGTCAGGTTATCCGAGTTCTGTTCGCCTTTGGAAACGCGGCGAAGCTTTGGAAGATGCGGTCGAGCTCTATGCGGGCGACAAGACGGATGTCGGCATCTGGCCGTGGGCGAGTGAGCTGGAAGACGGAACGATGATTTATGGCGCCGTCGAATCCGATACCTTCTTTACCCGAACGTATTACGTGCTCGAAGACGGCGAAGCGACCGCATTCCCGATCCCGAAAAAGGCCTCACTCGGCGCAGATTATGAAGGCTGGCAGTTTGTAACTCTGCAAGAAGATTGGACGGTTGGCGAACAGGACTTCAAGACGGGTGACTTGATTGCGTTCAATTTGGAGCAGTTCTTGGAAACTAAAGAATTGCCGCCAGTCGACCTCGTTTTCCGCGCCAATAAGCGCCAAGCGGTAAACGGCGTGGCGGTTTCGAAATCTGCTGCATTGCTCTCGATCAACGACAATGTCGCCGGCAAAATTCTTCGTCTAGAGCATAGCGATGAAGCCGGTTGGACGACGACCGATGTTCCGCTGCCAGGAACTGGACAAGCAGGCATCGCCTTTTCGGATGCTGACGAGGACGTGGTTTTCGTAAATTATGAAGGCTACCTCACGCCGGACAGTTTGCTGACCTTCGATGCTGAGACGAACACGACCGCGAGCCTAAAGTCACTGCCATCTAAGTTCGATGCGGAAGGCTTAGTTGTCCATCAGAAAGAAGCGAGGTCCACGGACGGTACGAAGATTCCATATTTCGTCGTCCACCGCGAAGACATCACGCTCGATGGCAGCACACCGACCTTGCTTTATGGCTATGGTGGCTTCCAAGTCTCCATGCGCCCAAGCTATAGCGGCGGTGTCGGCCGGATGTGGCTGGAGCGCGGCGGCGCTTACGTCGTTGCCAATATACGCGGCGGCGGTGAGTTCGGACCTGCTTGGCACCAAGCTGGTCTCAAAGGCGAACGCCAGAAGATCTATGATGACTTTATTGCGGTCGGTGAGGATCTCGTCGCGAATGGGATTACCAGCCCAGAGCATCTCGGCATTATGGGCGGCTCGAATGGCGGCTTGTTGATGGGCGTCATGCTCAACCAACGTCCAGATCTCTGGAATGCTGTGGTCGTTCAAGTGCCGCTGCTCGACATGCTGCGCTATCACAAGCTGCTCGCTGGTGCCTCTTGGATCGATGAGTATGGCGATCCGGACATTGCCGAAGAGCGTGCCTTCTTAGAAACAATTTCGCCATATCAAAATTTCGACGCGAGCGTGGACTATCCAACGCCATTCTTCGTGACGTCGACCAAGGATGATCGCGTTCACCCTGGGCACGCGCGCAAAATGGCGAAACTGTTCGAGGATGCTGGCAAGCCATTCCTCTATTATGAGAACATTGACGGCGGCCATTCTGCAGCGGCGAACCAGAAGGCGCGGGCGCAACGCACAGCGCTCGAATTCTCTTATCTCTATGACCGTTTGTTCCCGAAAGACGCGGCGGAATAGATAGACTCTCTCGATTTCGAGCGTAGATTGACTGCATGTCATCCACGCTCGAAGTTACCCCCGTCGCTGGCGCGCTCGGCGCCGAGATTGGCGGGGTCGATCTCGCCGCGGACTTATCGAATGCGCAATTCGAAGAAATCCATCAGGCCTTTCTCGACCACCATGTGATCTTTTTCAGAGACCAAAACGGATTGAGCCCCGAGGCCCAGAAACGCTTCGCGCGCAGCTTTGGGACGCTAAACGTCCACCCCTATGTGCAGGGTATGGATGGGCATCCAGAATTGCTCGAGATCATTAAGGAGCCCGAGGACAAACTCAATTTTGGCGGCGGCTGGCATTCTGACATGTCGTTTCTAGAAGAGCCTGCATTGGGATCGATCTTGTACGGGGTTGAGATCCCCAAATTCGGCGGCGACACGTTATTTGCCAATCAGATCGCTGCCTATGAAGCTCTATCCGATGGCATGAAAGAGATGCTCGGGCGCCTGAACGCCATTCACTCAGCCAGCCGTGAGTACAGCGCAAGAGGCCAGTCGGCGCAGGCTCGACAATCAATGCAATCGCAAACCGCGAACGATGCGCCAGAATACGAACATCCCGTTGTTCGGACGCATCCGGAAACAGGGCGCAAGGGTCTCTATATCAATCCGGCATTTACGTTGAGGTTTGCAGGTATGACCAAGCGCGAGAGTAAACCGCTCTTGAATTTCCTGTTTGACCATTCGCGCGATGAGCGTTTCACCTGTCGGTTTCGCTGGAGCCAAGGCGCTGTCGCCTTCTGGGACAATCGCTGTTGCTGGCACTATGCCTTGAATGATTATCCTGGGCAGCGCCGCCATATGCGCCGCGCCACGGTCAATGGGGACAGGCCCTATTAAGGAAATCCACCAGCTTTGCTGAGGCTTGAGCTGACAGGATGGCCCAATACTGTCTCCAGCCAATGTGCTGTCTCGATGAGCTTCCCAAGATCAAGACCGGTTTTGTAGCCGGCGCGCTCGAGCATATAGACGACATCTTCGGTCGCGACATTCCCCGTCGCCGCCGGTGCAAACGGGCACCCGCCAATGCCACCGCAGCTTGCATCGATGACATCAATGCCAGCTTCGACCGCGGCGGCCACGTTAGCTAAACCGGCGCCGCGCGTGTCATGAAAGTGAAGGCGTAGATAGACGTCAGGCGCCTCCATCCGCACGCGGTCGACGACCTTGCGGACGTCCCAAGGCGTGGCGACGCCGATTGTATCTCCCAATCCAACTTCCGCCGCGCCTGCGCGTTGCGCTTGCGCGGCGAGATTGGCGACAACCGCTGGATCGACTTCACCCGAGTAAGGATCACCGAAGGCCACAGAAATGGTCGCGGATAGAGGGATCTGAGCGTCATGCACCAGCGGCGCGCACGTCGCGAGCATATCGGCGCTTTGTTGCGGCGTCATCCGTTGGTTGCGCTCTCCAAACCCTTCGCCCGCAACGAGAACAAAATTGATTTCATCCGCCTTAGCGTCAATCGCCCGTCTTACGCCCTTTTCATTAAGCGCAAGCGCGATGTGGCGCACCGGTTTAGTCCTGTCGAGACCGCGAAACACATCCCCGCTATCGGCCATTTTCGGCACCGCGCGGGGTGAAACGAACGACCCAGATTCCATACGCTGCACGCCACAATCTTCCAATCGGGCAATGAATTCGAGTTTCTGGTCGGTGCTGAGATCGGCTGGATCATTCTGCAATCCATCGCGCGGGCCGACTTCTACGATATCGATACGTCTTGTCATGAGCCCTGTTTAACGGGCATGGAGAGGGAATGACAGAACCGATTGTACAAGCGCCGCTCTCAGGCCTCCGCGTTATCGAACTAGGACAACTCATCGCCGGCCCATTTTGTGGTCAATTGCTCGGCGATTTTGGCGCGGAAGTGGTTAAGGTTGAAGCCCCGGACCGGCACGATCCCGCCCGTGATTGGGGCGCGGTGAAGGTGAATGGAGAAAGCGTCTTCTGGGCCATTATCGCGCGAAACAAAAAGTCGCTGACTTTGAATTTGAGACTGCAAAAGGGGCAAGAGATCCTCAAGCGCCTGGTCAGCACGGCCGACGTTTTGGTCGAGAATTTCCGACCCGGCACGCTCGAAAAATGGGGCCTGAGCCCCGAAGTCTTGCATCAGATCAACCCGCGCCTGGTGATCACTCGGGTCTCCGGTTACGGGCAAACCGGGCCCGAAAGCCATAAAGGCGGCTATGCGAGTGTTGGTGAAGCAAAAGGGGGGCTTCGATACTTGATTGGCGAAGCAGATCGCCCTCCGGCGCGCGCGGGCGTCAGTCTGGGGGATACAATGACCGGGACATTTGCTGCGCTTGGGACCATGATGGCCCTGTTTCACCGCGAGAAGTCGGGGCGTGGCCAAGTGGTCGATGCCGCGATCTATGAAAGCGTGATGGCCTTTGTCGAAAGCCTGCTGCCCGAATACGCCTTGGGCGGCCATACGCGCGAACGAACCGGTGGAATTCTCCCGCGCATCGCCCCATCTGGGGCCTACCCCTGCAGTGACGGGATGGTCATCATTGGGGCCAATCAAGACACTTTGTTCGCGCGCCTGTCGACCATGATGGATAAGCCTTGGGCCAGTGATCCACGCTATGCAACGCATGATGCGCGCGGCGAGAACCAATTGGAACTTGATCAGCTGATTGGCGAATGGACAAGTCAGCGATCCATGGCGGACGTTCTGCGCGATTGCGAAGCCCATGGGATCCCGAGTGGTCCGGTCAACACCGCCAAAGATATGTTGGTTGATGCGCATATGAAAGCCCGCGGGGCGATCCTCAATGTTTTCTCGCCTTTGTTGGGTCAGGATGTTCCGATGCAAGCGCCCTTCAGGGGAGGTTCAAATGACATTTTCGCTTCGTAGTTTCTGTTGGTCTTCAGCGCTGTATCCTAAAGTC